>JAAWDM010000038.1 GCA_022793795.1 Bacillota bacterium
CCGATCAGCTGTGGGGAATGGCGGAAAATTATGACCTCTGCCTGAACAGCAGTAAGCTGGGGATCGACCGCTGTGTTGAACTGATTCTTGCATCACTTGACAAAGGCATACAGCCCATAGTCAAGTGCGACGGATAGTTGAATATCAGATTTTCCACTCAATATCGACATTCACCCGCAGCGGGGATTTGAGAGAGCAGGCCGTCAATCACCTGGCGCCTGTCATCAACGTCAATTTCTTCCCTGCGGTTCAAATTTTAAAACCGCCGCAAGGCTACTTGTATTTTGTTTGGGCGCGCAGATACCAGCCGCCAAAACAACGGTTTTTTACCCCGTTGGGCGGATGATATTTCTCATATCAATTTCGCCTATCTGTTCCTTGTCAGCTTTGCTGGTAAACTAGCGTTCAGCCGAAACAGTTTCCCCTAAAGGGATTTGGATTACCTAAAGGTTTCGCTGTAATCCGAAACATAACGCATCCATCAGGGCAGACAACTACCTTGCTGTATTTTCCGTCTCCGCCGATGTTCTCTAAATCTCCGCCGCTCCTGATGGCCTCCATGATCGGATAAAGTACCATCATCACTTTGGAACAGATACCATATCCCTCCCCATTGACAGGACATCCATAGGTGCAGGTATATTTATCTCCGATTTCTTCACCATTCCGACAGTAATGCTCCGTATGATCGCCACGCAAAAAATCAATCACTTCAACTTCAAATTCATATTCCTCATCGAGCCATTTTTTCATATTCAACCTCCGTTGTTTATAGATTTTACCGTACCCGTGTCCCCGATTGCTTCTAGCCACGCTGACCAGAAGCAATCAAGGACGGTTATTAGCTTTCCCGTTACTGATCATATCATAGGCTTGGAATACTATCAAGGCTATGTTATAAACGGTAAAATGAGCAGTCGCATCACTCCCACTTAAAGCATTTTATTGCGATTCCTGAACAGACCAAAGTAAGGCACAGCATTACGATGATTGGCAGGCCCAAAGGTTCGGCCGCCAGGCCTAGAAACGCCGATTTCATAAGTTGGATGCCTTGGGTCATGGGGAGCATACTAATAACTTTTTGCATCATCTCCGGCATTACTTCAAAAGGCAGGGTAGCCCCGGAGAAAATTAACATGGGGAAATACAACACACAGGCGATCACGCTTGCGCTCTTGGCGTTCTTTGCGATACCACCCACCATCATGCCAATGCTCAAAGTAGAAAGTACAGTCAGAAGCCAACTGCCAGCAAATCCGACCCAGGAGCCGCGCAGGTGAACGCCCCAGGCCAATCCAGAAATCAGGAGTAAGGTAATCAGGGACACCAGCGCATAAAGCACATAAATCAGAAATTCCACAGCAAGCAGCATACCAGGGCTGATGGGTGTGACCTGAAAGCGTTTTAGGATTTTTCGTTCCCGGTATTCCGCCACCACCAACGGCAAGCCCATCAATCCACCAGCGCAGACCGAGATGGCGCATAGCGCACCAAAGGACTGTTCCAAAAATGTGTAGTCCGTCTCATCCGCCGCCGGGTTCGTCCCATACAGAAAACCAAGGATCACCAGTGCCACCAGAGGCAGGATAATGGCGAAAATCACCATGTTCATATTGCGTATATTCAACTTCAATTCGTTTTTTAACAGAGTATAAAAGGCTTTCATTCAATCCCCTCCCCAGAAAGTTTCAGATAGGCATCCTCAAAATTTTCGCAGCCACTTTTCTCTTTGGCCTGTGCCACCGTTCCATAAAAAACGATCTGGCCCTTTTGAAGAATATAAATCTCGTCACAAAGGGCCTCCGCCTCGTCCATGAAGTGGGAAGTCAAGAAAATTGTCAATCCGCTGTCTTTCAGCTCCTTTAAAATTTTCCAAACACCCCGCCGCGCCCTTGGGTCAAGACCAGTTGTCAGTTCGTCCAGAAAAACGACCTGTGGTTTTGGAATAAGAGCCAGCACAATAAAAAGTCGCTGGCGCTCTCCTCCAGACAAACTTTTGACGGGCGCTCCCGTTTTGTCCCCGATCCCAAATTGCTCGCACAGTCCTTTCCAGTCGGCGGGAGCCTTGTAAAGACAGGCTGTTTCCTCACACAATTCCGAAACCTTGATTTCCGGCTGATAGTCGCACTCCTGGAATTGAACGCCCACTTGCTGGAACAGGCGGCGACGGTCTTTCCAGGGATCAAGGGCGAGGACAGATACATTCCCGCTATCTACTCGTTTCGTCCCTAGGATGCACTCAATGGTCGTGCTTTTCCCTGCTCCATTGGCCCCCAGCAGGCCAAAGACCATACCGCGTTTGACCGACAGACTCACATGGTCTACCGCAAGAAGCGTCCCATAAGCCTTGGTCATGCTTTCGACTTGTACAACTTTTTCCATATTGATTCCTCCTTTTTTTCATAATACAAAAATACCACCAGAGAAAACTCTGGTGGTAAAATGGAGGGTTCAAAAGGTTGCTTTCATTTCAAATAACATATCCAGTATTTTTAATGCGTTTTTCTCCGCCGCGGAAAGAGAACTAATCAGTTTATCGCAAACAGAAATAATATCCTCGTCCTGCCGTGGCGTATTGAGCGCCAGCTTAATATCGACGTTGGGATTTTGGGAGAGTTGCTGAAGCATCCGCAAAATTGCCTCCAAGGAGTAATTTGCACACCGCAGGGAACGAATAATTTTTAAACGTTTCATATCGCTCTCCGAATAAACACGATACCCATTCTTTTTCCGCTTAACAGTGAGAAGTCCGTTCATTTCCCAATTTCTCAATGTATCCATTGAGATGCCCAAATAAGCGGACGCTTCTTTTCGTTTCAAACAATCAGGAGTGGCCAGGCTTTCCCCAGACAAGATATGCTGAACGATACAGATAGCTTCCTCTGCATGGCTGCGTTCTGTTTCCAAATCAGCCAGATATTCTTTTGTGAGCAGGATAGCTTCATCAAAATCTCTTTGCGCAGATGATCTCACAACCTCTACAATCTTTTTCCGCAGACCACCCTGTAGCACTTCAATCTGGAATGCAATTCGGGCAAGCTGGAATTGTTGAAGGTGAAATGAGGTAAAAACACGATATCCGTTTTCCTGACGTTTTGCTGCTGGGATTAGTCCCCATTTTTCATATAAGCGGACTGTGTTTGGATGTACTCCAATAGCAGCCGCAATCTCAGCCGTTTTGTATGTGGTCAAAATCCTCCCTCCTTATGATACTATTCTACCCTTCTTCCAAACTCTGGTGGTAAAGTGGAGTGTTTTTATGATATTATCTCTATCTTACCTTTACACAGAACCCTGTTTTATTCTTCGCCCTTGCATCTTCATCATAAAATAATGATTATCTGAGCCATTCAAAGGCCTCAAAAAGCAAAAAAGTAGGGACAATCATTTCATACCTTTGTATCAAAATCATCGTCCCTAGATGGTGGAGATGGTGGGAATCGAACCCACGTCCTAAAGCATTTCCACAGGAATTTCTCCGAGCGCAGTCAATGTTTTAAAGTTTCGCTTTCTTTAGCGCCCACTGACAGGCTCTAAAGTCGGCTAGTCCGTAACTCCCCTGTGATACCGGACGCTCTCACAGAGTTTTCCTGTATAATCGACGCCAGATTCCGGGCCTACAGGTAAACCCGGGCTGACGCGCGGTGCAGAACTAAGCTGCTAATGCGAAATTGTTGTTATTTTTAGCGTTTATATTTAACGTGTCCTTTTTTAGGTAGACCGGACAAACTACCGCTCGCTTATCCTGCTTCTACACCCCAGTCGAAACCTTTACACCCCCATGGTATATCTGTTTCCATTCAGATATAGTAACAGTATCTATTATTTTACACCATTTGCTCCTTTAGAGCAATGACTAAAATCTGTAATCATTTCACTCCGAAATTGATTGTGGCTCACTGGACTTCGATATTTTTGCAATTATTCACAAAAACATCGAAGTCAATTTCGTGTATTGTATATTTATGTCAGAAAATAAATTTTCATGCCGCTTTTATCCTGCCTTTTCAGCGGCATATTGGCTTTGCTTTGTCCGTCAAACAAAATCTACCCTTCTCCACCTGCTCTCCGGCCTGATTTCCGGTGCAAAGAGCCCTTTTGGAAGGAGAAT
This sequence comes from Bacillota bacterium, assembly GCA_022793795.1. Lineage (GTDB taxonomy): Bacteria > Bacillota > Clostridia > Peptostreptococcales > Anaerovoracaceae > RGIG7179. The sequence goes on from JAAWDM010000038.1 coordinate 4,112, forward strand.
CATCCTCGTCGTTCCCCAAATCTTCGATAAAAACCTTATATATTAAAAAATATCGAATTTCCTCACCAATTCTTCACATAACGCCATGAAAGCCCATGAATACGGTGTGCATAGGGTTTTTGCGGCCATTGCCAGCAGATTCTGTGGCTTCCAACGGTTAAAATCCTTTAAAATCTGTCTTTCATGCGACGGTCCATTTCCCGCTGGGCATCTCGCTTTGCAATATCCTCACGCTTATCGTAATTCTTTTTACCTCTGGCAACGGCGATTTCCACCTTAGCGCGGCCGTCCTCGTTTATGTACATGGTCAGCGGCACCAAGGTCAGTCCCTTCATGGTGGTATAGCCAATCAGCTTACGGATTTCCTGCTTGTGAAGCAACAACTTTCTGGGCCGAAGGGGCTCCACATTGTATCGATTTCCCTGCTCATAAGGGCTGATGTTCATACCGTACAGGATTAACTCTGCATTTTCAATCTTGGCATAGCTTTCCTTAATGCTGACCTTGCCCTGACGAACCGACTTGATTTCCGTACCGGTGAGTACGACACCCGCCTCATAAACCTCTTCTATGAAATAATCATGGCGCGCTTTCTTGTTATTGGCCACCAGTTTTCTTTGTCGTTTTACCATGTTTTCTCACTCTCTATCAATAACTCGATTTTCCAGGTCAAAAGGTTACATTGATTCTGGAAAAATTTAGAATCACCTTGCCCTGGACCTGTTCCTTTGCTACCAACGTCTCCTGATTTTTGGTAGTCTGTGTATCGCAATCTACCTTGAGCCAACCACCACGGCTTCCTATTACTCTGCGTATCAAGGTTCTTCCCTCTCCATCAATGGTATAGTAAGGCGCCTCATAAACGATCACATCCCCCACCTGGGCATGTTCTCCATCCGTAAGCCTGGATACCAGCAGCCGGTCTCCTGGCTCCATCTCCGGCAGCATGGTACTTCCCTTCACTTCCACTACCATCACAGCCGAATAGAGCAAAAGCCCCAGGCAAATTCCCACTGTAGCCGAAAGTCCTCGGCGAAAAAATTTTCCCATATCAATGCCTCCCATATTCATCCATGACTTATGCTCCGCAAGTCACAGCAAAACAATTATGTAAGGCAGCCAAGGGAAACTTGACCTTTCCTAAAAGGTACGGATTCTATCAAAAGGATAGAGACGAAGAACCACTTTGCCCAATATCTCCTCCTGCTTCACACATCCAATCATTGGATCTCTGCTATCCTGGCTGACTCGCCGATTATCTCCCATGGCAAAGACGGTTCCCTTGGGTACAGTCACTGCTTCCATGTCGCCGGAAAGCCCCTCTTCATTGACATACGTCTCTTCAAACAGTTCGCCGTTGAGATAAACATAACCGTCTTTTACTTCTATGGTATCACCCGGTAAGCCAATAATCCGCTTAATCAGATTCTTGTCGTTATTTTCATCGTCCTTTAGAGACGTATGGAACACCACAACATCGCCCCGCTCTATATCGCCGAACAGAGTATATGCCTGCTTACTGACAAAAACGTAATCTCCTTCATAAAAAGTCGGCACCATGGAACTCTGTTTCAATGCAATGGGTTTAATAAAGGTCAAAATCAGTGTCGCAATGATGACAGCAACTAAAATCTCTTTTATCCATCCTAACATCGTTTTCATCAATAACTCCCCACTGTCTCTTTCATTTTTGCCAAACCATTCCCCTTTTATTCTCTGCTCTGGGCTTGGCTTTTTTCTTAGATTTTATGTCGGTTTATGTCGGCCTTTTTTAGAAGGTCTTGAACCTATCAAATGGGAAAATTCTGATGATAACCTTCCCTAAAATCTCCTCCTGACTGACGCAGCCTATCCGCACGTCTCGGCTATCCAGACTTGCAATCCGATTGTCTCCCATGGCGAACAGATAGCCTTCCGGCACCACAATCTTTTCCATCTCACCCGACATGCCAGCCTCTGCCACATAAGTCTCTTCCTGTTTCTCCCCATTGAGATATACATAGCCTTCCTTGATTTCCACCTCGTCCCCCGGCAGACCGATGACTCGCTTAATCAAATTTTTGTCATGGGCCTCATCATCCTTCAGCTCCGTATGAAAAACCACCACGTCGCCCCGCTCCACATGGCCGAACAAAGTATATGCCTGCCTACTCAAAAAAATGTAATCTCCTTCATAGAAGGTGGGTTCCATGGAACTTTGCTGCACTACAATGGGCTTGATAAAGGTCAGAATCAAAATCCCAATGACCACTGCAATCAGAATTGCTTTTATCCATTCAAAAAATGTTTTCATATTCTTTATCTCCAATTCTATGTCGTCTATTCATCTCTTCTATTTTACAAGGGATTTCTCCCCTGCATCATGAAACAGAGCCGCCTTTATCTTAGCAAAATCCGCCGGCAAGGCTGCTTCAATGGTCTTTCCCGCCATATAGTCGAGAATATATGGCTGCGCCTCCTCCTGACCATAGGTTTCTGGCCGGAACTGCAATCGCCACCCATGAAGCAGGTGAGTGTTTAAATCAAAATCCTGGCGCATTATCCGGTTAATTTCCGGTTTCCCATACTTGGTATCGCCTATCACCGGATAGCCTGCCTGGCCCAGATGGGCGCGAATCTGATGGGTTCTGCCAGTGATGATTTCAACCTGCACCAGAGTAAACCACCGGTCCTTGTATTTCGCTGTGTGTATGGGCTCCACTCTGGTTTCCATGACTTTGCCCTCCTCTGATAGAGGCACCACCGAAACCAGATTCTTTCTCTGGTCTTTCACCATCTTATCTTTTAGCAGTATGGGCTCCTTCAACCTTCCCGCCACAATGGTCAAATAAAATTTCCCGATTCCATCTTTTTGCCGAATCCTGCGGTTCAAATCCTGTAATGCTGCATTGTTTTTTCCAAACATGACCAATCCAGTGGTATTCCGGTCAAGACGGCCAGCCGGCGCAGGGGTAAAGGTTCGCTCTCCTCTGGGCTCATATGCGCCGGTCTCAATGAGATAATCCACCACCTGATTGGCTAGATGATTCTTTTTTTCTGTCTTATCCCCATGGGTAAGAAGGCCAAAGGGTTTCTCCGCAATTAGCAAATTTTCATCTTCATAGGCAATGGAAAACTGTCTTTTGGCCCGAACTCTCTTTTTTGGTTTCATCAAGGCCGCCGCCTCTTCCTGGCTCATATAGACGGTCACCACATCGCCTACCTCCAGGATAGTTTCCTCACGGCGCCTTTTGCCATTGACCTTCACATCTTTCCGGATCATTTTATAGATATGGCTTAGGGATGCCTGGTCAAAATATTTTTTTAAAAATCGATCCAGTCTCTGATCGCCCTGATTTTCTGTAATGGTTATATTTATCATTCTTATTGGTATCCTTACCTGTGTGCATGGCCCGCAGAGCGATTCCGCAGGCGCCCTCCAGTCCCTTTGTGAACGCCGAGGACAAGAGATGCACATAAACTTTCCAACTTATTATACTATAAAACGCCTTGAGAAAAAAGCGGTAATCTGCTAAAATATATATGTCGAAACGATGTGGCTCTTGTCGAATATACAGGAAAACACTGGAAAATCTCAAAATTATGGGAGAAGAGATGATGAAAAAAATAAAAGACTTTGTTTATGATAAAAATGATTTATTGATTGCGCTGCTAGTTTTAACTATCGCTGCATTTCTGATTCTATGGCGGATGGACGTAATCATGGCCTATCCAGCTCAAGTATTTGGGGATTCTTCCAATTCTAATGTAACGACACCAAAAGGGGATACTAGCCAAGACGGCGACCAGAAGGACCCTTCCACCTCTTCTCCTGAAGGCGACGAGCCCCAAGGAGACGGCTCATCCGACGCTCTTTGGGTTGGCGGCGCTTTGACAAAGGATGTTGAAGTTGTGGTGACGGGAAACACTGCATCAGCAGCCATTAGCTGCCTGGTGGATGCCGGTCTCTTTGGCGACTATGAAGAATATCAGCAGATATGTGAAGATACTGGTCTACACCATGAAAAGGTCAGCGCCGGCGCCATCACATTTGAAAAAGGTTCCACCAAGGCCGATGTGGCCCGCAAGATTAACTGGAGTTAGAATCAGTATTCATCCGAAAAATTGATTTTCTTCCTAAAATATATACCGTGCAGCCCTATCTTAGCGGTTTAAATGGCAAAATGACCAAAAAACACCGAAAATCATCCTGATTTTCGGTGTTTTTTATCTACATACAGAAAAATATTCTACATTTTTGAGCAATTTTTCTATTTTCGGATAGCTTTACCGTTCAATTAGCCCAATGATCTTATTGAGCCGGGCTTTTTGCTTGGCATCCATCATAGGCATAATGCTGCGCAACATGGCAACCTGTTTCTGCGGCGGTATGCCTTTGGCCTTTAACTGCTCTCTTAAGTTGATAATCTCTCTTTCCAGTTCTGCATCGCTTTTTCCTTCCAACCTTTGAATTTCCTTCGGGGATATGGCAGGGCTGCCGCCAAGACCCAGCTGTCCTGCAATATCCCGAATCAACTTATCATTTACATTCATATTTTACCTCCATAGCGCCCCCTTTCCGAAACAGGGCTTTGTTTAATCTATGCACCTTATGCTCTGAAATTTCATATTATATTCTGACACCATTGGAAAGGATGGTACATCTATGTCTGGTATACCGAAAAATTTTGATAAGATTGGCGTCATGCTAGTCTTTTTACTGGCAAGCAGCCGCAGCGGTAAACTGCCTGCCCTGGGCCATGCCATTGACTTTAATCTATTTACCCGCGACCTTCATCGCATGGTCGATATGATTGACCGCATTGATGGTCTGGGTCAGCTTACATCCTCAAAATCCTCCCTGCCTTCTACATTCGGTTCTGCTGCCTCTGCACCTGATTCCGCTTCAAACTTTAATCTTCCCGATATGAGTCAACTCATGGACATGGCTGGACCGCTGCTTTCCATGTTCGGGAATAACAACCGCTAGTTTTCCCCAACTATACTCCGGGATTTTCTCGAAAAAAGAGTTTCCTTCTTTTTTGCCTTGTGGTAGAATGAACCTATAGATGACTACAGGGAGGTAACATAGTATGGGATTCGTTACAACGAAAGCAATGTTTGACAAGGCGCTAAAGGCCGATTACGCCATCGGCGCATTTAATGTAAATAATATGGAAATCATTCAGGGCATCGTAGACGCTGCCTGTGAGGAGAAGTCCGCCCTGATCCTCCAGGTTTCCGCAGGCGCAAGAAAATACGCTAAGCCGGCTTACCTGATGAAGCTGGTGGAGGCTGCCATTTTAGACACGGATCTGGACATCGCGCTTCATCTAGATCACGGCGAAGATTTTGATATCTGTAAAAAGTGTGTGGACGACGGTTTCACTTCAGTGATGATCGATGGTTCCAAGCATCCGTTTGAGGAAAATATCCGCATTACCAAAGAGGTGGTAGAATATGCCCACGCCCATGGCGTTGTGGTAGAAGCTGAACTGGGCAAGCTGGCCGGTGTGGAAGACAACATTAAGGTAGACGCTCGCTCCGCTACCTTTACCGCCCCTGATGAGGCTGTAGAATTTGTGGAGAGAACTGGCGTGGACTCCCTAGCTATTGCTATTGGCACCAGCCATGGCGCATACAAGTTCAAGGGTGAGCCATATCTGGATTTTGAGCGGTTAAAGACTATCCACAGGATGCTTCCTGATACGCCGCTGGTACTCCATGGCGCATCCACCGTTCTAAAGGAATTTGTAGATAAATGCAACGAGTTCGGCGGACAAGTGGCAGGCGCCCAAGGCGTGCCAGAAGAGATGATTCGAGAAGCAGCCAAATACGGCATCTGCAAGGTCAACATCGACACCGATTTAAGACTGGCAATGACCGCTGAAGTGAGAAAATATTTGATGGAAAATCCAGGAGACTTTGACCCTCGCAAATACTTGGGGCCTGGTAGAGACGCCATCAAACGAATGGTACAGCACAAGATTAAAAATGTACTGGGCGCTTCTGGCTCTCTGTAGAAATAGGTAGGAATAAAAAATAGGCTGTCGCACATACCGGCTAAAAGTTGACCGGAGCGACAGCCTATTTTTAACTTAAATCGTTCTTAACGGTAAAAATAAGTATAAAAATTTCAACTCAATCGTGGATTCATGCTCTTTATATGGCTAACATTCACTTTAAATCGGCTAATTTCAGCCTTACCCCTCAAATCCTCTTCAACAAATTATACTCATTTTCTTTAAAAGACGATTCTCGGTTAAGATTTCTTAATTTCGTTATACTCAAAAAAATCAAAACTTTTATAATAAGTTAAAAAACCTGGTGATTTCTCATCAGTATGCCATCCTCCTCTTCTGCCAATCTTCTGTTCTCCGGTTCCAATGAAGATATGATTCGCATCCATACGCTAATCAGCCATCTTTGGCGGCTGAAGAAACAAAAAAGGAGCATATCAAACTTTGTGATAACTCCTTTTATGATACCCTCGTTTAACAAAGACACCATTAAATGCTCCCTCTTAGCTGGGCAATGTTCCCATGAAAAATTCTCCGCGCACCAGTCAGCGCCGGAAAGTCCATTGGCCGCATCAATGATGGTTCCTTCTTCTTGGCCATAGCCCCACATTCTATCAGCACATAAGAAACGAACTGAGAACAGAAAAAATGGTGACGCCGCTGATTTGCAATATGCAGGAAACACATAGGCAGACCAACGATGTTATACCTGTAGTCCTCTCGGTTTTCCTCCATCTCACTTAAAATACGAACCAATTTCTTGTAACTGCGATTGCTAATTTTCAACTCATAAACAGCACAGGCGATGTCGTTGGAACCTCCCATCAGTCCGTGGCGAACGCTTTCCCTCACAAAACCTGCCGGAAGGTAACTCCATTTATATTTCCTCCCAAAACTATACATATATTCAAAAGAGTCATCCAAAGAGAGGGCCACATGGGTAAAATCATTGCGTGTAGCTGCATGGATACATTTCGATAACACAGTATTGGTTCTAGTCAACAAAAGATAAATCGTTTTCATCGATTCCATCTCCTAAAAGTATTATATTTTTACATACTTGTCTATGTATGTAAAACAAAATTGCAGGTCTCTGGAATCTGCTCTGAATCCTCCTGCAATTTATTGTATCACACTTTACGCAAAAAGTCTTAACGTTTCCTTAACATTTTGTGTTTATTATGTGATTCTAAAAAAATAGATAGACTGGACCCTTTCCTATTTCTCACCGTTATGTTCAGAAAGCAAAGCATTTTTCATATCCCAGAGCTTCTGTGACAAATCCACATAATAGGTCTGTGGATTTTCAAAACGAAGGGTTTCATCCCACAGAGTTTCAATCTGAGCTGCCGTATAATCTCGGATTACATCCACTGACGGACTCTCGTACTTGCAGACACCCTTCTCAAATATCTGTACCCTTAAGTCCTTCACATAATAATTCTTCAGCTTTTTTCGTTTCCAGATAGCATTAGGATCAAAAATTTCATAACCGTCGACTTCCGAAATGGTTTCGTCAGCCAGAGTAATCACATCGGCCAGCGCTTTATCAGTATCCTTGTCATAGAGGCGGTAAACCATCTTAAATCCTGGGTTGGTAATCTTCTCCACATTCTCTGAAATCTTAATCTTCGGAATCATCTCCCCATCGGTTTCCAGGGCCGCCAACTTATAGACGCCGCCGAATACCGGCTCCGATTTTGCCGTAATGAGTCGTTCGCCCACGCCAAAGGAGTCGATACAGGCTCCTTCCAGAATGACGTCACGAATAATGTACTCATCTAAAGAATTGGACACCACGATTTTACATTCCCTAAGTCCCGCTTCATCCAGCATCTTCCTAGCCTTTTTCGTCAGATAGGCCACGTCGCCAGAATCAATACGGATTCCCATTTTGGCAGGTTTCATCTCCTTAAATACCCGAATGGCCGCCGGTACGCCGGACTTCAATACATTGTAAGTATCCACCAGAAGCGTACAGTTGTCAGGATAAATTTCTGCATATTTCTTAAAGGCCGAATATTCATCAGGATACATCTGCACCCAACTGTGAGCCATGGTTCCCAAGGCTGCAATGCCGTAATCCCTGTCAGCGATAGCACAGGCCGTACCTGCACATCCGCCAATATACGCTGCTCTGGCTCCATAGACAGCGGCGTCCGCTCCATGGGCTCTTCTGGTTCCAAACTCCATAATCGCCCTGCCCTTAGCCGCCCGAACGATACGGTTTGCTTTCGTTGCAATTAAGCTCTGATGATTGATGGTAAGCAGAATCATCGTCTCCACAAATTGAGCCTGCATTACCGGCCCTCTTACCGTAATAATCGGTTCGTGAGGGAAAATCGGCGTCCCTTCCGGTACCGCCCAGACATCACAAGAAAAACGGAAGTCTCTCAAATAGTCCAAAAACTCCTCACAGAACATATTTTTCTCACGGAGATATGCAATATCTTCGTCCGTAAAATGCAAATTTTTTAAATAATCAATGAGTTGTTCCAGCCCTGCCATGATAGCATAACCTCCGCCATCGGGCACACGCCGAAAAAACATATCGAAATAGGCGATGTCCTCAGACATGCCTGTCTGAAAATACCCGTTTGCCATGGTGATTTCATAGAAATCTGTCAGCATGGTCAGGTTTATATCTCTTTTCATTTCTGTTCCTCCACCATTACAGCAGTCTTTTCAGGAATTGTCCTGTATAGGATGCTTCACAGCGGGCTACTTCCTCCGGCGTACCGCAGGTTACCAGGCTGCCGCCTCGGTCCCCACCGTCTGGCCCCAAATCGATAATATGGTCTGCTCGCTTAATCACATCCAAATTGTGTTCTATCACAACTACAGTATTACCCGCATCAACCAATTTGTCAAGCACTGATAATAATTTGTCAACATCTGCAAAATGAAGACCTGTGGTGGGCTCGTCTAAAATGTACAGCGTCTTACCTGTACTTCTTCTGGAAAGTTCGCTGGCCAGCTTTACTCTTTGCGCCTCGCCGCCAGACAGCTGGGTGGATGGCTGTCCCAGTTTGATATAGCCTAGACCCACCTGCTCCAATGTTTCCAAATGACGATAAACAGTGGGAATATTCTTAAAAAACTCCAGAGCTTCGCTAACGCTCATATCCAATACATCAAAGATGCTCTTGTCCTTATATTTTACTTCCAAAGTTTCCCTATTATATCTCTTGCCTTTGCACACCTCGCATGGCACGTAGACGTCTGGCAGGAAGTGCATTTCTATCTTAATGATACCGTCGCCGCCGCAGGCTTCGCACCTGCCCCCTTTCACGTTGAAGCTGAACCGCCCCTTTTCATATCCTCTCAGTTTAGCCTCTGGTAAACCGGCAAACAAATCTCGAATGAAGGTGAACATACCCGTATAGGTGGCTGGATTGGAGCGAGGCGTTCTACCGATAGGAGACTGGTCGATGGCAATCACCTTGTCCACGTTTTCCAGGCCTAAAATCTCATCGTGGGCGCCTGCCGGTTCCTTTAGTCTGTTAATCACATTGGCTGCACCCTTGTGGAGTATCTCGTTGACCAGACTGCTCTTGCCAGAACCAGATACGCCGGTAACGCAGACCAGCTTGCCCAAAGGAAACTTTACGTCTATATTTTTCAGATTGTTTTCCCTTGCCCCTTTCACCGTGATAAAATGGCCGTTTCCCTCTCTCCTGTGATCCGGTACATAAATCTTCCGTACGCCGGACAAATATTGACCGGTGAGGGACTCTGGGCATGCCTTGATATCCTCTACTGTACCCTGGGCCACTAACTCGCCGCCGTGGATGCCGGCTCCTGGTCCAATGTCCACGATATGGTCGGCCACATACATGGTATCCTCATCATGTTCCACTACCACCAAAGTGTTGCCGATGTCGGTAAGATGGCGGAGGGTTGCCAACAGCTTTTCGTTGTCCTTTTGATGGAGACCGATGCTCGGCTCATCCAATATATACAGAACCCCTACCAGACTGGAACCGATCTGGGTAGCCAGTCTGATACGCTGAGATTCGCCTCCAGACAGAGTTCCCGCCGACCGGCTCAAGGTGAGATAGTCCAATCCCACGTCTACGAGAAAACTGAGCCTTGCCTTAATCTCCTTTAAAATCTGGTGGGCAATCTTTTCGTCCATCTCGCTAAGTTTCAGCCCCTCTACAAATTTCAGAGCGTCCCGCACCGACATGTCGGAAAATTCCGAAATATTCTTATCTCCCACAGTGACAGCCAGAACCTCTGGCTTTAAACGTTTTCCGTGACACTGGTGACATACGTCTTCTATCATATATTTTTCCAGACGGGCTTTCATAAAGTCAGATGCCGTTTCTCGGTATCGCCGCTCCAAGTTGTTGATGACCCCTTCAAATGGGTGATCTCTATGACTTGTCTGTCCCGTACTCTTGCTGGTATAGTCATACACCAGATGTTTGCTTCCTGTGCCATATAACAATTCCTTGACAAACTTGGCCGGCAGTTCTTTAAAAGGCGTACTCAAACTGACTCCATGCATGTCTGCCAAAGCCTCCAAAACCTGTCGGTAGTAGCTGGTGTATTCCATGGAAGCGAAGATATTACTCAACGCGCCGTCCATGATGCTCTTATCGTAGTCGATGATTTTCTTTTCGTCTATCTTTTGGGTAAATCCCAGTCCATTACAGGCAGGACAGGCGCCGAAAGGCGCGTTAAAGGAAAACATTCTCGGCTCCAATTCCTCGATGCTCACCCCATGGTCTGGACATGCCAGCTTGGTGCTAAAGGTCTTTTCCCAAGTGTCATCCTCTAGGGCAGCCGTCACCACTACCAGGCCTTCGCCCTCGCCCATGGCCAGTTCTACCGCTTCTGAAATTCTTCCATCCTGTCCTGGCTTTACCACAATTCTATCCACAACGATTTCTATGGTATGTTTAAAGGTTTTTTCCAGTTTAATCTCTTCCTCCTCCAGCTGACGAATCTCTCCGTCAATTCTGGCTCTAGTAAAACCTTCCTTTCTGATTCTTTCCAAAATCTTTTCGTGAGTGCCCTTTCGCTGTCTGATTACCGGAGCCAGAATGATAATCTTGGTTCCTTCCGGAAAATTCATAATAGCATCTACCATCTGATCCACCGACTGGCTGGAAATCGGCTTGCCGCAGACCGGACAGTGGGGCTTACCGATGCGAGCATAGAGAAGTCTCAAATAATCGTGAATCTCTGTCACTGTGCCCACTGTAGACCGGGGGTTCTTGTTGGTGGTCTTTTGGTCAATGGAAATGGCCGGAGAAAGACCTTCAATATACTCCACGTCCGGTTTTTCCATCTGCCCCAAAAACTGTCGTGCATAGGAGGATAAACTCTCCATGTATCGCCGCTGACCTTCCGCATAAATGGTATCGAAAGCCAAGGAGGATTTTCCTGAGCCGGAAAGGCCGGTCAGGACCACAAACTGATCCCTAGGAATGGTCACATTCAAATTCTTTAAATTATTTTCATTGGCTCCTTTTATCACAATGTCCTTTGCCATGTTGCTATTGCTCTCCGTTTCTTTATAAAATCTATAGTCTCACCTTATATTCAAAAATCTGGTCTCTAAGCTGTGCAGCCCGTTCAAACTGCAAATCTGATGCAGCCTGCTTCATTTCCTTTTCCAGCTTCTTCACGTATTCCATCAATTCCTTCTTGGTCAGTTCCAATGGGCTCTTGCCCTTGTAGTCGGCTTCTTCCTCCGCCACCTTTGTAGCCTCGATAACAGCACGCACCGACTTTTTCACCGACTCCGGCGTGATACCGTGTTCTTCATTATACCGATTCTGTATCTCCCGTCTTCTATCTGTCTCGTCCATGGCAGCTTTCATAGCCTTGCTGATATGGTCGGCATACATGATAACCCGGCCGGAGGCATTACGAGCTGCGCGACCGATGGTCTGAATCAGAGAAGTCTCAGTTCGGAGGAATCCTTCCTTATCAGCATCTAAAATCGCCACCAAGGAAACCTCTGGGATGTCCAGACCCTCTCTAAGCAGGTTAATACCTACCAAAACATCAAATACCCCCAGACGCAGGTCCCGAATAATCTCCATTCGTTCCAGAGTATCCACATCGGAATGAAGGTATCTTACCTTAATATTTACCCCCTTTAGATAGTCAGTTAAACTTTCCGCCATTTTTTTTGTCAGGGTCGTGACCAAAACCTTCTCTCCCTTTTCCGTCACCTTCTTAATCTCTCCAATGAGATGGTCGATCTGACCCTCCGATGGATGGATCTCTATCGGCGGATCCAAAAGTCCTGTAGGTCTGATAATCTGCTCTGCATCGATACCGCCCGCCTGCTCCCGTTCGTATTGGGCAGGAGTTGCGCTGACAAAGACCACCTGATTAACCATTGTGTCGAATTCTTCGAATTTAAGAGGCCTGTTATCCAAGGCTGATGGCAGACGGAAACCGTACTCCACCAGAGAAGATTTTCTCGACCGGTCTCCTGCATACATGGCCCGAAGCTGGGGCAGCATGGCATGAGATTCGTCGATAATCATGAGAAAATCGTCTGGAAAATAGTCGATTAAAGTATATGGTCTGGTTCCCTCCGGCAAGCCGTTGAGATGGCGAGAGTAGTTCTCAATACCCTTGCAGGTACCGATTTCCCGCAGCATTTCCAGATCATATCTGGTACGCTGATCGATGCGCTGGGCTTCCAACAGCTTCCCCCTGTCCTTAAACCAGGTAAGCCGGCCTTCCAGTTCCTCTTCAATGGTATGAATGGCCTGTTCCATCTTTTCCGGTGAAGTCACATAATGGGATGCCGGATAGACTGCAATGTGATTCCGGAGGCCCAAAATCTCTCCGGTCACCGGATTGATTTCCTTAATGGTCTCCACCTCATCGCCAAACAGTTCCACCCGTACCGCAGATTCAGCGCCGGCGGGATAGATGTCGATAATATCTCCCCGCACCCGGAAGGTGCCCCGATCAAAGGCCAAGTCGTTTCTCGTATATTGAATGTCCACCAGTTTTCTCAGAATGTCATGGCGGGATTTCTCCATGCCCGGTCTTAAGGAAAGCACCTGATTCTCATAATCCACCGGACTTCCAAGACCATAGATGCAGGATACGCTGGCCACGATAATCACGTCTCTTCTTTCCGCCAGAGCCGCTGTTGCCGAGTGGCGCAATTTCTCTATCTCTGCATTGATATCCGAATCCTTTTCAATATAGGTATCGGTGGACGCTACATAGGCTTCCGGCTGATAATAATCGTAGTAGGAGACGAAGTATTCCACCGCATTGTTTGGAAAAAACTCTTTGAACTCTCCATGAAGCTGGGCCGCCAGCGTCTTGTTATGGGAGATGACCAAGGTGGGTCTGTTGACCTTGGCAATCAAATTGGCCATGGTAAAGGTCTTCCCCGAGCCAGTCACGCCCATCAGGGTCTGATATTTTTTTCCTTTATATAATCCGGCTGCCAGCTTATCCACAGCCTCCGGTTGGTCGCCCATCATTCTATAATCCGATACCAATTCAAATCGATCCATCCTATGCCCCTTTTCATAAGTTACTCGTTCTCATTTTTTTCGTACAAAGGTAGTATACCAAAAAACAATAAAAAAGTACATACGTTCTTTTCAGAATTCTGTACTTTTTTCTATGTGATAATTGTGTGAAGAAATTCGATATTTTTCCCTATATAAACAAACTATCGAGTTTAAAAAATTTTTTTCGATATTTTACATCTATACCAAAAAAATATCGAATATTCTAAGTCAAGTCACTGCAAAACCAGGTGAAACTGTAAATATTTTTCTGTAATATTATTATATTTTCCAGGATTGTCCAATATTTTGAACATTTTCATCCCTTGTCTGCCAAAATCCTTCGATGTTTTAACGTTATATCCAAAAAATATCGAACTTCCCCAAAACTTTTCGATATTTTTTTAAATACCAGCAAAAATATCGAAATCTCTCAAACACTTTAAATACGCGCTGCATCCAGCAGACTTTGAAGAATGAGAAGTTCCACGTCCTCTGGGGTAAGCACCGCCCGCACCTCTGACACCTCTTTCACTACACCCTTCATAGACACGTCGGTGGTTATGCCGATTACCGGCCCCTCGCCTGTGACAGTCTCCTCCAAACGTCTCCACACAGGGAAAGAGGTCTCTCGCTGTGCGGTCCAAGCTAGTGTGCCATAGCCTTCAGGCCAGTCTGGAAACGCCTGTCGTCTCACCTCCCCAACCCCCAACTGGTAAAAAAGTTTGGTTAGCTTCTCCATATGGTATCCGCTCTTTTCCTTTAACTGCTGATTAAGGGCCTCCAAATTCCGGGCAAAAAACACCACCTTCACCTGATTTCCAAACCGATCCAACGCATCCCAAAATTTCTCCAACTGTGTATCCACGCACAGGCAGCCTACAGGACAGACCTGTCCGCATTTACCGCAGTCATTGCAGAAGGCTTCATGGATTTGAAACTTCATATCCCAGCCCTTACCTATGGTCATCACTCCATGCCGCCCCAATACCTGGCTGCAATATGCTTTGCACCGTCCGCACCTGATGCATCTATCCCGATTCACTTGAAGGATTCCATGCAAGCCGCTGATTCTCTTCTCTGGCAGAGGCGTAAACGCCTCCTGATAGTCCTCCTCCACGATATGTAAATCATCCGCGATTTTTTGCAGCTGGCAATGCTTGTTCTTATGGCAACCGGTGCAGTTTCGACGGTGATTGGCCAAAATCAGTTCCACTATGGACCTTCGTAGTTCCAATGCCCGAAGGGAAAAAGGTTCTACCACCATGCCGTCCATGGCCAAAGTGGTGCAAGCCGGCGTCAGCTTTCTACTCACCTTCCCATCTGCAAGTTTCGTAACAATTTCCACCATGCACACTCGGCAATTCCCTCGTACATTCAAGTATTCCTCACTACACAAGGAAGGAATCCAAATGCCGTTCCTCGTCGCCACCTGCAAAACCGTCAGTCCCCCTTCTTGGTCAAAGGTCACCGGTTTCCCGTCTATTGTCATTTTCCCCGTGGCCATCACACCTTCTTACTCCTTTCATATAGCTTTAGCGCACTCCGTATAAATCTTGGAACCCCCTGCCCCAGACCGCAGTTGCTTCCTGCCTCCATGGTATCCAAAAGGCGATATATTCTACGACTGGTCGTCTCCTCACCTGACCGGCCATATTCCCCCAATTCTCGTCTCAGTTGATACAGCCCTTCCCTACACGGCGTACACTTGCCGCAAGACTCCCTACAGTAAAAGTCCAAACCGCAGTCCATATATTCCAGCAAGTCTACATTTTCATCCGCCGCGAAGATGGCTCCTGTGCCAACTGACAGACCCACTTCATGCAGAGCTGCTTTATCGTAGAAAAGCTCCAAGGCCGTCTCCCCATCCACACAGCCGCCGGTTAAGCCTCCTATATGAAGAAACTGTAGCCGCGCACCTTCCCTAATTCCTCCGCCATACTTTTCTAACAGCTCCATCAGCGACAAGCCAAAAGGCACCCGATACACCCCTGGCCCATTGACGCAGCCTGAAATGCACACATACTTTTTATCCTCATAGGCGTCGGCCCCCTGTTCCAGAACCTCGGCCGCACATAGGAATGTCTCCACATTATTTATCAGGGTAGGCTTTCCGTGAAGTCCGCGGAGGGCAGGGATGGACGGTTTGGTACGCACCTGTCCTCGGCCGCCTTCCAGGGATTCCAGCAGGGCTGTCTCCTCGCCGCATATATATGCGCCTGCTCCCATCCTAACCACCACATGAAAGTCAAACCCTCTGCCCAAAATATTTTTCCCCAGAAGCCCCTTCTCCTCCATGGCTGTAAGTCCTCTGCAAAACCTTTCATATAGGTAATAATACTCCCCCCGCAGATAAATATATCCCTGGCTAGCCCCTGTGGCATAGGCCGCAATCACCATACCCTCCACCACTTTCCATGGGTCCCTTTGCAAAATATACCGGTCCTTGAAGGTCCCCGGCTCTCCCTCGTCACCGTTGCATACGATATATTTTGTTTGGCCCGGGGCCTCTCTTACGGTCCTCCACTTGACAGCAGCGGGGAACCCTGCTCCGCCCCGCCCTGTCAGCCCTGCCACCTCCAATTCCTGGATAATCTCCTGGCCGGACAGGGTTACTGCTCGCTTCAACCCTTGGAAATCATCCATATTCCAAGAGAGGTCTTCCTCTACCGTGTCATCCTCTTCTACCCCATGGCCCAGAATCTCCTTTATCTTCTCCTCGGTCAGATTTCCATAAAGGGTATCGTCCACCATCATCACTGGGGCCAGGTCGCAGGCTCCCAAACACCCCACCGGCTCCAGAAAGTATTTCCCGTCAGCTGAAGTCTCTCCCATCTTTGCACCTGTCAGCTCCTCAACCAGGCCGATCAACTCACGCTTCCCTGCAAAATGGCAAACCGGACTGGTGCAAACCTTGATAATCGTCGTGCCCCTGGGTACCAGGGATAAATCCCCATAAAAGCTGGCCGCATCCTGCAAGAAGGATTTTGTCACCTGAAATTCACGGACCATCCTTTCTAAACTTTCATCCCTCAGGTAATGGGCCTCGTCCTCCCTCTGCACCCTTATCATCTCCTGCAGGATATATTCTTTCACTTTCATGATTTCACCTATCCCCTAGTAAAATTTCGTTTCTGGGCCACGCATTTGCCATGGTCCTCTATGGCCAGGCACACGCCGCATCTGGGCTCTATTTCCAGCTTCGGTTCCCCTTTGATGGCTGTAATCTGCTCCCAGCACCGTTCCACCTTTTCTGCCTGTCCCCAAACGCAAATGGTTACAGTACCATCGCCGCTGGACACGCCGTTCATGGCAGCCACCGTACAATCTACGCCCCACAGACCCTTTATGGCCTCAATTTCTGTGAGCACCATGCCTGGAATGGGCATCAGTTCCGCAATCATATGGGTTCTATCCCAGTCCAGTTCATGGATGTGAAATAGCTTCGCTGCCTCCTCTCCGTCTATATGAGCCGACTTATTCAGAGTCATGGGTACGACCACATCAATCCGACTCTTTTTCACATATTCCAGGGCCAGACCCCATTCTCCCCCATCGCCGGAGGGCTCCCCTACAAAGGTCCAGGCTTTTCCCTTTCGATCCAGCAGATTGCCGCTCTTGATGATAATATCCCCTGGCCCCATTCGGTTAAGCAGCGCGGAAAAGTCACCAAAAGGAAAGGAAATATGTTTCACCACACCCTTTTCAAAATATGCCTCTCTTTTGATGCCCTCCGGCAGATAGGCCTGGCAGCCGCCCCCTGCTGTAATACAGCCACAAAGATGGGCTGCCTTATTGATAGGACGTCCCGACAACTCTTCATAGATATAGCCACCTGTGGAGGACATCTGAATATCGATGATACCCTTCTCCATGGCCCTTTTTACCAGGGGCAGGGTAACCACATACTTTGCAATGAGCCTTTTAGACTCCTCTGAAGTCAGCGTAATCAAAATCTTTCTATCCATTCTCTCTTTTTCCTTATCCCTATTTTCTATGCCTTCGGTTGATATTTGCCCGTCCTTCTGATAAAATATTGATATTACCTTCGGGTATCATTCTAGGCAGGAGGTGTCTCCATGGCATTTTTAGAAGAATACGACTGGTGGCTCATCAACGAGCTTTCCTTCAAAATACACACCCTGGAGGACGAAACTGAAATGCGTCAAACCGTCCTGGCCCTTTTCAACAAACTCATCCGGTTCGATATGGGCCATTTTTATCTGGTCTCCCAGGAAAAAGGCGTCTTCCACTATTCCAGCCCTGTCTATTTGGGTTTCAGCAAGGAGGACTTAGCCTTTTACCTAGAGCGGGGCGAAACCATCGACTTTCACCAATGGCTCTTTTACAACCGAAAAAACTCGGCCTACCGGGAGTCAGATCTGGTCTCCTCCTCCACCTTGCAGGAATCCGACATCTTTACTCAGTATTATGCCCCTGCCCATATCGACCACGTATGCCGCATGTTTCTCGTCTATCAGGGTGAACTTTGCGGTATCATCACCCTTTATCGAAAAAATTCTGGAGAAAACTTTTCTGAAAGGGATTTATACATCCTCAATCAGCTACAGGACCATCTTTCTTATCGGCTGTCCGCCCAACGGAACGGTTTTGGCTTCCACTCCAAGCTGGCCGAAAAACATAAGAAGATTATCTCCCAATATTCCCTCACCGACAGAGAGGCCGAGGTCTATCTCCTCACCGTAAAGGGCCTTGACAACGTGGAAATCGCTGAAAAGATGTGTATCAGTCCCAACACCCTAAAAAAGCATCTGAGCAGCATCTACAGCAAGATGAACATTTCCAGCCGTATGCAACTGATGAAAATCAACGCCCAATGATAGATAATATTATATTCACTGTAGCACTGAACATCTCCTGGGACAATACTTCCTTTCTTGTCAATTTGTCTCCAGTTTCTAATCTTTTTTTGTTATGACATCACCCGAAAGTACCATTTTGCTTTGTAAAATCCTTTGAAAAGGTCCAAATTTCGTAAAATGGATTATTAAAAAATAAAAGATTCCATGACATGCAAAAAAGAAGAGATGCCTGTTCCACCAGATAGGCATCTCTTCTTTTCATTCAAATGTTGTATTCCTATGGTCAATATATGAAATCATACACCCTACTTGGTCGGCCGTTTATAAAACCTACCGTTAATCTGCTCCGTCTTGATGACATTGACGAAGGCCTTGGGGTCGATTTCCAGAATGGAGCGGATGACCCTGTCCACCTCGCCTCTGCCTACCACCGAATAGAGGATATGCCGCTCTGAACTTTCATACAGCCCCACCCCTTCAATCTGGGTCGCATCGTGATGGGTCAAGGCCCGAATCCTGCCATAAACTGCACTGGGCTGGGAGGTGATAATCAACAGGGTATCCTTTTGATACCTCTTATATAGACCCTGAATCACCTGAGTGGAACAATACTGAAAGATAATGGAATAGAGGGCTGCATCGAAGCCAAAGAGAATTCCAGCCGTGGTGAGGATAACCACATTGACCAACAGGATATAGTTCCACACGTCGATTCCCTTTTTCTCGGAGAAATAGATGGAGATAAAATCAGTTCCACCACCGCTGGCTCCCGCGATTAGGGACAAACTCACCGCAGCGCCATTGATAATACCTCCAAAGATGCTGATTAGCAGCGTATCATAGGTAATGGGAATGGCCGGAATCATATCCGTCAAAAAACTGGACAGAAATACTACATAAAAAGTGCAGAAAGTAAACTGTTTACCAATATAACGAATTCCCACATAAGCCGGAATCAGATTCAGCGGCAGATAAATCAGCGAGTATGGCAGGCTAACGTGAAAAAACTCCTCACCGGTTCGCAGGATGAGCAATGTCAATCCACTAAGCCCTCCCGGAAAGAGGCCGCCCGTATTGACGAAACTCTTTAAATTAAATGCCATAATACATGCTGCAAGAGTGAGCAGGAACAAGGTCTTGATCCCTGACACCACCTTCGAATTTCCTTCTTTTTCCATTTTTATCCTCTTTTATCCTCTCGGTTCTTCTACGCCTCTATCTCCGGCAATTTACACACATCCAGCCATGCCTCCGCCTTTGAGAACTGAAAGAGTTCATCACAGGTCATCTCTACGGCGCTGCTGGCGCTTCCGCAGGCCGGAAACACGGTCTCAAACCGTTTTAAGGACTCGTCGCAAAATATCCGCACCCCTGGGTGTTCAATGGCAAAGGCACATACGCCTCCGATAGTATGTCCTGTAAAAGCCACCACCTCTTCGGCGGAAAGCATGGTTGCTTTATGGTGAAAAGCATCTTTAAACTTTCTGTTATCAATTTTTGCATCTCCTGCCGTCTGAATGAGAATACACCCTTCTTCCCCATCCTTAAAGGACAGGGTCTTGCAGATACGAGCGCCTTCTACCCCTACAGCCTTAGCCGCCAGCTCCACAGTGGCGCTGGACACAGTGAACTCCTGAATCCGGTCCTCAATTCCAATCTCTCTGAAATATTGCCGTACTTTCTCTATTGCCATATCTTTTGTACCTCCATTACGACTTATCTTTATAGTAAAAATATAATCAGCAGTAAAACCACACCGGGCACGCCCAAGACTCCTATGATAACCGCCGTTAAAATATTCAGCGGTATCAAAAGCAGCCCAAACGCCGCTGCGGCCACATTGACGAGAAGAATCAACACCCCTCCGATTAAACTGCTAACTACCAACTTTAGCATCAATTTCAGCGGCCAAAGGAACATTTTGCCCAGTAAAAAAATTAAGATGATTCCCCCTATGTAAGTCAAAAATACACTAAATTGCAATCCTAACATAATCTCTTCCCCCTAATCTTGTATAAATTATGATGTTTTGGAATAAAATAGAATGAAATAGATTGAGAAAGGTGTGATGAATTTTGAAAAGTATCCCTATTTATTCGGAAGATGACTTTCTGATGAATTCCATCAAATCAGCCCGTATGGATGTGGACCATGCAATTTCCATATTTAATGAGCTTACCGACGCAGAGGCCATTGACTACGCCTCCTATAATCTGCTGGCCGCCCGTACCCGCTATTCCTATCTCCTCAAGATCGCCAAAAAAAAGGAACTGTCGCTGTAGGCGCAAATCTGCCTACAGCTCTCTTCTTCCTTCAAGCGATTTTAAAAGCGTCACCTCATCGGCATATTCTAAATCGCCGCCTACCGGAATCCCATGAGCAATACGGCTCACCTTAATGCCCGCTGGTTTAATAAGCCTGGCGATATACATGGCGGTAGCTTCACCCTCGATATTGGGATTGGTGGCGATAATCAGTTCCTGTACATCGGTTCTCTGTAATCTTTCGATTAAAGACTTTAGATTAATGTCCTCTGGACCGATTCCTTCCATGGGCGAAATCACTCCATGAAGCACATGGTAAAGTCCATGAAACTCCCGAATCCGCTCCATGGCAGCCACATCCCGCGGACTCTCTACCACGCATATTACATCCTGCCTACGGCTCTCATCGCTGCAGATGTCGCAAGGATCCACATCGGTCAAATTGCCGCATACAGAACAATACTTCATTTCTTTTTTTGCCGTCAGGATGGCGTTTGCCATCTGATTTGCTTCTTTATCGTCTAATGACAATATATAAAAAGCAAGGCGCTGGGCTGTCTTATTCCCAATACCTGGAAGTTTCGCCAACTCGCCTATGAGAATACTCAATGGTTTTGGATATTGTCTCATATCTACAGTCCCGGAATTCCCAGACCGCCGGTCAGCTTACTCATCTCTGTATTGGATATCTCTTCAATCTGACGAATCCCTTCATTGACAGCTACCATAATCAGATCCTGCAGCATCTCAATGTCTTCTGGATCAACGATTTCTGGTTTTAATTCCAGTTTGGTAATTTCTTTCTTTCCATTTACAGTAACAGTCACGGCGCCGCCCCCTGCAGTGGTGGAGATTTCCTTCTCCTCGATTTCAGCCTGAATGGCTTCCATTTTTCTCTGCATGGCCTGCATCTGCTGCAGCTGTTTCTGCATACTTCCGCCGCCACCGCCTGACGGTTTCTTTCCTGCTCTCATTCCTTTTCCCATGATTATTTCCTCCTATTCTAATTCCACATGAATTCCCAATGTCTCGCTGGCCATCTTAGCCAAGTTTTCCATTTCATTTTCCTCAGATTGACGAAGTTCTTCTGTCTCCTGTCTGCAAACCATCTTAAGAGGTCTACCCAGATGACGTTCCATCAGCCGTTCCAAGTCAACACGCATTTTTTCCGCATATCGTTGTGCGAATGCCGTCTTTGCCAACACTAAAAACTGATTTTCTCCCACGCTGCCCAGAGAAGTACCGCTTCGAATTAAATTAAAACTGCTGGCGCTGCCTTCTCCTTCTTCAAATATCTGGTGCCACAGATGATCCATCTCTTCCTGGGACATGAGGGGGGATGAAATCACTGATTCCGGCGCCGCTACACCCTGCTGCAAAACTTCAATCTGTACGGCTACCTTTTCCTCCTCTGCTTTTCCTTCTACCTTTGGCTCCATCTTTGCCTTGGCTGGCTCCTCCATCTGCACCTGTGTCGCTGCTGGAGAAACACTGCGGCTAACCTTTCGCACCGGCGGGGCCATCCGCTCTTCGTCGATTAAATCGGTGGCGATAGCTACAATGGCCAGTTCCAACAAAATCCGGGGCTGTGTAGACCATCTGGCATCGTTAATCGTCTTAGATAAACGAATGATCGCCTGGTTGATTTCCTCTAAAGAAATCTGATGGCTCTGCTCTCTGATTCGCTCTATATTTTCAGAGGACATATTGAGCATATCCTCCGGCGATTTCATAAACTTGGTAATCAAAAGGCTTCGATAGTGAGCCGTCCAATCCTTCATCAGCTGCTTCACATCCTTGCCGTCTGCCAGTGCGCCATCCAGAAGAACCAGAGCCTCCGCCACGTTATGGACCGCCACCAACTCCGTTAACTCGATAAAAAAGTCCTCGCCAGCTGTGCCGATATATTCCAACACCTTATCCCTGTCAATATAGGTGTCGCCTGCTGAAATGACTTGATCTAAAATGCTCAGCCCATCTCTCACCGAACCGTCGGCATTGCCGGCAAGCAGCCTTACCGCCCCATCGGTAATTTCGATACCCTTATCCCTGCAGATGCGCCTCATCCCCTCTGCCAGCACATTTTGGGGTACACGCTTAAAATCCAACCGCATGCATCGAGACAAAATAGTGGCAGGAAGTTTCTGTGGTTCTGTGGTGGCCAGGATAAACATCACGTTTTCCGGTGGCTCCTCCAAGGTCTTTAACAAAGCGTTAAAGGCCCCAGTAGACAGCATATGCACCTCGTCGATGATGTACACCTTCTTGCGTCCCACTGCCGGCGGATATTTAACGCTTTCTCTAAGCTCTCTAATGCTGTCCACACCGTTATTGGAGGCTGCATCGATTTCCACCACATCCATAAAGGTACCGTTTTTAATGGCCTCACAGTTGGCACAGTGACCGCATGGACGACCGCACCCATCCTCCTGAGACGTCAGACAGTTGACCGCTTTTGCTAGAATTCGTGCAGTGGTAGTCTTTCCTGTTCCGCGGGTACCGCAAAACAGGTACGCATGACTCACCGTATCTGTAGCAATCTGATATTTTAAAATTTTTACGATATGCTCTTGTCCCAGGATTTCGCTGAAAATCTCCGGTCTCTGAGCTCTGTAAAGGGCTGTATACATGTCGTTCCTCCAGAAATGAAATTGCCCTTAAAAAGCTTCGCAGGCGTTGGAGAAGGCTAGTCTGCGGCACATAAGAACTTCCGCTTATTGCTGCTTCCTTCCGGACCTGACAAGGTTCACGGCATCCCATTGCGCAGGACCCAAACCATGCCAGACGAAGCTTTTTAAGGGCAATATTTCACTCTAACTAATATACCATGTTTGAACTGTCAGGTCAAGGAACTTTTACCATGACCAAAAAGTTGGCCTCTACTGCTTTGTATCTGTTCCTCAGCCGCAGTTCTCATTCCTTCTCACCGCATATATGACGGCTAACGCCTGTTTCAAATGACTTTCAATCATTGTCATCTCATCCATGTTTGAAACAGATACATTGCCAGGCCCATCATCTAAAACGATTGTCCCACTGGCGGCCAAGTCCTGATACACGATTTCATGTAAGGACAAATGCAAAGCCTTACATATTTTACAAAAGTTTTTAAGACTAACGGAACAAACGCCTCGTTCCAACTTTGAGATATGGTTGACAGATAATTCAGTCATTTCTGCCAACTCCTCCTGTGTAAATCCGTTGCCTATTCTGGCTTCCTTGATTTTCTCTCCAATCTTTACAGCAAAATCATCCATGGCGGGCTCTCTCCTTTTTGCCTATTTTAAATAAAATGGGCATATCCCACCATGAGTCATGTGATTATAACAACGGGCTTATATCATTCTATTTTACTACTTTGTAAAGTTCGTCGGCTCTCGGAGGGTCGATGGGTTCTATGGTTCCATCCACGGTTACGATGGTTAGACCCCTATCTTCTGAAACGATTTCGCCAATCTGGGAAACTTCCACGCCGCAAAGAGTCAATTTTTCTATGATTTCATCCTTTTTTCCCTGTTCTGCCACAATGACCATCGCGCCGCTGGAAATAAGTCTAAGGACGTTAATGCTGTAATGGGCGCATATTTTGCGGGTAACCAGAGACACAGGAACCCGTTCCTCCCAAACCTGACAGCCTACGCCGCCGATACGGCACATCTCCCAGACAGCTCCCAAAATACCGCCTTCTGTCACATCATGCATACCATGAGTACCTACCTGACCGGCTACAACGCCATCCCGCACTACACTGACTTGATTCAAAAGGCTTTCTGCCTCTTCCACTTCTTCAGGTTCAAGGAAGGTAAGCAACTCCTGCCGAAAATCGCTGGCAATGATGCCAGTGCCCTCTAGGCCCGCCTGTTTGGTCATCAAAATCACATCGCCCACCTGAATATTTTCTGCTGAGGCAGACTGCCACTTCTGACCCCTTCCAATGGCTGTGGACACGATGACCGGCTGATTGACTGCCCCCGTCACCTCCGTATGACCGCCAATAATTTCTACGCTGCAAGCTGCTGCTGCTTCTGCTGCTTGCTCCATAATCAGCTCTATATCCTCTTCTGTAGTTCCCACTGGAAGCAGCACTGCCAACATGATACCGATGGGCTGAATCCCATTGGATGCAATATCGTTACAGGAGATATGAATGGCCAAACGACCGATTTCGGACACAGCCGCCGTAATAGGGTCTGTGGACATAACGCACTCGTAGTCGCCAAAATCCACCACAGCACAATCCTCTCCCACGCCGGCGCGGGTCAAAACCTCAGAACGCTTATATGCGATTTTATCGATTACTATTTTTTTTAATACATCGTTGTCTAGTTTTCCTACTTTTAACATTCTATTTTACCTACTTTCCCACCGCCATACGTCCTAATATTTTTTCCATAAAGAGCCAATAAAGCAGCCCGCCGCAAAGATAAGCCGCCACATCCCAAGGGTCGCTGGTGCTTCCTTCTAAAAAGCGGGGAACAATCCCTTCCCATATAAGGCCGCACCCTAGCAAAATCCCTTCTATCGTCAATAGACGTTTTAATGGTTTGCCCCACAATGTAAAGAAGACGTCACAGTATGCCATAAATACTGTGCCGCAAAGAATATCGTTAAAGTAACAGCCCATGAACCACTGAAGTTGTAAAATTGTCAGTTTGGGCGTTACATATCTTCCCCCTACATACAAACAGATACCCAACAAAAGTATCAGCCCGTCTCTTTTGATTCTCGTCCAATCCTTCACTCTTTGACTTTTCATAAAATACAGGCAAATTAGAAAAATGCACAGATAACAATGCCTAAAATCACTGCAAGCAGTACCAATCCAAAGGAAATGCCGCCTTCCTTTTCCTTCAGCGGATGGCCGCACTCTGGACACTCATAGGCTGATGAACTGACGGTTTTACCGCAGACAGGGCATTGGGTCAAAACTGGCGGTGTGTCTTCCTCTTCATCATTATCTTCCTCTTCATTATCATCTGTCACATCAGGAGCAGTCGTCTCAAACACATTTCTTGCCTCTAACTCCTCTTCCTTTAATGGATAACCGCAGTGAATACAACATGTTGACTTATCGCTAATCTCTTTTCCACACTCTGGGCAATGAATCAATGCCATCGCTTTTCTCCTTTCACATCTTCCCGCTTTCCAACCATTCCTTTATGGTGGCCTCATCTATAATAGGGATTCCAAGTTCCCTGGCCTTCTTATTCTTAGAGGAATTGGAGGCGACATCGTTATTGATCAGATAACTGGTTTTGGCGCTGACCGAACCAGCCACCTTACCTCCGGCCTGTTCAATCTCTGCCTTCAGTATATTCCGATTCTCATAATGATTCAGGGATCCGGTTATTACAAAGGTTAGCCCTTCAAAGACGGTTCCCGCTGCCTCATAGGTTTCATCTAGTTGAACCTCCAAGAGAAGATTTTCCACCGTCTTCTTATTTTTTTCGTCGTCAAACCAGGCTATGAATCCGTCTGCCATCACATCGCCGATACCATCCATGGCAACCAGTTCCTCTTTTGTAAGGGCCACAATTTCCGCCCATCTGTTGTGACAGTAGCCGGCAATCAACCTGGCATTGGCTGTGCCGATATTGGGAATCCCTAAACTGTAGAGGAACTTGGCTACCGAAACCTGTCGCGCCTTCTCGATGGCGGAAATCAGATTGGCAAAAGACTTTTCCCCAAAGCCTTCCATCTCTATAATCTCCTCCCGATACCGCTCCAAATGGAACAAATCGGCAAGTTCCTGAATCATGCCCCGGTCTACCAGTTTTTCTAAAGTCATCTCCGACAGTCCGTCTATATCCATGGCGTTCCTTGATACAAACAAGGTAAGCCGCTTAATCTGCTTGGCCAAACAGTCTGGGTTGGGACAGACCAAGGTTTCCACCCCATTTTCGTCATGAATCACCGTATCTCCGCCGCATACTGGGCAGTGACAAGGCACATCAATTCGCCCAGAGCAGGTGAGGTTTTCTGAAATCTGTGGGATAATCATATTGGCCTTATATACTAAAATCCGGTCGCCAATGCCCAGCTTTAAGTCCCGCATCACGCTTAAATTGTGCACCGATGCTCGACTCACCGTAGTACCTTCCAGTTCCACCGGCTCAAAGATAGCCACCGGATTGATTAGTCCTGTTCTGGATGCGCTCCACTCGATTTCCTTTAATTCCGTCTCTCTCACCTCGTCCTGCCATTTAAAGGCAATGGAGTCCCGAGGAAATTTTGCCGTCTGGCCTAAAGACTGACCATAAGCAATATTATCGTAGCACAGCACCAGCCCATCGGATGGAATCTGATTTTCCTCGATGCGGCCTGCGAACCATTCCACTGTGCTCTGGAGGTTTTCTGCTGTCACCTGCCGATGTTCTACCACAGCAAAACCCTGTTCCATCAGCCAGCTGAACTCCTCTGACCGCTTTGCAAAGTCTACGGCTCCATCTCCTTCAGCGCTGACCAGGGCAAAAGCATAAAACTGTACGTGGCGCTCTGCTGTCACCTGATTGGAAAGCTGCCGCACAGAACCGGCGCACAGGTTCCGTGGATTCTTGTACTTGGCTCCTTCATCGGTCAGCCCCCTGTTAATCTTTTCAAAATCCTCATAGGAGATCACCGCCTCGCCGCGAAGCACCAATCTTCCCTGAAATCCGATTTCCACCGGCAGGTTGGCGAATACTCTGGCGTTATTGGTC
Source organism: Bacillota bacterium (assembly GCA_022793795.1). GTDB lineage: Bacteria > Bacillota > Clostridia > Peptostreptococcales > Anaerovoracaceae > RGIG7179. The sequence goes on from JAAWDM010000038.1 coordinate 31,401, forward strand.
ACCACTTCCCCCACTTCGCCGTTGCCTCTGGTCACAGCCTTTGCCAGCCGGCCTCCTTCATAGGTCAGTACGATGGTCAGTCCATCCAGTTTCCAGCTGAGAACCCCCTCCTGCTGGCCAAGCCATGCGGTAAGCTGTTCCACATCCTTGGTCTTATCTAGGGACAGCATCTTAGAAGGATGGGCCTCCTTTGGCAAATCGGAAAGGACCTCATATCCCACCTGCACCGTAGGACTCGCCGACAGGGTTACACCAGTCTCCTTCTCCAACATAACCAGCCGGTCATAAAGCCGATCGTATTCAAAATTGGTCATAATCTCCCTGCTCTCCTGATAATAGGCGCGGGAAGCCTCATTAAGCCGCGCCGTCAGTTGCCGCAGCTCCTCTATTTTTTTCTCCTTATCCATACACACGTTTACTGCCCCCTATTTTTCTATACTTTCCTATCACACTTTCCGAATAGGTGCGATGCCCTTAGCTAACCGCTTTTGTCCCACCGTTTCAAAGATGACCGTCACCGTCTTATCATCCACATCCACTACCAGTCCGAAACCAAACTTACCGTGGCTCACCTGGTCGCCTATCTCAAAGTCTGCACCAGCGCTGCCCGCTGCTGTGGCAGCAGACGCCTGTCTGGAATACTTCAGCGGATCATAAGCCGCGCCCATAGTCGCTCCCCCAGCGGTAGCGCTGGAGGAAGAATTTCCAAAAGGCTGGTACGCCGGCTTTGCAAATCCATCCATACTACCGGTCTGAACACCCAGACGATTGCTGGTTCTCCGACTAGGCTCATAAACGGCGTCGCCCATAAGCAGCCGCTTATCCAGCTCCCGCATAAAGGTGGACTCTCTGGTGGCATCGCCCCGTCCATAGAGAACTCGGTAAGCTGCTCCGGTCAGATACAGCTTCTCCTTTGCCCTGGTGATTCCCACATAACAGAGCCGCCGTTCTTCCTCCATGCCTTCCTCATTGTCAAAGGCCCGATGGCTAGGGAAGAGGCCATCCTCCATACCTGGCATGAATACCACTGGAAATTCCAGTCCCTTGGCGCTGTGCATGGTCATCATGGTTACCTTGCCTGCAGTCTCGTCGTATTTATCTGTATCGCTGTCAGTGGCCACCTTTTCCAAAAATTCCTCCAAAGTAGCCTCTTCACCGGCCTCCGCCTTCTCCTTTTCAAAATCGTATATGAACGATTTAAAATCCAGCAGGTTTTCGATTCTGCTCTCGGCCTCCACCGTGTTTGTCTCCTCTAAGGCTTTCATATATCCAGTCTTAAACATGAGATTGTCATAAATATCGGACACCCGAAGGTTTGCCCTCTCCTGCTGACAAAGCTGAATGATGTCCACCATCTCCTTGACGGCTTTGCTGGCCTTGGCAGGCAGACTGTAAATCACCTCGTCCATGCAGAGAGCGTCGAAGAGAGACAAACCGTTAACTCTGGCTACACCTTCCAGCTTGGCCATGGTGGTAGGTCCTACGCCCCGTTTTGGCTCGTTAATCACTCTCTTAATAGCCAGGTCGTCGGATGGGTTGACCACTAGCCTCAAGTAGCAGATCATGTCCTTGGTTTCCTTTCGCTCGTAAAAGCTGAACCCGGACAAAATCTGGTAAGGAATTCCCCTGGCTTTAAAGGCGTCTTCAAACAATCTGGACTGGGCGTTGGTTCGGTACAGCACGGCAAAATCGTTGTAGCCATCGTCAGCCCCACCGGAAAGACCCAGGCTGCCGCCGCCCCGCTTGGTCTCTAAATTATAAATCTCCTGGGCTATATATCTGGCCTCTTCCTTATCCGTATCAGCCCTGTAATATGTAATCTTTTCTCCGTCCTCTTTGGTGGTCCACAGCTTCTTTTCCTTTCGGCCATGGTTGTTGCGGATAACCGAATGGGCCGCCGCCAAAATATTTCCGTAGGAGCGATAGTTTTGCTCCAGCTTGATGACCTTGGCCTTTGGAAAATCCCGCTCAAAGCCCAGAATGTTGCTGATGTCTGCCCCGCGCCACTGATAGATACACTGATCGTCGTCGCCTACGACGCACAGATTTTGATGGGCCTGAGCTAAGAGTTTAATCAGTTCATACTGAATGTGGTTGGTGTCCTGATACTCGTCCACCATAATATATTGAAATCGCTTGCGATAGTCCTCCAGCGCTCCCTTGTCCCACTGCAAAACGTGTAGTGCGTTGATTAGAAGGTCGTCAAAATCCATGGCGTTGTTGGCATGAAGCTGCTGCTGATAGGCCGTATAGATGGCGCTGATTTTCTTGGCCTTAGGGTTAGCGCTGTTTATTTCCGCATATTCGTCGGGAGAAATATCCGCTTCCTTCTGTTTACTGATGATGGCGGACACATAGGCCTGCGGATACTCCTTGGTATCTATATTTTGCTCCTTCATGATGTTTTTTATGATGGTCTTTTGATCCACCGTATCGTAGACCACAAAGTTTTTTTCGTAACCCACTACATCATAATGTTCCCTGAGTATTCTAAGGCTCATGGCATGAAAGGTCATAATCCACATATAGTTGACGCTGCCCACCAGCCGCTCTACCCGCTCCCGCATCTCGCCGGCCGCCTTATTGGTAAAGGTCACGGCTAAAATATGATAGGGACTGACCCCCTGCTCAATCAGGTATGCAATTCTACTGGTCATGGTGCTGGTTTTGCCGCTTCCTGCTCCTGCCAAAATCAATAGCGGCCCGTCTATATGGGTCGCTGCTTCTTGCTGTTGTTGATTTAAATGTGATAAATCCATGGTACTATCCTTCCTTTTCTTCTTCTCCTAGTATACATCATCCCATGAAAAATCACAAGAAAAAAGACCAGATGTTCACATGCTGGCTGGCAGATTTTCTCTGGTCTTTCTCTATGACTATTTACCGCTAATTGCCTCGTAGGCCGTACGGAGTCCCTCCATAATATTGCTAGGCCGCGCTCCGTCTCCCAGTACGGTAACGCCGATTCCTCTAGCTTCCAGTTTTTCTTTTAACCCTAAGTCTCCCCGCGGCGCGCTTCCCACTGCAAAGATTGCCATATCGCATAGGTACCGACTCTCTGCCTCTCCTTCACTTACCACTAGGCAGCCTTTTTCTGCTCTGACAACTTTGGCTGAGGTCTTTACCTGAACGCCCAATTTCTTCAAGCTCTTCATCATAATCCATTTCAGGCCGCCCAGGTCTTTTCCTGCCTTCTCTGCCATTTCCAATACGGTAATTTGCAGGCCTGCTCCTTCTTGTACTGCTAAAAATTCTGCTGTTTCCAGCCCTACCGTACCGCCGCCCACAATGACAACGCTTCTGATTCCTTCTGGTACGCTTCCTGCTCTCAGCACATCCTCGGCGCAGGCTGTGACCATGCCCGATTCCTTCATACCTTGGATTTCAAAGATTCTAGGCTCTGCTCCCACCGCAAAATAGATATGTTCCGGCTGTTCCTCTTTTATCAGTTCTTCACTGAAGGCTGTTTCCGTCATCACCTTCCCGCCAGCCTTTTCAATTTCATAAGCCAAATACTGGCGGAAAGCCATCATATCCTGTTTTCCTGGGGGCGCTGCAGCAATAGCCAGCTTTCCACCGATTTCCTTTTCCTCTGTGACGATTATGACCTGGCTTCCTGCCTCCAGGAGCAGTTTGGCTGCCGTCAGTCCCACTGGGCCTGCTCCTACGACTAAAACTTTTTCAAACCGCTTTGCGGTAACTCCCAGGTACTCCCGTCCTGTCTGTGGATTAAAGGCGCACTGTACATCCTTATATTTCAACACTCGTTCAATGCAGCCTCGGTTGCAGCCCTGGCACTTATTATATGGAATTCCCTGTCTTACCTTTTGGGCAAAGGCCGGGTCGGTAAGGAATGGTCTGGCGGCTCCCACAAAGTCGATGATGCCGCGGCCCAGGAGTTCTGCTGCCGCCTCTCCGCTGTTAATTCGGTTGCAGGCAATCACAGGCAAGCCCGTTCCTTTTTTTATCTCTTCTGCTAGATATGCAAAGCCGCCTGGGGCCACATGGTAGGAAATCTGCGGCGTTGGAGCCTCATGCCAACCACCTGTCACCGTCACCCCATCAAGGGTCCCTTTTGGTAGCTGATTGATGAAGTCTATCATATATGGAACGTCATAGCCTCCCAGCATATCTCCACCGGAAATCTTGGCAATAACCGTATAATCCTCTCCCACCGCCTGCCGGATTGCTGTAAGAACCGCTGTGGGAAAAGCCATCCGCCTTTTTTCGTCGCCGCCCCATCTATCATTTCTAAGGTTCACCAAAGGAGAGAGGAACTGGCTGAGAAGGTAGCCCGCGCTGATGCTTACCTCTACACCGTCCACACCACAGATTTTGCACCGTTTTGCAGCCTCGGCAAAAGCCTCAATGGTCTCTTCTATATCGGCTTCGGTCATTTCCTTTGGCTCTGTCCTATAAATCGGCGATGGTACTTTGGACGGGCAGAGAGGCAAAGCGCCGTTATGGCATTGGGCGGTATTGTTCCGACCTGCATGAAACAACTGCATGAAAACCTTGCAATTCGATTTGCCATCTCCTTGGTGAATCATCCGACATACTTCCTTGATTCCCTGGTTGTACCGGTCGTCATCCAATCTATGCATCCGATCCTGGCAGCCAATTTCGTTGACGCCGCCCACCAAGGTGATGGCCGCCGCGCCGCCCTTAGCTCTCTCTTTATAAAAGGCCATATCCCGTTGGCTAAAGCTGCCATCCTCATCGGCATAGCCTGTATGTATGGCTAGCATCACCCAACGGTTTTTCAGTTCCAACCTCCCCAGCTTACCTGGTGTATAGATTCTATCCAAATTCATGGCTGTCGTCTCCTTTTTCATACTCTTGTGTTTAATTACAGTATATTCCTGTGACTGTCGATTGTCAAGAACTTACCCGCTGTCAGGTAACAGTTATCCATAAGGAAAATGGAGAAAGGACTGGAAAAGGTATTAAACTCTACCTTCTCCAGTCCTTGTGAATGAAAAGACGTTTTTATAGGCCGCTTAATATGCGACAAAAAGAATAGCTGTGGTCTCCTTAGACCACAGCCCGTATTTGCTGTTACTGCTTTTATCAATGTGCCGAATACCAATTCACCGTTGGCGCAGCATATTTTCACTTTATGCAGGTCTCCTGACTTGCGTATCATCGCAGCCTTTCCCCTTCCCGGCTATCCAGTGGACGGGATTTTACTCCCATGAAAGTTGCTCCTCGCTTACAGTGGCGGGACCGTGCAGGACTCTCACCTGCTTCCCTCTTAGCTGTCATCGCTGACAGAACATAAAGCCATATTTACTTTACTAAAATATCATACCACTGATAGACCCTATTTGCAAGCGAAATCTGCAAGACAACAAAACCCCATACCAGCGTTTCCGAAGGTATAGGGTTTTATCACATTTACAGATTGGATTCAGAAATTATACCAGTTCCAGGAATACAACCTCTGCGTTGTCTCCCTGACGAGGTCCTAATTTCAGAATTCTTGTATATCCACCATTTCTTTCTGCATACTTTGGTGCGATTTCATCAAATAGCTTGCTTACCACATCTTCATCGAATACATAGGCAAGTACCTGTCTTCTTGCATGAAGATCGCCGCGCTTAGCTAATGTAATCAGCTTTTCAGCTTCTCTTCTGGCTTCCTTCGCTCTGCAGTCAGTCGTCTGGATTCTACCTTCTCTAAACAGGTCAGTTACAAGGTTTCTCAGCATGGACTTTCTGTGTGCAGAAGGTCTGCCCAGTTTTCTATATCCTGGCATATCGATTTACTCCTTTCGTCATACTTCTTATCTTAATCATCGCTAGGTCTTAGGCCCAGACCCAGTTCTTCCAGCTTCGCCTTTACTTCATCCAGAGATTTCTTACCCAGGTTTCTCACCTTCATCATATCATCTTCAGATTTTTGCGTCAGCTCTTCTACCGTATTGATGGCTGCTCTCTTGAGACAGTTGAAGGAACGAACAGACAATTCCAACTCCTCGATGGTCATCTCAAGGGCTTTCTCTTTCTGATCCTCTTCCTTCTCCACCATGATTTCCATAGATCCCGTAGCATCAGTCAACTGAATAAACAGGTTCAAATGTTCCTGCATAATCTTAGCGCCGATGGCCACACCTTCATCCGGTGTAATGGAACCGTCTGTCCAAATCTCCAGCACCAGCCTGTCATAGTCAGTAACCTGACCGACTCTGGTGTTCTCTACAGTGAAGTTCACCTTTCTGACAGGCGTATAAATGGAATCTACCGGAATGACGGAAATCGGTGTACTTTCAGTCTTGTTCTGCTCTGCAGGAACATAACCTCTGCCTCTTGCAAGGTTGATTTCCATCACCAATGTAGCGTTTTCCTCCAGGGTTGCAATGTGCAGATCCGGATTGAAGATTTCCATTTCGGCATCTCCAATGATATCTGCAGCAGTCACTTCCTTCGGACCTACCGCATTGATAATCGCTCTCTTGGTATTATCTCCATTTAGTCTGACAGCTAATTTCTTCAGGTTCAGGATGATCTCAGTGACATCTTCCTTGACACCTGGAATTGTTGAAAACTCATGAAGTATTCCATCGATTTTAACGGATGTAACGGCGGCTCCTGGAAGTGAGCTTAAAAGAATTCTTCTAAGGCAATTTCCCAGAGTTGTACCGTAACCTCTCTCCAGAGGCTCCACTACGAATTTACCATAGTGTTCGTCTTCATCAATCAGTTTATTGATTGTTGGTTTTTCGATTTCTATCACGCAAAACCCTCCCTTTCATTCCTGGTACTATATTAGCCGATTGTTTCATGCTGCTATATTACTTGGAATATAATTCGACGATTAAGTGCTCTGCAATCGGAGTATCGATGTCCTCTCTTCTAGGCAGGGTAACAACCTTACCCTCCAGTTTTTCAACATCTACGCTCATCCAAGAAGGAACCGTAATGGACATTTCCTTTACTTCCTTAAACTTTGGAGAGCTCTGACTCTTTTCCTTTACCTTGATCACATCTCCAGCCTTTACTTCCATGGAAGGAATGTCAGCTTTCTTGCCGTTTACGGTAAAGTGTCCGTGGGTTACCAGCTGTCTTGCTTCTTTTCTGGAAGAAGCAAAGCCCAGTCTGAATACCACGTTATCTAATCTGGTTTCCAGTAAGATCAGCAGGTTTTCACCCGTCTTACCAGGTCTCTTTGCTGCTTTATCAAACAGATTTCTGAACTGAGTTTCCTGCATTCCATAAAATCTCTTTGCTTTCTGCTTTTCTCTCAGCTGATTACCATAGTCAGACTGTTTCTTTCTTGCCTGACCGTGCTGTCCAGGAGCGTAATTTCTTCTTTCGATGGCGCACTTGCTGCTATAGCATCTTTCGCCCTTTAAGAAAAGCTTTTGACCTTCTCTTCTGCATAATTTGCAGTTTGCATCTGTATATCTTGACATTTCTGAATTACTCCTCCTTTCCTAGACTCTTCTTCTCTTTGGCGGTCTGCATCCATTATGCGGAATCGGTGTGATATCACGAATCATGGTGATTTCTAGTCCAGCAGTCTGAAGCGCTCTGATGGCAGCCTCTCTACCGGAACCCGGTCCCTTTACATAAACTTCTACAGTCTTAAGACCATGTTCGATTGCACCCTTAGCTGCTTCTTCTGCAGCCATCTGTGCAGCATATGGGGTGGATTTTCTGGAACCCTTGAATCCCAGAGAACCTGCGGATGACCATGAAAGGGCATTTCCGCTCATATCAGTAAGAGTAACTAAAGTATTGTTAAAGGTGGATTGGATATGTGCCTGGCCTTTTTCAATATTTTTACGTTCTCTTTTCTTTTTTCTAACTGTTTTCTTTACAGTTTTAGCCATTACGTCCTACCTCCTTTACTTACCTGCTTTTTTCTTTCTACCAACGGTCTTCTTCGGACCCTTACGAGTTCTGGCATTTGTCTTGGTATTCTGACCTCTTACGGGCAGACCTCTTCTGTGTCTGATTCCTCTGTAGCTGCCAATTTCCATCAGACGCTTGATGTTCAGAGAAACTTCTCTTCTCAGATCACCTTCTACCAGGTAATCTTCGTCGATGATCTTTCTGATTCTACCAGCTTCTTCTTCGGTTAAATCCTTTACTCTGGTATCAGGGTTTACTCCAGCCTTCTCTAAGATTGCCAGAGAGGTTGGTCTACCGATACCATAGATATAGGTCAGACCGATTTCAACTCTTTTTTCTCTTGGTAAGTCAACACCGGCTATACGAGCCATATTTTTCTCCTTCCCCTATCTTCCGTCACCAGTCCTTCTGCATATGGCAGTAGGACAACCCAGGAGTGATATAGACAGGTTATCATAAATTAGTAAGCAGCCTTTTTATGATGGGGCCTGGCCTCCCATCAGCTGCAATATAGATTCGATCAACCTTGTTTCTGTTTGTGCTTCGGATTTTCACAGATAACCATTACTTTACCGTTTCTCTTAATCACTTTGCACTTTTCACAGATCGGTTTTACGGAAGCTCTAACTTTCATTTTATTTCCTCCTACTTTAGCCTTTATCTCTCCATATAATTCTTCCTCTGGTTAAATCATAAGGGGAAAGTTCCACCTTTACCTTATCGCCAGGAAGAATCCTTATATAGTTCATTCGTATTTTACCTGAAATGTGTGCAAGCACCTCAAAACCATTGTCAAGCTGTACCTTGAACATTGCGTTTGGCTGTGCGTCGACAACCGTTCCCATGGCCTCAATGACATCTTTCTTCGCCATATCTAGTCTCCCTCTCTCTACAAAGTAAGCAGCTCAGGCTCACCATCCGTAATAACCACAGTGTTTTCATAATGTGCAGCCAAACCGCCGTCTATGGTAACTGCAGTCCAATCATCCAGCAAAATATCTACGTCGTAAGCGCCCTGGCAGATCATAGGCTCTATGGCCAGCGTCATACCACGCTGGAGCCTGGGCCCCTTCCCTGCTTTACCGTAGTTTGGAATCTGCGGATCTTCATGCATGTCTCCGCCGATTCCATGTCCTACAAAGTCACGAATAACTCCAAAGCCTTCGTCTTCTACGGTAGTCTGAATGGCATGGGAGACATCTGAGAGCCGATAACCCTCTCTGGCAAATTTCATACCTTCGAAGAAGGCTCGCTCCGCCGTCTCAATGAGATGGGCAGCCTCTTTGCTGATTTCTCCCACACCATAGGTTCTGGCTGCATCAGCCATATACCCTTTATACTCTACCACCAGATCCACGCTGACAATGTCGCCGGATCTTAGAATTCTTTTCTTGCTGGGAATTCCATGTACCACTTCATTATTGACAGAGGTGCAGACACTGGCGGGATATCCGCAATATCCTTTCTCTGCCGCTTTCATCCCATGTGCTTTTACGGTTTTTTCTACAAACCGGTCTATTTCGATAGTCGCCATACCTGGGTGGATCATGTTGCCAAGTTCCTTTAAGATATATGCGGCCACCTTACCGGCTTCTCGCATCAATTCAATCTCGTGGTTCGATTTGATGATGATCATATTTACTCACCTAATGCTTTTACGATATCGGCAAACACATTATCAAGGCCTGTTGCACCGTCGATGTGTGCAATATTTCCGGCTTTCTCATAGTAGTCGATCAAAGGCATGGTCTGTGCTTCATACACTTCAATTCTGTTTGCCACAGTTTCGGCAGTATCATCTGCTCTCTGCATCAACTCTCCGCCGCATAAGTCGCAAACGCCTTCCTTTTTAGGAGGAATATTGACTACATGATAACTGGCGCCGCATGCTTTGCACACTCTTCTGCCAGTCAATCTGGTAATCAGTTCTTCCTTTTCTACTGCTATGTCCAGTACCTTATCAATTTTAGAACCATGGCCTGCCAGAAATTCATCCAGCTTTTCTGCCTGGTACACTGTTCTTGGGAATCCGTCTAAAAGGAACCCATTCTTGCAGTCATCTTCCAACAATCTGGTAGTTGCAATTTCGATTACCAGATCGTCTGGTACCAGCTCGCCCTTGTTCATATATTCCTGGGCTTTTTTTCCTAGCTCTGTACCCTTCTTAATGTTTTCTCTGAAGATATCTCCTGTGGAGATATGCGGTACGCCGTATTTCTCCACGATTTTTACTGCCTGTGTGCCCTTACCGGCTCCCGGAGGGCCTAATAAAATAGTTCTAAGCATGTCTATTTTTCTCCCTCATTATTTCAGGAATCCCTGATAGTTTCTCATGAGCATCTGGTTCTCAAGCTGTCTTACTGTATCCAGAGCAACACCTACTGCAATCAGCAGTGAAGTACCGCCGAAATGAATACCCTGCAGAGACGGAACCATAACGCTTAAAATAGTTGGCAATGTTGCGATGAGCGCCAAGAAAATAGCGCCTACAATTGTGATTCTTGACATTACCTTCTGTAAATATTCTTCTGTAGCCTTACCAGGACGAATTCCTGGAATAAAGCCGCCGTTTGCCTTCATGTTTTCAGCAACCTCATTTGGGTTAAAGGAGATTGTCGTATAGAAATAGGTAAAGAAGATGATGAGAATCACATTCAAAATACCATAAATCCATACGCCTGGATTACCCGATGGAGATAACCACTTGGTCACCCACATTGCAAATCCGTTATCTGAAGACATAAAGTAGGTGATGGTCAACGGGAACTGTAACAGAGACAGTGCGAAGATGATTGGAATAACGCCCGCCTGGTTTACCTTAATAGGAATATGGGTGGACTGTCCGCCATACATCTTTCTTCCCACAACACGCTTTGCATACTGAACTGGAATTCTTCTCTGACCTTCCTGAATCAGCACAACCACGACGATAACGCCAACAGCAGCAACTGCAAGAAGAATCAGGCTTACGATGGAAATAGAACCATCCTTTACACCGACAAACAGACTTCTGAGTCCGCTTGGAATTCTAGCTACAATACCTGCAAAGATCAGTAGGGAGATACCGTTGCCGATACCTTTATCATTGATCTGCTCACCTAACCACATCAGGAATGCGGTACCTGCCGTCAACACCAATATGATGACGATAATGGAGAAAGCGCTCTGATTGATAACTGCACGTCTGAACAGACCTACAGTCAATCCGATTGCCTGTACCAGAGCCAACACAACGGTCAGATATCTGGTAATCTGCGCCATCTTCTTTCTACCTTCTACGCCCTCTTTGGCCAACCTTTCAAAATAAGGGAAAGCCGTGAGGAGCTGTATAATGATTGATGCAGTGATATACGGTGTAATACTCAACGCGAAAATCGTGAAGTTACTGAAAGATCCTCCAGAAAACAGGTCAAACAAGTCAAACAGTCCAGCTTCACCGGAAAACATTTCAGCCAGCGCGCTTCTGTTGATGTTTGGAACTGGGATGTTTGAACCGATTCTGAAAACCACCAACATCAGCAGCGTAAAGATCATCTTACTTCTGATTTCAGCAATTTTCCACGCCTGCGCGACGGTCTTTAACATACCCATTTTAAATCACCTCAGCCTTTCCTCCAGCAGCTTCGATTTTTTCTGCCGCAGTCTTGCTGAACTTATCAGCCTTTACTGTCAAAGCAACATTTAAACTTCCCTGTCCGAGAATCTTAATGCCGTCCTTTACCTGCTTTACCAGACCGGCTTCTTCTAATACCGCCTGTGTTACAACTGTGCCAGCTTCAAATCTGTTGAGATCTTCTACATTTACTACAGTGTAATCTGTTCCCCAAATGTTGGTGAAACCTCTCTTTGGCAGTCTTCTATACAGAGGCATCTGGCCACCTTCAAAACCGAGACGAACGCCGCCGCCGGATCTGGAGTTCTGACCGTTCATACCTCTTCCGGCGGTTTTACCCTGACCGGTAGCTGTACCGCGGCCCTTTCTCTTAGGCGCTTTCGTTGCGCCAGGAGCCGCTTTTAATTCGTGTAATTTCATCTCCTATGCACCTCCTACAGTTCTTCTACGGTAACAAGATGCGAAACTTTAGCGACAGCGCCACGAGTTTGCGGCGTATCTGCCAACTCTACAGAATGGTGCATCTTTCTCAGTCCTAACGCTTCGACAACCTTTTTCTGCTTAGGAGAAGCGCCGATCGTGCTTTTTGTTAAAGTGATCTTAATCATTTTTGCCATGTTCGCTTACCTCCTATCCCAAAATTTCTTCTACCGTCTTGCCTCTGCGCTTAGCAACTTCGCTTGCAGTCATCATGCCCTTCAAACCTTCCAGTGTGGCATATGCCATATTTCCGGTATTATTGGAGCCGATGGATTTTGCTCTTACGTCTCTGATTCCAGCCGCTTCCAGTACAGTACGAACAGAGGAACCGGCGATTACTCCGGTACCTTGTGCAGCCGGCATAATCAGCACTCTGCCTGCGCCGAAGATACCAAGGTTCTTATGAGGCACTGTAGTTCCTACTGTCGGAACATATATTAAATTCTTCTTTGCATCATCTTCTGCTTTTCTTACAGCTTCAGGGATTTCCTGCGCTTTACCAAGACCAACACCAACGTAGCCATTACCGTCGCCGACTACTACGGTTACGCTGAATCTCATGTTTCTACCGCCTTTAACGGTCTTCGCAACTCTTCTGATGCTGACGATCGTTGATTTTAAGTCCAGCTTGGATGCATCAATTATATTACGCATTCCTTATTTCCTCCTGTTAGAATTTTAAACCGCCCTCGCGAGCGCCTGCTGCTAATTCAGCAACTCTTCCGTGATATAAGAATCCGCCTCTGTCGAAGCAAACTTCCTCAATTCCTTTAGCGAGCGCTCTCTTAGCCAAGGCTTCACCGACCTTCTTGGCAGCTTCCTTGTTTCCACCGTTTTCGATTTCAGCCTTCAGTTCCTTATCCAGAGAGGATGCAGCAACTAAAGTGGTGCCGTTTACATCGTCGATTACCTGTGCTGAAATATTCTTGTTGGATCTGTAAACGCATAATCTAGGTCTTTCAGGAGTTCCATAAAGGTTTTTTCTTACTCTTTCATGTCTCTTGACACGTCTGTCGTTTCTACTGTCTTTTGCCATTTTCACTTCACTCCTTTCTCTTATTTAGCGCCAGCCTTGCCTTCTTTTCTGCGGATTACTTCGTCAGCATACTTAATACCTTTGCCCTTATAAGGTTCAGGTTTTCTCCAAGCTCTGATGTTAGCCGCATAATTTCCGACAACTGCCTTATCCGCACCCCTTACGATAATTTCCGTCGCAGACGGGCACTCGGTGGTAATCCCTTCAGGATCTTCCATTTCTACCGGATGGGAGTAACCAAGGTTCATAACCAGGACTTTACCCTTCTTTTCTGCCTTGTAACCCACACCTACCAGCTGGAGCTTTTTCTCAAAGCCGGCAGTCACACCGATTACCATATTATTGATTAAAGTTCTTGCAAGTCCATGCTGGGATCTTTCTTCTCTTGCGTCGGAAGCTCTGGTAACCAGAATCTCGCCTTCGCCGATCTCAACCTTGATTAACTTGCTGATTTCTTCTGATAACTGTCCCTTTGGACCTTTTACTGTTACGACGTTCTTATCGTCTACAGTAACTTCTACGCCAGCAGGAACAACTACAGGTTTCTTACCAATTCTTGACATCTTTCGTTCCTCCTACCATACATAACAGATTACTTCGCCGCCGATACCCAGCTTTCTGGCTTCCTTATCGCTGATAACGCCCTTGGATGTGGACACAATGGCGATACCCAGTCCGCCCAATACCTTAGGTACTTCGCCTGCTTTAGCATAAACCTTCAGGCCCGGCTTGGAAATTTTCTTAATTCCGCTGATAACTCTTTCTTTATTAGCACCATACTTCATAGTTACCTTGATGATGCCCTGCTTATTGTCTTCTATTACTTCATAGTCTACAATATAGCCTTCTTCTTTTAAGATCTTTGCAATCGCTTTTTTCATTTTGGATGCAGGAATCTCAACAGTTTCATGGCCTACAATGTTGGCATTTCTGATTCTTGTAAGCATATCCGCAATCGGATCTGTCATTGTCATTACAGTATGTCTCCTTTCTCTTGCACGGTATCGAAGAAAATCGTTGGTTCAGTCGAACCTTTGGCCCTCGACCTATGCACTGATTTCAAATATTTACCAGCTTGCTTTTCTTACGCCTGGAATTTCTCCTTTGTAAGCAAGCTCTCTAAAACAGATACGGCAGATACCATACTTTTTCAGTACAGAGTGAGGACGTCCACAGATTCTGCATCTGGTATATGCGCGTGTCGAATATTTCGGTTTTCTAGCCTGTTTAACCTTGAGAGATGTCTTTGCCATAATTCCCTCCTATTTCTCAAACGGCATACCCAGCAACTCTAACAGTGCAGCTGCTTCTTCGTCTGTCTTAGCCGTTGTAGTAAATACGATATTCATGCCTTTAATGGTATCAACCTGATCGTAGTTGATTTCAGGGAAGATTAACTGTTCTTTGATGCCTAAAGAATAGTTTCCTCTACCATCGAAGGAATTCTTGCTAACGCCTTTAAAGTCTCTAACTCTTGGAAGAGAGATATTAAAGAATTTATCAGCAAATACATACATGTTATCGCCTCTTAAAGTAACCTTAGCGCCTACTGGCATACCCTGTCTTACCTTAAAGTTTGCGATAGACTTCTTTGCCTTGGTGATGACAGGCTTCTGGCCACTGATCAGCGCAATCTCTGCTACAGCGGACTCCATGATCTTTGCATTATCCTTAGCTTCTCCAAGACCCATGTTGATGGTGATCTTGGTCAGTTTAGGTACTTCCATCACGTTTTTATAGCCAAACTTTTCTTTCAAAGCGTTGAAAACTTCATTATTATAAGTTTCTCTTAATCTTGCTGTCAAAATCTTCTCCTCCTTTCCTAGTCGATAACCGCTCCGGTCTTCCGGTTCACTCTAACCTTCTTACCATCCTTGATCTGATAACCAACTTTAACGGCTTTCTTTGCTTTTGTATCATACAGCATTACATTGGACGCATCGATAGGTCCTTCGATATGCTTGATTTCTGCTCCGGCTTTTCTGGTTGCCTTTGCATGTTTGGTCTGAACGTTTACGCCCTGTACGATGACTCTGTTTTCGGCAGGCATGGCTTTCAGAACCTTACCGGTCTTACCCTTATCTTTACCAGTGATGACTACCACTGTATCGTCTTTCTTAATACGCATCCGTGTCGCCTCCTATAATACTTCCGGTGCTAAGGACACGATCTTCATAAAGCCCTTATCTCTCAGCTCTCTGGCAACCGGCCCGAAGATACGAGTACCAACCGGATTCTTATCTTCCTTATCTTTGATGATAACTGCTGCGTTCTGGTCGAATTTTACATAGCTGCCGTCAGCTCTTCTGGCACCATGCTTGGTTCTAACCACTACGGCTTTCACAACGTCGCCTTTTTTCACAACGCCACCTGGAGTCGCTTCCTTAACTGCGCATACGATAACATCTCCGATGTTTGCATACTGACGGGAAGTACCACCCAGGATACGGATGCAAAGAAGTTCCTTTGCACCGGAATTATCGGCAACTCTTAATCTAGTTTCAGTCTGAATCATGATCTGGTGCCTCCTTTATTTAACCTTCTCGATGATGTTTACAAGTCTCCATCTCTTATCCTTGGAGAGAGGTCTTGTTTCCATAATTCTTACTTTATCGCCAATCTGGCATTCATTATTTTCATCGTGAGCCTTCACCTTTTTGGTTCTCTTTACGGCCTTACCATAAAGGGAATGTCTTACGAAGTCTTCGATGGCCACAACTACGGTCTTATCCATCTTGTCAGATACAACGATACCGACCTTAGTTTTTCTTCTATTTCTTTCAACTGTCATATTACATCCTCCTTTCTATTAAGCTTCGGCCTTGGCCAGCTCTTTCTCTCTAATGATGGTCTTTACTCTGGCAATATCTCTTTTTAATTCTCTCATCTGAACCGGATTTTCAAGCTGTCCGGTCACATGCTGGAATCTCAAGTTGAACAGTTCCTTCTTCATCTTGCCCAGTTCGGTGTTCAGCTCAACTTCAGTCATTTCTCTCATTTTCTTTAATTCCATTATGCTTCACCACCCTTTACTTCCTGGCCTTTGATGGCAAACTTGCACTTTACAGGCAGCTTATGGGATGCAAGTCTCATGGCCTCTCTTGCTTTTTCTTCGGATACGCCTTCGATCTCAAACATCACTCTGCCTGGCTTTACAACTGCTACCCAGTATTCAGGAGCACCTTTACCGGAACCCATACGTACTTCAGCCGGTTTCTTGGTTACTGACTTATGTGGGAAAATCTTGATATATACTTTACCACCTCTTTTGATAGATCTGGTCATGGCAATACGAGCTGCCTCGATCTGATTGGAGGTGATCCATCCGCATTCCTGTGCGATTAAGCCGTAAGCACCATAGGTAATGGTATTGCCTTTGGTTGCTACGCCTTTCATTCTACCTCTGTGAACTCTTCTACGTTTCACGCGCTTTGGCATTAACATGGCTAAGTTCCTCCTTTCTCTGTTCGCTTATGCTTCAGTAGTCTCAGCGGCCTGCTCTGCCGGTGCTTCTACCTGTGGTTCTTCTACCTGTGGTGCAGCCTTTGGAGTCTTTCTGATCCTTGGGTTTACTGCCTTTGGCGCTTCGGCTCTATCGTTACGGTCACGTCTTCCCTGACGCTCACCGTCTCTCCTTCTATCGCGTCTGTCGCCGTCTCTTCTTGGCTTTCTGCCGTTCTTGTCGCGCTTTTCCTCGCGAACAGGGCCTTGCAGTCCCTTATCTAAGACTTCACCGTGGTTAATCCATACCTTAACGCCGATCTTTCCGTAAGTGGTGTCTGCTTCTGCAAAACCATAGTCGATATCAGCTCTTAATGTATGCAGAGGAACGTTACCTTCGCTGTATTTCTCGCTTCTTGCAATTTCAGCGCCGCCCAGTCTTCCGGATACGGTGATCTTAATACCCTTAGCGCCAGCCTTCATGGTTCTACCGATAGCCTGCTTCATAGCTCTTCTGAAGGAAACACGTCTTTCCAGAGCCTGCGCTACGCTTTCAGCAGTCAGCTGTGCATCCATTTCGGAACGTCTTACTTCCTCGATGGAAATCTCTACTTCTTTTTTGGTCAACTTCTTTAGGTCAGCCTTCAGTACATCGATGCCGTCTCCAGATCTACCGATGACCATACCAGGCTTTGCTGTGAAGATGATAACTCTGATCTTGTTTTCTGCTGCTCTTTCAATGAGCACTTTGGATACGCCTGCAACATACAATTTCTTCTTTACATATTCTCTTACCTTATTATCTTCGATCAGGTAATCTGCAAAGTTCTTTTTATCTGCATACCATTTGGAATCCCAGTCTTTTATAACGCCCACTCTTAATCCATGCGGACTTACTTTCTGACCCATGAATGAACCTCCTATCCTATTCTTTCTCTCTTAAAGTGACGCCAACGTGGCTGCTTCTCTTTAAGATGATTGATGCTCTTCCCTGTGAACCGGCTCTCCATCTCTTCATGGTCGGGCCCTGGTTAGCGTAAACCTCTGCGACGTATAAATTGTCCGGATTCATATCAAAATTGTTTTCAGCGTTTGCTGCCGCTGACTTTACAACCTTCTCTACAATTTGAGAACCCTTACCCGGCGTGAACTTTAAGATGGTCAGCGCCTCGGCAAGGTCTTTGCCTCTTACCAGATCTGTAACAGGTTTCAGCTTGATAGGAGACATCTTGACATATTTTGCAACTGCTTTTGCTTCCATTTTCATCTATCTCCTTTCTTATCTCTTCACCTTGGAGGACTTATCTGCTGCATGACCTCTGTAGTTTCTGGTCGGAGCAAATTCTCCAAGTCTGTGTCCTACCATGTCTTCTGTAATATATACAGGAACATGTTTCTTACCGTCGTGTACGGCGATGGTGTGTCCCACCATCTGTGGGAATATCGTGGATGGTCTTGACCATGTTTTGATAACTTTCTTTTCGTTGGCTGCGTTCATCGCTTCGATGGCTTTCAGCAGCTTGGCATTCACGAAAGGTCCTTTTTTGAGTGATCTACCCATTAGCTTTGCTCCTTCCTATTATTTTTCATTTCTTCTCTTTACGATATATTGATTAGAAGCTTTGTTCTTCTTTCTGGTCTTGTAACCCAGAGCAGGTTTACCCCAAGGTGTAACTGGACTCTTACGTCCAACAGGAGCTCTACCTTCACCACCGCCATGTGGATGGTCGTTCGGGTTCATAACGGAACCTCTTACGGTAGGTCTGATACCCATGTGTCTCTTTCTTCCTGCCTTACCAATCTGGATGTTTGCATGATCCAAGTTGCCAACTTCGCCGATGGTGGCTCTGCAACGCATGCTGACCTTTCTAACTTCGCCGGACGGCAGTCTTACCTGTGCGTAAGCGCCTTCCTTTGCCATCAGCTGCGCGCCGTTACCTGCGGAACGAGCAAGCTGTCCGCCTTTGCCAGGCTTAAGTTCCACATTGTGGATGATGGTACCAACCGGAATGTTGGCGATTGGCAGTGCGTTTCCTACTACGATATCCGAGTTCGGGCCGGATACAACTGTCTGACCAACCGTTAATTTGTTTGGCGCCAGAATGTATCTCTTCTCGCCGTCTGCATAAACCAGCAGCGCGATGTTTGCGCTTCTGTTTGGATCGTATTCGATGGTCTTTACCACTGCCGGAATATCGTCTTTATTTCTCTTAAAATCGATGATTCTGTACTTCGGTCTTGTGCCGCCACCTTTATGTCTTACAGTGATCTTACCTCTGTTATTTCTTCCTGCATGTTTCTTCAGGGTGATCGTCAGAGATTTTTCAGGTGTGGTAGATGTGATTTCTTCGAAAGTAGAAACTGTCATACCTCTAAGACCAGGAGTCGTTGGATTATATTTTTTAATTCCCATTTTACTTCGTGCCTCCTATATTAAAGTCCCTGGAAGAATTCAATTTCTTTACTCTTTTCGGTCAGAGTAACGATTGCTTTCTTGTAGGCAGCAGTTCTGCCAACGCTTCTTCCCATTCTCTTTACTTTACCGTCATAATTCATGATGTTTACTTTGGCTACTTCAACGCCGAAGATTTCTTCAACAGCAGCTTTCACTTCTGTTTTGTTGGCGTCTACTGCAACTTTGAATGTATACTTCTTATCCTGTGCCACATCCATACTCTGCTCTGAAATAACCGGTGTAAGGATTACGTCGTATGCTGTTCTCATTACAGGTACACCTCCTCGATCTTTTTGGCTGCTTCCTGTGTGATGATGAAGCTCTCATGATTGATGATCTCATACACGTTCATGGTGCCGACCAGTGCGGTTCTCACGCCTGGAATGTTGGCTGCGGATTTTACTACGTTCTCATCCTTTTCAGCCATAACGATCAGCGCCTTTTTAGCAGCTTTTACGTTTGCCAGCACCTTTACCATTTCCTTTGTCTTAGGTGCATCAAATTTCAGTTCATCCAAAACGATGATTTCCTTTTCAGCTACCTTGGAAGAAAGAGCGGACTTCATTGCCAGTCTTCTTAACTTCTTTGGTAACGTATATCTATAGTCTCTTGGCTTTGGAGCGAATACGATACCGCCGCCTACCTGTGATGGGTCAGTGGAGCTTCCCTGTCTGTGACGACCGGTTCCCTTTTGTCTGAACGGCTTTCTGCCGCCTCCTCTGACTTCAGCTCTGGTCTTGGCTGACTGTGTACCCTGTCTCTGATTAGCCAGGTAATTTTTCACTACTGCGTGAACAGCATTTTCATTGGGCTCAATTCCGAAGATAGCGTCGTTTAACTCGATTTCTCCGGCCTGTGCGCCTGCCATATTAAGCATTGTTACTTTTGCCATTTGTGCTTCCTCCTTTCTGAAGTCTTATCTCTATTTGTCCTGACCTTTCACTGCGTATCTTACGCGAACCAGGCCACCCTTGTTTCCTGGAACTGCGCCCTTAACCAGCAAAAGGTTTCTATCTTCAATAACTTTTACCAGAACTAAATTCTGAATGGTAACGGTCTCTCTACCCATTCTACCAGGGCCGGCATTGCCTTTAAATACTCTGGATGGATAGGTACCTGCTGCCAATGCGCCAGGCAGTCTCTTGTGCTTGGAACCGTGGCTCATAGGGCCTCTGTGATGTCCGTGTCTCTTGATATTACCCTGAGTTCCTTTACCCTTGGAAATACCGGTCACGTCGATCTTCTTGCCTTCTTCAAAGTCAGCTACGGTGATGACCTGTCCTACTTCGTAGGTTTCGCCTTCTTCTACTCTGAACTCTGCCAGATACTTTTTCGTTACCACGCCAGCCTTTGCAAAATGTCCGGTCAGCGGTTTGTTTACTCTGTGCGGCTTCTGATCCTCAAAACCTACCTGCACTGCATTATAGCCATCGGTTTCAACGGTCTTAACCTGGGTTACAACTTCTGGGCCAGCTTCAATGACGGTTACCGGAATCACGTTTCCGTCTGCGTCGAAGATCTGGGTCATGCCCATCTTTTTACCTAAGATTGTCTTCATATTTTTTCTCCTTTTCGCTTACATTGGAATACTCTGGTGTGACTGACTGTCTGGCGGCGCCGCATCTTGCGCCTGGGCTTACACAGGTGAGCCGTTTGCAGTCGTTCCCTCTCATGTATTCTTACTAAGGGGAGTACCCTTCTTACTTGTCTTTTTACGCTATCGCTGCGTTACGCTGCGCTCTCTGCGATACTCATGTACATCGGTACATTCCGTTTCTCGAAGCTTGCGTGCCTTGCGATGCCGTAAAAATCCTGCGTAACTTTCACTGTCTTTTTACGCTATCGCCGTGTTACGCTGCGCTCTCTGCGATGCTCATGTACACTGGTACATTCCGTTTCTCGAAGCTTGCGTGCCTTGGGACGCGGTAAAAAGTTTACGCAATTTTCATCGCTTTTGTAATCTTGTCTGGATTACAGTTTGATTTCAATGTCTACGCCTGCAGGCAGATCCAGCTTGGTCAAAGCGTCGGTTGTTTTCAGAGTAGCATTGGTAATGTCGATAAGTCTCTTGTGAGTTCTCTGTTCGAACTGCTCTCTGCTGTCCTTATACTTGTGAACCGCTCTCAAGATTGTTACGACTTCTTTTTCTGTCGGCAGCGGAATCGGGCCGGATACGTCTGCGCCCGTCTTTTTAGCAGTCTCTACGATTTTTGCAGCAGACTGGTCTAATAACGCATGGTCATAAGCCTTCAGTTTAATTCTGATTTTCTGTAATTCGCTCATTTCTTCCTCCTAATTTTTTAGTACTGTTTTCGCTATGCTTGTACAAGGGGTTCTGATGCCTGATATTTCAACGCGTACAGTGGAATCGCTTGCTTCGTACACGTTCTCGTGTGTTTCTTTTTTCTTTCACACAAGAAAAAATCAGACGAATCCCTTCGCCCTCATCAGGTGAGGACAATTCTCAACGGAAATTCTCCAATAGCTTGGTAACTTCCCGCTTCATCGCCTTTCACAAGCTTTTTTAGTATATAACACTTCTGTCAAAGATGCAAGACTTTTTTCACATTTTTTTCAATAAATTTTGCACATTTTTTCGAGATTTATACGGTTGTTTCAATGGATTACGGCTCCTCATATCTTACACACATACAGGCGTTTCTTTCCGTTCTGCTATGGATACATTTCGCCTTGCAAAATCTTTACGTTCAGCCATTTTCTCCTTCCACCCTTCAGATGAAACCCTCTTAATTTTGAACGCGTTGGCTTTTTGATCAGATTGACTAAAAATATACAACAATTTTGGGCAATTTGTTGGCTAAATTCTCCTATTCCCCCCCCAAAAGCCAACGACGCCCCATCCGACCAGCACCGCCTACATTTTTCCACCCTGCCGCACAACGAAAATTCCAACCAGGGCCCCAATACTAATCAAAGTCGATGTAATGCAAATAGGAGCCAAAGTCTTCCAGAAGCTGACAGGAAGCTGCTGTAACCATGCATCCGCTCCAATCGTACATAAAAATCTGCCTCGAAACCGAAACACCTGATACCAGCCATATGCAGCCAGTATCCCATGAATTACCAGAATCGTCGTCAGCTTTTCTTTTTTAAAACCGATTCCATTGTCCGCTTTTTTCCTGTATCTGTAACAGCCGTCGGTAAGCATACTAGCTAAAAATCCAACTAAAATCATGTATG
The DNA here is from genome assembly GCA_022793795.1 of Bacillota bacterium. Taxonomy (GTDB): domain Bacteria; phylum Bacillota; class Clostridia; order Peptostreptococcales; family Anaerovoracaceae; genus RGIG7179. The sequence continues at coordinate 53,484 of JAAWDM010000038.1, forward strand.
GCAGTTTCAAAAGGTCACTATACCGCCACGTAGGATTCACACCCCACCGAAAGGGTTCGTCCCCCAGGCACATGACTACCTCATCAAACCGCTTCACAAGAAGGAGTCCATAAATAAGTAGCAAAACATCCACTATGAGGACAACTCTATCTGTCCAATTAAAAATATGTCGTCTCGATTTCTGACCATTCCATGTGTCCGCTGCATCGGTTGCCGCCGTCCCTTTGATATTTTCCTTCATAACTTTCACCCAAAACCCTTCATATTCTCTGCTTTCGTGTCATCCTTTACTTTGCTCTACACCTTCATAGTATCATCTCTGCCGCGGCCCGTCAACGCCATCTCTAGGGAGCCCATGGGCTAGGATCGCATAAAAAAATTCCGCCTATGCAGGTCTGCCATTTGAGCAGCTACCACAGCGGGATTTAGGTTGGCTTCAACGCTCCCCTGCGTGAAACCAAAGTATAAAAAGTTTTGGAGTTGGTAAGATTTCACAATCGCTTAGTAATTCTCAGCCTTTACCTGGAAGTATCCTTTGGCATGGGCGCATACTGGACATTCTTCTGGCGCTTCTGTTCCTACAAACTGATGTCCGCAGTTGCTGCACTGCCATACCAC
>JAAWDM010000039.1 GCA_022793795.1 Bacillota bacterium
AATCGGCGTGTATAGACATTGCACTGTGAGCGTTTGCTCTGCCAACGCCTTCGGCTTGTCAATCGCCGGCCGCTCTTAGTACCTGTTATACATCGCCTCTACCGTCGCCCTCCGGCTTGCCAATCGGCGTGTATAGACATTGTATCATGGGGGTGGTGGCCCTGCAATGGTCAGGTTAACTTAAGGCGCCATTTTTTTTAAACTGAGTATAAGAAATCTGATGTCAACGATAAAATTTGCCTATAATTCACTGGTAAATAGCTATTTTTACTTTTAAACCATTGATTTCTGGAAACAAATTATACTCATTTCCCTTAAAAGAAGATTTTCGGTTAAGTTTTTCCATTTCCGTTATACTCAAAAAATCAAAAAGTCCCATATCAGTTAAAGGATGGCAATAAATGATGGAAATAGTGGAAAACATATTGCGCGCCAATGTAGATACAGGTAAAATGGTAATAAATACAACGCACTGGCAGAGAAACCACTGACAGAGGCAGAAAGGACAAATATGTATAGAATTGGAAACGGCTGGGACACCGTATTAAAAGATGAATTTGAGAAGCCCTATTTTAAAAAGCTGGAAACCTTTTTAGATGAAGAATATGAAAAGGAAACCATCTATCCGCCGAGAGAGGATCTGTTTAATGCCTTAAAACGCGCCGATTTTCAGGATGTGAAAGTGGTGATTTTGGGGCAAGACCCTTATCATCAGCCGGGTCAGGCCCATGGCATGTGCTTTTCCGTAAAAAAGGGAGTAAGGATACCGCCTTCTCTTATCAATATTTATGAAGAATTGAAATCGGATTTGGGCATTGCCCCTGCGCCTCACGGTTATTTAGAGGACTGGGCCAAACAAGGGGTATTGCTGCTGAATACGGTGTTGACGGTTCGCAGAAATCAGGCCAATTCCCATAAAGGCAAGGGCTGGGAAAAGTTTACGGACCAGGTGATTGCCAGCCTTAACGAGAGAACCGAGCCGGTGGTCTTTATCTTATGGGGCGCCAACGCCCGTTCCAAAATGCAGCTGATTACCAATCGGGACCATTTTGTATTGACCGGCGCCCATCCTAGCCCGTTATCTGCATCCAATGGATTTTTTGGAGGAGGATATTTCAGCAAAGCCAATCGATTCCTAGAACTGACCGGGCAGACGCCAATCGACTGGCAGCTTGAGCCTTAGGCCCCGGTTTGACGTTTAGGAAAATCCATGGTCTAGGTTGGTCAATTCCCGATTTGTATATAAAATTAAATTCATCCGAAAATTCGAAACTGAAGATTTTGTGTAGCTGGCAAGAGCCAAATTTCAGTTTATGATTTTCCGGATGAATTTTAATTCTACTATCGCTCTGTTCTACTCTTCTTTATTTTCTCACTAATTTACCCAAAGCATCAGCCCAATATCCCCAGCCTTCTGTGATTAACTTTCGTCCGGCATACATGGCCGCCAAAGATGGATCCAAAGCCGGCGCGATTTCCACCACGTCAAAGCCGATGATATTCAGTTGGGTAAACAGTTTTTCCATCAAAGTCAGGGCCATACGAGGCGTTAATCCACCGAACTGTGGCGTTCCGGTTCCACCCGCATAGCCCGGGTCCAGTGCGTCAATATCAAAGGTGACATATACTTTGCTGAACCGCTTCATCTTCTCTACACAGTCTGCAGCAACCGCTTCAATTCCTTGGGCATAACAGTCATATGCGGTTTTTACCTGAATGTCGTTTTCCTTATAAAATTCAAACTCGTCCTGCTCAATAGAACGGATACCGATGAAATACAGATTTTTCAAAGATGTTACATGCTCCAGTTCCAATGCTCGCTGTTCTGTACAGCCATGAGCCAGCAAATCACCGTCCATCTCAAAGCTAAGATCCATATGCGCGTCTATGTGAATAATTCCGAAATCCTCGTCCAGTGCATCGTTAATACCTCGCTCCACCGGAATCGTGACAGAGTGGTCCCCACCGACCATGGTAAAGCGAATACCCTTTCGCACCAAATCCGCCACGTAACGCTGAATTTCCGCAAAGAGTTCCTCGCGGTTCTCACATTTAAAATCGCCTGCATCTACAATATTCAATGTGTCAAACCAATCCAGCCGTTCTGTGCATGGGGTAGAACACAACGTATTTTCCCGTAAAAACTTGGGCGCTTCTTCTGCGCCGCCTCGGTAACTAACGCCTTCTCCAAAGGGAATTCCGAAAATTACTGCGTCAGCATCTTCCACTGCCATATCTGGACGATTCAGTCCACACCAAGTTTCCTTCTTCTTCGCACATTCGTTTTTCTCTAACATAGTTCTATTCTCCCTTTTTTCAGCACACAGCCTATGTATGCCGTTTATTAAATACGGTAGACATTATATCACAAATATCCTAATATAGACAGAGATTAAATGTTATTACAAAAGAAAAACGGTCTTTTCGACCGTTGTTTGTCGCCTCTGGCTACTCTTCCTGTGGTTTTGCCATCTTTGCGTTGGTACTTTTACTAATTCCAGACTGTCACAATACACCCGTCGTCGTTGTTGCCAGAAATCTGATAGATTTTGTTAGAAGGCAGGGTGATGCTTGCAGGCCGCATTTCCTGATTGTCTCCGGTCAGTTTGACGAAGAAGATTTCAAAGTTTTCTGGGGTTACTGTTGGACTTTTCAGAGGATTTCTACCTGTGCTAACAGCGCCATGTACTTCGGTGGCTTTCACATGGAAGTGGTCTCCTTCATAGGGAAATTGACGGAGAAACTGAATATATTCCTCCAGGGAAAAATGATGGTCCTCCATGATAACAGAATGAGGATAGCCCACATAGCGGAAGTGCCAAGGCTCTGCAGCAATGCCGGTAATCGGCGTTTTTTCGGCTTTGTACCGCTCGATGAATCCATAGGCAGGCGCTTTATGGCGAAACTCTTCGCAGATACCAGAGCGAGGAAAGTCGGGACATATGTAATCCAGCATCTCTTGGTCAAGGCCCAAATCTACGGCCAGGCCGGTTTGATGCTCGCTGCACCCAGGAAGAGCCACATATTTCATGGTAAAATCCACGCCGCTAGTTCTTAAAGAATCCTCATAAATCCTGCGCTGGTGTAAAAAACTTCGATAACCGCTCACCGGCACGATGGACTCCGTGGAGCGGAGAGAGCGAAAAATAGAAAGTAGCAGAGCCGCCACTGTGGATTCCAGAAAGACTGTCTGTTCCTGGCTTTGTTTAGAACCGTCCATGGGCATCAGGTGGGGAATCTCCGGCTGAAGCAGTGGAAGATTCCCATTGACCAGGATTAGGTTTCCGCGGTGCATGTGATGTTGATCTAGTTGTATTTCATTGCATTTCATGATGGTTCTCCTTGCGCTGTACCGTCTATGAGGATTTCCAGGATTTTAGAAAAAGAGATGCCCACTCCAGCCATCATCTTTGGGAAACGGCTATGGGAGGTAAAGCCTGGAATGGTATTGACCTCGTTAAAGACAATTTCCCCAGTAGGCGTGAGGAACATATCGATTCTGGCAAAACCGCTGCAGCCCAGGGTTTTGTAGATGATTTTGGCAGTTTCTTGGATACGAGCCTCTGTCTCACGGTCGATGCGAGCCGGCATATGAATCTTAGAATCCACCTCCGTATATTTCTTTCTGTAGTCAAAGAAGCCGCAGGTCAGCTGGATTTCATCTACTCGACCCACCAAAAGTCCGCCAAAGCCGTCATCCATAACAGCGCAGCCCACTTCAAAGCCGTCGATGTTTTCCTCAATAATCAGAGCGTTGTCGTATTGGAGGGCTTTGTCCACAGCGCCCTTCAGTTCCTCCTGCTCATAGATTTTGCTGATGCCATAGGAAGAACCGGCGCGAACAGGTTTTACAAAGAGAGGATAGGTAAGTTCCTGGAGCAATTCCTGCAGAGTTGCCATATCTGGTATAGAACCGGAAAGGGATACTGCGGTAGGCGCCTTGATACCTGCTTCCTTTACCAGAAGATGAGCCCTGTCCTTATCCATACAAAGGGCAGAGGCTAAAGTTCCGCAACCGATGAGCCGAACGCCTGCAAGTTCGATGAGACCCTGAATGGTTCCGTCCTCTCCGTTTTTTCCGTGGAGAACAGGAAATGCAGCATCGATATGGGCATAGGTCAATCCTTTTTCTGTCAACTCTACCAGATTACCGTGGCTACGGTCAGGGGAAAGAAATACAGGCCTGCAGGCCCCGTCCTGATACCAGGTGTCATCCATGAGTTTTTCAACAGCGCCGTCATACCGAAGCCAGCGACCATCCCTGGTGATGCCGATAGGGATGACCTGATACTTTTCATGATTCATGTGAGAAAGGACGGAGCTTGCCGATTGAAGGGATATTTCATATTCGCTGGAGCAACCGCCGAATATAACGGCTACAGCTTGCTTCCTTTTTTTTACCTGGTTCATTTAGATGACCTCCTGTACATTTGAACGAGTGGATTGATTTGACTGGGGTTTAGGTGACTTATCCTCGCAAGCGAAATAGGTTTCTGGCAGATCGTAGCCGATTTCGCAGACGTTTTCGTAAAGCATCCTGTCGTCGGTGATGACGTTGCGACTTAAGTTTCTCCGCCTGCGCCGCACCTCTGCTTTCTGCCATTTATGGTTATCCTTGCGATAATAGAGGATGGGACCGTTGTAGATTTCAAATTCCTCTTCAATGGGATGTTCGCAGCAGATGGCTCCATACATATATTCCTCATCGAAGCTGAGCAAAATCTGCCAGGTAGACGGCGAGTCGTTGCGTACCTTTAAATCCAGCCAGCCCTCGCTGATGGTAGCGTCGGTTCCCGCAGGCAACTCCTCTGTGGTGGTAGGGAAACTCTCGATACCGTGACCATGCCGTTCTACCACGGTCATAGGCGTGTGGAGAAAGAGCCAGTAGAGCAAAGAACTGAGTTGGCAGAGGCCTCCTCCATAGCTACCTACGATTTTGCCGAACTCCACATTGAGTCCATCCTTAAAAGGCGTATTTTTGTCTGCATGGCGGATGGCTTGATAGAAGGAAAAGGTCTCCCCAGGGCGAATCACCAGCTTGTCGATACAGGCTGCCGCCAGTTTCAGATTAAAGACTTTGTTGTATTGGTATTCTATATCGTGACCGCTGTGGTCGTTGATTAAAAGCGAATCAGTAAAAAAGCCTTCGTAAGGCAACCGTTGGTTGAGCTGGGTACGTGCATAGGTGTTATGGTCGAAACGCATCCCTGCGTAAAAAAAGAGTTTCCGCTGCATCCTCCGCAGTGGCAGAAGGAAGGGAAACATCTGTGTCAATGGTTTTCTAGCCAATGTAAAAATCCCCCTTTTGATTAAGCTATGTCTTTATTATAGCCAAAGGGAGATTTTGTTTTTCTCTTTCACATGGCAAAACCCATGCGTTTTCTTTCAGATTTTCTTACGAATTTCTCACAATGCTGCAGTCACCCTAAAGATATATTGGTCAACCTGTTATTTCAGCGGAAGGAACACATCAAATTGAATGGTTTCTTCCTGGCTGGTCGCTGTGATGGAGCCGTTGTGCAGTTCTATGATTTCCTTGGCGATGGCAAGACCCAGGCCAGCGCCGCCGCTGGCGGAGGTTCGGGAAGAATCCAGCCGGTAAAACTGTTCAAAGATGCGAGCCAGCTTTTCGGCAGAAATGGTGGTTCCATGGTTGACAAAGACTAGATGAGCCTTGTTTTCATCCAATGTCAGACTGATCTGAATCTCCGTATCAGGATAACTGTAATTGACTGCGTTTCGCAGCAGATTGTCGAAAACACGCTGCAGTTTGCCAGGGTCGCAATAGAGAACCACGTCGGCTGGACAATCCAGTCTGCAGGTCAAATTCTTATCTGTTAGCATGGGTTTAAACTCAAATAGGAGTTGCTCCAGCATCCGAGTCAGGTTGATACGGCTGTATTCCAGAGAGATGTTGGACAGGTTAAATCTGGTAATTTCAAAAAATTCATTGATTAAATCGTCCAGCCTCTGGGCCTTGTCCAAGGAAATGGACAGATACCGCTGCCGCAGGTTGTAAGAGATTTCCTTTTCATCGTGAAGGAGGGTTAAATAGCCAATCACCGATGTAATGGGCGTTTTTAAGTCATGGGCCAGATAAGCAACCAACTCGTTTTTTCGCTTTTCCGCCTCCTGAGCTGCTCGCTGATTACTGCGTAGAGTCAGTTTTAGCTGATTCATCTGGCTTTCAATCTGGCTTAAATTGGAGGAAGAAAAGGCAATCAGTTCCTCATCTTGCCGGTAGATGGACTCAGCCCCGTCTAAAACCTCTGACAGATAGGAAAAGGGCTTGCTAAAATAGTAGACGCCGATAATCGTATAGCCGCCTACAATATAGCCGATGGCCATCAAATCCACCCGCTGAGACATCCAGATAGCCAGTCGATATAAAAATTCGTCGCCCTGCCAGATGAACATGGAGAATATGGTAGTAGCCGCCACATAAAGGAAGGGCGCTGATATGGTGTACAGAACCAAGGTGAGAATCAGCTTAATCAAAAGGTTTCGCCGCAGCATGCCGATGATGCGTTTGTTGTTTTTATCCATAGAATGTCCCTGCCTTATTCCACCTTATAGCCTACGCCCCAGACCGTTTTGACGAATTTAGGGTTTCTAGCCGGTTCCTTTAGTTTTTCTCTCAGTCTGCCAATGTGAGCCATGACCGTATTGTTATTGTCCAGATACTTTTCTCCCCAGACCTTTTCAAACAGTTCCTCGGAGGAAATGACCCGTCCTCTGTTTTGACACAGGTACCAGAGAATAGAGAACTCAATGGGCGTCAGATTTAAGGCAGCGCCATACAAAGTACAGGTATGAGTATCCTTGTTGATGATGAGTCCATTGATGTCGATTTCGTTTTCATATGGGTTCTGCTGGCCTTCTGGTGAAAGCGGGGAAGCGCTGGAAGGGCCTGCCTCCACAGGCGCCCCTGGGTGATTGTACCTGGTATATCGGCGGAGTTGGGTTTTGACCCTGGCCAGAACTTCCAACGGATTGAACGGCTTGGTAATATAATCGTCTGCTCCTAAAGTAAGCCCCATGATCTTGTCCATATCTTCCACCTTGGCTGTCAGCATGATGACCGGAAAATACCAGTTTTCACGAATCTTCTGGCAGATGCGAAACCCATCGATATCAGGGAGCATCACATCCAGAAGAGCCAAATCAGGCGGACGTTCCATAAGCGCAGCGAGAGCCTCGCTGCCGTTATAAAACTTCTGTACCTGAAAGCCGTCGTTGGTCAGGTAGACTTCAAGCAGGTCTGCAATCTCTTTTTCATCATCCACAACTAGAATTCGTTCTTTCATGTTTTAAATCCCCTTTCCAAAATATCCTGCGAATGAGCGGCTAGATGAGGTTTTCTGGGTTGAGGCATTTCAGTTCATCGATGACAAAGATACCGTCTTTGCGGATGAGTACATCGTCGAACCAGATTTCGCCGCCGCCGTAATCCTCTCGCTGAATCATGACCAAATCCCAGTGAACCGCTGATTTATTTCCATTGTTTGCATCCTCATAAGCAGCGCCTGGGGTCAGGTGGAAGCTGCCGCAAATCTTTTCGTCAAACAGGGTATCCTTCATAGGGTGAAGCACATACGGATTGACGCCGATGGCGAATTCTCCGAAATACCGAGCCCCCTCGTCGGTATCCAGAAGTGCATTGATGCGGTCAGTATCGTTGGCCGTGGCCTTTACGATTTTTCCATCCTTTATTTCAAAGCGAATATTTTCATAGGTAAAGCCTTGTTCCTCGCTGCAGGTATTATAGCTGATAACGCCGTTCATAGAGGTGCGGACAGGGGCAGTGTAGACTTCGCCGTCAGGAATGTTACATTCCCCAGCGCATTTGATGGCAGGAATTCCTTTGACTGAGAAGGAAAGGTCGGTGCCAGGGCCCACTAAACGGACTCGGTCGGTTCGCTCCATGAGAGTTACCAGTGCATCCATGGCCTTGCTCATTTTTTGATAATCCAGGGTGCAGACATTGAAATAAAAATCCTCAAAGGCTTCCTGGCTTTTGCCTGCCAACTGGGCCATGGAAGGGTTTGGGTAACGGAGAACGACCCATTTAGTCTCATTTACCCGACAATCCAAAGTAGGCTGGGTCTTTTTACTGTATAGGTTAAGCTGCGAGGCAGGTACATCGGATAGCTCTGATACATTGTCGCCTCCGCGAATGGCAATGTAAGCATCCATGCCCTTCATCTGATACAGTTGATAGTCGTTTAAAAATCCTAGCTGCTCCTCATCAGCGCCCAGCAAAATTTCTCGAAGCAGGGTGTTGTCTCGACTGGTGACATAAGGTTTTGCCCCTAGTTTGTAGGCGTCTTTTATCAGCTGACGCACCAGCGGCTTGGTACACTCTCCCTCATAGTCGATAAGAACCCGCTCGCCTTTTTGTAGACGACAGGAATAGCCTGTGAGCAGGCGTGAAAGTTTTTCGATTCTTGAATCCATATGGAAACCTCCCCCAAAATTATAATATTGTAAATAGTATACCCCAAAGTGGAAAAAAATGAAAGACATGGTTTTTACTGTTGAATTCCATCGGCATACGCGATAAAATAAAGGTAATTTGTTAGCACTGGAGAACACTATATGAAAACAATATTCATTATCAATCCTTGTGCAGGTCAGGGCAGGGGCATCGATCAATTAAAGCAGCAAATCAAAAAAGCAATAGAGGAAACCGGGCAGACTGCCAGTATCTATATGACCAAAGAACCGGGCGATGGGGAGGAAGTTGCAAAAATTTTTACTTATCTGACCTGTGGCAGCGAGGAAGGACGGATTATCGCCTGTGGTGGAGACGGCACCTTGAATGAAATCCTGAATGGCGTTCTCAGCGCACCACCATCAGATCACATGGCTATCGGTCTCATGCCCACTGGAACTGGCAACGATTTTGCACGCAACTTTCCTGATGCAGGAGATTTTTTAGACCCAAAGGCTCAGCTCTTGGGTGAAATCATAGACTGTGATGCCATCCGTTATTGGGGCGATATTGATGGGAAGCAGCAAACTCGTTATTGCGCCAATATGTTCAATATCGGTTTTGACTGCAATGTGGTAGATATGGCGGCCAGACTAAAGAACTATCCGCTGGTAGCAGGTTCTTTCGCTTATCTATTGGCAGTGGCTGTCACGTTTATTAAAAAGAAGGGAGCTCGTCTCAAGGTAGAACTGGATGGAGAAGTGATAGAAGACGGTTCTGTGCTTTTGACAGCCTTGGGAAACGGCGGGTTTTGCGGCGGCGGCGTACATAGTTCCCCTTATGCCAGCGTACAGGACGGTAAGATGGATGTTAACATTATCTATAACGTGGGCAGGCTGGATTTTTTGAAGAAATTTCCTTATTATGCCAAGGGTACCCATAACGAACTGCCAGACATAGACCGAATTCTTTGTGCTAGAACCTGCCAAACGGCCAGAATTACCCCGCTGGATGGCGTGATGCGATTGTGCACTGACGGGGAAATCGTAGATGCTGGGACAGTAGATTTTGCAGTGGAGCAGGGGGCATTCCGACTGCTGCTGCCGAGAAAAATATAGGCATAAATTTGTGGGGATTAAAAAAGGACAGAACGGGATGACCCGCCTGTCCTTTTGAAGTTTTTGATTATGAGAACCATTCCAATCCGAAGAAGGTATCGATTTGGCCTAACAGTACGAGAACCATAGCAGGCGGTACGATCCATTTGATGCAGAAATGAAAATAGTTCTTCATCTTAAATCCGCCGTTGTCCAGTGCGATTTCATCGTCCACATAGCCAGGACGTAACCAGCCGAAGATGATGGCCATAATCAGGGAACCGAGAGGCATCAATACGCCTTCGGAGATTAAGTCGAAGGTATCCAGCCAGCAGCCCTGATTGAATATTTGCGGGAATCCGTTGGCGCCCAGTCCATCCAGAGAGATGAACACAGCCTCTATAGCTACGATAAGACCCATAATCCAGGTGACTTTCTTACGATCGTGGGAACCGCCTTTTTCAATCTGTTTATCCATGACGACAGCAGAAACAGCTTCTAAAAGTGCAATAGAAGAAGTGATAGCTGCGATAAATACCAGGAAGTACAGCAGGAAACCGAAGATTGGGCCCAGACCTCCCATGGCCGAAAATACGGTTTGCAATGTAACAAACAGCAGCTTCGGGCCGGAAGCTGGATCCAGGCCGGATGCAAATACAGCAGGCATAACTGCCATACCAGCCATGACAGCGATAATTGTATCAGCGATTGGAATCAGCAGAGCATTCCTTTCCAGGCTTTCTGTTTTCTTCATGTAGGAACCGTAAGTAACGGTGATACCCATGCCCAAGGACAGGGAGAAGAACATTTGTCCGCCAGATGCTGCAAGGACGTTAATCCAGCCGCTTCCTTTAAATACAGAAAAATCAGGCTTAAACATAAAGGAAAGACCTGCGCCGGCTCCCTCCATGGTGACGCTGCGGATGATAACAATGACCAGCATGATAAATAGTGCTGGCATGGCGATGGTTGTAAACTTTTCGATACCGCTGGATACGCCGGCCTTTACAATGAGAATCGTCAACAGAACGAAAATCAGCGAATAAATCGATGTTTGCAACTGGTCAGCAGAGAAAGCGCCGAAATACTCGCCGGAATCTGCGGCGCCCACACCGAAGCCTGCTCCAAATAGGTCGCCTAGATTAGCCAGAGCGTATTTGATGCAGTATCCCCCTAGCATGCTGTAAAAGCCTAAAATCAGCAGGGGAGAAATCCAAGCAAACCAGCCCACAAAGCTGTACTTTTTAGCAATGGATTCGTAAGCGGCTACAACGCCTTTACCGGATTTACGCCCCAAAGAGAGTTCAGAGAGACATACGACAACGCCTACCACTGCCACTAAAACCAGATAGATAAGTAGAAAGGCAAAACCGCCGTTTTTTCCCATTTTATAGGGGAAGCCCCATAAGTTACCAAGGCCTACAGCAGAACCTATAGCAGCCATTAAAAAGCCGAAACTGCTGGTCCATTGACCTTTTTTGTGTTGATTTTCCATAACATCCTCCCATAACACTGTCGTATCACACCCATAAAGATACGACGGATTAAATTGTGATATTCGACTATTATACATGAGAAACATTGTTTTTGTCAACAAGTAAAAGTGCATATTATGTGGATTCTTTGACGATTATGGAATTTTTATGAAAAAGGTGTGACCGATGGGGAACGATAGGGGTGCGTAGATACAAGGAACATTGACAACACCGTTTTATGCCGATACAATAATAATGAAGCAAATATTTTGCAAAGAAGAGGGAACTTCACAATGACAAAGATAGCAAAAGAAAAAGATGTTACACAGAACGAAAATTCTGCCCCAAACCCACCGACCTCAAACCCACTAGGCGTAGAGCCGGTGAGGCGGCTTTTAGCCAAGTTTGCCGTACCCAGCATCATTGCCATGCTGGTAAGCTCTTTATATAATATTGTAGATCAATTTTTCATTGGACGAAGCATCGGCGAACTGGGAAACGCGGCTACCAATATTTCCTTCCCCCTGTCCATATCTTGTATCGCCATCTCGTTGCTGTTTGGTATTGGAGGCGCTTCTTGTTTTAATATTTCTATGGGAAGAAAACAGCCGGAAAAGGCGGTATTTTATATGGGAAACGCAGCGGCCATGCTGGTGGGATGCGGCCTTGGGCTGTGTGCGATTACCCTGCTGCTTCTGGAACCGTTGCTGGTCTTTTTCGGCTCCCCTGATAATGTGCTGGGATATGCCAAGACTTATACTGGTATCGTGGCTTTGGGATTTCCCTTTTTAACTCTGACCACAGGAGGCGCTCACCTGATTCGCGCCGACGGCAGACCTCAGATCAGCATGATGTGCAATCTGGTGGGAGCTGTTATCAATATTTTTCTGGACGCTTTGTTTATATTCGGCCTCAACATGGGTATGGCGGGGGCAGCGCTGGCCACTGTCATCGGCCAGTTCATATCGGCCTGTATGGTGGTCTGGTTTCTCAGTCACTGCCGCACTGTGGCCCTGGGCAGAGCCCATTTGATACCACAGCGCAGTGTCGTTACCCGTATCATGTCCCTAGGCGCAGCGCCGTTCAGTAATCAGCTTGCCATGATGGTGGTACAGATTGTAATGAACAAGTCCCTAGGTTATTATGGGGCCATTTCTGTCTATGGTGAAGCCATACCCCTGGCCTGTGCAGGGATTATCACCAAGGTGAACCAGGTATTTATGGCCTTTATTATCGGAATTTCCCAGGGCCTTCAGCCCATTACCAGTTTTAATTACGGAGCAAAACAGTATGACCGGGTAAAGTCTGCCTATCTGTCTGCAGCGACCTGTGGGTTTGGCTTGGCTTTTATAGCTTTTTGGCTGTTCCAACTAGCCCCACGGCGGCTCATCTCCATATTTGGCAGCGGCTCGGAGGCATATTATCGGTTTGCGGTAAATTACTTCCATATTTACCTGTTCTGCACCTTTATTAATTTTTTGCAGCCCATCAGTTCCAATCTGTTTACCTCTATTGGTAAACCCAAACGAGGAGTTTTCCTATCCTTGACTAGACAGATTATCTTCTTGCTGCCTTTGATCGTCATATTTCCTTTGTTTGTGGGGATTGACGGCATCATGTATGCAGGACCTATTGCCGATTTTCTGGCAGGACTTGCAGCCATTCTCATGGTGCGGAAGGAGTTTAGCAGGGAGGAGTATCAAAAACCTTGACATAAGATGTCAGGGTTTTTCTGTTATTATGAGGGTATAAAAAAGGTACAAAAGATTTATGGAGGAAAAGTATATGAGTGGACAGTTTATCAATTTAACCGACGACAACCTGAACCAGGAGCACCTGTGCTGCGCCATTGCAGATAAAAAACACCAAGCAGGAGTAGCTGTAAAGAAGCAGTGGCTGCGAGAGCGGATTGCAGAGGGACACGTTTTCCGTAAACTTGACGAAAAGGGAAAGGTTTTCATTGAGTATGCGCCGTTGGAAACCGCTTGGGCGCCTGTCCTTGGGGAGAATTACCTGTACGTCTATTGTCTGTGGGTAGCAGGTTCCTTTAAAGGGAAAGGCTATGGAAAATCCCTGCTCCAGTATTGCATTAACGATGCAAAGGAAAAGGGAAAATCTGGGGTTTGCGTTCTCAGTTCGAAAAAGAAGAAGCCATTTTTGTCAGACAGAAAATTTTTTCTTAAATATGGTTTTGAAGTCGTAGATACGGTTGGAAGCACAGCCGGAAGTGGGGCAAGCAATGGGACCGGCAATGAATACGAGCTGTTAGCCCTGTCCTTTGATGGGGAAAAGCCTCGCTTTTCGGAGCGTGCAAAGGAAATGAAAATCAGCAGCAAGGCGCTGACCATTTATTACGGCCTACAGTGTCCATACATTCCTGACTGTATCAAGCAGGTGGAGGAATACTGCCACGGAAACCACATCCCGTTAAATCTGATTGCTGTAGATACCCTGGAAAAGGCTAAAAACCTCCCTTGCATCTTTAATAACTGGGCTGTGTTTTACGAGGGAAAGTTTGAAACCAACCATCTCTTAAACGAAACATTCCTGAAGAAGAAATTCGGATTTTCATCTATTGTATGATACTATCCATACAGAACCAAAAATAAGAGGAAGCGCTTTAAAACATTTGTTAAAATAATATGAGAGAAACCAAAAGGAAATAAATATGGAATGAAAAATTACAAACCATAATTGATTATGTGGAACATCATTTACAAAAGCATTTCAAATTTTCCACGGAGTATCGCCAAGAGAAGCACGAAATCGGAATGTTCCCTTAAAAGTTGTTCCCAAAATGCAGATATTAGAACGCTGTGAATATTCGTGGAAACTTGAGGAAAAAGAGGGTGTTCGTTTAGTGGGGAAGCGTATCATTGTGTCTTGCGAAAATAATCTTCATTTTAAGAAAATACCAGAATTTTGGAGTGAATGTCAACGCAACGGTATTTTTGCAAAACTAATCTCCATAGATACTGCTACTCCCAAAGGGATATTCGGTGTATTTGGCCCTTATGATGAACAATTAAAGGGAATGGAATATTCTATTATGACCATATCCGACCAAGAACTGTCTCAAGGTTTTACGGAAATCCATATTCCAAATGCTACATGGGCGATTTTTGATTGTAGAGGCTCCGTTCCAAAGGCAATGCAGAAAGGCTGGCAATATCTGAATGAAGAGTGGCTTGTCCAATATCCGTTCAGACACGCACAATGTCCGGAAGTAGAGTGGTATAGCAATGGAAATGTATACGACGACAACTATTTCAGTCAGATATGGATACCGATTATAGAGGAGGAATAAAAATGGTACATTTAGTTTATTGCGATAATGCAGGTAAAAAAGGTGAAAGAGTATTAGATAAAATTTTAGCGGGAACTAAGACCATGATTGTGCGCGGAGCAGCAGGAAGAAAAATTCCCCA
>JAAWDM010000040.1 GCA_022793795.1 Bacillota bacterium
CTATCAGAACATGGAGGATTTTAAAATGACTATATCGGAGAACAAAGTTTATCCGCGAACAGGTGATACCCAAACCGTTTACTTGAAAAACGTGATTACGGCTCCAAGTATCAAAATCGGTGATTATACGATGTACCACGATTTTGTCCATGACCCGCGCGAGTTTGAAAAGAATCATGTATTGTACCATTATCCGGTTAATGGAGATTCGCTAGAAATCGGCAAGTTCTGTTCCATCGCTTGCGGAGCAAAGTTTCTGTTTACTAGTGCAAATCATAGGATGCGCTCCCTTTCAACCTATCCATTTCCAATATTTTTTGAGGAGTGGGGATTGGACGTAAAAGAGATTACAAATGCATGGGACAACAGAGGCGATATCATAATCGGCAATGATGTTTGGATTGGCTTTGAAGCTGTGATTCTGTCAGGCGTTACGATTGGCGATGGAGCGATTATTGGTACGCGAGCGGTAATTACAAAGGATGTGCCGCCCTATACCATTGTTGGAGGCGTTCCCGCAAAGCCAATCAGAAAAAGGTTTTCAGACCATGTGGTTTCTGAGTTATTGAAACTTCAATGGTGGGATTGGCCTGAAGACAGGATTAAGAAAAACATTGCAGCTATTCAATCAGGCCGAATTGAGGATTTAAAGTGATTTAGATATGACGCTTGCATCATGTCTAAAAATTCGGATAAGGAAAATATGAAAATGTGGCGGTTGGCAGTCGTAAGCGGACTGCCATATTTTTTATGTAAAATGATGAAGCTGGCCCCCAAAAAATATGAATACCAGTTAATTTTTTAAAACTTTAATTAACGACGGGTCAGTTGCCGGCGCAGAGTTTGTTTGGTATGCTTGTATTAGAAAAGACCAAAGTAAAACAGCGCAAGGAGATACTGATATGTCCATAGGAAAGGTGATTAGAAAATACAGAAAAATTAGGAATTTGACACAGGAGGAGATGGCCAGGCGACTTGGGGTGACCGCCCCGGCGGTGAATAAGTGGGAAAATGAAAATTCCTATCCAGACATTACTTTGCTGGCGCCTATTGCTAGATTGCTGGATATTTCCCTAGATACGCTGCTGTTGTTTCATGAAGATTTGACATTTGAGGAGATAAAAGAGATCATTGGCCAGGTGGATTTAAAGTTAAAGGAGAAGTCATATGATGAGGCTTTTCAGTGGGCGAAGAAAAAGATGGAGCAGTACCCAAACTGCGAGCAGCTGATTTTAAGTATTGCAGTTATTTTTGATGCACAGCGTATCATACAGGAGATTCCCAACCAAGAGGAATATGATGAATACCTAAGTTCTTTATATACCCGCCTACTGAATAGCGGGGATGAAAGCATACGCATGAGAGCAGCCGATTCTTTGGTGGGGTTTTACATGAGAAAGAAGGAGTACCAGGAAGCGGAAAAGTATTTAGAATATTTCTCCATCCAAAACCCAGAGAGAAAAAGAAAGCAGGCCCAGATTTATGCCGAAACCGGGCGGGTACAGGAAGCATACAAAGCCTATGAGGAACTTCTGTTTTGGGATTATCAGAGAGCCAACATGGAACTTCAGGGAATCTATATGCTGGCATTGCAAGACAACGATAGGGAAAAGGCCCATAGCATTGTGGCAAAGCAGGAGGAGTTGGCCAGGTGTTTTGAAATGGGAAAATATCATGAGGTGTCCTGGGGATTGGAACTTGCCACACTAGAAAAAGATGTGGATAGAACTATTACCATCATGGAAACCATGCTTTCCAATGTGGAAGGAATCAGAAATTTCAAGAAGGCGCCGCTTTATGAGCATATGGAATTTAAGGAAATTGGGGAAGATTTTTTGGCAGAAATGAGAGAAAAACTACTGAACTGCTTTCGCGATGAGGATAGCTATGGTTTTTTAAAAGGCAACAAGAGATGGGAGGAATTGGTAAGGCAGTGACCAGGAGCTTTTGGGATTTCCATTTTTCATTTCAAAGCCTCTCCAATATCCCCATCGATACAAATAGACTGCTTCTCAATCTCTTTCGGACACCACGCCTGCCCATCATTGATACAGGCATACATCGCCTGTGGATTGGCCGCCGTCATCTGCCAGAAGGGATACTTGATGATGCCAGGGGTGTTACCGCCCACGCCTAATTCCAGATATAGGACTTTTGCGCTCTGACGGCAGTGGCGGCGTATAAATTTCTGATACCTGGCAGCGGCCGCGTGCCAGCCTTCATCTTCAACAAAGGTATGGTCTGACCGCAAATTCATGGACATAGGCCCGCCGCAGACAGGACAGCGAGGGATTAACTCCGATGGGACGGCCATGTTTTGCTGGGAGAAGACCATCTTCTTGATAACAGTCTCATTGTCGTAAGTCTTGTGGTGACAAGGTTTTGCACATTGCCACAGACCATAATCTCCCTGGGTGTAAAATAGCCTTTGCTTGTCAAACCCTGCCTTTTGAAAGCAGTGGTCCACATTTGTGGTCAAAACAAAATAGTTCCGCTCACACACCAGTGCATATAAGTCATCATAAACGGCCTTAGGCGCATCTTGGTACCGGTTGATATAGACATAGCGGCTCCAATAGGCCCAATATTCCTCCAAGGTCTCATAGGGATAAAAACCTGCCGAGTACATATCTGTAAAACCATATTTCTCGATAAAGTCTGAAAAGTTTTCTTCAAAACGTTTTCCAGAGTAGGTGAAACCGGCAGAGGCAGACAGCCCTGCCCCTGCTCCGATTAGAATCGCATCTGCATCCCTAATTTCTGTTTTCAGCCTCTCGATAGAGGCCTTTGTATCTGCGTTATCCCAATAACTCTTTGTAGATTTCATAGTCCCTGTCTTTGAATACATTAAATACTACCTCCAAACCATTTTGATTTTTCCTCTGATAATCCTGCACCGTTTTGATTGCGATTTCTGCCGCCTGTTTATTTGGAAAGTGAAACTCTCCTGTAGAGATACAGCAAAAGGCTATGGTTTTTAGCTGATATGCGGCTGCAAGTTCTAAACAGGACCGATAACAGTCTGACAGCAGCTTGCAGTCCGCCGGGGTGACCTGCCCATGGATAATCGGCCCAACCGTATGAAGAACATAGCGACATGGGAGATTATAGGCGCTGGTGATTTTTGCTTTGCCTGTGGGTTCTTCGAACCCTTGTTGTTTCATGATGGCGGAACATTCCAGACGAAGCTGAAGGCCTGCAGCGGAATGGATGGCATTGTCGATACATCCATGGCAGGGAACGAAACAGCCTAGCATGGCGCTGTTGGCTGCATTGACAATGGCGTCTACAGATAGACGTGTAATGTCACCCTGCCATAAGTAAATCCCCGATTGAACCGCTGGAAGTTCTGATAAGGAGACAATGCCTTTGGCCGCCAGTGCCTCCTGCAAATATGCGTCCTGTACCGCCAGGAAATCCGCCGAAACAGGTTTAGGCAACCGGATGTTCATGAGGGAGCGGAGCAGTCGCTTTTTTGATGCTTCATCTATGGGAATATCTATTGATGTTAGGTCTGGATTCTCGTCTAGCAGATAGTTTATCAGATAGAGGAGTCTTTCTGCCTGTGTCATTGTCTCCCGCCTTTCCACCCCATTACTCTGCT
The DNA here is from genome assembly GCA_022793795.1 of Bacillota bacterium. Taxonomy (GTDB): domain Bacteria; phylum Bacillota; class Clostridia; order Peptostreptococcales; family Anaerovoracaceae; genus RGIG7179. The sequence goes on from JAAWDM010000040.1 coordinate 3,605, forward strand.
ACAACGGAAATTCTCTGCTGAATGTGACTTCCCTTTAGGGCCTCGTCAACCATGGCGACTGCATAGTCGGCATAGCTGATGACGCTTTCTCCTCTAGCGTTCAGCGTCAGTTCTTCGCCGCCTAAAATGTACCTTCCGGTTCTGATTCCGTCAGCCTGAAAATCTCCAGCAGGGCTGATATACGTCCATTTTACATCCATTCTGCCGCGAAGCTCATCCAGGGCCTTAGCCATGTTGGAAGCTAGAGGCTTGAATATTTCTGGGAAGTCTGCACCATCCATGACTTGGATGGTGTGGTCTGGATCTACATACAGGCTGCCTGCGCCGCCTACCACCAGAAGTCTGGTTTCCTTGCCGCTTACAAGGTCGCAAAGATGTTTTAAAGAGGCGCTGTGCTGCGGTAGGGTTTCCGGCGTCCATGCGCCGAAAGCGTCGATGACAACATCAAAGCCCTCTAAATCGGCTGCGGTCAAATCAAATAAATCCTTTTGAATCACCTTTGCGGCTTCTGACTGGTTTTCACTACGGACGACAGCCGTAACGTCAAGGCCTCTTGCCATGGCTTCCTTTACGATGAGTTTTCCTTCTTTACCGTTTGCACAAATAACTGCGATTTTCATAATTTTGTTCCTCCTGTTTTTGTAATTTGATTTGCGGCTTGTTTTTTCCCGCTTGCAAGATTATAATATAGCGGTAGAGAGAAAAGGTAAAGTAAGCACTTTATTGTGCTATAGTTACCGAAAAGAAACTATTGTGGAAAAATGGGGGGGGTTGCATGGAAAAAAATTTACCGGCGTGTCCAGTGGAGACGACTTTAATGCTGATTAGCGACCGATGGAAAGTGTTAATTATTCGTGATTTGTTAGACGGCACCAAGCGGTTTGGAGAATTAAAAAGATCTGTGGGGAATGTATCTCAGAAGGTTTTGACCGCCAATTTGCGTGCGATGGAAGAAAGCGGACTGCTGACCCGAAAGGTATACCCAGAGGTACCGCCTCGGGTGGAATACACTTTGACAGAAACAGGATACAGTCTAAAACCGATTTTAGACGCCATGATGGAGTGGGGCACGGAATATAAGCGGAAAAAGGATTGAAAACGAAATATAAAGTTTTTAGGGGGCGAGGGTATTGAATGGAAAGGAGGCTAAGCCATGAATATACATTTTACAATCACAGAGCAGACAGAAGTGATGAGAACCTTTGAGGCTGCCTTCATGAGCGGTTCTACTGGCTCGGTAGTCGGTTATGCTAGGGTGGCCCATTATGATGGCAGGTCGCCGGAACTTTGTAACATATGGCTGACAGAGACGGGCCAGGCGTTCATTGATTTACCGGCGTTCGCCGAGACCTTTTTTGTATACTTGAAAACCCAAGGCTATAAAGAACTCTACATGGAAAGCGAGGACATAGACGCTGGAGACCAGTTTGGGTTTTCCTTGGAGAGCAGGGATAATTCAGGATGGTATCCTAAATATGAGTTTCGAAGAAGAATAGATTAGACATGGATTTACTATCGAACCAATCACATGAGAAGAAAGCGGCGAACCTATGAACACAAAAAAGAATCTGATTATTATAAAAGGAGAGATACAGACGGCAAGAGTTAAGTTTTGTCGGTATAATCCAGAAACAAAAAGGATGGACGTAGAGTTTAATAGTGGAGAAAGATATCCCTATGCATATGCCAGTGTGGAATGGCTGAAAGAACCACAGGCGTTAAATCCAAATCTATACCAAATCAGTAAGGACGGGTGTTATATAGATGGTATTGAAGGGATTTATGTCTTTAAAGGAGCCCTAGATACATACTGGCATATCTGTTTTGAAGATGGAAGGGAAGCAGACTATAAACGAAACGAGTTGCATATTGTAGAATCCTGTTTAAGTCGGCGAGAGGCTAAGAATGTATTTACATATATCAAGCAGATTGCAAATCTAAGTGAAATTAAAAATAAGGAAACAGGCGAGAACATTCTGGTCAAACAGCTGGAGAAACTCGCTTTTATTGGAAACGATATAGCTTTGGCAAAATATTTGGACCCCTCATTATTATCGTCTAATAAAATCAGCGGTACTTATGCGCCTATATTTCCTTTTGGATGCAATAACAGCCAGTATCAGGCGGTGAAGCGCGCCATGGAGAATCAGATTAGCGTAATCGAAGGGCCACCGGGAACTGGCAAGACACAGACCATATTAAATATCCTTGCAAACATTTTAATGGAAGGAAAAACAGTACAGATTGTTTCTAATAACAATGGGGCGATTGAAAATGTATACGAAAAATTATCATCGCCCAAGTACGATTTGGGGTTTATTGTAGCGACCCTGGGAAAATGGAAGAATAAGGAGGAATTTATTGAGCAACAGGACGGTGATTATCCTGATTTTGCATCGTGGAAGCAAGAGGAAGACCCAAAACTGATGCGAAAAAGAATCTGTGAGAAATCTTTACAGCTAGAGAATGTTTTTAATAAGCGGGAAAAATTGGCAGAGCTGAGAAAAGAACAGGCCCAACTGTTAACGGAATTGGAATATTTCAATCAGTATACAGAAAGATTAGATAAGAATAGTCCTATTTTTAGAAGAAGACTTTCCTCTAAATGTTGGATGGCGCTATGGCAGGAATGTCAGATGATTGCAGAGAAACGACAAACTGTGGGCCTTTGGTTTCCGATAAAAGCATTTTTCCAATATGGGATTACCGATATGAGTTTTTATAAACAGGACATTGGAAACATGATTACAACTTTGCAGGCTATGTACTATCATGAAAAAGGAAGGGAATTGGCCAAACAACTTGAAGAGGTTGAAACCATCTTAAAGGATACCAATCGTAATCTGCTGGATGATTTATGCAATCAATCTATGGAATTATTAAAGGATGCATTAGCAAGGAAATATGAGAATAAGGAGAAGCGTACCATATTTGATGAAAAAGATTTTTGGAAAAAACCATATGATGTTTTAGCAGAGTATCCAGTCATATTGAGTACAACTTTTTCATCAAGAACCAGTTTAAATACAGAAGTGGTATATGATTATTTGATTATGGACGAGGCGTCACAGGTAGATGTGGCCACTGGCGCTTTGGCTTTATCAGGGGCAAGAAATGTGGTTATTGTAGGCGATACGAAGCAGTTGTCTAATATTGTAACAGGAGATGCGGAGATAAAGGCCAAGGCCATATTCGACAGTTTTATGATTGATGATGGCTATCAATTTACGAAAAGTTTTTTACAATCAATGTTAGATGTTATGCCTAATGTGACCAAAACCCTATTGCGAGAGCATTATCGATGTCATCCAAAGATTATTGATTTCTGTAATCAAAAATTTTACAGAGGCGAATTAATTATTATGACAGAAGATAAGGGGGAGAAGGACGTACTAACTGCCATAAGAACTGTACCAGGAAATCATGCACGTGATCGCTATAGTCAGCGACAAATTGATGTTATCAAAAATGAAATCATACCGAATTATGTGGAAGATAAAGCAGAAACGGGAATTATCGCGCCGTATAAAAATCAGGTGGAGGCGTTAGAAAGAGAAATAAAAGGGATTGAAGTTGCAACAGTACATAAATTTCAGGGTAGAGAAAAGGATACGATTATCATATCGACTGTAGACGATGAAATATCTGATTTTGCAGATGATCCTTATTTAATCAATGTGGCGGTCTCAAGGGCAAAAAAGAAACTGATGTTAGTAGCTACCGGAAATAAACAGGTGAAGGAAAGAAATATCACCGATTTGATAGAGTATATCCAATATCATAACTTTGAAGTGACAGATAGTAAAATATATTCTGTGTTTGATTATTTGTATAAGCAATATGAGGAGGCAAGGAATATTTATTTGCAAAAACATAAGAGGGTTTCTAAACACGAATCAGAGAATTTGATGTATGCATTGATTATGGATATCCTTTCAGAAAGGTCATATGCCAGTCTTGATGTTGTATGTCATTTTCCTATGAATATGCTAATCAGGGATCTGAGAGAGTTAGATGAACGAGAGTTGCAATATGTGATGAATCCTGCCACTCATATAGATTTTTTAATATACAATAGAATCAGCAAAAGGCCGTTATTGGCCATTGAAGTAGATGGATATGAATATCACAAGAAGGGCACCATACAGGCTGAAAGAGATTTAATAAAAAATCATATATTGGAGTTGTATGAAATGCCATTGCTGCGTTTTCAAACCAACGGTAGTGGCGAAAAAGAGTGCATGATTGAGATGCTCAACAAGTTAATAGGATAAAAGCGCATATTGCTTTCTGTAAAAAGTCGAAAATTGTCAAAAAAACTCATAAAAACACCAACCTCTTATTGACATGGGAGTGTCAATTTTATAAAATATTTCTGTATTTGCCATGAAGATGGTATGAAAACCAATGTACAACCAGTACAAAAGAAATTAGGAGAAAAACACATGAAACAGAAAGAGAGCCGGATATGGAACGGGATTGAGCGGTTTGGAAATAAACTGCCCCATCCAGTTTACATATTCATGATTCTAACCGTTGTTGTATTTATTGTATCGGCATTATGTGGCGACATTGTTTTCCCCCATCCTAATACGGGAGAAGAACAGTTTATTTCCAACCTTATGACCAAAGACGGTCTGACTTGGCTGCTGCAGTCCATGGTCAGCAACTTTATCAATTTCATGCCGCTGGGTATGACTCTGGTTGCCATGCTAGGTATCGGTATTGCAGAGGAAACTGGCCTGGTAACGGCGCTAATTAAGAGAAGTATCGTCGGCGCACCAAGAGTTCTGGTAACCGGTATTGTTCTTTTCGTTGGTATCATGGGAAGCCTTGCAGGCTCCGCAACCTTCGTTATCATTCCGCCGCTGGGCGCAATGGTGTTTAAAGGCATGGGACGGCATCCGATTGCAGGCTTAGCTGCTGGATTCGCAGGCGTGGCTGCTGGACTGTCGGCAAACCTACTGTTGACTCAGACTGACGTACTGCTGGCAGGCATCACGGAGACCGCAGCACAGATTTATGATCCAAACTATTTGGTAAATCCATCTGTAAACTGGTACTTTATGGCTGTATCCACCATTGTATTAACCCTTGCAGGAACACTGGTCATCGATAAAGTTGTAGAGCCAAGATTAGGGGAATATCATCCGGAAGATGGAGAAGAAAATATTGTTTCAGAAGATGAGCGCCTAAAAGTAGTGACTGAAGATGAAAAGGCTGGTATGAGATGGGCATTGATTGCAGTTATCATATATGTTGCAATCGTTTTGGTAGGCGTTTTACCAGAGAATGGTATCCTTCGCGGAGAAGACGGTGCAGTGTTGCAGTCGCCGTTTATGAGCGGTATGATTCCTCTCATGACCCTGTTCTTCATGGTTGCAGGTCTGGCATATGGTATCAGGACCAAGGCTATTAAGAAGAGCGCTGATGTAGTAAACTATTGGACAAAATCCATGTCCGGCTTGGCAGGCTTCGTAGTGCTCTGTTTCTTTGCAGGCCAGTTCGTACAGGCTTTTTCCAAGTCCAATCTGGGATTGTATCTGTCTGTAAAGGGATCAGAGTTCCTGGCTGAAACCAATCTGACTGGTATTCCGCTGATTATCGTATTTATCGTTATCACCATGCTGATTAACTTCATGATCGGAAGCGCTTCTGCAAAGTGGGCCCTTATGGCGCCGATTTTCGTGCCAATGTTCATGAAGATTGGATTTACACCAGAGTTTACACAGGCTGCATTCCGTATTGCAGACTCTGTAACCAATTCCATTTCTCCATTGGAACCGTTCATGCCGTTTATTATCATCACTGCTATTAAGTATGATAAGAAGTCCGGTTTAGGCTCTATTATTGCAACCATGCTGCCGTTGGCATTGACCTTTGCCATTACATGGACGCTTCTGATTGTGGTTTGGTATGTGCTGAATCTTCCATTGGGCCCAGGAGCAGGTATCTTCATGTAAGCGATGGAAAAATCGTCGAAAAGAGTCAGGAGAGCGAAATGTTAGCAGAAAAATATATAAAGGAGATGACCCATGGTCTGGAGGAAAGAAGGGAAGCTCTTACTGAAATGAGCCGTACCATCTGGGAAAATCCAGAGTTGGGCCATCGGGAATATACAGCGTCAAAACTTTTGACCGACATGCTTGCGGAAAATGGTTTTGACGTATCACGGGGAATCTGCGGTATGGATACTGCATTTCAGGCCGTGAAAAAGTCTGGAAAGGAGGGACCGGTTATTGCATTTGTTGCGGAGTATGACGCCCTTCCAAAGATTGGACATGCGTGCGGCCACAATCTGTTCTGCTGCTCGGCGGTAGGAGCAGGTATTGTTCTTTCTCATCTTCAGCAGGAACTTGGCGGTGAAGTACGGGTCATCGGCTCTCCAGCAGAGGAGGGTACTGTGCCAAACTATGGCGCTAAAGTGGTTCTGGTAGAACAGGGATACTTCGACGATGTGGATTGCGTGTTTACGGCTCACGGAGAAGGGGAAACTGTTATTGAGAGAAATCTGGTGGCAGCAACCACCGTAAAAATCCGTTTTAAGGGATATGCAGTTCATGCGGGCGGCGATCCGGTGCAGGGAAGAAACGCTCTAACCGCTGGTATGCTTTGCATCAATAATATGAACGCCATTCGCCAGCAGCACATGCCTTGCGATGTGGTCAACTCCATTGTAACCGAAGGTGGTCTCATTTCCAATACTATTCCTGACCACTGCGGTTTGGAATTCAGCGTCCGCTCCGACACCTCCAAGAATCTGGATCGTGTGTTACAGAATCTGGAGAATTCCGCTAAGGCTGCAGCCCTGGTTACAGGCTGTGAGTATGAGACAGAGGTGGTAAAGAATCCCATGAGAGATACCAAGTCTAACCATGCGCTAGGTACAGTTATGGCAGAGTATCTGGATAGCATCGGAGCCCCGTATAAGGCCGCCGATTCCAGAAATTTTGCATGGGATGTGGGAGATATTACCTATGTTTGTCCGACTTTGGGTTCCTATTTCAAAATTGGTTCCACGGATATCGTTTGTCATACAGAGCCGTTCTGTGAGGCTGCAGGCTCCGAAACCGGCTTCGAGGGCATGATGATGGCAGCAAAGGGCATGGCTGCAGTGGCTTTGGAGTATTTGGTAAATCCACAGCTTCGTGAGAATGCATGGAAAGAGTATGAAGAAACGAGGAAGCCGTTTCGGTAAAGTTTATTGATACATAAAAGAATAAAATTTGATTTTATATATTGACAAGTTATGACAAATCATATATAATGCAAAATGTAATTTAAAAAGGCAAAATCGTCGTGAGACGGTGACGCAAAGCTATAGGGTCTTGGATGGTAAATTCCAAGATAGCCAGTTGCACTTTACGAAACTAGTTTAAATGTTGAAGTGGAATGATAGCCTTGTACATCGCGTGCGAGGCTATTTTTTATGCGACGCGCTAAAGGTCGTGTTGAAACCGGTTAAAGAATCGATGGTTTTCATCGAAATAAGTAAGAAAATTATAAAATATTTATCCATTGATTTTCCATTGACATGAATAAAAATATATGTATAATTTTCTTAAGGAAGAATAACCTTCCAGAAAAAATCGACAAAACATAATTAAGAAGGGAGAAAGAGAATGAAAAAGATTCTTTCATTGTTGCTGACGGTTTGTTTGCTGTTATGTATGTTCCCAATGACCGTTTTTGCGGATACCACTGATGTGGAGGGGTCTGGAACTGCGGCAGACAAAGTTGTTACAAAACTTGAAATCACGACGCCACCGACTAAGACAAAGTACATAGCCGGTGAAAAATTTGATCCTGCTGGCATGGTAGTGAAGGCTACCTTCGAAGGAGACGAAGTTGATGAAGCCTACACTGGTTATACAATCGAAAATGCAGATGCTGAGTTGACTGTTGATGCTACTGCAGTTACCGTCAAAGCAGGCGATCAGTCCGCTACAGTGGCCATTGAAGTATTCGCTACCAAGGAAGTAGCTAGCATCGAGGTTGATACAAAAGACGCTAAGACTGAATATGTAATTGGCGATGAAGCTGATTGGAGCGGCTTAGTAGTTAAAGCAGTTTATAACGACGATACAAAAGGCCAACCGTTAACTGCAAGTGAATATGAGGTTACAGGTTTTGATTCCTCCGTTGCTAACGAATCTGTGCAGATAACTGTAACTGCCACAATAGAAGAGCAGGACTATACTGCAATGTTTAATGTAAAAATCAATAAGAAAGCTTTAACAAAAGAAGATTTTGAACAGAATATCCCTGATGACGTGACCTTTGGCGATGAGTTTGAGGTAACAGTAACTAGTAAGGATGCAGAAAAAACTGGCGATGTAACTGTAAAGTATGCACCACAGGGTGAGGAAACAGCTACTGAAACTAAACCGACCGATGCTGGTACCTATGATGTTATCGCATCTGCTGATGGAAGTGAAAAGTATGCTGCTGCCGATGTAAAGGTAGGACAGTTGGTAATCAAGCCGATGACGATTCATATTTTCGGTGCAGAGACTACTGCGAAAAAATATGACGGCAATACAGCTGTTGATATAGCTGCTGTGACATTTAAAAAGGGCGTATTCGTAGAAGGTGAAGAAGGCGAAGCGGTAACTATTGATGCTGCTGATTATGAAGCAGTAGGCGTGCTGGAAGATGCAGATGTGGGAACTAATAAAAAGGTAACGGTAACCGTAACCTTAAAGAATACTAACTATGCATTGGAAAAAAACACCTTTGAAGCTCTGGTAAATGTTACAAAGGGAGATGCGCCGACGACTGCCAAGGCTGACCCAGTTCTTGCAAAGGCTGGAGTAGCGTCCACTGTAACGGCAAAAATTATAGGTATGCCGACTGATGCTGGTGCTAAGACTTTTAAAGTAGAAACTGCTACTGATGCCAACAGTATTTTAGGCGAAGTTACTGTTGATGAAAATGGTGTATTGACCATTTCTGTATTAGAAACTGGTGCAAAAGATAATACTGCAACGATTCCAGTTACTATCACCTCCGCTCGCTACGAAGATGCTACTGCTAACGTAGTAGTAACTCTGACCGATAAGAACATTCCGGTTGTTACCTGCGACAATATCGAAAAGGTATTTGACGATAAAGCAGTTGACATCGAGAAGGATGGAAAAGCTACTGCAACCTTTGGTGAAGGTGAAGATGCAGCAAAGGTAGAAGGTACTTGGACATTTAAGGATGGTGCAGAGGTAAAGAATGTAGCTGACAGCGGCGACCTGACTATCGTATTCACACCGGCGCAGGTGGAGAGCGTAGAAGTTTATGCAGCCGTAGAAATGACCATCACTGTAACTATCACTAAGGCGCCGACCACAACTGACGTAACCGTAACCCCGATTACAGAGGCGGGAAAGACTTTAGCAGATGCAACCATTACTGCGAAGGATAATTCTGTAGCTGGTACTGTTGAATGGGATGATCCAGAAGATACTGTAGTAACGCAGGGCACTTCCTATGGCTGGACATTTACACCGGCTGATGCCGATAACTATGAGGTGGTAACAGGCAAAGCTATTCCTTGGGAAGCTTCTTCTGTTGACAACGGATATTATGTTCCGGCAAAGCCGCCTGTAACAGAAGAGCCAGATGCAGATAAGGAAAAGGCAGAGTTGATTGAAAAGATTCAGGGAACCAAGTTTACTGCACAGAGCCAGATGTCTACCGCTAAGGGTAAGAAGGCTGTAAAGATTTCCTGGAAGGCAGAAGGCGCAGATGTTGACTTTGACGGTTATGATATATTCCGCTCCACGAAGCGTTACAGCGGATATACCAACAAGCCAATCTTCAGCACCAAGAAGACCACCTACTACAACACTGCAATCAAGAAGGGTGTTACTTACTACTACAAAGTACGCGCTTACAAGATTGTAGACGGTGAAAAGGTTTACACCGGTTGGTCTACTAAGGCTTGGAGAACTGTAAAATAGTCATATAATTACGAAATAGACAAAAATAACAAAAGAGCCTTTAGGCAGTCGTCCATTGCGGACTGACAGCCGAAAGGTTCTTTTTTCATGTTTCATGCGCCCGGCGGCACACATTTCTTTAATAGTGTAAACAAAATGTTGCCACATGTTTGTGAAAAATAAGTATGTGGCAACAAAAGCGGAAGATATACTATTTTTTCTGTGGCTTTGCCTCAATCGGCGTGAAGGTGCCATCCTCGTTAGGGGTAAAAACAAAGTGTTCCTTTAAGTAGATGATATCGTCTCGGTAGACCGATTCCAGTTCAGCAAGGACAGCCGCTCTGGCGACTACCGTTGCACCTGCCAGATCTGCCAGTTTTTCCAGTGCAGCCAGGGACTCGCCGGTAGCGATGACATCGTCGATGATGGCCACCCGTTTACCGCGAATCTTTTCCACATCGCAGCCATCCATATAAAGATGCTGTTCTTTCTGGGTAGTAATTGAAAAAACCTTGGATTCCAATACATTTTGCATATATGGCTTGTTGCTTTTGCGAGCTACCACAAAATCCTTGTGGCCCAGGATTCTACTGATTTCATAGGTTAGGATGATGCCCTTGGCCTCAGCAGTCAGCAGCACATCAAATTCCGGAAGTCGCTTTGCTAGTTCAGGGGCCACGGCCTGCACCAGTTCCGTGTCGGATACGATACAAAAGCTGGCCAGCGCCATGTCATCTTTTATTTTAACAAAAGGCAATTTACGTTTTACACCGCAGATTTCAAAATCAAAATATGGGGGATTGTACTTCATAGTGTGGTTCCTCGTTCTTTCTAGTAACTTATTTCAAATTTTGTGTATTCTATTATGCCACGGCTATTCTATCACAAAACGACAGCTTATGCAAACATGGCTTTTGCAGCTTGAATCAGGTAAGCCGTGTCTTTTATGCCGGCAGTTTCGTAAGGGGTATGCATGGCCAGAAGGGGCAGACCGATGTCCACCGTATTGATGGAAACCTGAGTGGAAGAAATGTTTCCAAGGGTAGCGCCGCCGGCGGCATCAGAACGATTGGCAAAGGTCTGAAACGGTATACCAGCCTCCATGCAAAGATTTTTAAAGATGGCGGCAGACCTGGCGTCGCTGCAATATTTTTGTTCCCCATTATATTTGATAACAATACCTTCGTTGAGATAAGGTCTGTTGGTTGGGTCGGATTTGGCTGGGTGGTTGGGGTGAACTGCATGAGCGCTGTCGGCGGATACCATGAAACTGTTGGACAGGCTGATGAGATATTCCTCGCGACTCATAGAAAGGGCATCGCTGATGCGAATCATGGTATCAGCAAGGAAGGTAGAGGCAGCGCCTTGCTTGGTGTAGCTTCCCACCTCCTCATTATCAAAGACACAGTGAATTGCAGCATATTCCCTCTTTTCTCCTGCTAGAAAGCCTTGCAGGGAGCCATAGGCGCTGTGCAGGTCATCCAAACGGCCGCAGGACAGAAATTCCCCACTACCGCCCCAGATGGCGCCTTTCTGCCGGTTGTAGAGGAATAAATCATGCCCCAAAATATCTTCTGCATTGCAGTCTGCTGACTGGGCTATGATTTCCCAAAAGGAATCCTTAGAATCGCTCATACCGAAGAGCGGCAGCAGGTCGATTTGCGGATTATATACATAGCCCTTGTTGATGTCCCGATTAACATGAATGGCCAGGTTGGGAATCAGGACCAAATCTCGGTCGATATTGACCAGTTTAGAGGTAAGGGTATGATTCGGGTTTCTGACAATGATACGGCCTGCCACCGAAAGAGGACGATCCAGCCAGGAACTGACCACCAGACCGCCGTATTTTTCTACATTCAGCTGAACATAATGATTTTCCACAGTAATCTCAGGATGTTCTTTAATCTTGAAGGCAGGAGAATCGCTGTGACTGGCCATGATACGCCAGCCTTTGATACCTTGGTTCGGTATCTGGAAGGCGATTAGAGAAGAATCATTTCTCGTGACAAAATAGCCTTGCCCCGGGAGAATCGTCCATTTTTCTCCTTCGTCAAGACGGGTAAATCCCTGCTCTGTTAAAGTGCGGGCCATATTTTCTACTGCATGAAAAGCGGTAGGGCTGCTATCTAAAAAAGTGAGTAGATCTTTGGAAATTTCAGTGTCCATAAAAGTCCTCCATAGGTTTTGATGATTCTGTTGATACGTCTATCATATGCATTATTTTGCAGTGTGTCAAGAGTTACAAAGAATGAGAACGAATGTTTGACATGTCTGGGGGCGTCATGATAGAATATAAAAAACAGATTGTAATAGAGGGTGAAATCATGATAATTATGGTTTGTATAGATGAAGATAAGGGATTGGCTTTTAGTGGACGCAGGCAGAGCCAGGACAGGGTTTTGCGGGCAGATATACTACAGGAGTGCAGAGGAAAAAGGCTGTATATGAACTCTTATTCTTATCAGGGCTTTCCAGAGGCACAGCAAAATATAGGTAGCCTTGGGGTGGAGTTTCGTACTGTGGAAAACTTTATAGAACTGGCTGGGGCAGGCGATTTTTGCTTTGTGGAAAATGTGGATGTAGAGCCGTGGATAGAGCAGATAGAGGGTATTGTGGTATATGAGTGGAATCGCAAGTATCCGGCTGACTTGTATTTTTCTGTGGATTTTGAAGAAGATACATGGACGCTGAAGTCAGAGGAAACCTTTACAGGCTCTTCACACCCACAGATTGTAAAAAAGGTCTATGAAAGGAGAAAGTAGTTATGGCAAGGAAAAAGCGGTTTTCGGATAAAAAGAAAGTCATAGGGCTGCTGCTGGCCCTTTGTTTGCTTCTGACGGGTTGCATCGGGGATATAGATGATAACAAAGCGCCGAATGGAGACCAGGAGCAGTTTGTGGTCAGTTTGGACAGTATTCCAGAGTATACAGGAGAGCTCTTTGTAGAGATTGGGGACGGTAAAACGAAATTTTCCAGAGCAGAGAAGGAAACAAAGGAGCCTTTTGAAATTTATAGTGAGCTGGACGAGTTGGGTAGATGCGGCGTAGCTTACGCTAATATCTGTTTGGAGATTATGCCGGATGAAAAGCGGGGCAGCATCGGTAAGGTGAAACCCACAGGATGGCATACGGTGAAATACGATCATGTGGACGGTAAATATCTGTATAATCGGTGTCATCTCATCGGATTTCAACTGGCGGGAGAGAATGCCAATGAAAAGAATCTGATTACCGGTACCCGCTACATGAATGTGGAGGGGATGCTGCGTTTTGAAAATATGGTGGCTGACCACGTGAAGGAATGGGACCATCATGTGCTGTATCGTGTAACGCCGATTTTTAAGGATGACGAACTGGTAGCTAGAGGGGTGCAGATAGAGGCGTTTTGCCTGGAAGATGAAGGTGGAGACATCGATTTTAATGTTTACGTGTACAACGTGCAGCCAGGTATTGAGATTGACTATGAAACCGGAGACAGTAGACTTTCAAAGGAAGATGGGAATCCTTCGGTCACAGAAGGGGAAATTCGGGGAAATTCGCGCTCTAAAATCTATCATTGTCCAGGTCAGGCCGCCTATGAGGACATGGCTGACTCTAAGAATTTGGTATGTTTTGAAACCGAGGAAGAGGCACAGAAGGCGGGATATAGGAAGGCAAAGAGATGAAACCATTGTCCGTTATCTCTGCAAGTTATCAGATAGCGGGCTAATGTAAGGGTGATGGATATGTATGTAGGAGGGGTCTAGAAAACAGGCATGAGCAAATGCATTTACAATGTCGCCTAAGAAGTGGATAGAAGGTACAAATTCTATTGGTATTGTTTCAAAAGCAGGACGTTATGGTGGAACGTATGCCCATAGTGATATTGCGATGTCTTTTGCAACTTGGATTTCTCCTGAATTTCAGTTATATATTATGAAAGATTACAGGAGATTAAAGACAGATGAGAATAGACGGTTATCTTTGAATTGGAATTTGAACAGAAAAATTTCCAAGTTAAATTACAGGATACATACAGATGCAAGTAAAGATAATCTGATTCCGCCAGAATTAACGCCAGCACAAGTGTCCTACACATACGCCAATGAAGCAGATATGTTGAACGTGGTTTTGTTTGGAAAAACAGCGAAGCAGTGGAAGGGTGAAAATCCAGCAGTGAAAGGGAATATGAGGGATGATGCAACGTTGAATTAATTACTGGCGCTTGCTAACTTAGAAAGTTATAATGCGGTTTTGATTCATCAGGGCAAGGCGCAAAAGGAAAGAATGGAGTTGCTTCGGCAGTTGGCAATGCAGCAGTTAAGGACGCTAAGAACAGTAAGCTCGAGTAGTTTACCAAAATTAGAGACAAATTTGTAAATAGAGAGGTAATACTGTTGAAATGGTTTATAGCTTTACACATGCAGCAGTTCTATGATAGAATGATGTAGAATTGGGTATTAGGAGAATCAAGCGGAGGATATAAGGAGAAAATTATGAAAATTGTATTATTGGAGCCTCTTGGCGTAAGTCAGGCTATCGTTGACAAACTTGCGACGCCTTTGAAGGAGGCTGGCCATCAGTTTGAATATTATGATACTCTTTCAGACAGTGAAGAGGAGCAAGTAAGAAGAGGCAAGGAAGCTGACGTGCTGATGATTGCCAATCATCCTCTTTCGGAGGCAGTGATCCGTCAGTGTGACAATTTGAAATATATTTCTGTAGCCTTTGTAGGCATCGATCATATCGGAAAGGACGCATGTACAGAAAGGGGGATACATATTTCCAATACAGGCGGATATTGCGATGATGCAGTGGCTGAATTGGCGCTGGGATTGACACTGGACTGCCTGCGAAATATCAGCGCATGTAATCAGGTGATACGCACCGGCGGCACCAAAGCTGGGTTGGTAGGTCATGAGCTTAGAGGAAAGACAGTTGGTATCATTGGAACCGGAAGAATCGGTTGCAGAACAGCAGAATTATTTAAGGCCTTTGGTTGCAAGGCGCTGGGTTACAGCAGGAGTCAGCGGAAGGAAGCCTTGGACATGGGAATTACCTATGTGACTTTGGAAGAACTGGTTTCCCAGAGCGATATTGTTTCCATTCATACGCCTTTAACGGAAGATACAAAAGGCTTGATTGATAAAGCGTTGCTTGGGAAGATGAAAAAGAGTGCAATTCTTATCAATACTTCTCGCGGCCCTGTGGTGGACAATAAGGCATTGGCAGAGGTTTTGAATACAGGCGCTATTGCTGGAGCCGGAATCGATGTGTTTGATATGGAACCGCCCCTTCCGGTGGAGGAACCGTTGCTTCATGCAGCCAATGTTGTGTGTACGCCTCATGTGGCTTTTGCTACTGACGAATCCATAGAGCGTCGGGCAGAGATGGTGTTCGAAAACGTGGAAGAGTGGATGAAGGGAAATCTGATTCGCAAGATGCTGTAGTATCCATAAATGGCAAGCATCGAAGGGGTTAAAAGTTATGGAAGAGGAAATGGAAAATATGCAGGAACGTTGGGCAGTAGTTACCGGCGCATCGAAGGGGATTGGCCTTGCCATTACCAAAACTCTGGTGCAAGAAGGGTATCGAGTATTCGGCTTATCCCGGAATATGGGAGGACTGGAAAATCTGGCAGGCGCAGAATGGATTTTTTGCAATGTAGCAGATGAAAAAAGCGTCAAAGAGGCCTTTGCTCAGGTATTCGCCAGAACTGAAAAGGTTGACGTATTGATATGCAATGCAGGCATGGGCATCTCAGGGGCAGCCGAGTTTACACCAGAAACCGACTATATGAAACAGATAGACATAAATTTTCAAGGCGCGGTGCGGACTGTGCAGCAGGTGATTTCCTCGATGAGAGAGAAAGGAAGAGGACGTATTCTCTTTATTTCTTCTCTTGGCGCTATCTTTCCGCTGCCTTTTCAGAGTTATTATTCGGCCAGCAAGGCGGCTCTCAATGCTTTTAGCGACGCCTTGGGACTGGAACTTGCGCCTTTTGGAATTCAGACCAGCACGTTTATGCTCAACGATGTAAAGACAGAGTTCACCGATAATAGAAAAAAGACACAGTTGGGAGACGATATCTATCAGGGACGTATACAAAACTCAGTGGGGAAGATGGAAGCATCTGAGCGTAATGGAATGACCCCAGAACAGATTGCTACAGCCGTTATGAAAGTTTTGAAAAGGAGAAAGATGCCGCCTCATAAGATTGTGGGATTTTCCAATGAACTTCTGGGAATTTTGTGCCGTCTGCTTCCCGCCAGAGGTACGCTTTGGCTTTTGGGAAAAATTTATGGATAGTTAGAATAAAGTATAGAGGAGGAATGATTGATGATGCAAATAGAACTGTTGAACGTAAATGGTAAATGCGTGCAGGGAATCTGTTTACAAGCGCCAGGAGGAAAGGGACATCCCAACATGTTGGTGCTGACTTGTGAAGAGGGATATATCATGTGCGGTTATCTGAATTTGGATACTGCCCAGGTTTGCAACGATGCAGCGGCAGTTGTTGGCGGAAGCAGTTTTGAAGAAATTTTAAAGAATCCGGTGAAAGCAGTGACCGAGAAAGCGGCGGCTCTGGGGGTAAAGGTCGGTATGACTGGGGCAGAAGCTGCGGCAAAGCTAAACGGTTAAAAGAAAAACCCGATGGAGGGAGTTATCCCAGACCGTCGGGTTTTGTTCAATTTAGAAGGAGCCTCACAATCTACAATTCCGAAAATGTTGTATTTTGAAAGCCGATTTATCAAATCATACAACTTAAGAAGATGCAGAGAAACCAGCTCAACCATTCAATTACCAGAGACCCAACATGTGCTGCATAACCAGACTGACGCCAGTAATGCCGATCCAGCAGCATAGCCCCATGAACAGCGGTTTGCCGCCGGTTTTAATCAACTTAACGATATTGCTGTTTAGGCCAATGGCAGCCATGGCAAGTACAATGAAGAACTTGCTCAATTCCTTAATGGGATTGAAGAAGGAGGCCGGTACCCCGAAGTTTCCAGCTACAGTAGTGATAACCGAAGCCAGAATGAAATAGATAATGAAAAAAGGAAAGGATTTTTTAAAGCTGAAACCACTGGTGGAGGCTGAGGTTTCGGTACCGGCAGCCACCTTCGCCTCATGGGCGCGCCAGAAAGCTAGAACCAAGGTGATAGGAATGATAGCCAGAGTTCTGGTCAGCTTGACAGTAACCGCTTTATCTAAAGTGGCAGAACCTAAGTTATGCATACTGTCCCAGGTGGAGGCAGCGGCAGTGACAGAGGAGGTATCGTTGACCGCAGTACCAGCAAAGATACCGAAAGCCTCGCCGCTGGTAATGTCAAATCCAATGGCGTTTCCTAAGGCTGGAAAGATTAAAGCAGCGACTACATTAAAGAAAAAGATGACGGAAATAGCCTGGGCCACCTCTTCGTCGTCTGCATCGATAACCGGCGCGGTGGCCGCCACTGCAGAACCGCCGCATATGGAAGAGCCAACCCCCACCAAAGTGGATATTTTGCTGGGCATATGAAGGGCTTTGCACAGCCCATAGGAAATCACCAGGGACGTGGCGATGGTAGCGATGATAATAGGAAGGGATTGTTTTCCTGTGGTAATGACAACCGAAAGATTCAACCCAAAACCCAGTAAAATCACTGCCCATTGGAGGATTTTTTTAGATGTAAAGGTGATGCCTGCCTGAAAGGAGGACTTGTCCTTTAGAAGCAGAGTAATAATCATACCTGCGATAATGGCGATAACCGGACCGCCGATGATGGGAAACTGCTTGCCCAAAAACCAGCTTGGAATGGCGATGATGAGGCAAAACAGGATTCCCGGGCCTTTTTCTTTGATAAAATTCATATGAATGACTCCTTGTTTGTCGAATTTACCTTTCAAATATAACCTGAAAAAGCTGTGCTGTAAAGAGGAAGATTGAAGAAAAACATATGTTTGACATGGAAGTGAAAGGCGACTATAATTAAGAAGAAAATAAAGTCTGGATAAGAAGAAGCGAGGAACAGCGGATGGAGCAGATGAGCTTTTTTGATGATAGAGAAAGAAACGCCCCCTTGGCCAGTAGACTGAGACCAGAGAGCCTGGAGGAATATGTGGGACAGGAGCACCTGTTAGGAAAGGGAAAAATCCTTCGACAGCTCATAGAAAAGGACCAGATTTCTTCCATGATATTTTGGGGACCGCCAGGCGTAGGAAAGACGACTCTTGCCAGAATCATTGCCAAGATGACCAGAGCGGATTTTGTGGAGTTCAGCGCAGTGACCAGCGGGATTAAAGAGGTGCGCGCCGTCATGGAGCAGGCAGAACAGAGCCGAAAGATGGGGATGCGAACGCTGTTGTTTACCGACGAGATACATCGATTTAACAAGGCGCAGCAGGATGCTTTTTTGCCCTATGTGGAGAAAGGTAGCATCATTTTGGTGGGAGCCACCACAGAAAATCCGTCCTTTGAACTGAATTCGGCTCTTTTGTCCCGCTGCAAAGTATTTGTTCTTCGGCCTTTGGAGGAGGCGGATTTGACCAAATTGCTCCAAAACGCACTGGCCAGTGACAAGAGTTTTGGCTCCATGGAAGTACGCATGGGCGAGGGCGAAATCAGCGCGGTGGCCAGGTTTGCCAACGGCGATGCCAGAACGGCTTTAAATACGTTGGAGATGGCCATTCTCAACGGTAAGGTGGATGAAAAGGGCGTAGTTCTAGTGGACCATGAGGTCTTGTCACAATGTATGAACCGGCGGTCTTTGCTGTACGATAAAACCGGAGAAGAACACTATAACCTGATTTCGGCCCTCCACAAGTCCATGAGAAATAGCGACCCGGACGCAGCGGTCTACTGGCTCATGCGGATGCTGGACGGCGGCGAGGAACCTCTATATATTGCCAGAAGACTTGTCCGTTTTGCCAGCGAGGATGTGGGCATGGCTGATTCCAACGCTTTGCAGGTAGCGGTGGCAGCCTATCAGGCTTGCCACTTCTTAGGGATGCCCGAATGTGACGTTCATCTGACCCATGCAGTGGTCTATCTGTCCATGACAGCCAAGTCCAATGCCATATATATGGCGTGTCAAAGGGCAAAGCGGGATATACGAGAGCTTCCGGCAGAGCCGGTGCCTTTGCAAATTTGCAATGCCCCTACCAAGTTGATGAAAGAATTGGATTACGGAAAGGGGTATGAATATGCCCACGATACGGAAGAAAAACTGACCAAGATGCAGTGTTTACCTGATTCCCTGACTGGTCGGAGGTATTATGAGCCTACAGAACAGGGAAGAGAAAAGTCGGTAAAGGATAGACTGGAACAGGTCTTGGCCTGGAAGGCAGAACAGTAGAACAGCAGAATAATAGAATAGCCAATCAATCACTGGAGAAAAACAATGACAAAGAAGATAGATGAACAATTTACCCAAACTTTGATTCGCTGGTACCGGAGAAACGGCAGAGATCTGCCGTGGCGAAGGGATCGGCAGCCTTATCATGTCTGGGTATCGGAAATCATGCTTCAGCAAACTAGAGTGGAGGCTGTCCGAGGCTTCTACCACCGGTTTATGGAGACATTGCCAACCATAAAGGATTTGGCGGAAGTGGATGAGGAAGCCCTTTTAAAGCTGTGGCAGGGCCTGGGCTATTATAACAGGGTGAAAAATCTGCAAAAAGCAGCCAAGAAGGTGATGGAGGAGTTTGACGGTCAGTTCCCAAAGAGTAGCGAGGAAATAGGGGGGTTGCCAGGAATCGGCGAATATACGGCAGGGGCCATCAGTTCTATCTGCTTCGGACAGCCGTGTCCTGCAGTGGATGGTAACGTGCTTCGGGTCATGGCCCGTATCCGCAATGATTTCAGCGATATTAAAGCGCCGGCCACCAAGAAGGAGGTTTCCAGCTTTTTAAAAACAATCTATCCACAGGAGGCCGTGGGAGAGGAAGGGCCTTTAGTATCCTATGATGGGGTTCATGATGCATCTAATAATAATGCAACTAACAAAAACGAAGGTCCAAAACCGGGAACCCTTTGCGGCGATTTGACCCAAGCCCTTATCGAATTGGGCGCGCTGGTTTGCGTCCCTAACGGCGCGCCCCACTGCAAAGAGTGTCCGGTATCAGACTTTTGCCAGGGCCTTGAGGCAGGGAATATAGAGAGTCTGCCTGTGAAGTCGGCAAAAAAGCCGCGGCGCAAGGAAGAATATACCGTATTTATTATGACTTGCGGCAATCGCATTGCGGTTCGCAGGAGACCAGCCGGCAGCCTGCTGGCTGGCCTTTACGAGTTCCCGCAGGCCAGCCAGCGCCTGAGCGCCGAGGCGGCGCTCAGCCAGGCCCAGGCCTGGGGCTGCCGGCCGGTGGATTTGACACGCCGGCTGCAATATAAGCATGTGTTCACCCATGTGGAATGGGATATGATCGGATATTATATCACCTGTGCTGAAGAGGGCAGCGGGGCGGAGAATTCTTTTCGCTGGGTTAGCATGGAGGAGATGGAAAAGGAGATTCCCCTGCCTTCGGCCTTCGGATATTTTTGGCAAGCCTATAATGTGTAAAACAATTTTACAGCGAATTCATCCGAAAATCCCGATTTAAAGATTTTATGTATAACGCAGGGAGGAATTTTCATCCGAATCTGTAAAAATGGCTCAAAAATGTATAACATGGACTTAGAAAATGGGTATGGAGAAGGGGGAATATGGGAATGATTCCCATATTCCCCCTTATTTTTTGACATAATGGGACAAAAATGTAATAATTCAACATATCATGAAGGTAAAATCATAGAGCGCGTTATACATTTTTGGAGAAAAATCGATTTTTCGGATGAATTTGTCTGTAAACCTATAGCTCCATTTGCAGGTATATCATATCTACCAGTTGGATGCCTTCCTCGATGATGGGATGATCGTAGTGCTCAATAAAGAAATCTTTGACCACATGGGAGCGTTGAAAGCCACAGTTTTCATAGAAGGGAATGGTTAGAGGGCTATCGCCGGTGCCTACCTGCAAAACTGAAAATTGCTGGCGGTAGGTGTCCTGTATAAAGCGGATCAGAGCTTTGCCATAGCCTTGCCGCTGGCTTTCCGGCGCAGTTGCAAGGTTTTTAATTTCCAGGATGCCGTCGCCCTCATCGGTGACAACCGTAACGGCTCTAGGCTCCTTGCTACCATGGTCAAATAGGGCATACATAACCCCTCTGCCCAAGTATCGGTCGATCATATCTTCCTGCTCGTCGGCAAGGAGCAGTAGGGGAAGGTATTGTTTTTTATTTTCCTTGATTTCAATGATATGCATGGTAGTAGTTAGCTCTCCTTTATCTTTCTGTTCCAAAAAGAACCGATGGTGATGCCGCATACTGCAATGACGATACCGATTAGCATATAGCCAAAGGTTGGAAACCGAAAGGTGTATGTGGCGGTATCTGACGCTTCCATAAAGTTTGTGTATGGAACTGCAAGATAAGTGATTGCCGCGACCAGGACGCTGAACCATTTTCCTTTTCCCCAGTCATTGTTTTTTGCGATAAATATGGTAGCAACCAATAAAACCAGTGGCAACAATATCCACCTAAAAACCATATCGCACTGAGAAGTCAAAGGACCTTTTACCTGCCAAAAGACCACCATAGAGATGACCCAAACAAGAAAATATGTGGAGAGCAATATAATTTCCCCTAATCTGCGTTTGGCCTTGACTGTGTTGGTACTTTCTTCTAAAAATTCGTGATAAGTTTGTTTCATAGATTTTTCCTCCTTCAGAAGGTGGTCAAGACTTATGGAATAGGCATCGCTCATTTTAATGACACTGATAATATCAGGATATGATTTGTTATTCTCCCAATTTGAAATTGTCTGTCTGCTAACACCGCAAATTTCAGCTGCGTGCTCTTGGGTTAATCCTTTATGGTTTCGTGCATGTTTCAGCTTGCTTCCTATTTCCATATTGCCTTTTCACCTCGTTTCATTTTCTGCTTCCCACCTGGAAGCATCCTCATCATACAAAATCTATGTTCATAGTTCTACCAAACAGCGTTTACATGAAATAAAAATCGTGTCAAAATCCTTTTACATCTCAGTAGGTCCGGCTCTGGTACACTGATTTTATCACAATTATTATTTTTGTTTTATCGCTTTGATAAAACAAACACTCACAAATATCATTAGTACCGCAAGTAAATCTGACGCTACTAACTGTCCGATAGCCGCAGATGGTATAGGATCAAGAGGCCAGGGCTCTATAAATGTTGCAAGACAACCGCGGAACAGCCACACTAGGGTAAGAAAAAGATAAAAGTAAATGACCTCTTTATTCAATTCCAACGCCCGCTTGCCCAAAACAATCAGCATGATGCTTAAACCAAACAACAACAGGGAAAAGCAATAATTTGTATAATCTATTCCGACTATGAGATTTTCATACTGCATTGGCAAATAATCGTACCATTGAAACATCCAAGGCACAAAAAAATGCCATAATCCTACCAAAGCGCTTACTACAACGGTAATGTAATATAGGATGTAAATACTTTTTTTCAAATAAACCGCCTCCAATCCCGATTTGTCCAATTACTACCGACAAAGTATACCACCGTTGGAATCTGTTTTCAACCCGCGCTTGCAGGCTCTTATTACCCACTTATTGCCCACAGAGGGACCTGCTATCCCTTGACATTTTTTTAGAGAAATAGTAAGATAAAGTTAAGAAAAAAATATTAACGCAGTGATTTATCGCCGGATAAGTGACAAATGTGTCCTGTTTTCATTCCGTAGGCCTTAGAAGGAATGAATACAGGACGTTTTTATATCAAACGACATGAAAGATAAAAAGCAGGAGGTAGAGGAATGAGTATATTCAGTTACAGCTGGCCAATCATTATTATGGTGGTTGCCCAGTGCGGTTATCAGATCAGTGCAAAGTCAGCGCCAGAGGCCATGGACCCATATGCTGCTGTATTTTTTAATTACGTTTTTGCCACGGCGCTGTCCTTTGTGCTTTGGATGGTTCTCGGTGAAAATCACAGTTTGACGACCCAGATTGAAAAGATGAACTGGGCGCCGCTGACCATGGCAATTTCCATCACCATGGTGGAAATTGCGTCCATATTTATGTACCGAATCGGCTGGGACGTAAGTATCGGTTCCACCATCGCCAATATTGGACTGGCTGTGGTGCTGGTGTTCGTTGGTATGCTTTGGTATAAGGAAGTCATCACGGCGCAAAAAATCATCGGTGTGGGTCTGTGCATCGTTGGCCTTGTGGTCATGAATAAAGGGTGAGGGCATCTTGAATCTGACCAATGCCTATGTTAAAATGAATGAAAGACTTATCAGAAAAACGTCGATAGGCCAAAAGATAATGAGGATGAAGGTAGAGCAATATGTGATGGCATATGGTGTGGAACAGGATAGGATCAGAGCCATTTTGCCAGAGGGATTTGTTTCATTGCGGCCGATTTTTCGCATCAATGCTGAGGTGAGAGATGAATCTTTCGGATATGTGGAGTTCAATACAGCTGTAGAAAAGAGGGGAAAGGAGGCTGGTTGAATATCGGACATTGGGAGCAGGTTCCATTTGAAAGAGTTGGAAAAGCCACAACCTTTCAAACAGAATTTTTGATCATTACTTTCACTGGTGTGGGAAATAGAGGCTTAAGTAGCAAGAAATGAAATAAGAAAGTGGAGGAAAACATATGAAACTGTTACATGTGACCATTCAGACTAATCAATTTCAGGAGGAAGTGGAATTTTATGAGAAGGTGGTGGGATTGAAGGTAGAGCAAGATATGAGACCCATGGGAAGGAATATGGTTTTCCTGGCAAACAGCCCAGGGGAGACATGTATCGAAATCATCGAAAACAGTCAGGCAGCAGATGCAGGCAATGAGAATCTTTCCATAGGCTTTCAGACCGAGGATGCAGAGAAAAAACGGCAGGAACTGCTGGCAGCAGGTTATGAGGCCACAGAGATGATTTATCCGGCCCCTAAGGTTGGCTTTTTCTTTGTAAAGGATCCGGCAGGGGTGTCGGTCCAGTTTATGTAATGGAGGAAAGAGAGAAAATAGAGAGGAGAAAGGGTATGGAATTTATTTGTTACCCAAAATGTACCACCTGTCAGAAGGCGCAGACATGGCTGAAATCCAAAGGTAAGGATTTTTCCGTGAGGGACATTAAAGTGGAGAATCCCACAGAGGAGGAGTTGACGGAATGGATAAAACGGAGCAATTTGCCGATTAAACGTTTTTTTAATACCAGCGGACTAAAATATAAGGAGTTGGGACTGAAAGATAAACTGGCTACCATGAGCGATGAAGAAAAAATTGGTCTTCTGGCAACTGACGGTATGCTGGTTAAGCGGCCAATTCTGATTACTGACGACGGGCAGGTCTTGGTCGGGTTTAAAGAAGCTCAATGGGAGGAAGCGCTGTGAATCCATCTGAAGAGTCTAAAGGGCAGAAGAGGAAGCGGGTGCAAAGTCCTCTTCGCGGCGGTGCAAAATCCATCGGTTTAGGTGTTTTGCTGTTGCTGATTTTGTTTCTAGTAGCAAGTTTTGGAGGAACGGATGATGCCGCCATTGGAGAAGGGGGCAGTAGTGATAACCCAAACAGCGGTTTGGGTTATGAGTCTGTTTCTATGAAAAAGGCCTCAGAAATGATGGCGGCTTTGGATGAAGAGGCTGGTGGCAACGGAAAAGGAAGCGCCTATATATTGCTGGATGTGCGAACCCAGGAGGAATATGACGAGGGTCATATTCCAGGGGCAGTTCTATTGCCTAATGAGACGATTGGAACGGAGCCGTTGGAAGAGGCAGTGACAGATGTTCTTCCGGATCAGTCCCAGAAGATATTTATCTACTGCCGTAGCGGAAATCGAAGTAAGCAAGCCGCAACTAAGCTGGCAAACAACGGCTATACCAATATCATTGAGTGCGGTGGTATTCGGGATTGGAGTGGAGAAATCGAAAAGTAGCCTAAGCCGACATATCAATAGGATAACAATATAATAGAATATCAACATAATAGTATGTCAATATAATAGTACGGCTCGAACTGGACAGACCGGAGTGCAGTAGCCGCAGGTCAGGCAGCGGCTTTGCTCTACTTCAGCCAGCCCTGCTTCGTTCCAGAAGATAGCAGAGGCAGGGCAGGCTGCTTTGCAGGCGCCGCAGCCTTCGCAGTCTTCCTGATTGATGTGAATGTGCTTGTGGGATGTGTCAGGGTTGTAGCCTTTGTCCATGGTCCGATTCAGATAAGAGATCATATCGTCTATTTCCGATTTTCGGCCAAAGCCCACCATTATTGATTGTACATCAGGTTGCCCGAGTACAAAATCCAGGGCAGCCTGGTAGGAACCGGTCAGACTGCCGCCGCCAAAGGCCTTCATGGTAAACACACCTTTTCCGGTCTGGCGGCAGTCTTTGATTGCTGCCAGCATTTCGCCAGCAGTGGCGAAATGCTGGCCTTTTCGTATACCTAGGCCAGCTATATTCAGCAGAGGAAAAATCACGTCTAGTTCGGAAATTTTGGAGGCGGCCGCAGCCACGTCCACGTGGTGGGTGGATAGGCCGATGGCCGTAATCCACCCGCGGGCTCGGGCCTCCATGAGCGCTTCCCAGGCCCGAGCCCGTTGCGGCAACTGGCCGCTGCGGACTTCATGCATCAGAAAGATATCGATGACATCCCGATCAAGAGCCAAGCGGGCTTCGTCGATGGCCTTCATCATTTCCTCATAACTGGTAGTCAGAGATTTGGAGCAGATGACCGGCTGCGCGGCGGTCGCGCTGTGACCGCCGCGGCTTTCCCAACCTTTCAGGCCGCGGCGCAGGTAAGGGTAGGTGCGGTAATATTGAGCTGTATCGAAAAAGTTAAAACCAGCCTCAAGAGCGTAGTCAATGAGAGTTGCTCCTTCCTCTATGGAAAGATTCAGCTGAGCGGGGCCCATGGGCAGCACGCCAAAGCCGATTTGACTGACCAAGAGACCAGTATTTCCAAGTAAACGTTTTTCCATAAATTAAATTCCTTTTATAATGAGGTCAGGCGGAGGATTTTGCCAATCAGGGATACTGTTGACACAAGTTAGTTTTTTCAGCAGATGAGTCAACAGCAGCTTGATTTTCTTCCTTCACACCCCTGCCAATCGAGGGCGCACACATAAAACACTTCACTTTTTTATTATAATCGAGTATAATGTATTTGTCGATAGGGACAGCTTTGTTTTCACTGGAGCGATGATAGAGCGTTGATGAAAGGCGGCCCCTAGGCAGTAAAGTGGTAAAATATTTTGAACAGCGAGGTTTGAGACGTGTCGGGAGGATTACATCGAATTGAGAAACAAGAGGGTTTCGAAGTTTTCCGCCATGCATATCGGGCGGCGATTAAGGAAGTCAGAACGAAGATAGAGATACTCAGCGAAGATTTCGCTGTGCGTCATGATTACAACCCGATTCATCATATGGAGCGGCGGCTAAAAGTTCCGGAGAGCATCGAGGAAAAACTGGAGCGGCTGGGAAAGGAAATTTCCATTGAATCGGCCAAAGACAATATATTCGACATTGCAGGTATTCGGGTTGTCTGCAACTTTGTAGACGATGTATATACTCTGGCGGACATGCTGATTAGCCAAAGCGATGTGAAACTGATTACCAGAAAGGATTACATAGAAAATCCTAAGCCCAATGGTTACCGCAGCCTTCATCTGGTGATTTCTGTGCCGGTATTTTTGCTTAACGGCTGTGAAGAAGTACCGGTGGAGATTCAGATTCGAACCGTAGCCATGGATTTTTGGGCCAGTTTGGAACACCAGTTGCGCTATAAGAAGACCACACAGATTCCGCCAAAGATCGATATTGAACTGAAGGCCTGTGCGGAGGTCAGCGCAACGTTGGACAAACGGATGCAGAAGATTTTCGATGAACTCAATAAGATAGAATAGAGGTTTATATTTTATGGAAGAAAAAATTCAGAAGATTCTTGACGAAGTGGTCAATGTGCAGCTAAACCTTCACGGGGGCAGCGCAACCTTGACCAAATATGAGGACGGCGTGGCTTGGATTAAATTCCTGGGCGCTTGCGCCAGCTGCATGTCCAGTTCTGATACACTGGAATTGGTGGTAAAGGAGTCTATCATGACAGCTCTCCCAGAGGTAAAGGACGTGGTGCTGGATAATACGGTCAGCGACGATCTTTTAGACATGGCCAGAAAGATTTTAAACGGCGATTTTAAATAGAACGAGGTATAAGAATGAGCCAGAAAAACAGAAAGAAAGTGGGGATTCGTTATTGCGGTGGCTGCAATCCCAGGTTTGATCGGGGCGCTATGGTAAAACGGATCTGTGAAAAACATCCAGAGTGGGAAGCATCTGTTGCTGCCCAGGGAGTGGATTACGATTTGCTTCTGGTGGTGGGAGGCTGCTCCAGTTGCTGTGCCGCCTATGAGCAGTTTACTGCTGGCCGAGTATTGAAGATATGGACAGATTTAGAAGATGTGCCAGAAGAATATTGTTTGTAGTTTTCGACTTTTTTGACGGTGTGAACCGACACTTAGCTGCTATGTGTCGGTTTTTTTCATAAATAAAATATGCATCATGCATCACTTTTGCATACACTTTTGGACAAAACAATGCATTTTTGCATTACATGAATCAATTTTTGTGGAGAAAAAGAATGGGAAGAGATGTGATTCAGGAGGAAAATTTTTCGCTTGATGCTACTTTATGGGGAAGGGATGAGTTTCAATCGTTGTAATTTCAGCAGGTTACACAGACGTTATTTTGACGGCGAGAAGATGGGTGCAAGGGCATGACCATACAGGGGAAAAATTTTGTTGAATTGGCTTGATTTTTGCATAAGAATATAGATGAAAATTTATGTCAAGTTGCGCCTCATCTGTTGGTTTATGGAAAGAAGCCCAAAAGATGAGGACGATTAAAAAATATTTTTTAAATATTAAAGGAGGCAGAAAGAAATGATTAAGAAAGTAGGAGTCATCGGGGCAGGCATGATGGGAGCAGAAATCGCATTGTGCTTTGAAAGAGCAGGCTATGAGACGGTATTAAACGACATCAAAATGGAATTCGCATTAAACGGCATC
>JAAWDM010000005.1 GCA_022793795.1 Bacillota bacterium
AAACCCCCACAAGAAAAGGCGGTACGCTACCCCTCCACGGGGCGCATACCGCCTTTTCTTGTTATCCAGCCCTCCGGCTGTATCGGTTGAGCAAAAGTCCGCGTGGGATTGATGTGGTATCTTTAACTTTGGGAAACTCCGTTCTCCCATTTGGAGACGGCCGCTTTGGTCACACCGAGAAAATCAGCCAATTCCTCCTGTGTAAGCCTGCGCATACGACGCATCCGGATAATGTTTTCAGATAAATGTAAATGATTCATAACTCTCTCCTCCTGCCCTTATCATAGCAAAGGAAGAGAGTTTTATGCAACGGAGCCCTCCTATACTTTCGGAGAAAAAATCAACCGCTAGGAAACTTTTCTATTTTCCTGCTTAGGCATTATCACATGTTCCAGCAGAAAGGCAGCCCCCATGCCTACGATGAGTCCATTAGATAACAGACAAGAAACCACCGATGGCAGGCCCGCA
The DNA here is from genome assembly GCA_022793795.1 of Bacillota bacterium. Taxonomy (GTDB): domain Bacteria; phylum Bacillota; class Clostridia; order Peptostreptococcales; family Anaerovoracaceae; genus RGIG7179. Next base: position 469 of record JAAWDM010000005.1, read on the forward strand.
AACGTACCCGAAGGCAAAAACATGAACCCTACACCGATGATGGTAGAAAGTCCCACGATGAGATTTTCTCTGCTTTCAAACTTTACCTTCTCAAACTCCCGTAATCCCTGACCAATGCAGAGAGCAAAAATGATAATGAGCGCTCCGTTTCCCACGCAGGATGGTATCGTTGCAAACAAAGCGCCAAAAGGAGCTGCCAATCCCATGAGAATCATAAAGATAGAAGCCAAATTCAGCGGTTTGCGTGCTGCCACTCCGGTCATCTCCACTACGCCTATGGAAGATACGTATGGCATAAAGGCAATGGAAGAAAATAAGCCGGTCATGAAAGCTGCCATGCCATGATAGAATATGGTTTTTCGCATTTTTTGCGGTGTAATTTCTTCTTCCACCATAGCTCCCATACCATTAATACTGGCAAAAGCCATGGACAAAAGTACCGTAGCGCCAATGATACAGGTTATCGTCACCCCTGGATCAAAATGAAGGGGCCCCCAGGCCAATGGCTTAGGCAAAGTAATCCATCCGTTTTCCAACAGATTTGCTTCTTCAGTCACACCCATAACGGAAGCCAAAATCCATCCTGCCACCATACCAATGAAGGTAGCGATGGTACGAATAAACCCCTTTGCAAATAAGTTAATCAGAAGAATGACAACCATAGTAAACATTGCGATAACCATGGCCTTTGTTTCCACATGGGGATGGTCATCACTGACCCCAAGCATCCCCTTCATGATGCTGGCGCTAATCTGCAATACCATGAGAATAATCAAAAGTCCGTTAATCAAAGGGGTAAATAGCTTAGCCATATGATCAATCAGACCTGTGATACTCAAAATCATGATAAATCCTCCAGCAATGAGTAGGCCCAGTTCCAGGCTCCCCCTAAGCAGCGGCAATGTCATGCCCAGAGTCGGCATAGTTGCCGCCATGATGAGAAATAACCCAGACCAAAGTCCCGCCGGCCCATCCTGTATGGGAAATCGATGGCCAAAGTTGACCTGAAGCAACGTCATGACACCGCAGAGGACAAAGGTTCTTTGCAAAGTGGTTGCCACCTCCCCTTGAGAAAGCCCAAGGGCATATCCCACCACCACAGGCATAACCACAGCTGACGCCACAAACAGCACCACCTGCTGAAAAGCGTACATGAGATTTTCACCGGCAGGTACATTATCATCCAATTTGTATTTCATTTCCACTCTCCATCCTTAAAAAAGGCAGCCCGACCATTTCAGCCTGGCTGCCCTCCTATTGAACTTAAATCCTGTCTAATGCCTTTCCGACTTTGATGAGACCTTCAATCAATTCTCTCTGTGAGGTTTCTATGTCCTCCTCTGACCACTTCTGGAAACCCTCGCCTGACTTAAAGCCTAGCTTGCCCTCTTCCAGCAGATTTGTCAATAGAGCCGACGGCTCCGTGGAATTTTCGATGTGAGGGAAAAGATAACTATGAATGTTATAAGTTAAATCCAGTCCGCCTGCATCGATAACCTCCATAGGAGCGCGAACCCCAAGGCGCATACCGAAGCCGTACTTGATGGCTTTATCCACATCAGCAGCCGATGCAATGCCATTTTCCACGATGGAAATCGCTTCTCTAAACAGTGCATGCTGCATCCGATTGGCCAGAAATCCCGGCACATCCTTCTGGACGATTACCGGCGCCTTTCCAGCAGATTCTAACAAGTCATAAGTCTGGCCCACAATATCCTCAGAGACATACTTGGTCTTGATAACCTCCACCAATGGAACCAGATATGCCGGATTCCAAAAATGGGTACCGATGATCCGCTCCTTATGGATGGAGGTCTCTGCAATCTCCGTCACACTGATCGCCGACGTATTGGTGGCCAAAATGGTAGATGGAGAACAGAGCCGGTCCAGTTTTTTAAAGTATTCCTGCTTCACTTCCAGCTTTTCCACGATGCACTCAAAGATCACATCGGCAAACTGGGCTGCTTCTTCCAGACTCTCCGTAAAGCTGACCCTGCTGATAATTTCAGGAACCTCCTCCTCTGCCAAAAGTCCATTTTGACAGAGAATATTCAAATTGTTTGCCATGGTTTCCACAGGCTTTGCACGCTGCTTGTCATCATAAACATAGATGAGCATCACCTCATGGCCTTTGGCTGCAAAGGTCTGTGCAATCCCCGTTCCCATAACGCCAGCGCCCAAAACGGCGATTTTCTTTTTTTGCATTAACATGGTTCTTATCAATATACTCCGTATTTATATACTCTGTCAGGTACGTCCTTATTGATCTTATCTTCATCAATGAACGCAACTGCACGAACGATGGTGCCGTCTCCCATGTACCATCTCAAAGGGAATGCACAGAACATGAATCTCTGTCCCTTTACCTTTTCGATGTCGCCGCCCAGGTTTTCGATACCCATGATGTTGTTGCCTAAAAGCATGGTATGTACCGGCTCCCATTCAGGGAAATCTTCACTAGGATCGTGACCAAATTCCTTTCTGTACTCTTCGATGATTCTAGGTACATAAGGACCAGGGCCATGATCAGCAGCATAGGTATACAGGATATGATCAAGCGCCTGCATATCGAAGCCTACGCCTTTTACTTTATGGTCGATGAACCACTGTGCGCCTTGGATAGACAGACCAGGGCTGTAAGCGAAATAATCGTCGTTTTCACCCCAACGCTTATGCATACCGGTGCAGAGCAGAACCCAATCGCCTTCCTTAATGCCGCCTTCTACTTTGCTGGCAGCCTCTTCGATTTCCTCTGGCATAATCAGCTCCCAATGCTTCTTAGGAATGTCTAAGCAAACGGCTTCGCCATAGTAGTTTTCCAGTGGAAGTTCGTGGGTATACGGAGATTCCGGAATGACATGAGACGGAGAATCCGCATGTGTGGAGTTATGCATATGAAAATCGTTGAAGGTCTGGAGCAGTCTGTAATGCATCGGCATATGCTGCACTCTGTCAATATGGAAGTCGCCGTTGGACGGCCATAACGGATTACCTCTTCCGAATGGATGTGATAAGTCAACTAATACTTGTTTTCCCATGATAGTTCTCTCCTTTTCGATTTTTAAATTTTGATTGGTTGATTGTTTTGGCGATTGCTCCCTTTTATTAAGAGGGAGCATGAAATGGTTTTAGGTTATTTAGGTTATAATATCCTTTCATCCCTTAGCCCATCATGGCGTCTGGAATGAAGGTGGATAATCCAGGTACAAAGATGAAGAGTATCGTAACGATAATCATCATCAACAGGTATGGCATGGCGCCTTTAAAGATGCCCATTACATCGGTTCCCGGCGGCGCTACCGCTTTTACAGAGTAGACGCACAGACCTACTGGCGGTGTTAAACCACCCATATGGAGGGCCAGGATACAGACCATATCGAACTGAATCGGGTCGATACCCAGGGCCACTGCTGCCGGGTAAAACAAAGGAATGGTTAAGGCGATACTGGAGTATGCATCGATGAAGCATCCCAGAAATACGAACACCAGCACTGCGCCGAAGAGGAACAGAGTTGGGCTCAGGTTGGCGCCGGTTACCATCTGGGTGATGGTCGGAGCCAGGCCAGACACGGTCATGAACTTGGCGAACATGGCTGAGCAGGCCAGAATCAGGAACAGCATGGCTGCATTTTCGATGGTATCCATGATAGCCTGGCCGATCTTTTTAATCGGCGTCCGCTTAATCACCGCCATAATCAGGAATACCAGCACGCCGATGGCCCCTGCCTCTGAAGAGGAAAACATACCGGAGAAGATACCGCCGATGATGACCACCGCTACGATGCCGATTGGAATCAGTTCCTTTAAGGAAATCAATTTCTCCTTCATGGTATATTTCTGATTGATTCTTGGAAATACATGTGGTTTTGCAATGGCAATTCCCACCGTCAGAGCAGAAAATCCGATAGCCAGAGCCAAACCAGGAGAGATGGCCGCCATAAGCAGTCTTCCGATGGAGGCGCCGGACAGAGCGCCATAGATTACGATCATAATGCTAGGCGGAATAAACTGTCCAATATTTCCAGATGCGGCAATCATACCATAGGTCAGGTTCTTATCATAACCATAACGAATCATTTCTGGCGCAGAAATCTTGGCAAATACAGAACCAGTTACCAGAGCAGAACCATTTAACGTACCAAATGCAGTACATCCCAATGTGGTTGCTACGCCCAAGCCCCCTGGAATTCTGCCCAGCCACTTGGCCAAGGTGTCGTAACACTCGGTGCTAATACCAATGGCTGTGGCCAGCATACCCATCATGATAAACAGCGGAATAACTGAATAATCAAAAGTTGCGATGCTCTGATAGCCCACGATACCTACCATGGACAGGGCCTGACTGAAGCCCAGACAAGCTACCAGGCCAAAGAAACCTACTGCACCCAGGGCCACAGCGATATGTACGCCTGCTAATACCAGCGCGATGAGGGCAGCCATACCGATGACTGCAATAATCAGTGTATTCATGATTTCTCACCGCCTTTCTCTTCTTCTTTAATGAGTTGTTTTAATGCTTCTTCATCAGGTATTTCTGAAAATACGCCGATTGGATCGTACTTATCTGGATTGGCAATGCCCAATGCGCTGTAGATTGCCATTAGAACTGCCTGTACTGCCAGAAGCAGCCAGCCCACAAAGGTACCGCATTTACCGATAAATACGTATACTGTTACCGATGCCACCGACTCCTCCTTAATGGTCCAGGACTGCCAGAACACATCAAAGGATGCCTTCACAAACAGCAGGAACAGTACGGTTGCAAGTAGATAGATAAAAAATGTGACAATATGTTTTGCACGGCCATGAAGTTTTTCATAAAGCGCTTCCAACTGCATGTGCTTACCGTTGAGTAAGGTATACGCCATGCCCGAATAAGCAACCCAAGCCATCATCATGGTTACGATTTCTGATGTACCCTTGATCGGCGAGTTAAAGGCATAACGCATAAATACGTTGGCGCACAGCAGAACGAAGTTAAATAGAACCACGCCTGCGCTGACCCATGCAAAGAGGTGCATGACCTTATCGGTCACCTCGTATAAGCGTTTCCCGCTCTTTGTCATAACGCCCCTCCTAAAAGTTTTCGTTTATTCTTTCTGTATTGATTGCCGAGCTGGTCACTGGACCGACCCGGCTAAAAGTGGTAGTGCGTATTGCTATTTGATATACTTGCTGGTATCGAAGTGCCATTCGTATCCCAGCTCTTCACCAATTTTCAGATAATCGCTCATGATAGCTGCGCCGTCATAACCAGCTGCGGTTGCATCGTTGATCCAGGACTGCAATGTATCTTCGTAAGCCAGGGCAGTTTCTGCCCAGCTTTCCTTATCAGCGTCAGACAGGGTTGCAAATTCTACGCCGTTATCCTTCATTTCCTGTACCCATGCTGCCATCTGCTCATTTTCCCAATCGTGGAAGCTGCCCATAGCTTCAGTTGCACATTCCTGAAGAAGGGCCTTAGTCTTATCGTCTAAGGAATCCCATTTAGTCTTATTAAAAGCAATTACGTCGCAGTTTCTTGCGCCCAGACCCACTTCCAGGCAGTTTGCTTCTACTTCGTACAGCTTATAGTCACAATAGATGGAGTCATATACAAAGGAACCCACTGCCAGGTTATTCTTGATGGTCTGATATAGATCAGCTGCTGGTGCAGATACAGGAACTGCGCCTACAGACTCAAACCAAGGTACATAGTATACGCCGCCCAGGGTGATGTTTTGGCCCTTTAACTGATCAATGGAAGTAAAGCCGTCTTTGGAATACAGCTTGTAAGGCTCGTTGCCCTTCCATGCCAAGCATACGGTATTGTTCTTTTCATATTCTGCATAAAAATCAGGATACTTTTCTGCAATCTTTACCATCAGATCGGACGCCATCTTTACATCGTCCGGTGCAAACGGTACACAGTAGGTAATCTGTGATAATGGAAGCTGGGTCGGTGTATACAGAGTGCAGACTGTACCTACATCAGCAATACCCTGACCAATGGTATCCAGGTTAGCGGTTGCCGCGCCAAGAGAGCTTTCCCAATATTCCTGGAAAGTGATGGCTCCACCGGACTTTTCTGTTACCAGATCGATAAAGAGTCTTAAGTCATGAGCCTTAGCGGTATCGTCGCCGTCAAGGCCTGCAATGGTCAGCTTCATTTCAGGATAATCGCCTGTTGCGTCTCCCTGCTGTCCGCCATCATCACTGCTGCAAGCTGCCATGGAAAAGACCATCATCAGTGTCATAATCATTGCGAATAATTTTTTCATGTCATCCTCCTCATTTGTACTACTTTTTTAATTTGAATCATTACCCTCGACTGACAAAACCGTGTATGTCTTTGTCAATCGACGATAAGGGGACTCTAGCCCTTTACATTCTTGATTTTACTCTATTGCAGGAACCGTGCCAACCGGCATAACCTGGGAATTCAGCCATTCTTCATATTCCCCTGTTTTCCTCTTTTGCAAAATCGTTGCAAGGATGAAATTTTCGTTGCATGGTGGCAACGGTTCTTTCCATAGAGTTCATATGGTACCCTCGGTTGACAAAAGCACACACGCCTTGAGGCGGCTATTTGCAGCATGTTCATCGTTATCTTCGCCTTGCATACGCCCAGTATGCGCGGCTCGTCTGCCTCGAAATTCCCGCGCAAAATCGTGTGTGTCTTTGTCAACCGAGGGTATAAAAATAGAAAAGAAAAAATGGCTATTTAATGCCCAGAATCTCTCTGGCTTCTTCTGGCGTAGCCAGACTTTTGCCAAGTTCCGCTGCAATTCTCTTTACCCGTTCTACAAACTGTGCATTGGACTCAGCCTTTATACCAGCATTATAGTAGACGTTGTCTTCCAGACCTACCCGAATGTTTCCACCCAAGGCCAGCGCCGCCATCATGACCTCATTGGCTCCCTTTCCAATTCCAAAAGCGCTCCAGGTACAATCCTCTGGCAAATGGTTCACCAGATACAGAAGATTTTCTGTAGTAGCCTCCATTCCTCCAGGGGCGCCCAAACAAAGCTGGAAATGGGCTGGCGCCTTCAAAATCCCCTTCTTTAAGTAATATTTTGCTGTATTAAGCATCCCCATATCAAAGATCTCAATTTCTGGCTTTACGCCTGCTTCAATCATTTCTTTGCCGCAAAGTTCTAAAAATCCTGGCTCGTTCATAAATACCACTGTATTAAGCCAGTTCATGGTTCCTGCGTCAAAGGAAGCTAGTTCCGGTTTCAGCGCCTTAAAGGGTTTGATCCGCTCCTCCCATCCAAAACCCTGCCCACCAGAAGAAGTCAGGTTTAAAAGAACCGGGCATCCTGTCTCTCTGATGCGGCTAACTGCTGCCTCAAAGCGATCATAACGCATACTGGCTCCATCTTCCTCATCACGCACATGGATGTGGACTACAGCAGCTCCTGCCGCATAACATTCCAGCGCTGATTTACAGATTTCCTCTGGCTGAGTTGGCAGATTGGCATTGTCCTTTTTTGTGGTCACTGCCCCTGTCAACGCCGCTGTAACGATGACCTTATCCTTGCTGTTTAACCTTCTTGTATCTAACATGATCTCACTCCTTTTGTTTTACAATACGTTGTTGATTGAGGAGTATCCTCATTTACACTCTAAGCAACCTTTATGCCATTTTTTATCATCCTGCAATAACATTGAAATTTCAATGTTCTGCCAAAAGTCGTTTTTCCTATGCCATCCTCATCTCTTGGCGTTTCGTTGCATCAGAAGAAAAATCGTTGCAGAATGGCAACAACCTATGCTATGATAACTGATAGATTGTACATTCACATTTACAGGAGGGAAAGGATGAATCAGGTTGTAACGATTGAGCGTATTTCTAGCAAACTGTCTCATGCCCTTGAAGAGGGTATCTGCAAAGATCCAGACAAATGTCAGGTCTTTCTGAAAGATGTATTAAAAGATCTCACAGCTTTTTTAAACGACGGCATCGACTTCAAGGCTGTTGTCAATTCCCTGGATGACAGCATCCTAATCACTGATGAAGAAAGTCGTGTCATTTATACCAATCCCAATTATGAAGTTAACACAGGTATTGATCCCGCCCTGCTCATCGGACGTAAGATCAGTGATATCGTTTGTGAGGGAAAACTCTTTACAGGCGGCGCTGTCATGGATGTGCTGCGTACTGGTAAGAAGGCATTTCGCCTTTCTGATGTTCGTTTGACCAATCCGCCTCAAACCGGTTATGTTATCGGAGTTCCCATCTTTAATGAGGAGGGAGTGTTAAAACAGGTGGTGGCCAGCAGCCGCCCTATCCTAACTTTAAAAGCTCTAAAGGATGACTTCGAACAGTTTCTGGCAGAAGCCAATGCTTTAAAAGAGGACATGAACATCAAGGTCCTGTCCAATATCAGCGCTCCTAGTTTAAAGTCTACTAAACTTATTGGAAATTCCCCGATTTTAAAACACATTTGGAATACCATCCAAAGCGTGGCTCCTACCGATGCCACCATCCTTATTACCGGCGAATCTGGTGTAGGAAAAGAGGTTGTGGCAGATGAAGTGTATCGAATGAGTAATCGAAACGGCAAACCCTTCATCAAGGTAAACTGTGCCTCCATTCCACTCAATCTTTTAGAATCAGAACTGTTCGGTTATGAAAAGGGGGCGTTTTCCGGCGCCAATACTGCAGGAAAACAAGGTCTCTTCGAAATGGCCAACGGAGGAACTCTGCTCATGGATGAAATCGGTGATATGCCTATGGATTTACAGGTCAAGCTGCTGCGAGCCATCCAGAATCAGGAAGTTACACGAGTAGGCGGCACCAAATCCATTCCTCTGGACATTCGCTTCATTGCCGCCACCAACAGCAACCTTAAAAAGAAAATTTTGGAGGGAACCTTCCGCCAAGACCTCTACTACCGTCTCAATGTCATACCTCTACATATTCCGCCTCTTCGTGAGCGTAAGACGGACATCCCCCTAATATGTAAGCACTTTATCGACCTATATGGTAAAAAATATCACCGTTATATTAAGTTCAACGAACAAAATTATGAAGTGCTCATGTCTTATAACTGGCCTGGCAATATCCGAGAACTGGAAAATATTATTGAGTATCTGACCATCTGTGCGCCAGATTCCAGCAATGGCGCTATAGACGACATTTATCTAAAAGGTATTTTAAATATTGCACAGGAGGACGAATGTGCCTATATCAGCGGTGAAATGAATGAGCTGGAAGTATCAAAAGAGGATTTTTATACTTATGGAGAGCCCCTTGAGAAATCATCTATTGATGCCAATAGGGAAGAAAGGACGGAATCGATAGGAATCACCCTGACCGAATCTCTGGAAAGTTATGAAAAAAGTTTGATTGAAACTGTTCTAAAAAATTCCCGCTCCCTTCGGGATGCCGGCGCTAAACTGGGCGTCAATGCTTCCACCATCTCCCGCAAAATCAAACAGTACGGCATCCAGTATCCGCCTGCCAATGGCCGGAATCACTGATACCCAAAGTCGACAAAAGGGAGACGCCTTAACGGAACAAAACCGTTAAGGCGTCTCCCTTTGTTTGTTTCTTTTTATCTATGGTCTAAGTATTCTCATTTTCCGCAGATGCGATGGGCGATTTCTACAAAAATCTTTACACCCACTTCTAAGGCATCCTCGTTGAAATTCAAGATGGACTCGTGAAGGGCGCCGGTTTCTGTTCCCTCCTGGGCACAGCCCAGCATGAACATGACTCCTGGAATCTCTTCCTGGTAATAGGCAAAATCCTCTGAACCCATGTGTGGCCTTCCAATTTCAATGCAACAATCCTTGTCCTTCAGCATGGTCTCTGCTGCATCCATCACAATCCTGGTATAGAAAGCATCGTTATTGACCGATGGGAAACCGGGAATAAACTGAATTTCTCCCTTTCCTCCCATGGCTGCGCCGGTCCCCTCTACGATTTGAGTCATCCTCTTGCGAATCTGCTCTTTGCTGGCCTTCTCAATGCACCGAATCATGCCCCTCATCTCCACATAGTCGGGAATCACATTGATAGCGTCCCCTCCGGCAATCTGGCAAATAGAAAAGGTGGCCACATCAAAGGGCCCGATTCCTGTACTCAAAACCGATTGGAGGGCGCCGACGATTTGAGATGCTATGACGATGGCGTTGACTCCGGTCTCTGGTTCAGAGGAGTGGGCCATCTTTCCATATACTTGAATCAAGAACTCATCGTCAGTGGCCGATAGATGTCCGGATTTAATCCCAATGGTACCTGTAGGAAGATCCGGTATCATGTGAAGGGCGAAAATTCCCTCCACTGGAGGATTTTGCAGGGCGCCGTCGTTGATAACACATTTAGCGCCGCCGTTGGCTTCCTCACCGGGCTGAAAGATAAATTTTATGGTTCCTTTGAAGGCGTCTTTCATTTCTGCCATCACCTTGGAGGTCCCAAGCAGCACAGCCATGTGGCCGTCATGGCCGCAGCCATGCATAACGCCGGTGTTTTGGGAGGCAAAGGGCAGGCCTGTTTCCTCTAAAATCGGCAGGGCGTCCATATCGGCCCGAAAGGCGATGACTGGCCCAGGTATTCCTGTATTCAGCTGGGCCACAATACCGGTTCCGCCTATATTTCGTCTGATTTCATATCCCATTTCCGCCAGTCTGTCTGCAATAAAATCCGACGTGTCGAATTCCTCAAAACTCAGTTCCGGGTGGCAGTGAAGATGGCGTCTCCACTCAATGATCTGTTCCTTATTTTTTAAAACCAGCGCCTCAATCTGTTTCTTATCCATACCGATTTCCCTTTACTATTTTAGTTCGTCCAACCTGGCCACCAGTTCATCGGTAGTTTCGCAGTTGGCATAGATGAACTTGGTGCTCTGCAGTACATTTTCATGACGCTCTTTACTCATGGCTGTCATGGCGTCCTCAATCATGTCCACTTCATAGCCTAAATCCGACAGGTCTCTGATGGAGGTGCTGACGCACTGGTCCGTGTAAAACCCGGTAACGATGACGCTTTTAATGCCCAGATTTCTCAGCAGCCTGTCGATAGGCGTTCCAACCACAATGCCAGAACAGGTTTTATTGAGAATGATTTCTCCATCCAGAGGCTTTGCTTCATCACAGAATTCAGACGCCATACCTCCTGGTGGGTAAAACATGCCTGCGGAAGCATGTAGCCTGCCTGTATCCTTTGCATCAGGAAGCATGGACTGGATTCTCACATGAATCGGCGTAATCCCCACCTCTCTGCACTTATGTAGCACCCTCTCAATATTTTTCAGCGCTGCATTGGTGTTTTCTTCCAACTGATTCAGCGCTGGCATCAGCGGCTCTACGTCTACTCCCATGGCTTTATAGCCCTCTACAAAATACTCCTTGGTCACACATTTCTGTGCGTCGATGATGACGAGGGCGGTTTCCTCTTTGCTCAATTTCACGGGCTGATTATATACCCCTGATGCAAGCTGTCCATAATACTGGGCTACGAATTCATTTAACGCCTGGTTGTTATCCATTCCTGTTTCCTCCTTGTGATATGCTTGGATGACACAAGCCTACTGTTTGTGCCGTGTACTATCAATATAGAGCAAAAGCTGTGCCAAGTTCTATAACCGTTGAAATTTCCCGTTTTTTTGTTTTCGCTCTGTCCTTCACGCAAAATATTGCAGCAATATATTGCAACACCCTGTACGTTTATGCAAGATTTTGCAACAGCTGTTCCTCTAAATCCCCAGATTTTTGCATTTATAATACAAGGTACGCAGAGGAATCCCCAGGTCCACAGCGGCTTTGTTCTTATCGCCTCCATGGCGCTTCATGGCTCTTTGAATACAGTACCGCTCCGTCTGTTTTACCGCTTCCGAAAGGTCTTCCGGAAAGTCCATTGAAAAATCCGCTTCTGCCGCTTTCTCCTTCTCCTTTCCCGTTATGCCGGAAAGGGCTTCCTCCACATCCCCGTAGGTGATAACCGCAGCATCCTGGGCCAGATTGACCATGACCCGGGACAACACGTTTTCCAGTTCCCGTACATTTCCCGGCCAATCTTCGTCCTTTAAAAGTTCGACGGCTTTATCCTGAATTTCCGCCACATTTCTCCCATAAAACTCATTGTACTGATTGAGCAAATATTTTAATATGTCTCCAATATCATTCTTTCTCTCTCTCAGCGGCGGAATATGCAGAGGAAACACGTTGAGCCTATAGTAGAGGTCCTCGCGGAACTGACCCTCTTCCATCATCTTCTCTAAATCTTTATTGGTGGCGCAAATGATGCGCACGTCCACGCCCACCGCCTCGGTGGAGCCCACCGGCATGATTTCCTTTTCCTGCAAAACCCGAAGTAATTTCACCTGCATCCTGGAGGATACGTCTCCCACCTCGTCGAGAAACAAGGTGCCGCCGTCTGCTTCCTGAAACAGCCCCTTTTTCCCTCCTCTGCGGGCGCCGGTAAAGGCCCCTTCCACATACCCAAAGAGTTCGCTTTCCAAAAGCTCCTCTGGTATGGAAGAGCAGTTAATCTTGACGAACTTTTCGTTTCTCCGCCTGCTGCTGTTATGAATGGCGCTGGCGATAATCTCTTTACCGGTTCCGCTCTCTCCCCGTATCATCACGCTGGCCGGCGTGCCTGCAACCACTTTAGCCGTATCGATCACCCTGACCATGGCCGGGTCCTTTCCGATGATATCTTTAAAGGTGTATTTTACTTCCACTTTTCTAAGTTTTTGATTCAGCTTGTCCAACTCCCGTCTGAGCCTGTTGATTTCTGAAATATCATGGTAGACCGTTACCTGCCCGTATCTCTTCCCTTCTACTAAAATATCCCTTGTATCAGCGACAAGTTCCGTGGTTCCCCGCTTCATCATCTTGTGATAGAGGTCGTTTTCGTATATCGTCTCTCCTCGCTCATCGGCAATCCCAATGGCATCGGCCATAGCCTCCAAAATCGCCCTGGCCCCTTCCATGCTCTTTTTTATATCATATTCAGACCCTGTCATATGGCACCTCGCAGTTCATGTTTTGCAAAATATTACATCTATTTTACGCAATTTTTTGCAATAAGTCAACGGGGATAGAAAACACCGGGGTGAAAGGTAAAGGGTCAAGTCCAAAAGTCATCCGAAATTAGAAAAATAGCTCAAAAATGGCCAATTTCCCTCGTGATGATGCGGACAAGAAGCAGCAAATCATCAAAATAAGGGACGAATATGAGAATTTTTCCCATATTCACCCCCTATTTTTACATATAATGTAATTTATCCAATAAAATAACAGACAAAACTTATGCCATTGGAAGAGGCGGTATACATTTTTTCAGGAAAATGGAATTTCCGGATGATTTTTCCATCTCCCTACCCGGGTATCCTATCCATATTTTGATTGGTACTATTACCTTACTGGCCCAGTTCACCCAAGCCGCTGCTCAATCCCTCAGCAAAATCCTGTACAGCGTTAACGGTTCCCCCTGACATGGCATCTGCAAAATCCAGATCCTGGTCTAATGCCGGAAGCTCCCAGCCGTCGTCTCCTTTGGTCAGCGATACGGTGACAGTTTTTTCAAACGATTTTTCTTCACCTGCATCCTCAAAGGCTTCGGCAAAAGCCTTGGTTGCAGCCTCTTCTAACTCCTCCTGGGATGCGCCTGCAAAAGCCATCGGCAGGGCCTCTTCAAAATATTTTTTCAGCGCATCGCTGAAGGCTTCTCCCAGATTATAAGTCTTAACCGTCACATCTACGGTAGCGCTGTCTCCATCAATCTTTTCGTTGTCAATGGTATAATCAAAATCCAACATTAAATCATGGAGCTTTTTCTGCATCTCATCGCCCATACCCATGCTATCGCTTCCTTCAGAATCGATTCCATCCGATGCCCAAATGGCTGCATCACTGGACTTGCATGCCTCCATATATTCTTTCGCCACATCGGTAGGCGACTTTTCGCTACCGCATCCAAACATGGCAAATACCATCATTCCGATAAGCATTACACTTAGAATCTTTTTCATTTCCTTCTCCTTTTAACAATCAATATTTTCTCTGATAAAACGGTCATATTGCCATTCCGGCCCCTCGAAGAGAAGATCTAGAAGCGCATCCTGCAACTCGCTCTTTTTCATCTTGCTCACATATTTAAGCAGCCGTTCTTCGTTTTCCTGCTTGCGCTGTTCTTCCTCTTCCCAGTAATTTTCCGGCTCGGTGATATACTCCTCCGCTTCCTGTGGAAATGCTGTAAAATAGACTGCAACCATGTGTTTGCACACGATTTGCCTTCCTTTGGCGTGAAGACAGTTGCAACGAGACTTCCTGGGGTGCGCCACATTAACCGTCACATCATAGATTTTACCATCGCTTCCAGATACCGCTCCGGTCAAAATCCCCTTGTCCCTTTCATCCATACGGACGACCCTTTTCTCTTTAAAGTATTCATATCCGCGACACATGGACTGGCCGCTGGCCATATTTAAAACTCCCATGGTGTCCTCCCATCTCCTTTTGGCTACACCGGTTACCCAACTGTTATATATTTCTGATATACTCCACAGCCAGACCGCAACAGTACCGTCATCCTGATTTTGCCCTCTTCATCACACACCATAGATATAGGACAGACAGGGCATGTCATTTGCTCTTATGTTATCATGGTATCAACCAAAAGTAAAGGAACAACATGAGAAAAGTTTTTAACTCAAATCCTTCCCTTTCTGTAAACATCAGGTCAGCAGCCTCTTCGTAAGAAAACTGCTGCGTTGACTCATTTCTCATTTTCCGGGCTGTGTGTCAATAAATTGGCCTTACTCCCTTTGCAAAACATGTTTTTTTGTTCTATTTGAGGAGCGATTTTGTCACATTTGCTAATTTTGCCTCGCTGAGTCAACAAAATCACCTCAAAACGTTGACTCAATCTGTAAAACAAAGGGGGTGGTGTCAATATTTCCATGGGTAACCCTTGAAAAGAGCCTTAAAATAGTAAAACATGGGTTTGTTTTTTGACCAAACCCGCTGATTTCAGAAAATGTGTCAACAAAGCTTACCTTCTCCCGCTTTACCATGGATTTGACCAAAATCAACTATGCGACAGTTCCTCTCACTTCTGATTGCGGGGACAGGATTTGACCGCGCGCTTCTCGCGCTGTCACCTTGGCTCCCACCTCGGTCGCCTGCGGTACGTGCCCAGTGGGAAGGTTCACAGAACCTTCCCACTTCCGGCCACGCCCAAGGGTTCAAATTTGTCCCCGCTTTGAGGATACAAAAAACCGCTCAAAAGAGCGGTTTTTCACCTCTGGTTGCGGGGACAGGATGCAGCCCTTCTCCCGCTCCGGTCTGCCGTGCTCGTCTCCCCTTTCGGTCGCCTTCGCACCGTTCTCCTACAAAACGCTCCGCCGGAGCCTTTTCTCACGGAGAACGCCTTCTTAAGGTTCAAATCCTCCCATCTTCCGATGAAATAAAAAATCCGTCCATCGGACGGATTATTCATTTCATGGTTGCGGGGACAGGATTTGAACCTGCGACCTCCGGGTTATGAGCCCGACGAGCTACCAACTGCTCTACCCCGCGACATCTTATATAGAATATGACGGCCATCTGTGATTTATGATTCAATTCACAAAAGCCTAATTGTAAATGGTGCCGGAAACCGGGGTCGAACCGGTACGATCGGTAAGGATCGCAGGATTTTAAGTCCTGTGCGTCTGCCAATTCCGCCATTCCGGCAAATACTGGCGCCCAGAGGAACTTGCGTAACCACCAAGTCACCGTAAAAAAAATTGGCTCCAAGGGT
>JAAWDM010000041.1 GCA_022793795.1 Bacillota bacterium
ATAATTTGAAAGATATTCATTGTAGGACGCTAATTTTGTGTGGCAAGAAAGATAATAATAATTTTATACACAAATTTCATGGAAAAAATCGCGAAAAAGCCTTGTTTTGCAAAGAAAGCTATGATATAGTATAAAGGCTGTAAAGGATTGCAGCAGAGATAAAAAATATGCAAAGGCAGGCGCCGGAGCAGGAAAGAGGCAAAACATGAAGGAAGGAATCCATCCTGATTACAAGGAATGTAAAGTAACTTGCGCATGTGGTAACACGTTTGTTACGCGGTCAATTAAAGAAGAATTAAGACTTGACGTATGCTCAGCTTGTCATCCGTTCTTCACCGGTCAGCAGAAGTTTATCAACAGAGGCGGCCGTGTTGAGAAATTTAAGAACAAATACAACCTTGATTAATCAAAAAACAAAAACCGGAGAGTTTTCCGGTTTTTTTGTTAGGAAAGGCGCATGGAAAGGACTTGGGCGAAGAGATGAAGGAAAAGATCATGAAAAAAACAGGCAAAGGAAAGATGATGCGGTGTTTTTTAACAATGATTATGGCGATGACCATGGTTGGCATCAGTACCATAAGCGGGTTTGCGGAGGTGGTTTCTTTGGAGGACACCTGGGAAGGGATTAAATATTCTCAGGCAGCTATCCTGTATGAAGCCACTACAGACACAGTTTTGTACGAAAAGGATGCAGATGTACAGCGGTCTCCGGCCAGTATGACTAAGGTAATGACAGCTATCATCGTTTTGGAACAGAATCCTAATTTGGAAGGAGAACTGACTGTCAATCCAAAGGCTGTAAAGCACTATTATTGCAGCAGCATGGAGATGACTCACCTGGAAGCGGGAGAGGTGATCTCCTATGAGGATTGTATGAATTATATGCTGATTCCGTCAGCCAATGAGGCAGCCACAGCTTTTGCTTTTGAACTGGGAGACGGAGATATCCACAATTTCATCGACATGATGAATGAAAAGGCCAAGGAGCTGGGGTGTGAAAGCACCAGTTTCCAAGACCCAACTGGAATCTCTCCTCATTTGACCACAGCAAGAGATATGGTAAAAATCGTCCAGTATGCTATGACCTTTGATAAGTTCAGGGAAATCGTAGGCAAGGGTCAGGGAACTGTACCGGCTTCCAATAAACGGGATAAGAGTTTCGACTATTATACCACCAACTATGTATCCTTCCCGGATGACCGTTATGAGTGTCCGTATACCCAGTACATGAAGGGCGTTAAAACCGGATATACGCCGGCAGCTGGCTGGTGCTTCGCTGGCTGTATGGAAAGAGACGGCCTAGTCTATTATTCGGTAGTCATGGGCGGCGAGTTGCAGGAGTATACTGATGGAGAGCGGGTCATTCAAGGAGATTTCATTGATACCATCAATCTGTATCGGATGACCGATGGGGTGACCAAGGAGGACCTTGAGGCTATGCATCCAGTCACTGTACCGGTGTGGCTTGTGGCAGTGGTCGGCGGCGTGCTTTCCGCTATGATCGTCTATGTGGTGGCAAGAAAACGGAGAAGAAATCAATAAACTTTTATACATAGAGGGCGTCGCATGAATGGTGCGGCGTCTTCTTTTGTCAGGCGTCAAAAATCGGTTGGTGGGCGGTGGAAGCTGCTTTGTTGGCTGACTAGGCAAAATCAAAGGAAACAGCCAACAGAAATTACAATAATTTACATATTTTGGGCTGAATTTGATGTAAAACAGGGTGAATGTTGGCTTTTTGATGTAGATTGAAAAATTTAGCCAACATATTTTTTAAAATTGTTGTACATTTTTTGCGAATCAAGCCCAAAAGCCAACGCGTCCCCGCCTGCGCCGGCTTTCCTTTCGAAGAAGCTGAAGGGATCCGCGTATAACGGTTGATTCTATGGGAATATTTTGATATAATAAACCATGTATGTGAAGAAGTATATAAAGAGATTTCAAGGAGATTGCCATGTTTGACAAATTGGATTTTATATTGGAAAAATATGAAGAGCTGTCTATGAAGGTTTCTGATCCAGATGTGATAAATAACCAACCGTTATGGCAGAAGCATATTAAAGAGATGGGGGAAATGGAGCCCATCGTGAATAAATACAGAGAATACAAAAAAGCCAAGGAAAGCGTTGCCGAGGCCAAGGAAATGCTGGAATCCGGCGATGAGGAGTTGCGGGAACTGGCGAAGATGGAACTTTCCGATTTAGAGGACCGGATTCCTGTGATGGAAGATGAGCTGAAGATTTTGCTCCTTCCAAAAGACCCTAACGATGAGAAGAACGTTATCCTGGAAGTGCGGGCAGGAACCGGCGGCGAGGAAGCTGCCCTATTTGCACAGGACCTTTTGCGTATGTATTTGAGGTATGCAGAGAGAAGGGGATGGAAGGCGGAAATCATGGATGCCAACGATACGGGTATCGGTGGGATTAAGGAGGCCAGCGTCATGATCCGCGGACGGGGCGCTTACTCTCGGATGAAGTACGAAAGCGGCACCCACAGGGTACAGCGTGTGCCGGAAACTGAGTCCTCCGGCAGAATTCACACTTCGGCAGCCACTGTGGCGGTACTGCCGGAAGTGGATGATGTGGAAGTAGAAATCAATCCAAACGATGTAAGAGTGGATGTATACCGTTCATCAGGTAACGGCGGTCAGTGTGTAAACACCACCGATTCAGCGGTTCGGCTGACCCATCTGCCAACAGGCCTGGTGGTCACCTGTCAAGATGAAAAATCTCAGATTAAGAATAAGGATAAGGCCTTTAAAGTGCTTCGCTCTCGGCTTTATGATATGAAGCTGCAGGAACAAAATGCAGAGATTTCAGCAGAGCGGAGAAGTCAGGTGGGTTCCGGCGACCGAAGCGAACGAATTAGAACTTACAACTTCCCACAGGGCAGGGTCACTGACCACAGAATCGGCATGACCATCTACAAACTGGACAGTTTTTTAGACGGTGAAATCGACGAGATTGTGGATGGCCTCATCACCAGCGACCAGGCTGAGAAGATGAAAAATTTCTAAAGAAATCGAGATGAAATAACCAATGGAGAAAAAAGAAACCATTCTTTTGGGTACTGGAGAGGAGGACATTCTCCGGGCGGCCCAGATTTTACAGGAAGGAGGCCTGGTGGCCTTTCCAACAGAGACCGTGTATGGTCTTGGGGCAAACGCCTTAGACGAGGAAGCTGCAGCAAAGATTTATGCGGCTAAGGGACGTCCAAGTGATAATCCCATGATTGTTCATATCGGGTCGAAAGAAGAACTTGGAGGACTTACAGATACCATTACAGAGGATATGGAGCGGCTCATGGAGGCATTTTGGCCTGGGCCGCTGACCATGGTTGTCCCTGCAAAATCCATAGTGCCAAAGGTCACTACTGGCGGCCTTACCACTGTGGCGGTCCGCTTTCCTGTTCATCCCACAGCCCAGGCGCTGATCAAAGCCAGCGGGATTCCCATTGCAGCGCCCAGCGCCAATGCATCAGGAAGGCCAAGCCCTACAGAAGCCATACATGTGATAGATGACCTAAATGGACGTATCGATGGGGTTATCATGGGCGATTCATGTGAAATCGGCATCGAATCGACGGTGGTGGATATGACGGAAGAAACACCGGCTATTTTAAGGCCAGGACTTCTGACTCGGGAGCAGCTTGAAAAGGCCCTGGGAAAACCGGTTGCCATTGACCCAGCTTTGCTGGAAAAACCTGATTTTGTCAGGACAAACCAGGAAGGACAGCAATCTCGGGGACTGGAGGAAGGCCTTTTGGAAGGGGAAAGAAACCTCAAGCCAAAATCACCGGGAATGAAATACCGCCATTATGCGCCAAAAGCGGAGATGATTATTTTGCGGGGAGAGCCGGAAAAGGTGAAACTGGCCATGGCAGAAGAAAAGATGAAGCGGGCAGAACAGGGACAAAAGGTGGGGGTCATCTTTTATGACGACCAGGACCCAGTTCGGGCAGCCCACGACTTTTTCGCCCAGCTTCGCGCTTTTGATAAAACCGGTGTGGATGTAATTTTCGCTGCAGCCCTCGAAGAGGACGGCGTGGGGTTCGCAGTGATGAATCGGATGATTAAATCAGCAGGGTATCACATTATAGACGTTTAAAATATGGTTTAGGAGGCAGAGATATGAAAATTGCAGTGGCCAGCGACCATGGTGGTTATGTGCTAAAAGAAGCAGTAAAGGCCCATTTGATAGAGAAAAATATAGAAGTAATCGACCTTGGAACTGATTCAGAAGGGTCGGTGGATTATCCGACTTTCGGTAAAGCTTGCGGAGAGGCGATCGCTGACGGCAAGGCGGATTTAGGCGTGGTGGTTTGCGGCACCGGAATTGGAATTTCCATTGCAGCCAATAAGGTGAAGGGCGTTCGCTGTGGGCTATGTACATCTGTGGAGATGGCGCGGCTGACCAAACAGCACAACAATGCCAATATATTAGCCCTGGGCGGCAGAACCACCGAAGAGAACCTGGCGATGGAGATTGTGGACACCTGGCTGAATACTGAATTTGAAGGCGGCAGACACCAGAGACGGGTGGACATGCTGGATCAGATGTAGGACAGCAGGAAATAATATATAAACGCATAACGACATAATGAAGAAAAATAAGCGGCAGCAGAGGCTGGCAGAAAGAGGGAAAAATGGGCAAGGTATACGTATTCGATCATCCGTTAATTCAACATAAGACAGCGCTTATGAGAAAGACCGATACCACAGTAAAGGAATTTCGGGAATTGGCCAAGGAAGTGGCCATGCTCATGGGTTTTGAAGCCACCAGAGATTTGGAACTGGAAGAAGTGGAAATTGAGACGCCGATTTGCAAGGCTAAGATGAAGATGCTCAAGGGTGAGGATATCGCCATTGTACCGATTCTTCGGGCAGGACTGGGTTTTGTAGACGGAATGTTGGCTCTGGTACCCAATGCCAAGGTGGGACATGTGGGACTGTATCGGGATCCGGAAACCCATCAGCCAGTAGAGTATTATTGCAAGCTGCCTAAGGATATTGAAAAGAGAAAAATATTCGTAGTCGACCCAATGCTGGCCACCGGAGGTTCTGCTGTGGCTGCCATCGATTTTATTAAACAACGGGGCGGAAAGGATATCGTGTTTATGTGTCTTATCGCAGCGCCGGAGGGTATTGAGGCGCTGCAAAAGTCTCACCCTGACGTGGATATTTATATTGCGGCAAAGGATGAAAAGCTCAACGAACATGCCTATATCGTACCAGGCCTTGGCGATGCAGGAGATAGACTTTACGGGACGAAATAGAGAAGAAACAGAGACGAGATAATGGGAGGATAGAAAGTCATGAATTTTGATTTTATACCGGACAACGTAAGCGCTCATGACAATGTTTACGATGTGCTGAAGGAGAGAGGTTTTATCGAGCAGTCCACCGACGAGGAAAAGGTGCGGGAGCTTTTACAAAATGAAAAGGTAAAGTTTTATATTGGGTTTGACCCCACGGCGGATTGCCTTCACGTAGGCCATTTCATGCAGGTTATCATCATGATGTATATGCAGAAGTTTGGTCATACCCCAGTGGTACTTATCGGTGGCGGCACCGGCATGGTGGGAGATCCTTCGGGAAGAACCGACATGCGGCAGATGATGACCATCGATACTATCGAGCATAACTGCAACCAATTCAAGCAGCTCTTTGACCGGTTTATCGACTTTGATGAGGAGTGGGAATACGTGGGGAATGAAGGAGTTTACGTTCCAGGCCATGAAACGAAAAAGCCAGAGCCAGGCAAGGCTGTGGCAGTCAATAACGCTCGTTGGCTCCGTCCGCTGAATTATATTGAGTTCGTGCGGGAAATTGGCTCTTCCTTTAATGTAAATACCATGCTTCGGGCTGAGTGTTTCAAACAGAGAATGGAGAGAGAAGGAGGCCTGACTTTCTTTGAACTGAACTATATGCTGATGCAGAGTTACGATTTCATGGTCATGGCCAGAGATTTTGATGTAAAGATTCAGTTTGGCGGCAACGACCAGTGGTCTAATATCATCGGCGGTGTAGAGTTGGCCAGAAAGAAACTGGGTAAGGAGGTTTACGGTATGACCTTCTCCCTGCTGACCAATTCAGAAGGCAAGAAGATGGGTAAGACGGCTAAGGGCGCTCTGTGGCTCAGTCCGGAAAAGACCAGCCCTTATGAGTTCTTTCAGTATTGGAGAAATGTTGGGGATGCTGATGTGAACAAGTGTCTTAGGATGCTGACCTTCCTGCCAATGGAGGAGGTTAACCGCCTGTCTGCTTTGGAAGGAGCGGAGATTAACAAGGCTAAGGAGATTCTGGCTTACGAAGTGACCAAGTTGGTTCACGGCGAAGAGGAGGCTAAGAAGGCTCTGGATGGAGCCCGGGCAGCTTTTAGCGGTGGTGGAAGTATGGAAAATGTGCCGACCACTGTCATAGCTCGTCAGGAGTTTGCCGGCGAAGGTATGGGCGTGGTCAATCTGATTCGTCAGCTGGGTCTGGTGCCGAGCAACGGCGAAGGTTTCAGAACCATCGAGCAAGGCGGCCTGACCGTAGGCGGAAACAAGGTCACTGATAAGAAGATGATGATTACCGAGGATCTGTTTGAAGACGGCAAGTTGCTGATTCAAAAAGGCAAGAAAAAGTTCCATATGGTGGAGTTGGGATAGAAATCGTCTGGGTAGAATAGGATACAATAGATCGGGAGGGTGTCGCATGAACGCGACGCCCTCTTTTTAACTGGTTAACTGAATTTATGAACTAAGAAAGTATATGCACCCTATATTCATGTCTTTTTAAGGCCTTATGTGAAGATGGCGTGAAGAAATTCGATATTTTTTTATATGCGGGATTTTTATCGAATATCTATGAAGGAAAGGGAATCCTTTTCTTTGGGGAAAGATTCCCTACGCCAGAATCCAGTTTCGAAAACAACATGAGAGGACTGGATTCTGATTGATAGTCAATGTACGGACAAAAAAACCATCAAAATGCAGTATAAATATTTGTTTAATAGAAATAATATGCAAAATTGAAAATTGGCTTCGATGTTTTTTGAAATTATAGTCAAAAAATAGAATTCGCAAAAAGGGAAGTGGATATAGAAGGTTTATGAGTTCTTGGGCCGAGAGTAAAATTGGTGATCCATTTTCCCCGTTGACAGGGCTTAATTGGCCGTGGTATACTTGGCGTGCAGCTGGATGAAGGAGACGGGAGAGCGCATGTTGGATGCCGCCGAAGGGGCAAAACTCTCAGGCAAAAGAACCGTTTTCGGACAGCCCTCTGGAAAGCAATAAGCACCGATGAAGCAATTTCGATTTGCCATGGAAGCTGGAAGGACCGAAAGGTCAGACGCCAAAGTTTCAGGTTGAAAAGAAAGAATCTTTCAGGTAAAGAGACAGAGTGAAACTTTTGATATTTGCTTCAGGAGGTATTTTTTCATGTCTGCATATATTTCCTTTATGCTGGAAATCGTGGGAACTGTTGCCTTTTCTGTGTCAGGAGCAATCTTGGGGCTAAAAAGGCAGATGGATATTTTAGGGATTGCCATTTTAGGGCTTACCACAGCGGTGGGAGGCGGTGTGATTCGCGACCTGATTTTGGGGATTACGCCGCCCAATACCTTTCGGAATCCAGTTTATGCGGTGGTGGCAATCATTACAGCCATTATAGTGTGTACGCCGTGGGTACAGAGACTCTTTGACAGAATGCACATGATGTATGAGATTACCATGTTTCTCATGGATTCCATAGGACTTGGAATTTTTACGGTGGTGGGTATTAGTACAGCTTACAGCGTGTCCAGTTCCTTTGGATTGTTTTTGCTGGTCTTTGTGGGTACGGTGACTGGCGTGGGCGGCGGCCTCATGCGGGACGTGATGGCCTCGGAGCCGCCCTATATCTTTACAAAACATTTTTATGCCAGTGCGTCTCTCTTTGGAGCTATTGTATGTGCATTGCTGTGGCCTGTCATAGGTGAAAGCTGGGCCATGATTCTGGGTACAGCGGTGGTAGTGGCGCTGCGTATTTTGGCTGCGGTTTTCCGTTGGAGCTTGCCAAAGCCAGGGGTAGTACAGGCAAAGAAGGTGCAGGCAGAAAAAGAGGTAACGGCTGCAATCGAGACAGAACTGGAGGAACGACAGGTTTCGTAATAGCTTTATGATAATAGATATGCAAAACAGTGGAGCGAGGAAAATGGAAAATAAAAGATGGTACCGCAAAGGTCTTAAAAATGGTATACCTATTGGCCTTGGATATTTTGCGGTGGGATTTACTTTGGGAATTGCGGCAAAGGAGGCTGGCATTGACGCTGTACAGATGGGCCTCATGTCTTTGCTCATGAATGCTTCGGCCGGGCAGTTTGCGGTGATTACCATCGTGGCGGGGCAGGCAGGTTATGTGACCATGATTTTAACCCAGCTTGTCATCAATATTCGGTATATGCTTATGTCATGTGCATTGTCCCAAAAGATCAGTCCTAAGACGCCCATGTGGCAACGGCTTATCATGGCCAATTATGTGACAGACGAGGTATTCGGCATTGCGGTGGCTGTACCGGAGCAACTGAATCCTTTCTATAATTTCGGAGCGGCGACGGTGGCGTCTCCTAGTTGGGCATTGGGAACAGTCCTTGGAGTGCTGGTGGGGAATATTCTGCCAGCCAGCTTGACCAGCGCCTTGTCAGTGGCTCTTTATGGCATGTTTTTGGCTGTGGTGATTCCTGCGTCCAAGTCCGACAGGGTAGTGGCAGCGGTGGTTGTCATCTCCATGATTGGAAGCGCGGCTTTTACGTTCCTTCCATATTTTTCCGAGCTTTCTAGCGGTACCAGAATCATTGTTTTGACTTTGGTGATTGCAGCTGCGGCTGCAGTGGTTTGTCCGGTTCCGGCGGAAAAGATTGCAGGTGGAACGAAAGAAGCTGAGGAAGAGACAAGAAAGGAGGCGGCCCAATGAGTCATATTACATACATCTATATTTTGATAGCAGCCTTGACGGTTTACGCTATTCGTGCTCTGCCGCTGACTTTGATTCAAAAAGAGATTACCAATGTCTTTATTCGGTCCTTCTTATACTATGTACCTTATGTAACCTTAGCTGTTATGGCCTTTCCAGCCATTATTACAGCTACCAGCACGCCGATTTCCGGCATCATCGCTTTTGCGGTGGCTGTGGTCAGCGCATGGATTTCCGGAAATCTGTTTATTGTGGCAGCCTTATCCTGCGTTGCGGTTTATGTGACGGAACTGATTGTGGTGTAAATTCAAAAAAGGCTTGCAATTTAGCCAATTTGGCTATATAATGAAAAAGCGCTTTTGCGTATGGGGTGCAGAATGGATAGACCGTTCGCGGCCCCGAACTAAAAAGTTTTAGTATATCGAAGCCGATTTCGTTGTCCGCAAGCTGCGAAATCCCAGTAGACAAAGCCGAACAAGATTTTTATGAAAATCCCAGTAGGTAGAAAGGAAAAGAGATGAAATCATTTATCGCAAAACCTGCAGAAGTAGAACGTAAATGGTACGTAATCGATGCAGAAGGCAAGACTCTCGGTAGACTTGCATCGGAAGTGGCTTCTATCCTGAGAGGAAAGAAGAAACCGATTTACACACCGCATGTAGACTGCGGCGACTATGTTATCATCATCAATGCTGAAAAGGTTGAGGTGACTGGCAAGAAGAGAAAAGAAAAGATCTACAAGAGACATACCGGTTATCCGGGTGGCTTAAGAGAAGTGACCTTCGAAAAATTGCAGGCTACCAAGCCGGAAGAAATCATCAGACATGCCGTAAAGGGTATGCTGCCTGATGGTAAGCTTGGCAGACAGATGTTTAAGAAATTAAAGGTTTACGCTGGACCTGAGCATGCACATGCTGCACAGAAGCCGGAAACCTGGGAATTTTAAGGAAAGGGAGGAATAGACAATGGCAAAGATTCAGTATCAAGGAACAGGCAGAAGAAAAAGCTCTGTGGCCAGAGTTAGATTGATCCCTGGAACCGGAAACATCACTGTTAACAAGAAACCGCTGGAAGATTATTTCGGCATGGAGATTGTTAAGAGAGAAGTTAGAAGACCGTTTGAAGTTGCTGGATGTGAGGGCAAGTTCGACGTTATTGCAACCGTTCACGGCGGTGGATTTACAGGCCAGGCCGGAGCTTTGAGACATGGCATTTCCAGAGCGCTGTGCGTAGCAGACAAGGAAGCCTTCAGAGCGCCTCTTAAGGCTGCTGGTTTCTTAACCAGAGACCCAAGAATGAAGGAAAGAAAGAAGTATGGCTTGAAGAAAGCAAGAAGAGCAAGCCAGTTCTCAAAGAGATAATAAACTGGTACGATTTTTATTTCAAAATGAAAACAAGAAGAGACGCCATCTTACAGGAAGGCGTCTTTTTTTCATAGAGATTTCCTGGGAAAGAAAAAAATTTGCTTTCATACAGAACCATTGACAAATTCTGGGTACTATATTTATGGAAAGGCCTTTTCATAACATAGCGAAGGAGTGTGACTGGTGGAGGACAAAGAGATCATAGACTTATATTGGCAGCGCAGTGAAACAGCGATTTTGGAAACCGCCGCAAAATACAGAGGGTATTGCTACCAGATAGCATTCCATATCCTGTCGGGGAGGGAGGATGCAGAGGAGTGTGTCAACGATACCTGGCTGGGCGCATGGCAATCTATACCGCCCTACAGACCAGAGAATCTTTCCGCTTTTTTAGGAAGGATTACCAGGAGTTTGGCGTTTAACAAGGTTAGAGCCAGATGCAGTGCAAAGCGGGGCGGCGGACAGCTCACCTTGGTTTTGGAGGAGCTTGCGGAGGTTCTTCCAGATACCAACGATGTGGAAGACGAGTTGGCAGGTAAAGAGCTGGAAGCAACCATCAATCGATTTCTCAAAGGATTGTCAGAACGAGACTGCAATTTGTTTCTAAGACGGTACTGGTATGTGGAATCCATAGAGGAAATTGCTGTTGCCTATAAGATGAAACCAGCGACGGTAAAGACCTCGCTCCATCGCAGTCGAAAGAAGTTAAAGCTCTTTTTGGAAAAGGAGGGATATTGGGTATGAATGAAAAGGGAAGCGTAAAACTGTTTTTCGCCATTGGAGAGGCAGAAGAGGGACTACTTCGGCGAAGTGAAGAGGCCAAGACTGAGGAACTAAAAAAGGGCATTTTTTCATGGGTGAGGGGGGGTGCAGACCTTAATAAAAAGGGGCGCGCTGGCGGTTTCGGAAGGCGCATGGCCATGGCGACAGGCCTGGTAATGGCGGCGTGCGTTCTATTTATGGGAGGACGTATGGTCATCATGGGGGAAGAGGATTTTACAGGGGAAATGGGAGTCCTTCATCTATTGGAATTTTGCTATGCACAAGATATGGGCGATACCGTCGATACAGCTAAGGAGGGGGATATCGCAGGGGATTCTGCCCAGTTTTTTATCAATGTAGACGAGAACCGCTATACGACTTCAGTAGAAAACGGAGATTATATCATACGTCCCTTAGTAACATCTACAGCATCAACAGAAACGTATATAAATGGGGTGGAAAACGATGACAATACAGAACGAGTGGAAAGGGGAAGAAGTCTGATTAGGGTCCATCACCGAGAGGCTGTTACCATTGCTGCAGCAGCAGCAGAAAAAAAGGAAAGTCTGAAACAGCTATATGCAAAAGTCAGCAATGTAACGGAAACCAAGATGATTGAAGAAGGGTCTGTAGTAATGGTTAGTGCATGGGAGCGCCTTGCAGCAGGACCGGAACGTGTAGATGTATATTTTGTAGATGATGAGCAGGGGGGAGTGTTCGAGATTACGGCAGCTTACTATGCGGAAGCTACAGGGACACAAGGAGTCATGCTTCAGGACATTATCAGCACTTTTAGAGTGCGGCATGAAACAGAGGCGGAAAAGGATTACAGTGAGGAGCAGGACTGGCTAGGGGGCCTGGAAGAGGCTGTGGGGAAACAGGTCTATGCCCAGTTAAGCAATTATTACAATTTGGAGGATGTAGATTTCCGCACGTTGGATTATCGGTTTACCATGGACAAGAAAGAATCTGCGGCGCAGGAGGGGATGAATTATGCGGCAGAAGTAGAGGAGCCCCATGAAGCGGTAGTTTCTGTGGGATATGTCAGGCCAGGGGAAGACAGCCTGGAATATTTGACCATGGGATTCGTATACGACGTTTTGGAAAATGGACAAAAGGGATGGCAACTGACCTACAGCGGAATCGAAAAATAGGCGTTTAACTGATATGAAACTTTTTACCAGCTGAAACATTTCGGCTGGTATTTTATTGTATTCTCTGAGTTGGTTTCTTTCTAGAGAAAACATGGAAAAATGTTGGAGAATGGGCAAGACTATGTTATGATGAAAAAAAGGCGGAAGGAGACAGAGGGATGGAGCACAGAGAATTTGAGAGCATCTTGCAAAAACAACAAATATATTTTGCCACAGGGGATACGCTGCCCGGCCATAGGAGAAAGGCGGCCTTAAAAAAACTGCAGAAGGCCCTGGAGGACTATGAGCAGCAGCTGATAGAAGCCCTTCAAGGGGACCTGGGAAAAAGTGGGCAGGAAGCATATATGTGTGAAATCGGTCTGGTAAAGAGTGAAATTAGCTATATGCTCCGTCACCTTACAGGTTACGTGCGGGAACATAGAGTGCATACGCCCTTGGCCCAGAGTTTTTCCAGGAGTTTTGTCAAACCAGCGCCTTATGGGTGCGTCCTTATTATGAGCCCATGGAATTATCCGGTGCTACTGGCATTGGACCCACTGGTTGACGCTCTGGCTGCCGGAAATACGGCAGTGATAAAGCCTAGCGCCTATGCGCCGCAAACAGCAGAACTTTTGGCAGAAATGATCGGAGAGATTTTCTCACAGGAATATGTAACAGTGATAAAGGGCGGCAGGGAGGAAAATCAGGCCTTGCTAGATTGCGACTTTGACTATATCTTTTTTACGGGAAGTAAGGCAGTTGGGAAAGAAGTCATGGCTAAGGCGGCGGAGCGGCTGACGCCAGTTACCCTGGAACTAGGTGGAAAGAGTCCTTGCATTGTGGACGAAACGGCAGATATTAAGGTGGCGGCTAGGCGTATCGTGTTCGGCAAATTTATCAACTGTGGTCAGACCTGCGTGGCCCCTGATTACATCTACTGCGCCAAGGGAATCAAAGGGAGGCTTATAGAAGAAATAAAACGACAGATACGAGTCCAATATGGACGGAACCCCTTGGAAAATCCCGATTATGGGCGAATCGTCAATGAGAAACATTTTCAAAGGATAGCAGGTCTTATTGACAGAGAAAGGGTGGTCTGGGGTGGTCAGATAGATGAAATGAAACTTAAAATTGAACCCACTGTGATGGAGGATGTGACCTGGTGGGATCCGGTGATGCAGGAGGAAATCTTCGGGCCGGTGCTACCAATCCTGACCTATGAGAGTTTTGAGGAGGTCATAAAGCGAGTGAACTCCATGGACTCGCCTTTGGCTCTCTATCTTTTCTCCTCAGATAAAAAACATATACGTATGGCCAAGGAGCGAATTCAGTTTGGTGGCGGTTGCATCAACGATACATTGATTCATCTGGCCACCAGCAGTATGGGCTTTGGGGGCGTAGGCGCCAGTGGAATGGGTGCATACCATGGGAGGAAAGGGTTTGATACCTTTTCCCATGAAAAAAGCATAGTTGACAAAAAGACTTTTCTGGACCTCCCTATGCGGTATCAACCATATACAAAGAAAAACGGTAGGCTGACCCGCCTGTTTCTCAGATAGGATAAACCGGTTGCACCTTAAGGAAAAATATGGTATTATAAAGAAGAACGAAAGTTCGCATCTTGTGATAAGGAAATGTGTGTCGTAGGAATGAAGAAAACTGGAAACCAGGAAAATCAGTTGATGACCGGCGGTAGCATTATCGGTAAGATTATTCGGTTCTCCATTCCCCTTTTGATTGGAAATCTGTTGCAGCAATCCTATCAGTTGGCGGATATGATCATTGTGGGCCGATGTATCGATGATGACGGCCTATCTATCGCGGCAGTGGGTATGGGAACTTCTTTTATTATCATGATGATAAGTTTCTTTATCGGCCTGTCCAGCGGAGCCGGTATTGTGATTTCCAATGCTTATGGCGCTGGAAATATGGGTCGGGTGAGAAAAACCATAGGAATTTCCATGAAACTATCGGCGGCTGTGTCAGTGGTGGTCTGTGGAGTTTCTATTTTGGGGTGCGAATGGCTTTTGACGGTGACCCATACCACGGAAGAGATTTTTGACTTGTCGGCTACTTATCTGAAAATCTATGCCATCGGCTTCATTCCCCTTTTGGTCTATAATATGGGTACGTCTATCCTGCAGGCCCTGGGCAATTCTACATCGCCTTTTTACTATCTGGCGGTTACATGCGTGCTGAATATTGGGCTAGACATTCTTTTTATGAAAACCTTTGCCATGGGTGTGGCGGGAGCTGCTGCTGCCACGGCGTTGTCAGAGGCTGTGGCAACTGTACTGGTGCTGCGAAAACTTTTTTGGACCAATGATTTTAAAAAGATGATCTCTCCAGAGGCACAGGAGAGTTTGATAGAGAAGCGCAACGAGCTAGAGAGGAAAGAACTGCAGGAGGCCGAGCCAGAGCCAAACGGAAAGCAGCTTACGGCCATGATCGTTCGTTTTGGCCTTCCCATTGCAATTCAGCAGGTGACGGTCAGCCTGTCCAACCTGATTCTTCAAAGTTATATCAATTTGCTGGGAACCCAAGTCATCGCTGCATGGGGAATCTTTGGAAAGATAGATGGATTTTTGCTGTTGCCTCTGTCCAGTTTTAGCGTGGCCATTACCACCTTTACAGGTCAAAATTTTGGGGCAGGCAAGTATGATCGGATTTTAAAGGCCAAAGGATATGTAAGCATCATGTCGGCAGGGGTGACCATTGGGCTGGCGGGGCTCTTTATCCTTCTGGCAAGGCCCATTGTTCTGATCTTTGAGGATTCGCCAGCTATCGTTGCGGCTACCATAGAGATGTCGGTCTATATGCTTCCGTTCTATTTTGTGTTAGCATTGATTCGGGTTTATGCCGGTATATTTAATGGTGTAGGCAAACCTATTTATGGATCGGTGGCTATGATTTCCTGCATGTGCGTAGTGCGAATTGCTTGTGTCGGCGTTGTGTATGCCCTGCTTCGTTCAGCCATGGCAATTTACATTTCCTACTATGTTTCTTGGGGACTTTGTTTGATAGTCGTAATGATTGAATATCGGTTATTGATACGAAAGATGCTGGTGAAGGAGGAAAAGGAAGATGGCGTATCAACATGACTATAACGACCAAAAAAATAAGATTTTTCAGCATTGGGAATCCTTTTTCGACAGCATCGCGGAGAGAAGGATGGCCCACGATAATTATATTTTGCGGGGAATCGAGCCGCCGGAGCATCTGATTGATCCTGAAATCGCCGAATCCTGGAAGCGGAGCATTGGTTATGGTTTGGATGCAAACCGGATTGAGCCGGTCTATTTGAAGGCCGAGGAGTTGGCAGGGAAGATGGAGGAATGTGAGGATTTACTTAATGCAGCCGACCCGATTTTAGAGGAGTTTGCGGCCCATTTTACCTCCAATCTCTTTACTGTGGACCTCTATGATAAGGACCTCTGCCTGATTAAAATGTATGGTCATCCCGCGGAGTTGAAAAAACGTCCATCCTACATTATGCCAGGTCTCATCCGAACAGAGCAGGTCTGTGGTACCACATCTATGTCCTATGCATTGGAAAAAAAGCAGGCGGCTCAACTCATTGGTGGAGAGCATTTTTCTAATGATATGTGTGAAAACGTATGTACAGCGGCCCCAATTCTCTTTGAGGGGGATTGTGTGGGCTTGGTCAATGTGGTAGAACGGCAGTGGGAGATGGATAGTCGAACCCTGGGGACGTTGGCCAGCCTGGCTAAGTTGGTGGAGCATAACTATGAGCAGCAAAAGCTGCGAGAGGAACTGGGAAAGGAAGCCTCCCTCAATGAGGGGATTATCAAATCCATTCCCGATGGATTGATGGTCATCTCGGCTGCAGGAGTGATTACTAAAGTAAACAGGGCCTGTGGTAAGCTTTTAGGGATGAACCGTCATGATGTAGAGGGAATGGATATCGATGATTTGTTTGGCGTAAGGAACCCCTTCCGGCCAGTAATTCGCCTTGGGATTCCCATTAGAGACCAGGAAATTTCCTTGGAAATAGCAGGCGGGATCAAGAGATTTATCGGTAATGTACAGCCAGTTATGGCAAACAATCAAGTGTTCCAGTTGGTGGTGACTTTGCGTGACATGAAGTCCATGCACACCATCATTAAAAGCGTGGGCGGTTGGAACGCCACGTATACCTTTGAAAATATTTTGGGAAGCGACCCGGTGTTTAAACAAGCGGTGGAGTTTGCGGAACAGACCGCCATGATGGACAGCACAGTTCTGATCGAGGGAGAGAGCGGCACGGGAAAGGAACTCTTCGCCCAGTCCATTCATAACGGCGGACCTTTTGCATCAGGACCCTTTATTGCAGTCAACTGTGCAGCCATTCCCATGAGCCTTTTGGAAAGCGAATTGTTTGGCTATGAAAGCGGCGCATTCACTGGAGCCAAAAAGAACGGACAGCCTGGAAAATTTGAGCTGGCCGAGCGGGGCACCCTATTTTTGGATGAGATTAATTCTATCCCCCTGGACATGCAGGTGAAACTTCTTCGAGTATTACAGGACAAAAAAATTACCAGAATCGGTGGAACCAACAGTATCGAACTTCATGTAAAGATTATTGCGGCTTCCAATGAAAACCTATGGGAACTGGTACAGCGGGGAGAATTCCGTGCGGACTTGTTTTACCGTCTCAATGTTATTACCATTCACATACCGCCCCTGTCTCAACATGCAGGAGATATTCCTCTCATTGCGAGGAGCATTGTGGAACGCCTTTCACAAAGTTATGATGAGGAGATTCAGCTTACGGATACAGCCTGCAAGATTTTAATGCAGTATTCCTGGCCTGGCAATGTGCGGGAACTGGAAAATGTCATTGAACGGGGATTTGTCAATGCTCGCCTTCGGAAATCGGCCTATATTGATACAGTGGATTTTGATAAGATGCTGAATTTTGGGGAAGAGAAGCCTAGCGGTGAATCTATGGTGGTAAGCCAGCCTTCAACAAATATAACGCCTCTGGCTGGGGAACAATTCTTGCCAGGTTCCACAGTTATGGGCGATTTGCATGTAGCAGAACGGGAAATTATCATCAGGTGTCTTCTAAAGAATAAAAATAACATATCGGCCACAGCTAGAGAGTTAGGCATGGCAAGAAACACTTTGTATCAGAGAATACGGAAGTATGGGATTGAAATATGACTAATTTTTGAACAATGTGTTCAAAAACTGAATAAAAAGCATTAAAAATGAACGATTGACTAAAAATTGAACAACATAAATTGAACATAATGTAAAAACGAAGTCAAAAAAGGCTTCGTTTTTTAGTATGCAAAAGTAAGATTTTTGATATGATGCAGTTTTGAAGATATATGCTTAAAACCTTTTGAATTTCAATGATATTTAGATAGGGTGACAGGGTTTGACAAATAAAATATTATCACAAAAGTGAATGTTTAACCGAACTTTTCTATATTTTGTGAAAGAAATATTGATGTTGGCATTATTTTTGCTTTATATAAGTGTACCGCGCCAAAAACAAGGGCGCAGAGGTGCAGCCAATCAGAATGGGATGGCTGCGCTAGTAAAAGTTTTTAGGAGGAAAACATGAAACAGATGAAGAAGCTATTAGCAGTATTGTTAGTGTTCGTAATGGTATTCTCTATGGCCGCTTGCGGAGATAAAGACAATGCAGGCGATGGACAAGGAGATGCCAGCGGTGAGCCTGTTACACTGCACATGGGTGGAGGACTTACCCAGCAGAGCCCGCAGTACGCTGTTTTACAACAGTTTAAAAAGGATGTAGAAGAAGCGTCCGGCGGCTCTATCACCATTTCTCTTGACCTGTCTGGCGCATTGGGCTCCGACAGAGAAATCATTGAAGGCGTTATGAGCGGCGCTATTGAAATGATGCACATGGCTGACGTTTCCATTAACACCGTTATTACGGAACTGGGCTATACCAGCCTGCCTTACCTGTTCCCATCCAGAGAAGACGCAGAAAACATCTATCTGTTTGGATGGATGGGTGAAGCTTATAAGGCCACCATGGAAGAAAACGGTATGCATGTATTAGGCGACCTGTTGGAAGGCGATTTCAGATGGTTGACCAACTCCAAACATGCTATCAAGACTCCAGATGATTTAAAGAATCTGAAGATCAGAGTTATCGAAAGCCCGATGTGGATCAGCTTCTTCCAGGGCATCGGTACCAACCCTGTAGGTATGTCTGTAAACGAAGTAGCAGCAGCTCTGCAGCAGAATGTAATCGACGGTCAGGATAACGGCCCTCTGAATACATACTTCTATGGATTCTATGAATTCCAGCCATATCTGACCAAGTCCAATCACGGTTATGCAGCTAACATGCTGACCATCAATAAGGAACTGTTCGAATCCCTGTCTGCTGAACAGCAGAAGATCTTAGAGGATTGCGGTAAGACTGCAACTGCCAACATGTACAAGGCAAACGTAGATGCTATTGACGGATTCTGTGATGAGATGGCAGCAGCCGGCACTGAACTTCTGGACGCAAGCGACGAATTGAGCAACTTCATGAAGGAAGCAGCTATTAAGGTTTGGAACGACGAGTCTATCGTTGGCGCATACGATCAGGACATCATGAAGAGAGTATACGACGAATTAGCAGTTTCCTAGTAGATTTTTTACAGAAACATTCGTTTCAAAAAGTAAACTGTGAATAGGGCTGAAATCATATGATGCAGCCCTATTCATGTAAAAACAGACAGAGCAAGAAAGGAGACCCGATGGAAGGAAGTAGAAACGCTGTAGAGCGGTTTGCCGATGGTCTTTGTAAAATAGAAAAGGTGATTATGGTCATCTTCTTTCTGGCGATGATGATTATCATGTTTATTCAGGTCTTCGCCAGATACGTATTACATTCGCCCCTGGCATGGACAGAAGAAGTAATGAGATTTTCCTTTATTTTGGCAAGTTTTTTCGGAGCGGCAGTGGCTACTCACGAACACAAACACGTAGTTATCAATTTTTTATCTTTAATCGTAGGCAAAATTACAAAAGAAGAAAACAAGCAGAATGTCATCTATGCATTCTTTGATCTGTTGGTCGATGCAGTATGCTTTTTGTTCTGTCTCTGGCTGACATATATGATGTGGGAATATTCAGCAGACCTGGCTGTAAAGAATCAGCTTTCTACAGCGATGCTGTTCCCGATGTGGTATATCGGCTATGGAATCGCAGCCTCCTTTGTGCTGACCAGCTTCCATTTCGCACTGAATACAGCCTCATCCTTTAAAGTATTTAATCACCAGAGAAAGGGGGGCGCACAGTAATGAGTACATTTTTAATCTTTTTACTATTATTCCTGGTTCTGGCGCTCATTCGGATTCCAGTAGCCTACAGCATGAGTATTGCTACCGTAGTGTCTATGGTAGTCAGCGGCATTTCTCTAAAGACCGCAGGTATTGCAGTATTCAATGGACTAAACTCCTTCACCTTCCTGGCGATTCCGGCCTTCATTCTAGCAGGTGAAATCATGGGTGTGACGGGAATTTCCACCACCTTGATTGAATTTATCGAATCTATTATTGGAAGACTTCGGGGCGCTCTGGGAGCCGCCGCGGTTATCACTTCCCTGTTGTTCGGAACCCTAACCGGTTCCTCTCTGGCCACTGTAACCGCCATCGGAACCATCATGATTCCGGATATGGAAAAGCGTGGATATGACAGAGCATACAGCGGTGCGTTGATTGCAGCTTCCGGATTTTTGGGAATCCTGATACCACCAAGTATCCCTGGTATCGTATACGCTATGATGTCTGGTGAAAATCTCATGGCTGTATGGCTGTGTACTGTCATGCCTGGCATCATGATCGGTGTAGGTTACATCATTGTAAACTATTTCATCATGGGAAGGAAGGAAAAGAAGATTACAGAGCCATTTAAGGTTGGCCCATATGTAAAGAATGTAGGTATCTCCTTTAAGAATGCGATTCTGGCTATCATGATGCCTGTCATCATCTTCTATGGCATCTATGGCGGAATCTTCACTCCGACAGAAGCCGGTGGTGTGGCCGTATTCTACGGACTGTTGGTTGGATGGGTGATTTTGCCGCTGACCAAAAAGAGATGGCCTTCCAGCAAATTCTTCAACCTGATTTCTGAGTCAGCGATTTCCACTGCCAGCATTACCATCATCATCGGTCTGTCTGCCATCACCGGCAAGATGATTATCTTCTCCGGCGTACCGCAGCAACTGACAGAAATTTTGCTAGGCGTAACAGATTCCAAAGTGGTATTCTTGA
This sequence comes from Bacillota bacterium, assembly GCA_022793795.1. GTDB lineage: Bacteria > Bacillota > Clostridia > Peptostreptococcales > Anaerovoracaceae > RGIG7179. Next base: position 20,441 of record JAAWDM010000041.1, read on the forward strand.
TTCTGGTCAATCTGCTTCTGCTGGTTGCAGGTATGTTTATGGAAACCAACAGCGCCATTCTGCTGTTAGGCCCAATTCTGATTCCGGTAGCCGAGGCTTACGGCGTGGAGACCATTCACTTTGCAGCGATTATGCTCCTCAACATGGAAATCGGTATGATTACGCCGCCGATGGCAGGAAACCTGTTTGTAGCGGCCAGACTGTCGGGAAAGGATATCGGAGAAATTCTGAAGCATATCGCGCCGTTCTATGCTGTTGCCATTATCGTTTTAATCATTACAACTTACGTGCCGCAGGTCATCGTTTGGCTGCCGCATATGTTGTACTAATGGAATATGGAGGGAAGAACTATGAAAAACAGAGAAGCACGTTTGCTTGCGCCTGGAAAAGTAGAAGTATTTGACTGCGATATACCAAAAGTAGAACCAGGCAAGGTTCTGGTGAAGATGGAATACTGCGGTGTCTGCGGTTCCGACGTTCACTTCTTTAAAGATGGCCGTATTGGTAGAACTATTGTAAACTTTCCTTTCGTTCAGGGACATGAATGTTCTGGCGTGGTAGCGGAAGTCGGCCAAGGCGTTACCAACTTAGCAGTAGGGGATAAAATCGTCATGGAGCCAGGGGTACCTTGCGGCTCCTGTGAGCATTGCAGAAGCGGAAACTACAATCTCTGTGAAAAGGTGGTATTTATGGCCACGCCGCCTCACGACGGCGCTTTCAGAAATTATGTGTCCTATCCAGCAGAGTGGTGCTTCAAACTGCCAGAAAAAGTTTCGACGCTGGAAGCAGCTATGATTGAGCCTCTAGCTATCGGCGTTTACTCCGCCCATGTAGGGGATGTAAGCAACGAGGATACCGTAGTCATTACAGGAATGGGCTGTATCGGTCTGATGACTCTCATGGCATGTAAGGCCAGAAACGTGCAGAAGATTATCGTTACCGATGTGTTCCAAAACAGACTGGATAAGGCCATAGAACTGGGCGCTGATGTAGCCATCAATGCCAAGGACGAGGATGTGGTTGCCAGAGTCAAGGAAGAGACCGAAGGAAAAGGCGGCACAGTAGTCTTTGAATGTTCCGGTTATCCTGCCAGCATGGCCCAGGCCGTTTATCTACTCAAGCGGGGCGGCGCCATCGTACAGGTGGGCACCACAGCAGAGCCGGTTCCATATCAGTTCAATGAGCTTGTAAAGATAGAGGGGACCATTAAATCCGTGTTCAGATATAAAAATATGTTCCCGCTGTGTATCAAACTGATTGAGCGAGGTGATTTCGATTTGAGCAAGATAGACCCGGAGATTTTCGACTTTGAGGACATTGCGGCTGCCTTCGATACCGCTATCAACAGAGGTAACGAAGTGGTGAAGTGCGTGGTGAAATTCTAGGAAAAACGCTATGGAAACAATGAAAGCATTGATTAAAACCGATAGAGGGCCAGGCCATCTGGAACTGCAGGATTGGCCTGTGCCTGCCATCGGTGACGACGATATCTTATTAGAGGTAAAAGCTGCCGGTATCTGCGGTTCTGATATGCGGATGAAAAAGCTGGGAAATTCGGAGAACCTCAGACCTCCTGTGGTGGTAGGTCATGAGTTTGCAGGAGTCATAAAAGCCGTAGGCAAAAATGTGAAAAGTTTCTCCGTGGGAGAGAGGATCGTTTCCGACAATAGCGGCGACCTTTGCGGCGTCTGCGAACAATGCGCTAGGGGCAACTATCTGATGTGCGAGCATCGGGTAGGCATGGGTTCTGGCATGGATGGAGGCTTTGCAAAATATGTAAAGATTCCAGGCCATCTGTTGTCGGTCAATCCTCATACCCTGTACCGGATTCCAGAGAATGTTAGCTTTGAAGACGCGGCCTGCCTAGACCCCATCTGCAATGCCTATAAGGCGGTAGTGCAGGAAAGCAGCCTGATGCCAGGCCAGGATGTGGTCATCTTTGGTCTTGGAACCATAGGTCTTTTGGCGGTGCAGATTGCCAGCATCATGGGCGCGGCCAGAATTATCGGTATAGGCCGCTCCTATAATCAGCAGAGATTTGAAGTGGCAAACCAGCTAGGAGCGACCCATCTGATTTGCAGCGACAGAGAAAACCCTGTGGAGAGAATCTCAGAGATTACCCGCGGAGAGATGGTTCCTGTCATTATCGATGCGGCAGGAAAAAACGAAGTATTAGAAGCGGCCCTTCAGATTCTTACCAAGGGCGGCGAGTTTATCAAAATCGGCTATGATGATAAGCCGGTGGGCGTATCCCTAGATCGCTATGTGAATAAGGGGATACGAATCCAGGGACATTTTGCTTACGACTATGTCTCCTGGAAAAATTGTATCAAGCTTTTGGAGCTTGGAAAACTCAATGTAAAACCGATTATTACCCATAAATTACCTCTTTCGGAATGGGAGAAGGGCTTTGAACTGACCGAAAGAAGGGAGGGTATTAAGGTCATCTTAATACCTTAAAAACCAACTTACCTACCCAATTTGCCGGCTGGTCTCTTGCTCTTACCGGGCTCTCTCCGGTCGGCGCCCTTGCGAGGGTAAAAGGATTGCAGAAGGAGTGTGAAAAGGTGAAAAAAGGCGGAATATTAAATGCTCAGCTCATGTATGAATTGACCAAGCTGCGCCACAGAGACAAGATGGTCATATGCGACGTAGGTTTTCCTATTCCAAAGGACGCTACGGTGGTGGATGTTTCCCTCATTGACGGCGTACCAGACGCCATGACCACATTGAAGGCGGTTCTAAACGAAATCATCGTGGAAGAATATGCGGTTTCTGCCTCCATGGCAAAGCGTAACCCCAAGTATCGACAGGAACTGAAAGCTATCTTCCAAAACCAAGCCTGCAAGGAACTGGCCGGACAGGATTTCGTGGATTACACCAAAGACGCCAAATTTTTCGTCAGAACCGGAGAGTTTCTGCCCTACTCCAACATTTTGCTGGTATCAGCCTCTGGGGTTCCTTCCGCAAGCAGCCAGTTCGACGTAAGGTTTTAGAAGAGAAGGGCGTGAAAAGTAGGAACGCCCAAGATAAAGGAGAAAATCATGCGAGTAAAATTCGATACAGATACAAAGTTGCTATTTCAAATCGGCGATCCTCTGGATCATGCCTGCGCGTGCTACATCCATAACGAGATGTATGAGTTGGCTAACATTAACGCCATCAATTTAAGCCAGGTGGTAAAAAAGGGAGAACTGCCTCAGTTTATAGAGGCTTGCAAGACTTTGGGCGTTATGGGATTTGACATCACCATGCCGCACAAGACCGACGTGATTCCTCTCTGCGATGAGGTGGAAGAGTTCAGCCGGGAATTTCAATGCGTCAATCACGTAAAAATTAGAGACGGCAAGCTAATCGGCGTGGGTCTTGACGGACTGGGTATGGCCATGGCCATTGAAGCCTCTGGCGCGAAGATTCAGGATACTACCGTGATGATGTTGGGCGCTGGCGCAGTCTCTGGCCCTATTGCCGCCGAGCTTTGCAAAATGGGCGCTAAGAAGGTCATCATTTTGAACCGCACTGTGTCCAAGGCTGAAGTGATTGCCAAGGCCCTTCATAAATATTTTGACGATGTAACCACTGTCACCGACGGTCTGACCCCAGAAGCCATGAAAAAATATGGGCCGGAGACGGAACTTGTGGTCCAGTGTACCAATCTGGGTATGAGCGGCCACGAACAGGACTACGAAGATTTATCCTTTGTGGACTTGCTGCCAAAGTCCGCTACCATTGCTGACGTTATCTTTAACCCAGAAAGAACCTCCATCCTTTTGGCTGGTGAGAAAAACGGCCTTCGTGTTATCAACGGCATGGGTATGCTGGTTAACCAGGAAAAAGCCATGATGAAGTTCCACTTTGACATCGATATGGGCGACGAGTTCGCAACAGAGGGGGAGGAGGCTTTGCTCATTGCCCTGGCCATGCGGCAGCTCCGAACCAGAAGATTAGAGGCAGCGAAAGGAGGGCGTCCATAATATGAGCAACCGAGTAGGAATCTGCGAATGGTCCATGGCGGCCAGTGGCCCTTTGGCTATCAAGTGGGCCGGAAAAATTGGATTCGACGGGATCCAGCTGGGGGATTTGGGCGGTTCTAAGAACTGTTTCCCTCTGTGCGACCCTGTGATACAGGAGGAATATCTGGAAGCCTCCAAAAAATATAATGTTATACTACATTCCCTTCATCTTTTCACCTTGGTGCGGGAAGGCGGATTGCAGTGCCTTCCCGATTCGCCAGAGGGAAAGCAGGCCCTTTTCAGCATTGAGAAGGGGCTGGAGGCTGCCAAGGCTTTGGGAATTCCTAAACTTTTGGTCACGTCTTACGATGCGTGCAGTATCATCAACGATTATGATTTGGAGTGTACGGCAAAGCTCCTGCGGGCAGCTTGCGACATGGCCCAGCATTACGATGTGAAGATGGTCTATGAATGTATTTTGCCAGGTCATAAGATTCAGGAAGTGTTGGATTATGTGGGTGAGGATTTGAAGATTTGCTTCGATACTCTCAATCCGACCAAGTTCCTGCGGGGAGATGCGGTGGAAGAAATCAAGGCCTTTGGAACCAAGTGGATTGACCATGTCCATCTGAAAGACACACCTCAAAACATGAAGGGCTTTTGTCAGTTGGGAGAGGGCAGAGGTCGGTACGGGGAATGTATCGATGCCTTGAAAGAAATCGGTTTCGACGGGTGGTATATTACAGAGAACTTTTACCATACGCCGCCTATGGGAAACACAGGCAGCCTGTTTACCACAGCAGCTAAAGACCTTGAGACCATGAGAAGAATTTAATTTTAAAAGATATAAATGATATAGAAGGAGGAAGGGACGCCGGCCGGATGGCAGGGCGTTGCCAAAGAATTGATGGAAGTACGCTATTCCGCAAGCGCGAGAGATTTTAAGAGATATACCACAGAGGAAACCCGCAACGAATTTCTGATTGAGGAGATTTTCCAACCAGAAAAGATAACGGCGGTATATTCCCATGTAGACCGGATTATCACCATGGGCGCCATGCCTTTGGAAAAGGATTTGATTTTGGATGAAGAGTTTGACAGCAAAAAGGACTTGGGACAGCCGTATTTTCTGGCCAGCAGAGAGATGGGCGTCATCAACGTGGGCGGCCACGGCGCAGTGGTTGTGGATGGAACCGAGTATGCGGTAGACAGATTAGAAGGACTGTACATTCCTGTAGGTACAAAGGAAGTGATCTTCAAAGCCTTTGGAAAGGAAGAGCCGCCGAAATACTATATCAGTACGGTTCCAGCTCACCACAGATATGAGGTAAAGCATATCACCATTGATAAGGCTCACGCCGACGATTTGGGTGAACAAAAGACGGCCAATGCCAGAATTCAACGTCAGTATATCCATCCATCGGTATGCGATAGCTGTTGCTTGCTCATGGGGGTAACCAGTCTGAAAGAGGGCAGCGTATGGAACACCATGCCGCCTCACCTTCACGACAGACGGATGGAAGTCTATATGTACTTCGATGTGAAAGACGGTGAGTTTGTCAGCCATTTCATGGGCGAGCCAAAAGAGACCAGACATATTATCGTTCACAATGAACAGGCAGTCATCAGTCCAAGCTGGTCCATTCACTCCGGCTGCGGCACTTCCAACTTCTCCTTTGTGTGGGCCATGACCGGAGAAAACAAGGATTTTGACGATATGGAACGTTTGGAGAAAACTGCACTGAGATAGATACAGAATAGGGGAAAGGGGCGCATACCAATCTTGAATGTCGCCCTTTTCTGCATGTATACGTGTATGCAGATGAGAAAGGAGTCGATTATGGACATTTTATGCGTAGGCGATATGCTGGCGGATTTGATTATTCGGGAGATGCCAGAGGAAATCGTGTTTAATAATACAGCCACTCAGATCGAAGAGGTTGGTCTAAAAGGCGGTGGAGATGCACTGAATAATTCCATCGATATGTCTCGCTTGGGGAATCACGTGGCCCTCATAGGACGGCTGGGCTGTGATATTTATGGGGACTATCTCTATGAGGAGTGCGCGAAAAATGGGGTGGACATGCAGTATTGCAAAAAGAGTACAACGGCGCCATCGCCTAAGAGCGTCATTCTCATGCAGAAAGGCGGCAATCGCAGGTTCTTTTATTTTGCAGGTTCCAACGCAGAGTTTTCTATTGACGATGTGGATCTTTCTCTGTTGGATCACTGTAAAATCCTTCAGGTGGGCGGGACCTTTCATCTGCCGGAATTCGACGGAGAAAAGGGCAGCGTGCCACTTCTGAAAGCGGCCAAGGAACGAGGTGTCATTACCTCCATGGATGTAAATACAGATTTTACCGGCAGGTGGAATGAGACCATCTGTGGCTGCTATCCGTATTTGGATTATTTCCTGCCTAGCATTGAGCAGGCAGTTCTGATTACTGGAAAAGAGGATGTGCGGGACATGGCTGATTTCTTTTTGGAAAGAGGCGTGGGCACAGCGGTGATTAAGATGGGTTCTCAGGGCTGTTATGTGAAGAGCAGGGACGGCCAGGCATTTTACTGTGGCTGCTATAGGGTGCCTGTGGTGGAGACCACCGGTGCGGGAGATGCTTTTGTTTCTGGGTTTTTGACCAGTGTGTTGCGGGGAAAGAACTTGCGGGACTGTGTGGTTTTCGCTACAGCTTGCTCGGCCCAGGTGGTACAGACGGTAGGAGCAAATGCTGGAATGAAAGATTACGATACGGTTTGCCGCTTTATCCAGGAGATGCCGCCACTAGAGATGCGGGATGATAAATAGGGAGGATATAAAAAATGGCTTTAGTAACAACAAAAGAAATGTTTGCCAAGGCGGTCAATTCAGACTATGCCATCGGCGCTTTTAATATCAATAATATGGAAATCGTTCAGGCGATTGTAGACGCCGCAGTGCTGGAAAACTCGCCAGTGATTCTGCAGGTGGGAACCATTTCCATGAATTATCTTCGTCCCGCTTACACCGTGAAGCTGGTGGAAGCTGCGGCAGAGGATTCAGGCATTGACTTTGCCTTTCATTTAGACCATGGCGAGGACTTTGAGGTCTGCAAGCGGTGTGTAGACATGGGCTTTACCTCTGTCATGATCGATGGATCTAAACATCCTTTTGAGGAAAATATGGCGATTACCAAGCAGGTGGTGGAATACGCTCATGCCCATGGAGTCGTGGTGGAAGCAGAGCTGGGCAAGTTGGCCGGTGTGGAGGATTCGGTCAGTGTGGATGCTCGTGCAGCTACCTTTACGGTACCGGAAGAGGCTGCTGAGTTTGTGGAAAAAACAGGGGTAGATTCCCTGGCAGTGGCCATCGGAACTAGCCACGGCGCATACAAGTTTAAGGGAGAGCCTTATCTGGATTTTCAGCGTCTTTCGGAGATCCACAAGCTGATTCCTGATACGCCGCTGGTGCTTCACGGCGCTTCCTCTGTGCTGCCGGAGTACATCGACCAGTGCAACGCCTACGGCGGCGCCATTCCATCGGCTACCGGCGTACCGGAATCCATGATTAAGGAAGCTGCCAAATACGGTATCTGTAAAGTCAATGTGGACACCGACATCAAGCTGGCTATGACCGCTGCCGTGAGAAAACAGATTGCAGAGGACACTTCCAGCTTCGACCCGCGCAAGTACCTGGGCGCAGGTCGGGATCTGATTATCGAAATGATTCGCCACAAGATGCAGGCCATGCTGGGAAGCAGCGGACGGCGGTAGGACTCTGGAGGGTGAAGTGGCCGTTGAATCTGTTGGGCAGGACATAGCGCGGCTTCAATTCCAGACAAAAAGCCAACGCGTACCTATCGAACACCTCGAAACCATTGATTTTGCAAAGGGAGTAGAGCAAAAATGTTGGCTTTCTCCGTCAAAAAAGGGAAATGTGCCAACGGAAGACACTGCATTTTATAAATTCAAAAAAACTGTTATGAAAACAATGGTATTTCCATGTGCTTTCCATAGAAAGGAATAAGTGTATATATAAAAATAGTTTAAATTGCATATTTTAATCAATACAAAAATCCCTTATAATAGGACCATCGAGTAGATTTGTTCTAGGATAGGGGGTTTTTATAATGACAGAGAATAGCGATAAAACCAGGTCCCTTGTGATGACGGCGCTGATGGCAGCATTGGTGTTTGTAGCAACGTACCTGATTAAAATACCGAATCCAGCCACAGGAGGCTACAGCCACATGGGCGACTGCATGATTTTTTTGGCAGTCATCATGTTGGGACGAAAAAATGGCGCCATGGCGGCAGCTTTGGGCGGAGCCCTTTCCGACCTTTTGGCAGGGGCGGCTGCATGGATTTTGCCAACCCTTGTGATTAAATATGTGATGGCCTTTATCATGGGCACCATCATTAAAGAAAACCCTGAGAGCCGGAAGCTAGAGCTGGTTGGCGCGGCCACAGGAGGCGTTTTTCAGATTATAGCGTACACGCTGGTAAAGGTTGTAATGATCGGGGTGGGGCCGGCAGTGGCTTCTATTCCAAACGTGTGTATTCAGACAACAGTGGGCGTAGCGCTTTTCGGAGTGCTGGCCAGCGCCTTATCTAAGTATATGTTCAGACTGGCAGGTAAGGGAGGCGTAAGCAAATGAAAATCATAGATGCACACGCGCATATCGGTTACATCGGTGGTTGGGCTGACGTGGGGATTACGGAAGAAGGCCTTATAGAGCAGATGAATCGATTTGATATAGAGAAGACAGCGCTTTGTAACGAGGATAATGAGATTACCCTGGGTATGATGAAGAAATATCCAGACAGGATTATCGGAGCGGTCTATGTAAATCCCCTGAATCCGGTTACTGTGGATTTCATGGAGCGCTATTTTGAAGAGGGGTTCAAGGCTGTCAAGTTGAATCCGCTGCGTCACGCTTACTGTGCAGATGGAGAAAGTCTAGATTCAGTTATGGAGAAGGCTCGAAAGGCTGGGGTTCCAGTCTGTATTCACAGCGGCCATCCGCCATATTCTCTGCCTTGGCAGATCGGCCTTTTGGCAGAACGCCATCCTGATGTAAAAATCATGATGATTCATATGGGCCATGGCCATGGGGTTTACATCGATGCAGCGCTGAAGATGGCTCGAAAGTATTCAAACATCTGGCTGGAAATGTCCGGGATGCCTATGCCGTCTAAAATCAAAGAGGCCTATGAGACAGTGGGCCATGACAGAATCATGTTCGGTACGGATACCCCTTTCCACGACCCTTCGGTGGAACTGCAAAAGGTATTGGTCAGCGGAGTCTCCCAGGAAGGCGTCCAGCGGATTCTCTATGATAATGCAGCGAAGTTTTTTGAATAAAGGATAAGAATAGAAGTTCCCTAAATTTTTTGTTGAAATGTAGGGAACTTTTTGTTCATGTAAATGCAATAAAAGTTCCCTATTTATGGAGGAACGGCGCTGGGAGAGTTTTTAAAGGGCAAAGTGTCATGAAAAAGGGCGTTCATTTAAACAAAATCTATTTTATTGTCGTCAGTCTAATCGTTGGCCTATTCCTGCTCTTTGTATGCAACAGTACAAAGGAGGGGCAGAAGCCCTTGGTGGATGGGAAAATGCCAGATATTACCTTTGAAGCTGGGAATGTGAAAGAGCAGGTATTTCAAAAGGTTTCTTGGTCTTTGATGGAACCTATGATGATTTGGACGTAACAGACTATGGCGCTGTGTCGCATTTGCAGGCTAACAAGGATTATGCGGTGTGGTTGCAGCTAAGGGAGGATATGGATGGTTATGCATTGACTGTGTATGATTATAAAGAAAAGCGCCTTTATGATATCGCAGATAAGGAATTCCCTGTGTTAGAGGAAAATCTGCTCCTGCACGAGAACTTCCTTATGATAGGAAAGCCATATACAGAGGTCACAATCTATAACTTGGACACACGTGAGGTAACCGCCTTTGATTGACAGACGCTTTTGCATCTGGTGTAAAATACATCGGATTTCAGAGCGTCTATTTTTGTTCAAATTTCAACGCTTTCACCTCCCAAAATGTATGGAAAAAAATACTTGAAAACTTTGTGAAAAAAGTAGCATACTTGCTTGACATTTAATAACCAATATCTTAAGATAAAATAGAAGATTGTATACAGAATAGCTTACCCTCGGCCCCAAAGGCACACACGGTTTTGGGGGCCGAGGGTACCCCCGCTGATTAGGCGTGGGAAATCCCCGCATATCAAGGGGAATTATGGCAGAGGAGGATTTGTTTTATGAGTACACGTCATGAAGTAGCTGCGGATGTAGTGAAGAAGATTCTTTCACTGCTTCCTGGTGTGGATTGCTGCGGCCTGGGCGGTTGTGGCAAGAAGTCCTGCCAGGAGTGTGCAGAAGCTATTGCAGCTACCGGAAATGTAGCTATGTGTCCTGCTGTTAGTCAGGAGACAGCCGATGAAATGGCCAGTGTATTGGATGTTCCATCGGTAGAAGTAAAAGACGAGATTGCCTTTATCAGCTGTGCAGGAAGCGCTGCCGGAAAGGCAAGATTTGCAGCATGTAAATCCTGTAAGGAAGCCGTAGAAACTGGTTTTACCAGAGGAGAGTGCAAGAGCGGATGCGTTGGCGTAGGCTCCTGCATGGACGTCTGCAAATTCGACGCAATGAAATTGGAAAACGGTAAAGTATATATCGACAGGGAAAAGTGTACCGGATGCGGCGCTTGCGCCAATGCAGAGGCTTGTCCACAGCATATCGTCAGAATGATTCCGCGGGATGCTACCAACTTTATCCCTTGCTCTTCCACGGAAGAGGACGACGAGCTGGTAAGAAAGCTCTGCGGCTTTGGCTGTATTGCTTGCGGCGAGTGTGAAAGAGCTTGCCCAGAAGGGGCAGTGTCCATCATCGACAACCATGCGGTCATCGACTATGAAAAATGCGTAGGCTGCGTGGCATGTACGGTAAAATGTAAAAAGAAAATTATCGTGGATACCCTTCACGATTTAACGGCCCTCAAGGATAAGGTCGCTTTCGTAAGATGCAGCGGCGGAAACAGGGCTTCGGAGAAATATAAGGAAATGGGAATTCAGACCTGCGACGAAGCAGCCAAACTGAATCCAAAGGACTACGGTCTTTGCACCACCGGCTGTCTGGGCCAGGGCAAATGTACTACGGTTTGTCGCTATGGAGCGCTGGCCATTGTAAACGGCACCGCCAAGGTAGACCCAGATAAGTGCGTGGGCTGTAAGGATTGTACATACGCATGTCCAAAGAATCTCATCGTCATGGTGCCATATAAGGGACAGAAGCTGGTTCCATGCGCCTCTACCGATGATTACGAGGATAAAGCGGCGGTTTGCGATTCTGGCTGCATTGCCTGTGGCGACTGCAAAGCCAACTGTCCAAACGGCGCGATTTATGCCGATGGAAAACATGCGGTCATCGATCCGGAAATCTGTGAGGACTGCAATGTCTGTCAATATATGTGTGCAAGGGGCGTTATCAAGGAACTGGAAGTTCCTGAACATATTTTCCTGCAGAGAGAAGCCCTCGGCATGGTGGAAGGAGAGTGATTCAGGTGAGAAAATTAAAGACAATGGACGGAAACACCGCAGCAGCACACGTTGCCTATGCTTTTTCTGAGGTTGCAGCCATCTACCCGATTACACCATCCTCACCGATGGCCGAAAGCATGGACGAATGGGTTTCCCAGGACAGAACCAATATCTTTGGTGAAAAGGTAAAAATTGTAGAAATGCAGTCAGAAGGCGGCGCGGCAGGGGCGGTTCACGGAGCCATCACAGCAGGTTCCTATACCTCCACATTTACCGCATCCCAGGGTCTTCTGCTGATGATTCCTAATATGTATAAGCTGGCTGGCGAACAGACGCCGACCGTATTCCATGTGGCGGCCAGAGCGCTGGCGACCCATGCACTTTCCATCTTCGGCGACCACTCCGACGTTATGGGCTGCCGTCAGACCGGATTTGCCATGCTGGCAAGCAACAGCGTGCAGCAGGTTATGGACCTGGCCGCTGTAGCACACTTAGCAACCATTGCAGGCAAGCTGCCGATGCTTCACTTCTTCGACGGTTTCAGAACCTCCCACGAAAATCAGAAGATTGAAATGTGGGATTACGATGAATTAAAGGAAATGGTGGATTGGGATGCAGTAAAGGCTTTCAAGCAGAGCGCTCTTCATCCGCACAATCCTCATAGCAGAGGCTCCGCTGAGCAGCCGGAAACCTTCTTCCAGCACAGAGAGGCTTGCAACAGCGCTTATCTGGAAACAGCTGACATCGTAAACGAATATATGGAAAAGGTCAACGCCAAGATCGGTACCGATTACAAGCCGTTCAACTATTACGGCGCCCCGGATGCAGAGGAAATCATCGTGGCCATGGGCTCTGTCTGCGATGCAGCAGAAGAAGTGGTAGATTATCTGCGGGCCAAGGGCAAAAAAGTCGGCATCATCGAAGTACACCTGTACAGACCGTTTTCCCAGAAATATCTGTTAAAGGTTATGCCGAAAACCGTAAAGAAAATTGCAGTTTTGGACAGAACCAAGGAACCAGGCGGCGTAGGCGAGCCGTTGTTCCTGGACATCATTTCCGCACTTCGCGGTACGGAATTTGAAAGCTGCTTCGTATGCGGCGGCCGTTACGGTTTGGGTTCCAAGGACACCCAGCCGGGAGATATTTTGGCGGTCTATGAAAATCTGTGGTCTGACAGTCCGAAGAAGGAATTCACCATCTCCATCACTGACGATGTGACCGGTCTGTCCCTTCCAGTGACCGAAAATCCAGATGTAGCGCCAAAGGGCACCAAGGCTTGTAAGTTCTGGGGTCTGGGCGCTGACGGTACTGTAGGCGCTAACAAGAACAGCGTTAAGATCATCGGTGACCACACCGACAAGAAGGTACAGGCATACTTCCAGTACGACTCCAAGAAGTCGGGCGGTGTGACCGTATCTCACCTGCGCTTTGGCGATGAGCCGATTAAATCTACATACTATGTAAAACAGGCTGATTTTGTAGCTTGTCACAACTCGGCATATTTGTATCGCTATGAGATGGTAGAGGATGTAAAACCGGGCGGATTCTTCCTTCTCAACTGCGTTTGGAACGACGAAGAGCTGGACGTACATCTGCCGGCCAAGGTGAAGAGATACATTGCCAATAACAATGTACAGTTCTACACCTGCGACGCTGTTTCCATCGCGAAGGAAATCGGTTTAGGCGCACGGAGAACCAACTCCGTATTACAGGCAGCCTTCTTTAAGCTGGCCAATATCATTCCAATCGACGACGCAGTAGGCTACATGAAGGATGCCATCAAGAAAACCTATGCCAAGAAGGGTGAAAACATTGTAAACATGAATCTGGCGGCAGTGGACGCTGGTATCAATCATATTCATAAGGTAGTCGTACCGGAAAGCTGGAAAACCGCTGAGGAAACCGGCGAGGCCAAGAAGTTGGTAGGCCGGGACGAAAAGCACACGGCTTACCTTAACGACATTCTGGTGCCGACCAATACTTTGACCGGCGATGCAGTGCCTGTATCCACCTTTATGGATACGGCAAACGGCATGATTCCTGCCGGTACGGCCGCCTTTGAAAAACGTGGCATCGCGGCCGATGTACCGAAGTGGAACATGGCTAACTGTATGCAGTGCAACTGGTGCTCCTATGTTTGTCCTCACGGCGTCATCCGTCCGTTCGTTCTCACCGATGAAGAGGTAGAGGCAGGGGACGTGAAGGGTACCCTGACCATGAAGGGGGCTAAGGATAAGAAGTTTACCATTGCTATCTCTGCATTGGACTGTACTGGCTGCGGTTCCTGCGCGCAGGTTTGCCCGGCCAGAAAGAAGGCTTTGGAAATGATTCCGGCAGAGGATACATATGTCAATGATCAGCAGGAGAGATTCTCCTATCTGTTTGACCATATCGACGCCAAGGAAGTACCGTTTAAGGAAGATACGGTGAAAGGCTCCCAGTTCAGACAGCCGCTGATGGAATTCTCCGGCGCATGTCCGGGCTGCGGCGAGTCTCCTTATGCGAAGCTGGTCACCCAGCTCTTCGGTGACAGAATGTACATCGCCAATGCGACCGGCTGTTCCTCCATCTGGGGCTGCAGCGCACCGAGCACACCGTACACTGTCAATAAGGAAGGCAAGGGTCCTGCATGGGCAAACTCCCTCTTTGAAGATAACGCAGAATTCGGCTTGGGCATGACCATCTCCGTACAGGCCAGAAGAAACGAGATAAAATCGGCTGTAGAGCGGCTTGTGGATGTGGTAGGCATCCCAGCTAAAGCATGGCTGGCCTCCATGAACGATGCAGACCACGCCAAGACCACCGGAGATATTTTGCTGGAAAAATGCCAGGAGCTGGCCAAGACCAATGAAGACGCAGCCTATGTGGTAGCTAATCAGGATATGCTGATTAAACCGTCCATGTGGATATTCGGCGGCGACGGCTGGGCATACGACATCGGTTATGGCGGATTAGACCATGTGTTGGCTTCGGGAGAAAACGTCAACGTGATGGTATTCGATACGGAGGTTTACTCCAATACCGGCGGGCAGTCCTCTAAGGCCACCCCAATCGGCGCAGTAGCCAAGTTTGCAGCTTCCGGTAAGGCAGTGAAGAAAAAGGATTTGGCTCAGATTGCCATGGCTTACGGCTATGTTTATGTAGCCCAAATCGCCATGGGCGCTAACCCGGAGCAGACCCTAAAGGCTATCCGTGAGGCAGAGGCTTATGACGGTCCATCCCTGATTATCGCCTATGCGCCTTGTATCAACCACGGTGTGAAGGCTGGTATGAACAAGGCTATGCTGGAAATGAAGAACGCGGTTCGTTCCGGTTACTGGAACCTATTGAGATATAACCCAGCTCTGGCAGCAGAGGGCAAGAATCCATTGTCCCTGGACAGCGGCGCAGCAACGGAAAGCTACAGAGACTTTATCATGGGCGAAGTACGTTACAACTCCTTACAGCTCAAGTTCCCAGACAGAGCAGAAGCTCTCTTTGAAAAGGCCGAAGAGATGGCCAATGAGAGATACGAAACTCTGAAGAACCGTAAAAAGAGCTTGGACAATTAGGAAAGGAGGATGTGACTTATGAAATCGTTTGAAGTAACCTATAAGAGAAGATTAAATGACAACATGGTATGGCTCAAAGTCTATGCGCCTCTGGTGGCAAGACATGCAAAGCCTGGCCAGTTCATCATCCTTCGTACCGACGAATACGGTGAGAGAATTCCTCTCACCATGGCCGGACACGATGAAAAGGACGGCACCATCGACCTGATTTATGCAGCGGTTGGCAGAACCACCATGCTGATGGATCAACTGGAAGTGGGAGACTGTTTTGCAGATATCGTAGGGCCTCTGGGTAAGCCGACCCATATGGAAGGCTTGAAAAAGGTCTGTGTGGTAGGCGGCGGTACCGGTAACGCCCTGGCCTATCCTCTGGCTGCCGGCATGAAAAAGGCTGGGGTAGAGGTGGATATGATCGAAGGGTTTAAAAACAAAGACCTGGTGATTTTGGAAGATGAATTCCGCGCTGCTGTAGACCGAGTATTTGTAGTAACCGACGACGGCTCTTACGGGGAAAAGATGTTCACCACCCAGAAGTTGGAGCAGCTCATCGAGGAAGGAAACGTTTACGATGAAATCGTGGCTGTGGGCCCTCCGATTATGATGAAGCTGGTCTGCCAGATTGCAGCAAACCATAACATTCACTCCATTGCTTCCCTGACCGCCTATATGATTGACGGTACAGGCATGTGCGGCGGCTGCCGTTGCAAAATCGGCGGTGAGGATAAATTCGTATGTGTAGACGGGCCGGAGTTTGACGGCGCGCTGGTGGACTGGGACGACCTGATTAAGAGAAGCAACTACTACAAAGACCAGGAGGCTGAGGACAGAGCCCACGTATGCAGACTGACAGGAGGTGTTCGTTACCATGATTAACTTAGTAAGACAAAAGAACCCGATGCCTGAACAGGACCCAAACGTTCGGAATAAGAATTTTCTGGAGGTCTGCGAGGGCTATACAGAGGATATGGCCATCAGAGAGGCCATGAGATGTTTAAAGTGCCGGAAAAAACCTTGCATGACAGGCTGTCCTGTCATGGTTAGAATCCCTGACTTTATCGCCAAGGTAGCGGAGGGGGATTTTGAGGCGGCTTATGAAATCATCAGCCAGACCAGCTCCCTTCCTGCCATCTGCGGCCGTGTTTGCCCGCAGGAAAATCAGTGCGAAGGAAAATGTGTTCACGCCAAGAAGGGTGAGGCTGTAGGCATCGGCCGTCTGGAACGGTTTGTAGCCGACTGGCATGCAGCTAACTTTGGGGATGCTGAGATTCAGCCGGCTGAAACCAACGGTCACAAGGTGGCTGTCATTGGCGCCGGCCCAGCAGGTCTGGCCTGTGCGGGAGACTTAATCAACAAGGGCTATGAAGTCACCGTATATGAAGCCCTTCATAAGACTGGCGGCGTATTGGTTTACGGTATTCCCCAGTTCCGTCTGCCAAAGGAAATCGTAGCGGCGGAGGTGGCTAAGCTGGAGGCCAAGGGCGTCAAGTTTGTGACCAACGCTGTTGTGGGCCGTGCCTTCACAGTGGATGAACTGATGGAAGAAGGCTATGAGTCGGTATTCATCGGCACCGGCGCAGGACTGCCATCCTTCATGAACATTCCGGGAGAGAATTTGATTGGCGTTTGCTCGGCCAACGAGTACCTGACCCGTATCAATCTGATGAAGGCTTATTTGCCTGAATACGATACGCCGATTCAACACGCAGACAAAATCGCCATCGTTGGCGGCGGTAACGTAGCCATGGACGCGGCTCGCTGTGCAAAACGTATGGGCGCAAGCGATGTTTACATCATCTATCGCCGCAGCATGGAAGAGTTGCCTGCCAGAGCAGAAGAAGTACATCATGCTATGGAGGAAGGCATCGAATTTAAGCTGCTGACCAATCCGGTAGAGATTAAGGGCGATGAAAACGGCAACGTAACCGGCATCGAGTGCGTCAGCATGGAACTGGGCGAACCGGATGCTTCCGGCAGAAGAAAACCGGTGGTCATCGAAGGTTCCAACCATGTGATTCCAGTAGATATGGTTATCATGTCCATCGGGACCAAGCTGAACACCTTGATTCTGGATACCACCAAGGATCTTGCAGCTAATAAGAAGGGCGGCATCGGCACGGATGACGATGCAGTTACAAATCGTCTGGGCATCTTTGCAGGCGGGGACGCAGTCACCGGTGCAGCCACGGTCATTAAGGCCATGGGCGCAGGTAAGAAAGCTGCTGCCAGCATCGACGCTTATCTGGGCGGAAGATAAAACATAAAAAAGAGACTGCCGTGCAGTGTGAATATTTACGTCAACTGTACGGCAGTTTTTCCTTTTGATATATAAAACCGCATCTTCCCCAAACCTGGTGGTTTTAGCGGAGTCTCACAGCAAAATCGGAACATATTGATATTGGCTATGAGAAATATAAATCATCAAACGCTTTTACTTTATTGCGATTTAAGTCATCATCATAGATATCTGACTCGTAATATTTGCCGCCTTTCGCATATGATAAATAACCAGGAATCAGTTCCATACCCATAAATGCAGGATAATTCTGTCCATTTAAATCGGTGATTTGCCATGTGGACGCTTCTTTGAATCCAAATTGTGGATAATATTCTGGCCTCCCGAAAAACAGGATTGCGCCATATTTCAATGCAGTTGCTTTGTCTATCATACTTTTTATGAGCGCTTTTCCAACACCTTTTCGCTGATATTCAGGCAGCACGCTGAGGGGGCCGAAATTCAAAACAGGAATAACGCCATTGGCGGTTTTGACCTCAGCTTTGCTACAAATAATATGTCCGACAATCATACCCTCAACCTCTGCAACCAAACTTAGTTCCGGGATGCCATCTCGTTTGCGTAAAGCATGAACCATCCAGTGTTCATAGGGACAACCAATGCCTCCCTGTTCAATTCTTCCAGGGTATGAAAATGCAATCCTTGTTATTTCTTCTACTCTTCGATAATCTGTTTCACACTCACTTCTGATGGAAATGTCCATAATTACTCCTTTCTGATATTCTCTGCTTATATTATAGCATTTGAATGGGAGGAACGCGACAGTTTTTCCAACAAAATGTATGCACATTATATTCATGGACTTTTTTGCCGTTATGTGAAGCTTTTGTGAAGTGTTTCGATGTTTTTTTGGATGGAAAGGTTTTTATCGAAAATTTATAGGAGGAAGGGAATTCTTTCCCTTGGGCAAGGATTCCCCGCGCCAGAATCCGGCTGGAGAATCAACAGGAGAAAGCCGGATTCTGATTGGTAGTCAAAATACCAAAGGAAAAACCACCCAAATGCAGCATAAATATTTAATTTACAGAAATGATATACAAAATCAAAAATTGACTTCGATAATTTTTTGAAATAATAGCAGAAACATCGAAATCATTAAGAGCGGGAGCTATTGTAGGCGCCCCATGCCCCTTGACGCAAACTTTTCCTTTTTATATAATACCCTCAGATAAAAGAACGAAATGCAGGAGCGTGTAAATATGGATGAGATGAATAGAGATGACAGGCGGACAGCCCTCGCCAATTATGTGACAGGGGCAGTGGGTGCAATCTTGGGAGCAGCGCTGGGAGCATTGCCAACCCTAATTATTGGATTGTTTGGGTTTGTGTCTGGATGGCTGGGAATTTTGACGGCTTTTGTTTCCATGAAAGGTTATCAACTGTTTCGAGGTCCGAGGAAAAGCGGATATGCATTTGCAGTGATTATTCTATTTTCTGTTCTCGCCTCGACCACAGCCTCTTTTATTCTGTACATGCTTTATGACATGGTATTGGTGGACAGCTATATGGTCTGGTTCTTTCTTTTGCCTATCGTGTTTACCTTTTTTGGCGCAGTTTTTTGCAAAAGAGGGCTGACAGCGTATACCCAGCCTGAACTTTTAAAGCAGGCCATGAAGCGGGCGGCCCAGGACAATGAAAGGAGACAGCAGGAGGAGGGGCGGATGATACTGTATCCAGCGGAAAAATCCTGGATGCGTCCCCTTCGAGTCAGTATTTTGTTGGGCCTGTTTGTAGCGCTATTGGTCATGGTGTCCATGGCAGGAGTAGGAGCTGTTATCAATGAGGATTCCATGGTATGGGTGATGGCCCTGATAGGAAGCAGCCTGGGTGTTATCGCTATGGTATTTTGCATGATACCGATCATAGGGTTGCTTCAGGCAAATCTGTGGATGTATGTGCGTACCAAGGATGGGGTTTTGTGGAGAATTCAGTTGGGGCAGCTAAACCGCATCGACAACTACCGCTTTACCATGAGAACTGGCGCCTTTCGAGCCATTCAGTGGCACTTGCTCTCAGAGGCGGAGCAGGAGATGGCGGAGGACGCGATTTTCCGTGGGATATCGGATCTTCGCAGCGGCAGGTTGTTTCCGGGCGCCATGGTGAGCCAAGCCGTTGTAGCTGTGAAGGAGCCTTATCTCATCAAGGAGACCAAATGGGCGTGGAAACTTTCCTATGAGAGGGCCGATGGAAAGCGAAAAAGATTAAAGATTGCCAAGGCCTATCCGGATTTAGCGCCGCTTCCGCGGCTAAAGCCTGTCACAGAGCCAGTTCCTTATCGAGTTAGAGCTTGTATCATTCCCTTGGTAATGGTAGGGATTTTTACAGTGACGGGCGGCGCTTTTGGCTACTGGATGGAAGGCGGATTTACGGAAAGCTGGCAGGAAAGAGCGGGGGACTCTATAGAACCTGAAAGGAGCAGCCGCTATGTTCAGGACGCTATCTATTATAAAATGGATGCGGATTTTATTGCAGAGGGAAACCATGTCTATTTTGACGAAAAAGAGAGGGTGGAATTTACTGTAGAGGTAGCCCATGAGCAGAAGGAAGAGGATGCCTTAGATTTACTTTTAGAGCCTATCGGTGAGGCCAGGTTTGATAAGGATTTTGACCATTTTCGATTTGCTTGCGTAGAGGAAGATTTGGGAGAACTTGAGGCTGCCAATGGGCAGATCTATGGATATAACATTGTATCCATATTCTATAAGGATGGACGCAGGTTACATACCGGCGTGGCCCTGACAGAAGAAGGGGATTTACTTTTAGTCGCTGCCAAGCAGCATAGAGAAGGCAATGAGGACGAGGTTGTGGGCAAAATACGATACATTATTGGGAGCATGAGTCGGTAAAAGTCATCCGAAAAAGTAAAAAGTTTGATTTTATGTATACCAAAAGGCTCAAAAGTCATCCGAAAATAGGATTTTAGGCAAAATGTGTAGAACTCTATTGTAACTTGCCTTATGAATATGATTTACTACAAAAGAAGATTATGACGAACTAGGTCGAAATGTGTCAAACCCTGTCGAAATACGTTGGAAAACTTGCCTCACAACGAGAGCTTTTAGGTAGGTAGGCTTGTTTCCGACCAGCAACCCATAAAAAAGGTATACATTTTTTTGAAATTTTTCCATTTTGGGATGAATTTGCTTCAGAGCTATTACGAAATTAAAATCCGCTGTTAACCTAAAGCCGTTCAGGTCAGCAGCGGATTTTTAATTCATTAGTTTAGTCCGTATAGTTGTCAAAATATCCCTGGATGTAGATAAACGGCGTGCCCTTGTCGCCGGAGCCGCTGGTCAAGTCGCAGAGGGAACCCAGAAGGTCGGTAAGCCGTCTTGGGGTGGTGCCCTCGGTTGCCATTTGACCGGTCAGGTCTGCATCCTTATGTTTGATGGCCTCTTCGATGGCGATTTTTAGCTCCTCGCCGCGAAGGCCGGCAAAATCGTTATCTGCCAGATATTTCAATTTCAGTTCGTTAGGCTGTCCAATGAGACCGCTGGTGAAGCCTGGAGAAACCACAGGGTCAGCCAGTTCCCAAATTTTGCCTACAGGGTCTTTGAAAGCGCCATCGCCGTAAACCATGACTTCCACTGTCTTGCCGGTGCGTGCTTGGATTTCAGCCTGTACGCTGTCCACAAATTCCTGACAGTTGATCGGGAACAGTTTAATGGTGTCTTCGGTTGCTTTATTGGAACCTAGGATGCCGTAATCCGGATTGTAGCCGGAGCCGTCCACTGAAGCGGTCAAAAGGTCATCCATACCTAAGACCACATGGCCGCCGGCGGCTTTAATCAGCCGTTTGGTACGCTGGCGGGTATGGATATCAGCGCAAAGCACCTTATCGGTAAATTCCACGATGCGGCGCGGGTTGTTGGAGAAGATAATCTCTGCCTCTGCTCCTTCCTCCTCAATGAGGCCCTTATAGTAGTTGACATAGTCTATGCTGGTAAAGGTGTGACAGGACTTTCCAAATAGTTCCTCAAACTGGGCCTGAGTCAGCAGGTCGGTATAAGGGTCGATTCCCTTTTCGTCCAATAAATCAATGTCCAGCAGGTGGTTGCCTACTTCATCGCTAGGGTAGCTGAGCATGAGAACCACTTTTTTGCAGCCCTTAGCAATGCCGCGAAGACAGATGGCGAAACGGTTTCTGCTGAGGATTGGAAATACTACGCCTACAGTACCGCCGCCCAGTTTGGCGCGCACATCAGCAGCCAACTGATCTGTGGTAGCGTAGTTTGCCTGGGCTCTGGCCACGATGGATTCGGTAACAGCCAGAACATCTTTGGTTCCGATTGCAAAGTCACCGCCTTCTACGCAGTCCATCAAGGTATCGACAACGATTTTTTTCAGGTCGTCGCCTTCTTTGATAATAGGGGCTCTAAGGCCTCTGGATATGGTGCCGATTCTTCTTTCCATAATATAAAACCTCTCTATTTCTATGTATTCTGATAATCTATTTTGATAACGCGGCTATGACTGGGCCACTTCTTTTCCAGCAGCAATTTTTTTGCAAATTCTATCCATAGCGATGGCAGCAACGATGCCCGCCAGGATGCAAAGCAGGTCGATACCAAACTCTCCGATGCTGCTAAAGCGGCGAGGAATGATAGGCACTGTGGTAGCCACCACGATTCCCAGGATAATATGGCTGGCAAAGGAATAATGTTTTGCAAAGAGGCTGTTGACTGCCCGGGATAAGGTGAACACAATGGCGCAAGCGCCGATTCCCAGGGGAATCAGTACCGAAAAGTCTAATCTAGCCATACCGTCTAGCATAGGCTGATAAAGGCCAAAGTAAATCAGCATGGACGAAGAACTGAGCCCTGGCACGATGATGCTTAAGCCCCAGGCCACCCCACAGAACAGATACCAGCCGGTATTTGGCGTAATGGTTAAGTTCATGCCGGTCTGCAGGAACAGAAGCAGGCCGGTGAATACAGCGAAACTGATGATCATGGCAGGAATGGAGCCCCGGGTAATGCCGTTTTTTCTGGCGTCTTTCCAGAGGTCAGGCAGCATACCCACAATTAAGCCTACAAAGACGCAGACTGCTTGCTGGCCGTAGGTTTCCATAAAGTTGCTGACAAGGCCTGCACAGCCTAAAAAACCCAGACCTACGCCAATCCCCACAGGGATGATGAGCCGCCAGTGGGTTTTCAGGTTTGCAATAGGGTTGGAAAGTACTGCAATGACCAGTTGATATAGTCCGAAGATAACGCACAAAATTCCGCCGGAAACGCCAGGCAGAATACCGCCGATGCCGATGATTGCCCCCTGCACAATCAGCATCAAAATTCGGCTGCGTTCAGTTGTGTCTTTTGTGGATGAATCCCTCATATCTCAAAATTTTCCCCCTTGTTTAAATTCCAAAACTATTTTACACCATATGGGGACTGGGCGCAACTGAAAATCAGAAAGTCAGTCTATTTAGAAATTTTGTTGAAAAGTATTAAAATAATAAAAATGGAAATAAAAAATTGTTGACAAATCACAAATCTAGTGATATAGTAGCCATAAAGAAACCGTTGAAGAAGAGTGAGTAGTCTTTATCCAGGTTTATCACAGAGAGTTGCGGAGGGTGGAATCGCAATATAGACCATGAAGATGAATGGGCTTCTGAGGGCAAGCTGAAATCGGGCGCGCCAATGAAAGGCGCGGCAAGAGGTAAGAGAGTAGGTGAGACGGAGTAACTCCTCCGTAAACAAAGAGCTGCGTATGATAGTACGCGATGAGGAGGGCGCAGAAGGGAAAGCGTCAAGCCGGGTGGCACCGCAGGTTGAATTTACATCCTGTCCCAGCAGATTTGGGACAGGATTTTGTACTTTTTGAAGAAAATGCCTGTCCAGAACTCATCGAGAGAATCGGGAAGACCGAAAAAGAGAAAACTGGAGGTAACGAAAATGACAGAGAAAATCACAGAACAGAACATTCCTTACAAAATCTATCTCAGTGAAGAGGAGATGCCGAAGTTTTGGTACAATATGAGAAGCGATATGAAGGTGAAGCCGGCGCCGCTGCTGAATCCGGCCACCTGCAAGCCCATGACTGCCCAGGAACTTTCTGCAGTATTCTGCGAAGAATTGGTACAACAGGAACTGGATGACGAAACTGCTTTGGTGGAGATTCCCCAGGAAATCAGAGACTTTTATAAGATGTACCGCCCGTCGCCGCTGGTGAGGGCCTACTGCTTGGAAAAAATGCTGGGCACACCGGCTAAGATTTACTATAAGTTCGAAGGAAACAATACCAGCGGTAGCCACAAGCTCAACTCCGCTGTTGCCCAAGCCTATTATGCCAAGAAGCAGGGCCTTCATGGCGTGACCACTGAGACCGGAGCAGGTCAGTGGGGAACCGCCTTATCCATGGCTTGCAGCTATCTGGGACTGGATTGCAAAGTGTTTATGGTCAAGGTTTCCTATGAGCAGAAGCCATTTCGCCGGGAGGTTATGAGAACCTATGGCGCTTCCGTAACCCCATCCCCTTCCATGGAGACAGAGGTGGGAAGAAAGATTTTAGCAGAACATCCGGGAACTACAGGAAGCCTGGGCTGCGCTATTTCGGAAGCAGTAGAAGTGGCGACCACCAATGAGGGCTATCGCTATGTGCTGGGTAGTGTGCTGAATCAGGTCATGCTCCACCAGTCGATTATCGGTTTAGAGACAAAAACTGCTTTAGATAAATATGGTGTGAAGCCGGATATGATTATTGGCTGCGCTGGCGGTGGGTCCAACCTTGGCGGCCTGATTGCGCCGTTTATGGGTGAAAAACTCCGGGGCGAAGCGGATTATCAGATTATTGCAGTGGAACCGGCATCCTGCCCAAGTTTCACTAGGGGTCAGTACAAGTATGACTTCTGTGATACAGGTATGATTTGCCCACTTGCCAAAATGTATACGCTGGGCAGCGGCTTTATTCCATCGGCAAGCCATGCAGGAGGTCTCCGTTTTCATGGCATGAGCACCACTCTGTCTCAGCTGTATCATGATGGATATATGGAAGCTAGGGCAGTGGAACAGACCGAAGTATTTGAAGCGGCGGAAACCTTTGCCAGAATAGAGGGTATTCTGCCAGCGCCAGAGAGCAGTCATGCCATTAAGGTGGCCATAGACGAAGCGTTAAAATGCAAGGAAACCGGCGAAGAAAAGACTATCGTCTTTGGACTGACAGGAACCGGCTATTTCGATTTGACAGCCTATCAGAAGTTTAACGATGGGGTGATGGAAGATTATATCCCTACCGATGAGGATTTGGCAGCAGGCTTTGCAGGAATTCCAGATATTCCACAGAACAGAGAGTAGGGTTCTCCCTTTTACGGCTGAATCTGCAGCATCACGTATTCGCAGTGGCCTTCGGTTCGGATAGGGAAACCCCAGCCGGCAACGCCAGAGGAGACGATGATATGGCAGCTTCCCTCTTGATGATGACCGTAATTGGGCGTGCCCATGAGAGAAATCAGCCAGCCGACAGGCCAGATTTGACCAGCATGAGTGTGACCGGAAACCATGAGGTCTACCCCTGCCTGAGCGTTTTCCTCTGTGTCGCGGGGTTGATGATCCATCATGAGAATGTATTTTGCAGGGTCCACGCCTTGTAAAATCTTCTCTACCGGGTAGCGATTTTCCCCATCGGTTAAACGATTGTTCAGGGATGCGTCCAGTCTGCCAGCCAGAATCAGATCGTCGTTAATCTCTACATAACTATCGTTTAAGATGGTGATGCCTGCGCCCTCTATGGCTGATTGAAGCTCCTTGCCAGTGAAATACGGGGCGGCGCTGTAGACCTGACAATCGTGGTTGCCATAAACATAATAAACGCCAAACTTGGAATCCATGGAACCAAAGAGTTGAAAGACCTCTTCCATGGATTCTTTTGTTGTGTTTTCATCCACAATATCGCCTGCCAGCAGGACTAAATCAGGGTGTTTTTCGTTGATTTGGGCCACAGCTTCTTTTAACGCAGAAGCATCCTGAATGGTATCGTAATGGGTATCGGTCAGTAGAGCGATGGTGTAGGGCTGTACTGCCTTGTCGGTGGACAGTTCGTATTCAGTCATGGTTACCCGCTCCATGTTGAAAGTTCCATAAGTAAAGACAATGGCAGTAATCAAAAGCGGCAGAAGACCGCAGCGGTATACTTTGCTGTAAAAGGCGTATCGGGACGGTTTGGGCTGCAGCATAGGAAGCCATTGCGAAACCAGCCTGACCACAAAAGCGGCCACGTCCAAAAGAAAGGACATGAGTAATACATGAAGAACCACCAATGCCACCGCTGACCATACGTTTTTGCACAGAAATGCAATGAGCAGCGCCAGAAGCAATGGCAGTATCTGAAGGAATAGGGGACCTCCTTGATCCTTCTGATGCTTTTGACCGTGTGCAGGTCCTTTTACATAAGAGTAAAAAAACAGCAAAACCTTTTTGAAATAGAAAAATGAGTAAATTCCCGCAAACAAGGCTGGGAACCAATGGAACAGTGAAAATATCATCATAGAAAGCCTCTTTCTTTTCACTTGAAGTCTTTGTAATAGTATACCATGACGCGTTGAGCCTTCCAAAACAGGGCAAGGAGCGCACCACGTGCGTTCATTATACCATGACTCTCTAAGTTTTCCAAGGTCATGATTCAAGGAACGCTTCCTTACGGCAACGCCGGCGTTCACATCCGCCATATGTCAATGAACGCATCACCGTGCGTTCATTATACCCTGAAACCAAGTGAGGAAGTTGTGAAAGATTACCGAAAATGTGGAAATGTAATATTTACCGCTGTGATGCATACCTTTAGGGTATAGAAAATGGGCTGTGGGGAGGTAAAATATGCCGGAATTTGGAGATTTGTTGGTAAACGGGTATGCCTATCCGTCTATTGGGGCTCAGACCTTAAATTGGTGGCTGCCTAGACTAACTTGGGTATCTACCTTTAGTTATGGGTTTACGGAAGATGGGAATTTAATTAACTTGCAGGATGAGGCTGTCATCGCACAGGCGGCTGGCGCCGGCGTAGGGGCTCTTATGGTGCTGACACCGCTGGATGCGCAGGGAACCTTTAACGATAATATTGCCATTGCTGTATTTAATAATCCGGCGGCTTTGGATAATTTAATCGATCAAATAGAGCAAAACATAAAGGCCAAGGGCATGGCAGGTATCGATTTTGATTTTGAGTATCTGGCAGCAGAATATGCCGGCGCTTATGTGAATTTGGTTACCCGTACCAGAGCACGCCTTGCGCCGCAAGGATATACGGTGACGGTGGCTCTTGCGCCGAAAGTGCGGGCAGATCAGCCGGGACTCTTGTATCAGGGTCATGACTACCGAGGCATGGGCCAGGCAGCCGATTACTGCTTAATTATGACCTATGAGTGGGGATATACCTATGGAGAGCCCATGCCTGTATCGCCCATCAACAATGTGCGGCGGGTGGTGGAGTATGCTGTCAGCGAGATTCCACCGGAAAAAATTCTTATGGGCCTGAATAATTACGGCTATGACTGGGCGCTGCCCTATGTCCAGGGCCAGACCAAGGCAGAGAAACTGACCAATTACCAAGCAGTGGCCAGAGCTGAATATTATGGAGTACCGATTCAATGGGATGCTGAGGCTATGGCGCCGTTTTTTACCTATGTCGCCCCTAATGGAGTGGAACATATCGTGTGGTTTGAGAACGAGGAAAGCTGGCGGGCAAGACTTTCATTGGTACGGGAATTCGGTTTGGCTGGCGTGGGTATATGGAACATTATGAATGTGTTTTATGGAGGATTATAACGGAGGCACTTATGTACTAATCATAAATGATTAGCAATTGTAATCGTGTAGTTTGTGGTGAAACCTGTCGATTTTATTTAAAATAGCAAAAAAAGGGGTGATTTCGCCATGGATGATTTTGATGTGAGAATCGGAGAACACATTAAAGCTGTTCGGATAAGCAGAGGTCTGACACAAGAACAGCTTGCGGAACGGGCGGAGTTATCCACCAATCATATTTCTAAATTGGAGAGAGGACTTTGTTCTGTGAGTTTGAAGTGCTTCTGCAAAATATGTCAAGTTCTGCAGACTTCATTAAATGAAATCGTGTATCAGAACCATCCCGATGATGTTGACGCTGCCAGAGATGGAACTGATGGCGTATCTTTTGATGTGAATCAGATAGTTGCAATGGAAAGTCGTTTAAAGGAAGTTTTATCTGTCATAGAGGATAGCATGTGCTATCGGAGCGATGTATTAAAATAGGGAGTTAAAAATTAAGATAGGAAGTGGCTAAAGCCTGGAACGTTGGAGAAATCAACATGTTTCCAGGCTTTTGCTTTAGGAAGGGTTGTGATGGTTCTTGCCAATGGCATAGCAAAACGGGTATAATAGGTGTAGGCGCAAAGGGATGTCGATGGATACGGCAGGAGGGTAAAACATGAGGGTATGTATCCTGGATGATGAAAAGAATATGGCCGAAGAGTTAAAGTCACTGTGCAAAACATATTTTGCTGGGAAGGGTCTTGAGGTGCAGGTCACAGGTTTGCAATCATTTCCTAAGGGGTGGTTAGACGGTGTGGAACCTCTGCCGGATTTGCTTCTGCTGGATATCGAGATGCCAGAACTTGACGGCATCACCATCAAGGAGAAGCTGGAAAAGGTGGCTCACAAGTCATATATCATATTTGTGTCCAGTCACGACGAGTTGATGGGCGAAACTTATGGCAGAAACGTCCTTGGATTCCTGAAAAAACCGGTGGATGAAGAAAAACTGTACCGATTGCTGGGTAAAGCAGTGGATTTCTATCAGGAGCAGTTTTTAACAGTGCCCTTGGATTATGGGGAAACCATAGATTGCAGAAATATTATCTGTATCAGGGTAAGCCTGATAAGAAAGAATCAGGTCGACATCATCTGTACGGATGGGGTGATTCCTTTTAGGAGAACTTTAAAGGAGTGGGAGGAACTTCTGCCTATGGACGACTTTTTTAGGACAGGTAGTAACAGCATCGTTCATCTTGCTTTCGTGGAGAGACAGGAAGGGGAGACGATTTTACTGAAGAACGGGGAACGACTGAAACTGAGTCGACAGAAAAAGGTGGAATTTCAACGTGCCAGGCTAAATTATGCCAGGAGAAAGGGCAGGGTGCTGTGATGGATTACCTGGGAATCGTATTGCGATTATTTTATATTGCTGGAGATATTGCCCTTTTTCATGGATTGCTGGGATACAGGTTCCAGGGGAAAAAGGGACTGATGGCCATTGGTGTGGTGTGCGGGGCGATATATGTGGTCTTACCTGCAACGAATATATTCTTTATGTGGATATTTTGGCTTTACTATCTGTTCCTCTTTTTGGGAGATAAGTTTCTCTTTGAAGGCGTGGCAGGTGGTCTGGTAGTTTTTGTTATTGCGGCGAGAAATGCATTGGGAAATCTGATGGATGGCATTTTTGTTGTTTTCCTGTTATACAAAAGGGATGATATAACGACTTGGAATGTGTATGCCATAGGTTTGAATGTATTCTTCTTGATTTGTATGTTGCTGCTAACATGGTGGAGAAGAAGGAGGGGATTGGAGATAGGGCTGAACCAGATAAAACCCGTTTATTTCTGGATATGCAGTTTTATGCTGTTAGTACCCACGATTTCTAGTCTGATTTGGGGTGGTCTCATCAATGAAGAACAGATTTACGTCAGGGGCGTGGTGGAGGACGGACTTTTGAGTTTAGCCATTATTGGTCTTGCCATCGCTTTTCTTTGTTTGAATCTGCGGGGAAAACAGCTAAAACGGGAGCAGATTTTGAATTTGCAATGCATTAAAGAGCAGACCGAGCAGTATAAGGCGCTCCATGAAAAACAGCAGGCTCTTAGAACCTTTCGCCATGATTTAAACGGCCACATCATCGCCATGCGGAAACTTGCCGACGAGGGAAATTTGACGGAACTGCGCAGCTATCTGGAAGACTGGGTCACGCTGAAGGAGGAGTCAGCCTATATTTCAACCAACCATGTCATCGGGGATGCGATTTTTAATCACTATGACAGTGAGAGTCGAAAAAATCAGATAAACTTTCAGGTCAAGGGAGGTTTTCCTGAGCCGATGAAAATATCGGAAACCGATCTTTGCATCATTTTGACCAATCTGGTGGGAAACGCTTACGAGGCGGCGGCATTGTGCGACAAAGAAAGGTATGTAAGGATAGAGATCGCCCAGCTAGGTGAAGAGAGCATCCATATTACCATCGTTAATTCAGTGAAGGAAAAGCCTGTTTTATTGGAAGGAAGGATGGAGACTACCAAGGAGGACAGGGATTCCCATGGACTGGGGATTGTCAGCGCCAAGAAGGCCCTTGGCAAGTATGGAGGAGAACTGATTTATGAGGTGGAAGAGGAGCGAGTGGTGACCAATATTTTGGTTTGAAAAGGGGATTTTACACAAAAATCTGCAATTTATCCCGAAATATTGCAATCTATCCCAAAATGATGCTAAGCCTATAGACATTTTACCCGAAAGCTGGTATGTTTTGGTTACAAAAGGATGTAACCAGAAATACCGGCTTTTATGGTAGGAGGGAAAAAGGATGAAGAAACGTTTAATCATGACAATGGCTATGGCGCTGATGATGGCGGTAACGCCGATGACCGCATTTGCAGGAGAGAAGGCAGAAGATGCAGAAACAGCCGCTGCCATTAACGAGGCGCTGGCTGCGGCGGGAGACCTGGGCGGCACGGTTGCCATGTATAGCTTGCCAAACGGCATAGCTTATGGTCAGGAAGTATATGACCTGGGCGATGGAAAAACTTTAGTGATGGAGTTTGAAGAGGGAGAGGACGGACTGAAGAACTTTATAAAGGATAATACGGAGCCTGTTATCCAGCCGCTGGCTACCAATGGAGAGATCCTGTGGAAGGATTATGGGAGCAGATATTTCACCGCGAAATCCACTGTTTCAGTAGGATTGACAAGCGGGAGTCTTATACTAGAAAACCACTATACGTTGAGCAGCCAGGGTATTGATGAACGGTATGGCGTGACGGATGGTTCCCCGAAATCAGGGAACAGTTATGTGACACCGGGAAGCGCGCTGGTTTCCAATCAGACGGCAAGGCTCAAAGGTTCCTCAGAGGTACGGATGTATGCGGATTATACTGTTACGAGTAAAACAGGAACCGCAGTAATAAAAGAGAATGTTTATCGGCTGACCACCTCCGTGGGCTATATGGATCAGAATACAGCAGCCAGTCAGGTCAAGGTGAAACATTCCTGGACGCTGACCACCATAAAATAAAGCAGGAAAGTGTGGATTAAAATATTTCGGGGATATCAGTGGATATCCCCTGAAATAGAAAAGGTTATCGGAACTATAGATGAAAGGACTATGGTGGCCATATGCGGGTAGGAAACAAAAGGAGATGAACAGTGTAGAGTAAACCGATGAACGCAGCATTTTGACAAAATAAAAGAACGCTGCGAGAGAGGAGAGGGAAATGAAGAAGATGAGAAAAGTGATAAGCTTATTGTTGGTTCTGATTATGGTATTTGCAATGTCGACTACGGCGTTTGCGGAGGAAACGGATGTATTTGCAGAGAAAGGTGTTGTTATTGAAAAAACAATGACAACTGAATATGAAATTGTTTTAGAAGAGGCTAAACAGTTCGAAAGGGATAACAGTAAAATGAAGACTCAGGCTAAAGAAAATCCTTTGAAAGAGTATGAGGATGTCTTAAAGGAAAGAGCAGAGCTATCCGAGGAAGAACTATTAGGTTATGGATATACCGATTCACAAGTACGTCTTTTAAAAGAATATGCAGATGGAATAAAAACTTTTGAACAAATTGCACCTTATGCGACAGCTAGTATTACCACTTCCTTAGTAGCGACAACACATACTTCCAAGAAATATGTGTTAGAATATAATTGGGCGTGGACTGCAGTACCTGCAGTCACCAGAACAGATAAAGTGGTATTGGCCCCATATGGATTTAATTCTAATGGAAACAGAATAAATGAAAAGATAGATAGTAAATCTGCAAGTATTGTATATTACTATCTTGATGGCCGACTCGCACAAACGAATAGACCGACGGTTAACGTTGGTGATGACATATCGGTAAATGTTGATGTTCCAATGTATATTATGGATAGTTCTCAATCAGATAGAATTTGGGCAAAACGAGGAACAATCACATGCCAATTTTCTCCATTAGGTACCTCGGCGAATTTTAATGGTATGAGGGTGCAAGGAAGCTATGGGCATATGGCAAGTGCAGCAACATCAATCAAAGTAAAAGTAACAGTAAATCCAGCTGCAAGATCTATTTTGATAACATTTACAGCTATGCCTGGAAGCACTGCATTAACGGGTATGGGAACAAAACAGATAGTTTTTTATAATAATGGTAATCAAACGCTAGAAATAGGTTGATTTTTTAATAAGGGGCTGCGTCCTAATTTGATATGCTCTGATATGCTCCCTCTTAGGTAGACAAGTGAAATAATATAAGCTTGTCGCTTAGGAGGGAGTATGTCAAATGGTTATTTTCCGTTAATACGACAGCTCCTTAAAATAGTGAGGTGTGACTCATGAATTCAAAGTTAAATGCTAATATAATAACGTCTGTTCATACAGGATGCTTGGCTATTCTTTTGGGAAGCAGCATCAGCCTATTTGTTTCTGCTGCCCTAAAGGCGTTTCTAACTATCTCTACAATCTTTTTGGCAACAGTGACTGTTTTGCTAATTATCAATATCTGTATGGAGGGCACTTGCGGACTGGGAATTCTTCAAGGATATCCGGTTAGTATCAGATATCTGCTGATAACGGATTGCCTGACGTTAATATATTGCCTATGGCTGATTGGAAAATTTGATTCAGATGGAAGTTTGTTGATTACCAGAGAGTTGAATCCATTTACTTCATTGACCGCAATACTTATGGGTATTGAAATATTTTCGATGATTTGCGATGGAACACAGCAAAGGCCAAAACTGAAAATTCGTGCGGTTATGGTTTTAGTGGGAAGTACCGTGCTGTTAGGCTATGGAGTATTTTATGCAGTGCTGACCACCGAAAGGCCCTATTATGTATTGCTTTTTTGTATTGGAATGATGTATATTGCAGAAATAGTTTTCATAAGGGAACTTTTTCAAATCCAAAATCGCGGGAAGTTATCTTTCCTTGATTTTGATTTGAGCCTGGGGGATTCCAGGAGCTCTGTCTGGATGTCTTGTATTGGAAGTATCCTTTACATTGTTTCACTGGCGGTTTCTATAGAAAATGTTTGGTGGCCTTTTCTAAAAATCTTTGGAGCTGGATTTGTGCTTTATGGTATGTTATTGTTTATTAGCCAAGCAGGGCAGTCATTTAAGATAGCCAAGAAGGAGCTATTGGAAGGTAATAGGGATAGTAAGGGTGAAATATGAGGAGATTGTAATATGCTTTGGACTACAATGGAGTTTATGCGTATAATATCACTACTGTGTGGAAATACATGGATATTATGGCCGATTATCTTTGTATATACGTTTGGATATGGAATCATCAATGGCGTAAAGGGAAAAAGGAAAATGGCGTTGGTGCTTCTTACGTGTTCAGCTATAGCATGTTTCATTATGTATGGTGACTATATGTACTCAACATTTGTTTAAGATTTTATTTTAATCAAAAGATAAGTAGTAGGAATATAAAATATTAACAATTGAGTATGAAACTGAGATTGCTACAATAATTAAAGCATGCACGATTTAAAGCTAAATGAGAGCGTGAAAACCTGGCAAACCTAAGCCTTCTATGATAAAATAAAACTATCATAGAAGGCGATTATTGATTTTTTATCAGAAGATTTTACATATTTTTAGAAGATATATAGGTCAAGTGCAAATATGTCTTCATATTTGTGACAGGCTTATTTATACTTCATAATTCACATGCTGTTTCCAATCATGCTAATGCTTGGGAAACAGAATATTTAATAGAAGCTAATAGAAATCGTAGAG
Source organism: Bacillota bacterium (assembly GCA_022793795.1). Classification (GTDB taxonomy): domain Bacteria; phylum Bacillota; class Clostridia; order Peptostreptococcales; family Anaerovoracaceae; genus RGIG7179. The sequence goes on from JAAWDM010000041.1 coordinate 53,726, forward strand.
TAATTTATGTTCCACAGCAAGATGATATCAATGGAATAAAAGCTATTTATGGATAACATAAGGAGGTGAATCTTATGTTAATAAAGAGACATATCAAGACGATGTTTTTTATTATGGCAATTGCCCTGATAATATTTGGTTTGTTTCAAATCAACGCTCATAAGGATTTGAATATTTCCTATGATTATCCAGTTGCTTTAAATCTGGAGGAAATGGTTGGCGCCGCGGATCCAGTTGTTGTGGGAAAGTATTTGGAGTTTGATTCTAAGTGGAATATGTGCCGCGAAATAGGAAATATAGAAAATGAAGATACAGAAAGATATGTGGAGGGGCATCTTTACCGATTTTCCGTTGAGGATGTATTGTATGGGGATATTGAAGATACCATAATATTAGTAAATCATCGATTTTCTGAAAGCGCAAAAATAGAGATGGGTGATGGAAATGTATCAGAGATAACGGTTCATGATCCTTTATATATTAAGCCGGATTTGGGTCAGACTTACATTTTATTTTTAAACTATAATAATGAATTTGGAAACTATTATGGTGCAATAGAGCCTTTTTCCATTAAGAGTTCGGGCGATACAGTGGAATTACAATCCAATTTAATTGAGAAAAAAGGCGACTTTATTGAAACCATCAGGGTAAGTCGGTTTCAAACTGTTGATGTGAAAAGCTGTGCATTGGAGATAGAAGATACAATTAGTGGAGTATCGTATATGGACATAAAGTCACAGATAGTAAAGGCTTTAAAAAGGCCATGACAGTGAGGAAGAGTTGTATGTTTTAAATATTTTGTTTGATGCAGTATGGATGAACCTTGAGGAGGCTGCCATGGAGAGGAATTATCCGTTATTTTGGATTTTTCTGGCATCGCTTTATGCGACATTGTTGAATCTGTTAGGTATGTGTCAGGAAGTGAACACTGTATATACCTTGACAATAACAGCGGTCGTATATGTTTTGTGGGGAAGCAGCATCTATTTATTGTTTAGACAATCTAAGCACATGGGAAAGACGTGTATTCGTCTTTCCCTGTTCGTTATGTTTTTGATGTTACTCTTTTTAGCGAGTGAATGGTGGAACGCGGAAAGCGGTTATATATCCATGTTTGAAGAATTGGGATTGGAAACGGTCAGTTTGGAAAGTGGCTACTGATAATCTTCTAGGTAATTTTATTGTATTTTTCGGTTGGTCAGCTCCATTTTTTTATTTGGCGCTGAAGACATATCGAAAGGTTAGTGAACCTGATTATGGAACAGACAATGATCCCAAAGGTATTTTAGTAGAGCGAGCTGGATGAAAAAGTGGTTATTTCCAAAATGGAAATAACCACTCAACATGGGGCAATAGAAGGAAAAACTCAAACAAGAGAAACAAAGTTTTACAATCTGGATGCCATTATTTCTGTTGGTTACCGGGTGAATTCCAAACGGGCAACCCATTTCCGTATCTGGGCCACGGGAATCCTGAAAGAATACATGACAAAGGGCTTTGCACTGGATGAAAAGCAGATTCGCCAGTTGGAGCGGGCAGTGACGGGTTATTTTGATTACATTGAAGACCTGATCGAACGAGAAAATACCTTCACTATGGAGGAATTTGCCGCAAGCATCAACGAGTTTCTTGCTTTCCGCCGGTATGACATTCTCCCTGATAAGGGCCGAATTTCTGGTCAGAGAGCAAAAGCCAAGGCAGAGGAGGAATACGCTGCTTTTAACAGGACGCAGAAGATTACTTCTGATTTTGACCGTGAAGTGAGGAGGATGTTGGAGAAAGGCAGTGATACAGAATGAGCAGATTGGAAGAATTGATTGCGGAACTTTGCCCAGACAGGGTGAAGTATAAAAATCTGGGAGAAAGGTCAAAAATAACTCCTGTTGACACATTCTTTGAAATCAGAAGATTTGGTCAAAAATCCAACCATATTTTACCATTTAAGGGCCGTTTCCAAAGGTTACACATGGAAATTTTGACACGACTCCCTTTGTTTTGCAAACTGAGTCAACGTTTTCGGCCGATTTTGTTGACTCAGAGGGGAAAAGCGGGGAATGAGTCAATATCGACCGGAAAATCACCCTGAACATCCCTGTTTTGCAAAGGGAGTAAGGCCAATTTGTTGACACATAACCTGAAAGACGAGAAATGAGTCAAAGCAGTGGAGTGAATTGGAAGCCATCTTGTATGAAAAGAGGATGTCATATGTTAAAGGACTTTGTTGTCGCATGTATAGTATCTCAATTATAGGGCGGATTGCTGGGGTGGCAGGTGGCTACTGACTAACAGGCATCTACATGTTAACGTGAGAGATAAAAAGAGGGCACAAATATGGAGCGAAATACGGATGCAGAGTGCTGGAATTTCATGGTTAAAATCGGATATGCATATATCGTAATGGAAAATTTCATTCTTGCATTGCAGGGCTGTACTGGCAGGGCATTGTTTTCTTTAGAGGATGAGGTGGTATTTGTGGCGTGTTTAGGGCCGTATGTATGTAGCTATATGATGACAGTTTACGATGTTTTGCAGCGTGGATGCTATGAAAATACCATTGTGATTGGTAATAGGAACCAGGCGGTAGAAAAAATTAGCCTTATATTTGGGTATTTCTCGTTATACGTTTCATTACAATGGAAAGCGGTTTTCCTAGCTTCCGAAATGGTAAGGTTTCTATTGATCCAATATGCAAGCAAAAAGGAAAGGTACACCCATGGCGACATTAAACAAACTGGTACATAACAAAACCTATGGCCGCACTACAGTGACTTTGACTGTTGCTATTATGATGTTTATTACATGGCTGCAGAGTTTAAGTTTCCGTCATAAATTCAGACTCTTTAAGGATGATAGGGGCCCGGATTTGTAATCCTATCGTTCATGGTGAGACCTGTCCATTTTTCTTAAAATAGGGCGAAAAAGGAGTGATTTTATCATGAACGATTTTGCCGTAAAGATTGGAGAGAAAATTAGGGACGCCAGAGTGAACAAGGGATTGACACAAGAGAAATTAGCTGAACTGACAGACTTATCTACAAATCACATTTCTAAATTGGAAAGAGGTATTTGTTCGGTGGGACTTCATAACTTTTACAAAATATGCAGGGTCTTACAGCTTGATTTAAATGAAATTGTGTATCCGGATGTTTCGGAAGGCTTTGGTAATCGGAGCCCAGGAACTTCTGGTTGTTTAACCATCAATGAGATGGCGGTAATTGAAAGCCATTTACGGGAGGCCCTATCTGTGATATATGTCAGCAGAGGAGGTCAACTTCATGGGTGAAAAAAGGAGTATGAAATGGACTTTTCCGCCTGGTGAGCCTTGACGGAAGGGGCTGAATATACTATAATATCTACATGAAAAGACAAACTATTTTAAAGAAAGGCCCAGTGCGACTGACGGAGAAATGTGGAGCACCACGGAGGAGCAACGGGTTATATGAAGTCGACCGTCTGGGCAGTTCTATTTTTAAGGGATAGAACTGCCCTTTTTGATTTTTGGGTTTCATGCAAAGCATAAGCCCCCAAGGAATGGAGGAAACGAGATGAAACGAGTAGGTATCATTATGGGAAGCGACAGCGATCTTCCTGTAGTAGAGAAAGCGTTTGACGTGTTAGACGAATTAAAGGTACCTTTTGAGGTACATGTGCTATCTGCACATAGAACGCCGGCAGAGGCCGCAGCCTTTGCAAAAGGCGCCAAGGACGACGAAATAGGCGTTATCATAGCAGCAGCAGGCAAGGCAGCCCATCTGGCAGGAGCCATGGCAGCCAATACCACCTTGCCAGTCATCGGAATTCCGGTGAAATCCTCTACGCTGGATGGATTGGACGCCCTGCTGGCAACAGTACAGATGCCAAGCGGTATGCCGGTAGCAACGGTAGCCATTGACGGCGCAGCCAATGCAGGAATTTTGGCGGCGCAGATTTTGGCACTAGGCGACGAGGGGCTGGCTCAGCGGCTCACGGACTACAGACAGAAGGCCTCCGATAAGGTTTTGGCGAAAAATGCAGCCATTGAAGAAAAGTATAATAAAAAGGCCCAGGCCATGACCCAAGCAGAGGAAGCGGAAAATCCTCAGGACGTATACTAAAAGGTCAATCGAGGGCAATAAAACCAGAATAGATAAAAAAGGAGAAACAAACCATGGAAAAAAGAGAACAGATGTATGAAGGAAAAGCTAAGAAGGTATTTGCAACTGATGATGCAAATTATTGCATCGTATCATATAAGGACGACGCCACCGCATTTAACGGACTGAAAAAGGGAACCATCACCGGCAAGGGCGTGGTCAACAACAAGATGAGTAATTATCTGATGAGCGAAATGGAGAAACTGGGAATTCCAACCCACTTTGTGGAGGAACTCAATGACAGAGAGACCGTGGTAAAAAAGGTTTCCATCGTGCCTCTGGAAGTCATCATCCGTAATGTGGCTGCTGGCTCCTTCTCTAAGAGACTGGGCGTAGAAGAAGGCACAGCTTTAAAGACCACCATTTTGGAATTCTGCTACAAGGACGACGACCTGGGCGATCCAATGGTCAACGACTACCACATTTTGGCCATGGGCTATGCCACTGAAGAGGAACTGAATACTATCAAGGATTTGACCTTCAAGGTCAATGAATTCCTCAAGGATTTCTTTAAGAAGATTAACGTAGATTTAATCGACTTTAAAATTGAATTCGGTAAGACGCCGGATGGACAGATTCTTCTGGCCGACGAGATTTCTCCGGATACTTGCCGTCTCTGGGATGCCACTACCCACGAAAAGCTGGACAAAGACCGGTTTAGAAGAGACCTGGGTGGTGTAGAGGACGCTTATCAGGAAATGATGAGACGTATTTTCGGTTAGGCGGCTGTGGCATGATGGATAAGCTGAGAGAGGAATGTGGCGTATTCGGCATTTTTTCTGACAAAACAGAGCCGCTGGCCCGTTCCTGTTATTATGGCCTCTATGCGTTGCAGCACCGGGGGCAGGAAAGCTGCGGTATCGTGGTTAATGATGACGGCCTATTCTGTGATTACAAGGATGTGGGGCTGGTCAACGATGTGTTTACCAGCCAGGTTCTCGACGGATTGGGCGAAGGGAATATGGCCATCGGCCATGTACGCTATGGCACCACCGGCGGAAATGGCAGGCTCAATGCACAGCCCATTGTGGTCAATCATGTAAAGGGACGGATGGCTTTAGCCCATAACGGCAACTTGACTAACTCCTTTGAACTGAGGCAGGAACTGGAAATGGAAGGTTCCATCTTTCATACCACCAGCGATACAGAGGTCATCTCCTATATCATTACCAAAGAGAGAATCCAGGCGCCATCCATTGAAGAGGCGGTAAGCAAAGCCATGGACAGGCTACAAGGGGCCTATTCCCTGGTCATCATGTCGCCGTCCAAGATGATTGCCGCCAGAGACGAGTATGGATTCCGCCCTCTGTGTTATGGCAGAACCGGAGATGGCAAATATGTGGTGGCTTCAGAAAGTTGCGCCTTAGACGCAGTGGGAGCAACCTTTATCAGAGACATAGAGCCGGGAGAGATTTTGGTATTTGGCAAGGATGGTTTACATTCCATGAGGGCCCATTGCGGTAAGAAACCGCGGGCCATGTGCGTCTTTGAGTATATCTATTTTGCCCGGCCCGATTCGGTAATCGATGGTTATTCGGTTCACAATGCCAGACTTCGGGCAGGAAAATTCTTAGCCAAGGCCCATCCTGTAGAGGCGGACGTGGTCATCGGCGTACCTGATTCGGGACTGGACGCTGCCTTGGGATATGCCCAAGCGTCAGGAATTCCATACGGAATCGGCTTTATTAAGAACAAATACATTGGCCGCACCTTCATTGCACCGGGACAGGCCAACCGAGAGGATAAGGTGAAGATTAAGCTAAACACCATTTCGGAGACGGTGGGAGGAAAACGGGTGGTCATGGTGGACGACTCCATCGTCAGAGGTACTACCTGCGGGCCCATCATCAAGCTACTTCGGGAGGCAGGGGCCAAGGAAGTCCACATGCGGGTTTCCGCGCCGCCATTTACGGATCCGTGTTTCTACGGGGTAGATATCGATTCCAAAGACAGGCTGATAGCCAATCATCATACCATCGATGAAATCAGGCAGATCATTGGAGCCGACAGTTTGGGATATTTGAGCCTTGAGGATGTGGTCAGACTCACGGCAGACGACGATACAGAGCGGTTCTGTACGGCCTGCTTCAGTGGGAAATATCCTACGGCAGTGCCGACCAATATAAAGAAAAACAGATTTGAAGGAAAGATTTCTGAAGGACAGGACCAACAGGGTCAATAGGGAAAGAGAGGAAAAGAGAAAGAATGAAGAGCCAGAGTGAAAGCTATAAGGCAGCAGGCGTAGATATTACCGCAGGATATAAAGCGGTAGAACTGATGAAGGAGCATATTGCAAGAACTGTCACTGGTCAGGAACTGTCGGGAATCGGCGGTTTCGGCGGCCTGGTGGAACTGGATATGACGGGAATTACCAAACCGGTGTTGGTATCTGGAACCGACGGCGTAGGTACCAAACTGAAGATTGCATTTTTGATGGACAAGCATGATACGGTGGGTATCGACTGCGTGGCCATGTGCGTCAACGATGTCATCTGCTGCGGCGCAAAACCTCTTCTTTTCCTCGACTATATCGCCTGTGGCAAGAACTATCCGGAAAAGATTGCCCAGTTGGTGGCTGGCGTGGCGGAAGGCTGCGTCCAAGCCGGGGCCTCTTTGACTGGCGGCGAAACCGCTGAAATGCCGGGATTTTATCCAGAGGACGAATACGACTTGGCGGGCTTTACCGTAGGGGTGGTAGATAAGGATAAGATTTTAGACAATACCAAGGTGACAGAAGGGGACGTGATTATCGCCCTGCCTTCCAGCGGGGTTCATTCCAATGGGTTCTCCCTGGTTCGCAAGGTATTCGATGTGGAACATGTCGACCTAAAAGCGCCGGTGGAGGCCTTAGGCGGCGCCTCTCTGGGAGACGCCTTGCTGACACCGACCAAGATTTATGTGAAACCGGTGCTGGCTCTTCTGGAAGCAGTGGAGGTAAAGGCCATCTCTCATATCACCGGCGGCGGATTTTATGAAAACATCCCGAGAAGCCTGCCAAAGGGCTATACGGCCAAGATTAAAAAGGACGACGTGAAAGTTCTTCCGATTTTCAGACTGCTCATGGAGACGGGGAATATTCCAGAGCGGGATATGTTTAACACCTATAACATGGGAGTGGGCATGTCCATCGTGGTTGGCAAAGAGCAGGCCGAAAAAGCATTAGAAGTGTTGAAGGCTAGCGGTGAGGATGCCTACATCATGGGTGAAATCGTAAAAGGAGATGAAGGAGTCATTCTATGGTAGGCAGAAAGAGCCGCATCGCGGTTATGGTCTCCGGCGGCGGCACCAATCTGCAGGCTCTCATCGATGCCCAAGGAAAGGTACTGATGGACGGTGAAATCGTTTTGGTCATTGCCAACAACGCCAAAGCCTATGCCATCACCAGAGCCAAGGAAGCGGCCATTCCGTCAAAGGTCATATTGAAAAAGGAACTGGGAAGTCAGGATGCCTTTGAAGAGGCTATTTTAAAAACACTGGCGGACTACCAGATAGACCTTATCATCCTAGCTGGATTTATGACCATACTCAGCGGAGATTTTACCAAGCGGTATGAAAACAGGATTCTTAATGTCCATCCGTCCTTGATTCCCAAATACTGCGGCGATGGATTTTATGGACTTAAGGTTCACGAAGCAGTGTTGGCTGCAGGGGAATCGGTGACAGGCGCAACGGTTCATTACGTCAATGAGATTACGGACGGCGGTCAGATTATCATGCAGAAGGAAGTAAAGGTGGAGCCAGGGGATACGCCGGAAAGCCTACAAAAGCGGGTGATGGAGCAGGCGGAGTGGATGATTTTGCCTATGGCGGCTCAGATGGTCAGCGAGAGGCTGAGAAAGGAACGAGAAGATGAATGTATATGAAACGCCTAAAATCGGCGATTTGATAAGAGACAATAGCTATGTGGGACGAGGGATTTTGCTGGGAAAGACGCCGGACGGTACGAAAGCAGCCATTGCCTATTTTATCATGGGCAGAAGCGAAAACAGCAGAAACAGGATTTTTAGAGAAGAGGGAGATGCGGTGACCATTTACCCTTACGACCCTTCCAAGGTGGAAGACCCTTCCCTGATTATCTACTCTCCGGTGCGGGTTTACGAAAACAATCTGATCGTAACCAACGGCGACCAGACTGACACCATCTATGATGGACTGGCCCAGGGAAAGTGTTTCCGCAGAGCCTTAAAGTCTCGCCAGTTCGAGCCAGACGGCCCTAACTGGACACCGAGAATCAGCGGCATGATTACCTTTGAAGATGGAGATTTTACCTACGCCATGAGTATTTTGAAGAGCGGCGATGGAGAAGGTAGCTTTTGCAACCGTTTCACCTATGACTATGGCAGCTCGGCCGGTGTGGGTCATCTGATTCACACCTACATGGGCGACGGCAATCCGCTCCCTACTTTCCAGGGAGAGCCGAGAAGAGTGGAAGTTCCAGACAGCATCGATGCACTGACCGAGGAAATCTGGAAAAATCTCAATGGGGACAATAAGATTTCCCTCTATGTCCGGTATGTGGATTTAAAGACCGGTCAATGGGAAAGCAGAATGATAAACAAGAACGAGAAATAAGCGGGAGAGGTACACAAATGAAAGAATTTGAGTTGAAATACGGATGCAACCCCAACCAGAAGCCGGCAAAGATTTTCATGGCAGACGGCAATGAACTGCCCCTGACCATTTTAAATGGCAGACCGGGCTATATTAACTTTTTAGACGCTTTAAATTCTTGGCAGCTGGTAAAGGAAATCAAAGAGGCCCTGGGAATGGCGGCGGCAACCTCCTTTAAACATGTGAGCCCCACCTCGGCGGCAGTAGGGGTGAAACTCTCTGATGAGTTGAAAAAAGCCTGCTTTGTAGACGATATTGAAGGACTGGATGACTCTCCCCTGGCTTGCGCCTATGCCAGAGCCAGAGGAACTGACCGGATGAGCTCCTTCGGCGACTGGATTGCTTTAAGCGACGTTTGCGATGTGACCACAGCGAACATCATCAAGAGAGAGGTTTCCGATGGGGTCATCGCGCCAGGGTATGAACCGGCGGCCTTGGAGATTCTCAAAGAGAAGAAAAAGGGCGGTTATAATATCGTACAGATCGACCCAAGTTATGTACCGGCACAGACAGAGCATAAGCAGGTTTACGGCATTACCTTTGAACAGGGAAGGAACAACTTTAAAATCGATGAAGAGCTGCTGGAAAACCTGGTGACGGAGAACAAGACCTTGCCTGACAGCGCCAAACGGGATTTAATCATAGCCCTCATTACCCTCAAATATACCCAGTCCAATTCGGTCTGCTTCGCTGTAGACGGTCAGGCCATCGGCGTGGGAGCTGGACAGCAGTCCAGAATCCACTGCACCAGGCTGGCGGGAACCAAAGCAGATACTTGGCATCTGCGCCAACATCCAAAGGTACTGGGATTGCCGTTTAAGGCCGAACTGCCGCGGGCGACCAGAGACAACGTTATCGACGGATATATCAATAAGAATGAAGAGGACGTGTGCGCCGACGGCATCTGGGAAAACTATTTTACTCAGAAACCAGAACCTCTGACAGCGGAAGAGGCGGCAGAATATCTGTCAGGAATCAGCGGCGTAGCGTTGGGCAGCGATGCTTTCTTCCCGTTCAGCGATAATATCGAAAGAGCCAAGAGAAGCGGCGTGTCCTACATCGCTCAGCCGGGCGGTTCTATCAGAGACGATGCGGTGATAGAGTGTTGCGATAAGTATGGCATCGCCATGGCTTTTACGGGCATGAGACTGTTCCACCACTAAGAGAAGATAAGCAGCCAGGGGCAGCAACATCTGCCGGGTACAGACGGCATAGTTATAGAAAGGAAATACACATGAAAATCATGGTAGTAGGCGGTGGCGGACGGGAACATGCCATCATTAAGAAGATAAAAGAGAATAAACAGGTGACAGAGATTTTCGCGCTGCCGGGAAACGGTGGAATCGCGGCGGACGCCACCTGTGTGGGAATCGGCGCCAAGGATATTAAGGCCATCGTCAATTTTGCCAAGGAAGAAAAAATTGACTTTGCAGTGGTAGCGCCGGACGATCCTCTGGTGCTGGGCTGTGTGGATGCTCTGGCAGAGGTGGGAATCCCTGCCTTCGGCCCAACCAAGGCGGCGGCCGTCATTGAAGGCAGCAAGGTGTTCTCCAAGAACCTGATGAGGAAATACGGAATCCCTACAGCACAGTATGAGGTATTTCAGGACAAAGACAAGGCTCTGGAATACCTAAAAACCTGTCCGATTCCAACGGTGATTAAGGCTGACGGTTTGGCTCTGGGAAAAGGAGTCATCATCGCTGAAACCAGACAGGCAGCAGAGGAAGCCGTCATTTCCATGATGGAGGATAAGATATTTGGAGACAGCGGCAGCAGCGTGGTCATCGAGGAATTTCTCACCGGACCGGAGGTATCGGTGCTTTCCTTCACAGACGGAAATGTGGTGGTTCCCATGATTTCTTCCATGGACCACAAGCGGGCGTTGGACGGAGACAAGGGACTTAACACAGGCGGTATGGGCACTGTGGCCCCTAATCCCTACTATACCCAAGAAGTGGCGGACCGGTGCATGAAGGAGATTTTCCTGCCGACCATAGAAGCCATGAAGGAGGAAAACAGGGAGTTTAGAGGATGCCTCTATTTTGGTCTCATGCTGACGGAAAAAGGGCCGAAGGTCATTGAGTATAACTGTCGCTTCGGCGACCCTGAAACTCAGGTGGTGCTGCCCCTTTTGGGAAGCGACCTTTTAGACATCATGATAGCCACGGCGGAGGGCAAGCTGACAGAGGATATAGTTCGCTTCAGCCAGGAAAGCGCTTGCTGTGTGGTCATGGCCTCCAAGGGTTATCCGCAAAAATATGATACCGGTTATCCGATTACTGTAGATAAGGATTTTGATGGTGTTCTGTATGTGGCAGGCGCCAAAAAGAAAGAGGATGGAACCGTGATTACCGGCGGCGGCAGAGTACTGGGAGTGGTGGCCAAGGGCAAGACCCTGCAGGAAGCTGTCACAAAGGCCTATGAACAGGTTGACAACGTGAAGTTTGAAAATGCATATTACCGCAGAGACATTGGCGAACGGGCGCTGGCAGCCCAGACGAAGGAGGCATAGTCAGACATGGTATATAGAATATTTGTAGAAAAAAAGGCAGGTTTGGATCATGAAGCTAAAGCCCTTCTAAGGGACGTGAAGAATCTGTTGCAAATCGATACAGTGGAGGATATTCGTCTCCTCAATCGGTATGATGTGGAAAATATTGATGAAAAGCTGTTTGCCTATGCACAGAATACAGTGTTTGCAGAGCCACAGCTGGATGTGGTAACAGAAACCTTTGAAGCGCCAGAAGCAGCGGCAGTGTTTGCCACAGAATATCTGCCAGGTCAGTTTGACCAGAGAGCGGATTCAGCGGCCCAGTGTATTCAGATTATCTCCCAGGGAGAGCGGCCGACGGTGCGTACAGCTAAGGTCTACGCCGTTTATGGAGTTGTCACAGCGGAGCAGCTCGATGCCATTAAAAAGTATGTCATCAATCCGATGGAGTCCAGAGAGGCGTCCATGGAGCCTCTGTCCTCCTTGGCCATGGAATATGAAATTCCTACAGAAGTGGCTGTGATTGATGGATTTTTGGAGTTAGACAGAGCGGGGCTTACCGATTTCGTGGCAAAATATGGACTGGCCATGGATGTGGATGATGCGGCCTTTTGTCAGACCTATTTTAGAAATGAAAAAAGAAACCCGACCATTACGGAAATTCGCATGATCGATACCTATTGGTCGGATCACTGTAGACATACCACCTTTTCCACCACCATCGATAAGGTGTCTTTTGAAGACCCATTGCTGGAACATGCATGGCAGCGGTATATTGGCGCCAGAGAAGCAGTGGAAAGAACCAAGCCTATGAACCTGATGGACATCGGCACCATTGCGGCTAAGGTGCTGAAAAAACAAGGTAAGCTGCCTCGAATCGATGAGTCAGAAGAAATCAACGCATGTACCGTTAAGATTAAGGTAGACGTGGAGGGCGAGGAGCAGGATTGGCTGTTGCTCTTTAAGAACGAGACCCACAACCATCCTACAGAAATCGAACCTTTCGGCGGCGCGGCCACCTGTGTAGGCGGCGCTATCAGAGACCCGCTGTCAGGTCGTTCCTATGTATATGCGGCTATGCGCGTTACCGGCGCGGCAGACCCGTTAAAGCCGGTGAGGGAGACCATGGAAGGCAAGTTGCCACAGAGAACCATTGTCACCACAGCAGCAGCAGGATATTCCTCCTATGGAAACCAGATTGGCCTGACTACCGGCATTGTGGATGAGTTGTATCACGACGGCTATGCGGCTAAGAGAATGGAAATCGGCGCAGTGGTAGGCGCAGCGCCAGCAGAAAACGTGAGAAGAGAGCGACCGGTTCCCGGCGATGTGATTATTTTGCTGGGCGGTAAGACGGGACGGGATGGCTGTGGCGGCGCTACTGGCTCTTCCAAGTCTCACACTTTGGAATCCCTGGAAACCTGCGGTGCAGAGGTGCAAAAAGGAAATGCGCCAGAGGAGAGAAAGCTGCAGAGACTCTTTAGAAACAAGGAGGCTTCTAGGCTGATTAAACGATGCAACGACTTCGGCGCAGGCGGCGTATCGGTGGCCATTGGAGAGTTGGCTGACGGTCTGCTCATCGACCTGAATAAGGTGCCGAAAAAATATGAAGGTCTGGACGGCACGGAATTGGCTATTTCCGAATCTCAGGAGAGAATGGCAGTGGTGGTAGCTGCCGACGATGCGGAAAAGTTCCTGCAGTTGGCCGCTTCCGAAAACCTGGAAGCCATTCAGGTGGCAGTAGTGACCGAAGAGCCGCGGCTGGTGCAGATGTGGAACGGAAAAGCCATCGTGGATATTTCCCGGGAATTTCTCGATTCCAACGGGGCGGAGAAGCATATAGAAGTGATAGCTTCTAAATCGCAGGATTGGCAGAAGACGGTTTCCGATGATTTTGCAGGTCAGTACCGTGCCCTTGCCAGCGACTTAAACGTTTGCTCCAAGAGAGGGCTGGCTGAGCGGTTCGATTCTACCATCGGCGGCGGCACTGTGCTCATGCCTTTTGGCGGAAAGTATCAGAGAACGCCTATACAGGCCATGGTACACAAACTGCCAGTAGAGGGTAAGGAAACCACAACTTGTTCCCTCATGTCCTGGGCCTATAACCCATATATTGCAGAGAAGAGTCCGTACCACAGCGCCTATCTGGCAGTGGTAGAGTCGGTTTCCAAGCTGATTGCCACTGGTGCGGAGTTTAAGGATGTATATCTGACTTTCCAGGAATATTTTGAAAAGCTGGGTAAGGACAGTAGAAAGTGGGGCAAACCGCTGGCAGCCCTTCTGGGCGCCCTGAAAGCACAACTGAAACTGGGCATTGCAGCCATTGGCGGTAAGGATTCTATGAGCGGAACCTTTGAAGATTTAACGGTGCCGCCTACACTGGTTTCCTTTGCAGTTACCACAGAAGAGGTGGACCATATCCTTTCACCAGAATTTAAGAAAGCCGGTCACAAGGTTTATCTGATGAAACCGGAGCAGGACGATGAAGGTTTGCCTTCCGGCGATTCCCTGATAAAACTCTATGGCAAGGTTCAAGAACTGACCAGAGCGGAAAAGGCAGTAGCTGCCTATACCCCGGGATTTGGAGGTGTGGCAGAGGCGGTGCTGAAGATGACCATGGGCAACGGCCTGGGCTTTTGCTATGATGAAGCTATAACCATGGAAGAAATTTTCGGTTATCATTATGGAGCCTTTGTGCTGGAAATGGCAGACGGCATGAAAGCGCCGGAAGAAGCTGTTTTGCTGGGCGAAGTGACTGCAGAGCAGGCGATTGGATATCAGCAGGTAAGCCTGTCCCTAAAGGAACTGGAGGACGCATATGAAGAAAAGCTAGAATCCGTATTCACCTGCAATCTATCCATGGTAGCACAGGAAATTCCAGCCTTCTCCTATGACTGCAAAGTAGAAGACCGTAAAGTATGCGGGCCATCATTGAAGGTTGCTCGTCCAAAGGTATTGATACCGGTATTCCCAGGAACCAACTGTGAATATGATACGGCTAAGGTCATGGAGAGAGCTGGCGCAGAGGCAGAAATTTTTGTCATTCGAAATCTGTCGTCGGAGGCGGTTTCTCGGTCTATAGAGGAGTTTGCAGCCCGTTTGCATCAGTCCCAGATGGTATTTATCCCTGGTGGCTTCTCTGGCGGCGATGAACCGGACGGCTCTGGCAAATTTATTACAGCCTTCTTTAGAAATGAGATGATTAAAGAGGGTGTGGAGGATCTTTTAAACAACAGAGACGGACTCATGGCTGGTATCTGCAACGGCTTCCAGGCATTGATTAAGCTAGGGCTGGTGCCTTATGGAAAGATTATTGACACCGACGCCGATTGTCCGACTTTGACTTACAATACCATTGGACGCCATCAGTCCAAGCTGGTGCAGCTTAGAATCGCCAGCAACAAGTCTCCTTGGCTTGCAAACACCCAGGTAGGCGATGTCTACACCGTACCGGTTTCCCATGGAGAAGGGCGGTTCCTGGCCAGCGATATAGTGGTGAACCAGCTTGCCGAAAACGGACAGATTGCCACCCAATATGTGGATTTTGATGGAAATCCGACCAATGAGATTCAGTTTAATCCAAACAATTCTGTGTTCGCCATCGAGGGCATCACTTCGCCGGACGGTAGAGTCTTCGGCAAAATGGGTCATGCGGAGCGAATCGGCTATGGATTATACAAGAACGTGCCAGGCGAGTTTGACATGAAAATGTTCCAGTCGGCTGTAGCGTATTTTAAATGATTGGAGTAATTTAGCATATGGTAAAGATCGATTATGATAAATGCGTGGGATGTCTACGCTGCACCAGGGTGTGCATATTTTCCATCGTAGAAGCACAGGAGGGCAAACCTTTCGTGCTGACTGAAAAGCCAGGCTGTGCAAAATGTATGCACTGTGGTATCGTCTGTCCAGAGGGGGCCATTTCCTTTGACGATAAACTGATGATGGTTGCAGAGGAGAAACCCCTTGTGGGCGATAGCTTTGACGAGGAGATGGAGAGCTTCCTGATGACCAGGCGTTCTTATCGGAATTTTAAGCCGGAACCAGTGGATATGGAGGAAATTAGGCGTGCTTTAGAGGCAGCCTCCTGGGCCCCAAGCGCCAAGAATCAGCATCCGACCAAGTATTATGTGGTGCAAGGCAGAGAAAAGATCGATGCTATGATGGACATTATTTTGGCATATATTAAAGAAAGCGGAGAAAGTCCAGAGGTGGTTTCTGAATATGCCAGGGGAAATAACATGGTGTTTGGCAAGGCTTCTACTTTGATTATGGCTTATGCCAGGAATAACGCCATCAATCCGGCTGTGGATACGGCGCTGGCCTTGGATTATGCTGACCTGATGCTCCAGTCTCGGGGCATCGGTACTTGCTGGGCTGGATATCTGACCCGCTTTTTAAATAAGATTCCGGCGTTGAAGGAGATGTTTCCTTTGCCGGAAAACAACAGTTTTTATGGGTCGCTGATGGTAGGATATCCCACAGAGGATTATCTATATATACCAGAAAGGCTGAAACGAGCCGATATTATCATAAAATAGGGAAAAGGATTTGAGATATGAAAGAAGGGCGGCATAGTCAATTTAAAGATACTTTGTTATTGATTCTTTTTGGAGTGGGGTTTTTCGTCGGACTTTCCCATTTGGACGTGGTGGGGACATGGACATGGAATATTGTCAGTTTGTTTACGCCGCTGATTGTGGGTGGTATGATTGCCTTTGTCCTTAACGTGCCTATGCACTTTTTTGAAGGGCAGTTTGATCGCTTTATTATAAATGGACGGAAGGCTGGGCCAAAGGTGAGAAAGATGCGGGGGCCGGTGGCCATGGTGATTACTTTAGCCATTTTTATCTTGTCTATCTATTTTATTGGAAGCGTTATCTTTCCTAATTTGGTGGACGCAGTAAAGAATCTGGCCATTGGCGTCATGGACAATTATCCCACCTGGCTTGAATGGTTAAGCCAGCATAAGATGGACACATCCATTATCAATGAAATGCTGGCCAAGGTGGACACCCAGATGATTCTTTCCCAGCTTCAATCAAATTGGGGCGAGATTCTTGATACCGCCAGCGAGGCGGCGGGCAGCATTGTAGGGATTCTGTCTAATATGGCTTTTGGACTCATCTTTGCCATCTACATTTTGCTCAATAAAAGAAAGCTGGGACACCAATCCAGACAGATTGCCTATGCTTATCTGAAGAAGGAGTGGGCCGATGAAATCTGTGATGTGGCCAGTTTGTCCTATAAGACTTTTGCTGGTTTTATTTCGGGCCAGTGCTTGGAGGCGGTTATTCTGGGCTCTCTGTTCTGCGTATCTCTGTTGATTGGTGGATTTCCATATGCCATTCCTATCGGGGTTATCATCGGAGCCATGTCCTTGATTCCTTATGTGGGCGCCTTCATCGGTCTGGTATTTGGTATTTTGATGATTGCAGTGGAGGAACCAAGCCAGTTGCTCTGGTTTATCATCCTATTCTTTGTGGTACAGCAGATTGAAGGAAATTTAATCTATCCCAAAGTGGTCGGCGGTTCGGTGGGGCTGCCTGCCATATGGACATTGCTGGCCGTGGTAGTCGGCGGCAGTGTATCGGGTATCTTTGGTATGATTGTATTTATTCCGCTGTTTTCCGTATTGTATGCGCTTCTTAGAAGAAGCGTCTACAGCAGGTTGCGAGGCAAGAAGATAAAGGTTTCGTAGGAGGCAAGAGGAAAGAAGCTATGTATGCTGACGGCCTTCTGGGAAGCCTCCCTGGAAGGCCTATGGTGGCTTGAAAGAGTGTAAGTTCACAACAAATTCATCCGAAAATTACCATTTTAGAATTTTATGTATAACACAAATGGGAATTTTCATCCAGTTTCATTAAAATGGCTCAAAAATGTATAACCGCGACTTTGAAAATGGGCACGAGAAAGGGCAAATGTGGGAGGTATCTCTATATTTACCTTATATTTTTACATAATAAGATGAAAACGTGATTATTTTACATATCATGCAGGTAAAACCGGAAGCTGTATTATACATTTTTGGAAGAAAATCGATTTTTCGGATGAATTCCCGATACCCATCAATTTTTTATGGATAAAAAGTGAAAAAATATTTGCTTTTTGTTTTTATCTATAGTATAATAACTATTGCGTTCGGAAGAAATTACAAATTATATATGCGGTCTTGGCGGAATTGGCAGACGCGCACGGTTCAGGTCCGTGTGGGAGACCATGGGGGTTCGAATCCCTTAGACCGCACCAAATCAAAAAGACATCCATATGGGTGTCTTTTTTGTTATCATACGATAACAGAAGAGATTCGAACCCGCGAGGGCATGAGCGTTATTCGAATGTCCTGTGAACATTCGAATAACGAATGGTCCGAAGGCGATCGAGAGGGGAGCCGAGGAGGAAGCCTGCAAGCAAAGCGCGGCAGGCGATCAGATCCCTTAGACCGCACCAGTTAAGACGTTGATATTTCAACGGCGAAAGCACCTAAATAGTTAGGTGCTTTTCTATTTTTTGCATAGCGTACGCGGTGCAAGACGTGTGGCTCCATTTATTCCATCCGGCCAACGAAAGCCTATCACACAGTAAAATAAAGAGTAAGAAATCCACATGGCTGCTGTGTGGATTTTTGTTGTTATATACAATATTATTTGCGAAAAGACAAATTTTTTGAAATTTAGTCTTACATTATGTCAACCAATTATGGTATAATAAACCCATGAGAGATGCGTCCCCTTTGGTATAGTAGATGAGAGCGCCGGTATTACCGTAGGGAAGCGTTTATTGAATCATGACTATGACAGCTTGAGGCGTCATGGTATAATATGTATAAGCTATTACCTTTGATTGATAAAAGGAGGAAACGTATGTATCAGGTGGGCGACTGGATATTTTACGGGAATGTTGGTGCATGTCAGGTCTTAGATATTGCTATGCAGAGGGTTCCTGGAGCTGATGAAGAACGGTTGTATTACACATTGCAACCTTTTAGTGATAGCTGTATGATTTCTACACCTGCTGATACGGACAAGGTGTTTATGCGTCCAGTTATTTCTAGGGAGGATGCCGAAGCGTTAATCGCTTATATTCCTAAGATCCCAGTAGAGGCTTATCATAGTTCAGCATTAAGAGCCCTTTCGGATCATTATGAGGAGGTTCTCAATACCCATGATTGCTATAAACTGATTGAAATGACCATGTCAATTTACGCAAAAAAGAAAGAGGCGCAGAAGCAGAAACGGAAGTTGGGCGCAGTAGATGAAAAGTTTATGAAGCGGGCGGAGGAACTCTTATTTGGAGAATTGGCGGTGGCTCTGGGTATACAGAAGAAACAGGTTGCTGGATATATCGCCCAGAGAGTTGAGGGATAAAGGATGGATGTAAAAACAGCGATTTCTTTGCGAAAGAGTGTGAGAGCCTATCAGGCGGGAGAAGTACCCCAAAAGGATATCTGTGAGATATTGGATGCAGCCAGATTGGCTCCATCAGGAAAGAATTTGCAAAACTGGCACTTCCTCGTTGTACGAGATCCAATACAAAAGGAAGCATTAGCTCATGTGATTTGGGAAAAGAATCAGGCCATAGCGCAAAAAATGGAGGAGAAGGAGCCAGGAAAAGGCGAACGGTTTCGTAAGTTTTGCAAACGTTTTACCATGTTTTATTTAGATGCGCCAGTATTGATTTTGGTCTATAGCTGTGATGCAGTGCCAGATGGGTATCCAGAATTAAAGCTGATAGACACGCCATACTATGAATTAAACCGTTTATATCAGAGAAGCCCAGCCCTTATGAATATCGGAGCTGCATTGGAAAACATGAATCTTCGAGCCATTGAACTTGGCTATGGGATGTGCTTCATGACCGGACAGAATTATGCTGCTGAGGAGATTCAGGATTGGATAGAACGTACCTATGGTTTTCATAAAACGGGATATTTCTTTACTTGTATGGCCACAATTGGGATTCCGGAAGAAAATCTGCCCCAGCCGGAGAAGAAATCTTTGGAGGATATAGTTACGTGGCTGTAACAAGCAATAATTTTTCATAATTTTATTAAAAAAATCTATTTTTTGTTGACAATAAAAATTAAGAGACGTATAATGATTGTGTAATTTAAAAGGCAAAGTCGTCGTGAGACGGTGACGCAAAGCTATAGGGCCTTGTAGAAAGTTTGCAAGGTAGCCAGTTGCACTTTATATCATATGAAATGCTCTTTTTATGGATTGTTATAATAGCCTTGCACACCGTGTAGGACTATTTTGTGTTTACTTGGCGGAGCCTGTTTTTAGGGCTAAATATAGTACCCAGCTTATATCCAAAAGATATGTAAAAAGGAGGTAAAATTGGGGGTATGGATATGCTGGTGGAGTTGACAAATGCAGACTGCGCGAAGTAAAATTATAATTGTTGGGAGCCAATATAAGTAGAAAACTCTTGTAATGTAAGGAGAACTCCCGAGATTAAGAGAAAGGAGTACCATGTATGCAAACAAAAAGTGCAGTAAAAAAAGGCATTAGTTTTTTGCTATGTTTTTTTCTGATTTTGGCTTACAGCGTTGGACCGTTTAGCGCCATGCATGTAGATGCAGCAGTAGACGTAGGATCCAACCCAACTCCAAAGATCGACATAGCAGTTAACGTGCCAAGCGATTATCCGGGGACCTTCCTGGATTTTAAGAATGAACTAACCCAAAAGCTAATAGAGCAGGGGTTAGAACCAGGTAGTTTCCGTATCACGGATACGAAGGTATCCATTGATACCACGGACCTGAACGGGTGGTATGTATATGACCACTACTATGATCAAACAAGATATAATAATTTGAATCTTTCAGCAGAACAGAAGCTGAAGCAGCCATATAGGGCAGCCGATAACAGCTATACGACTGGAGGGATTGTCACGATGGAATCCCTGCTAAAGAATGGAAATATTTCTGGTTGTCGTAATTTTACGCAGCACATTTGGTCTTATGCAGATGAACATGGCAAGGCTAGTATGGTATTCGCAGGTTACGGTACCCAGCCATATGTAGACTATATGATCTACCCGGCAGCCAGTGACTCTAGAAGAACCATCAGCTTTGATATTGATGCCAATGCCATTGGCCCGCATACTTTGTCATATTATGGATTCCTACTCAATGCAGGGATCGAAAATGGCAGATTAAAGGGATATGTGCTGAATTTTAACCAAAGTCATGCCGGCAGCATTACAAAGGTAGATTTAGATCAGAACTTTTCGGGAGCTTTAGGCGGCAGTGTTGTTGCAGGTTCTTCTATGAATATGGGACTGAGTTCCACGAAGAAGGCGAGAGTGACGGTAGAGCTGAATAAGGATAAGGTAAGCGTACAGGTGCAGCAGTATGATACATCTGGAAACCTTTCAGCGCCACAAACCAAATTAAATGGGGTAAAGCTGGAAAATACAGGATTTAATGGATTTGGCCCAATTGTAGGGTATGCATCCCATGGTTGTAGTGAGTTGACAGTATTCCGTTATCTTGACCTAGAGATGAGTTATGAGACGTCAGCCTTTGATGCACTGAAGAATATTCAGTACTATCAGGGAGCAGAATATAAATACTTCATCAACCTGGCAGGAGACAGTGGAGATCCTGGAATTCCATTGGAAACAGACCCAGGCTATCAAGATGGTATCAACCGTATGAACCAAAACGACATCTTCTACATCTCAAATGCAGATGATGGCAGGGTTGTAACAGATACGACGAAAGATGAAAACGGAAATCCGACGCATCAGGGGCTGGGATCCAAGAACGGATATATTGCCCAAGGCGATGATTATGCCAGCATGATGGCCCAATATATTGCCAAGAACTATACAGAAGGTGTAAAATTTACGAAAAATGAGGTATTGAGTGATCTGCCGCTGGCAAGCTTCTTTGTCAAGGATGCGGCGACAGAGAAGAGTCAGATCATGACCATTCATCTGCGCCATCTATATAACACGGGCGAGACGGTCAGTGTGAATATGTATGATAAGTCCAAACCAGGACTGAATGCAACAAAGAAAGATCCAAATGCAAAGATTACACAGTGGCATTACAAGATCTATGACCCGAAGAATAACGTGCAGTATGACAGTGGCTGGGTCAATGATGTGAACAAGATAAAAGACTACGTCTTTACCAAGGATAGCATGTCAGGACGTTGGACCTTTGAGTTGACGGTAAGGGATTCGGAAGGAGAATCTAAGACCTTCCAGACCTATGCGACGGCATTCTGGGATGATAAAGCGCCAATCATTCAGGGCGAGAATACGTCAAAGAATAAGGCGACGATTACCTTAACGGATACAGGAATGGGAATCGATGAAGATGGTATTACCTTTATCGAGGACGACAGAGGTTCCGGTGTAGCAGCCTACTGGATTACCAACAGTACGAGCGAAACGCCATCAGACAGTGACTGGATTTATCTGGATGAGGTGCAGCATAGCTATGCCTTTGATTATGAAATTACCAGCACAGAGCCTTTGGTGGTATGGGTCAAGGACGAATGTAAGAATGTGGGTAAGCAGATGGTATTCCAGCCAATTCATATCGTAGTAGAGGATGAGAATGGAAACCCAATTGATGATTACTACGTACTGGATGAGCCGATTGTCATACTACCAGAAGAGGTGCCAGAACCGGAGGATCCGGACGATGCATTCAGCGGATGGGTGGTACCAGGAGGAGGCGGCAGCACACCAGAACCAAGCAAGCCAATGACGCCGGGTACCATACCAGAGGATAACGATGATCACACCATTGTCATTCGTCCAAGCTATTCCAAGGACAAAGCCAACATCGTGTATGTGGCCAATGGTGGAACCGTTCATACTAGTGCAGGCGATAAGCCTATGAGCAACAGTTATGCAGTAACAGCAGGGGCCAGCATTGAGACAAAGATTGAAGATCACAATGTAAAGCCAACCAGAGTGGGATATAGCTTTGCAGGCTGGAAGCTGCTGAATTCTAACAATGCAGATGATGCCGTCAATGAAGCATATATCAATAATACTGCTAACTTGGCGGATGTAGAGAAGACGGTGGCAGAGTGCCATACGGATAAGGATACGCTAGGGGAGCATCTGGAAGATACAGCAGTGGTGCATAAGACCTACTATCTGATTGCCCAGTGGAAGATTGGAAACTATACGCTGAACCTGGATACCAATGGCGGTTCCTATGGTAATATGAGAAATATTCCTGATGTAGCCTATGGAACGAATATTGGAAATCTGGGACTTCCGACCAGTGGAAGAGGGATTCCGACCAAGCCAGGATATATCTTCCAGGGATGGTCAGAAAACAGCGGAAATAACAGCGGAAGTAATTTTAAACCAGTTGCTGGCGTAACCGCTTCTGCAACAGCGCCGACCATGCCGGCATCAGATAAGACGGTTTATGCAGTATGGAAAGCAGATAGCAGTAAGTTCGTAGTGACCTTTGATACGGATGGCGGAAACAAGATCAAGGATCAGGCATATCAGACCAGTACTGCAACCAACTATCAGGAGATTCCTACGCCAACCAAGGCAGGCTATACCTTTACAGGCTGGAAGATTGTGAATGAGGATGGAAGCCTGGGAGAAGCTGCTGTTAGCAAAGGCGTACTGCTGAAAAAGGAAAACCATACCTTAAAGGCAGTATGGGAAGCCAATACAGATACACCATATGCAGTAGACTACTATATCAACTCTGGTAACAAGGATGCAAACGGCAACTTCATCTATACCAAGGCCAATGGATATACCAGGGACTATACAGGTACAACGGAAGAGGTCGTACAGATACCAGAGGCAGATAAGCTTTCCGAGATTACAGTAGATGGAGCTGATTACTGGCTGGATAAGGGCAATGCCAATGAAGTACTAAGCGGCGCTATCACAGGAAATCCAACCCTATCCTTAAAGCTGTACTACAATCGATACTTTAATGTAACCGTAACTGGGGATGCAGATAAGGGAACCTTTACTTCTGCAACCAAGCAGCTGGAGGGCGCAACGCCAACCGTATCTTGGCAGGCCAAGGAAGGCTACCATGTGGCCAAGATTTTGGTAGACGGAAAGATTCGCGATGATCTTCTGAACGCAACTAGCTACACCTTGGAAGAGGGCATCCATGCTAACCATACGGTACAGGTGGTGCTGGAAAGCGGAGCAGAAAATCCAGATATGCCAAAGCCGAACTACTACCAGGTAACGACTTCTATCCTAGGCTGTACGGATGGTACTTGTACGATTACAGATACGATGCGAGTAAGACCAGGTGAGAGCGCTAAGGTAGAATGGAACGTACCAGCAGAAAGAGGCTGGAACATCACCAAGATACTGGTAGATGGACAGGAACTTGCTGACCTGACAGTGGGCGCAGTGGAGATGGATCGGATTGCAGCAGATCACTCTGTCGTGGTATTCGTATC
>JAAWDM010000042.1 GCA_022793795.1 Bacillota bacterium
ATTATGGGGCTATAAGCCCAGTCGAGGGAACGAAGTGGAGGAGACAGAAAACCACCCGCTATGCGGGTGCGCGTCGAAGGTTATACCAAAAAAGACCCCTTTCTATTACAATAGAGTTGTTCAAGCCTGATTGTAAGAAAGAAAGGAGGCCTTTCATGGCAAATAAAAACTATAGTCTTGCACATACCAAATGGATGTGCAAGTATCACATCGTGTTCACTCCTAAGTATAGACGAAAAGAGATTTATGGTCAATATCGAGAAGATCTAAAACAAATCATTAAACTCTTATGTAAGTACAAAGGGGTAGAGATCATAGAGGGGGATCATGTCCACTTGCTGGTTGCAATCCCACCAAGGATGAGTGTATCAAGCTTCATGGGATACCTGAAGGGAAAAAGTGCACTGATGATGTTTGATCGACATGCAAATTTAAAGTATAAATATGGGAACCGACACTTCTGGGCAGAGGGGTACTATGTGAGCACCGTAGGGCTTAACGAAGCAGCAATCAAGAAGTATATCCAGGAACAGGAGAGGCATGACATTGCGATGGATAAGTTAAGTGTGAAGGAATACGAGGACCCATTCCAGTAGAGAGAAAGCCCCTTGAGGGGCGGCAAAAGAGGCAAAGGCATTAAGGCTTGAACAAAGAGAAAGCCCGCGTCTTTAGGCGCGGGCCGGTATCAAGGGCTTATAGCCCCAGTGCGAACCACCCGTTTGACGGGTGGCTGCGATTATTGAATCTGTGACAGAGCATTTTGTATATCTGCAATCAGATCGTCTGCGTTTTCCAAGCCTACAGAGAGGCGAATCAGGTCTCCTGGAACGCCAGCAGCCATAAGCTGTTCGTCGTTCATCTGGCGGTGAGTGGAGCTGGCCGGATGGAGACAGCAGGTATGGGAATCAGCCACATGGGTTTCGATGGAGGCCAAACTCAAGTGTTCCATAAAGGTTTCTGCAGCAGCGCGTCCACCCTTAATACCGAAGCTGATGACACCGCAAGAGCCTTTCGGCAAATATTTTTTTGCCAGTTCATAGTAGGCGTTTGATGGCAGGTTAGGATAGTTGACCCAAGAGACCTGTTCGTTTGCTTCTAAGAACTGTGCAACCTTTAAAGCGTTGCTGCAATGGCGTTCCCAGCGAACCGGCAGACTTTCCAGTCCCAAGCTGAGAAGGAAGGCTGATTGCGGGGAAGGGGTAGCGCCTAGGTCGCGCATTAGCTGTGCCACACACTTGGTAATGAAAGCGCCGCCAAGTCCGAATCTTTCCGTATAGGTTACACCGTGATAGCTTTCGTCTGGTGTGCAGAGTCCAGGAAATTTTTCTGGATATTTGGTCCAGTCGAATTTGCCAGAATCTACGATACAGCCACCGATGGTAGCGGCATGACCTTCCATGTATTTGGTGGTGGAGTGGGTGACAATGTCAGCGCCCCACTCAATAGGACGGCAGCCCACCGGCGTGGCAAAGGTATTATCTACGATAAGAGGAACACCGTGATTATGGGCAGCCTTGGCGAACCGCTCGATGTCAAATACAGTTAAAGCAGGATTGGCGATGGTTTCACCGAACACAGCCTTGGTGTTCGGTTTAAAAGCTGCTTTAAGCTCCTCATCACTACAGTTTGGATCAACGAAGGTAAAATCAATGCCCATCCGTTTCATGGTAACAGCAAACAGGTTAAAGGTTCCACCATAGATGGTGGAAGAAGAGACGATATGATCGCCACAGCCTGCAATATTAAAGACAGAAAAGAAATTGGCAGCCTGACCAGAACTGGTCAGCATAGCAGCGGTACCACCTTCCATTTGAGCGATTTTTTTTGCCACCATGTCACAGGTGGGATTAGCCAGACGGGAATACATATAGCCATCGGATTCTAAGTCGAACAGTTTGCCCATATCGGCGCTGGTATCGTACTTGTAGGTGGTGCTCATGTAGATGGGCACCTGGCGGGGCTCCCCGTTCTTCGGCGTGTAACCGCCCTGTACTGCGATAGTTTCTATCTGATGTTCTTTCATTCTATATTACCTCCGTAGGTGATTTAACAGTTTGTTACTATGATGATACCATGTCAGGCCGGTTTGTCAAGAGGCTACCCTTGTCTTGTATGTATCATGACTGATTTGTTGACACAGAGGGGTAAGATTTAAAAATGTGTCAACATTCATATGGGGTTAGAAAAATTCTATCTACCCATCATCCGCCCAACCAGGCTCATGGCCAAATAACCTGCAATGTCGGTAATCACAATGGTGGCGCCCACTGGCGTGCTGGCTAAAATGGAAACCAAAATGCCGATTACCGCACAGATGACCGCATAGACTGCCGAACAGACCACAACGCTGCGAAAACTCTGAAAGACACGCATGGCCGACAAAGCAGGGAAAATAATCAGGGCCGAGGTAAGGAGGGCGCCTACCAGGTTCATGGCCAGCACGATGATGACTGCGGTGACTACCGCTACGATGAGATTGTATAGTCCAGTGTTGACGCCAGTAGCCTGTGCGAAGGTTTCATCAAAGGTGATGGCGAATATTTTGTTGTAAAACAGGATAACCGTACCCAAAACCACCAGGGACATGATGAGGCAGACAGCCACGTCAGCGCCGGAAAGGGTCAGGATGGAGGTGGAACCAAAGAGGGTGCTGCATACATCGCCAGAGATATTGGAGGACGTAGAAAACAGGTGGAGCAGCAGATAGCCCACAGCCATGGCCCCCACCGACAGCATGGCCAGAGCAGCATCTCCAGTAATTTTGCGGGTTTGACCAGTCCGCAAAAGCAGGATAGCACACAGGATGGTTAGAGGCAGTACCACAATCAATTCGTTGGTCACGCTAAAGACAGCGGCTACCGCCATGGCGCCGAAGGCCACGTGAGATAGACCATCCCCCATGAAGGAATACCGTTTCAGCACCAGCGTTATCCCTAGCAGGGAGGAACAGAGGGCAATGAGGACGCCTGTGATAAGAGCATAACGAACAAAAGGATAGTGGAGATATTCAGTCAAGGTGGAAAACCAGTTAATCATCTAAATCACCTCCCATAGCGCCGGCAATCATGATAGTGGCAAAGGCCTGTCCAATGGAACTTTTCAGGTAGGCTTCTTTGGCGCCGAAAAAGAGGGGCTCTGAAGCTAGATGAAGGATATGGGTGGCTTGACCCAATGCTTGGCTGATGTCGTGGGAAACCATGATGATGGTGATGTTGTCCTCATGATTCAGCTTGCCGATTAAGTCGTAAAGCTCGGCAGTAACCACAGGGTCAAGGCCAGCCACCGGTTCGTCTAAAAGCAGCATTTTTTCAGTGGCACATAAGGCCCTGGCCAGAAGAACCCGCTGCTGCTGGCCGCCGGAAAGATGGCGGTAGCATTGCCGCGACAGCTGTGAAATCCCAAGTTTCTCCATGGATCTATCGGCCTTTTCGTAGTCCTTTCTCGTATAGAAAGGGCGAAGACCCTTACTTCCCTGACAACCGGATAACACTACCTCCCGAACTGACGCAGGAAAATCCCTCTGCACCTGGGTCTGCTGGGGCAGATAGCCGATTTCTTTTTGTTTCAGCCCATCGCCAGTGGTAATGGTCCCTGACATGGGAGGGCGGAGGCCCAGAAGAGTTTTCATAAGGGTAGATTTTCCCGAGCCATTTTCACCGACAATACATAGATAATCGCCGCGGTCTACGGAAAAATTTAGATTTCTTGTAACGGTTTGTCCCTCGTATCCTAGGGTTAAGTTTTCACATTGTAACTGTGCCATCGATGTTTCTCCTATTTTCTTGGCAAAATATTATTCCAGAGCGTTTTTTAACACGTCCAGATTCTTTCCCATGATGGAAAGGTAAGTGACACCGCCCTTGATTTGGGCGGCAGTAACCGATTGCATGGAATTGAGCACCAGAATCTTTCCCTCTTTATCCTTGGTATTGCCAAGGACTGTCTCAGCAAGTTCCGGTTTGCTGCCCTCTAAAATCAATATCGTATGGAGCTGGTGAGCGTCCATTTCTTCTGAAAGGGTGAGAATGGTTTCAAAACTGGCCTCCGTTTCTGCAGAACAACCGGGGAATGCAGCCAGATAAGAGAGGCCATAATCTTCGGTCAGGTATAGGAAAGGAAACCTGTCAGCAAAGAGGAGGGGCTTTTCCGTATGGTGAGCCAGGGCATCGGTGTACTGGGCATCCATAAGATGAAGCTGCTTTAGGTAGTTTTCCAGATTTCTTTGGTAGATGTCTGCTTGTGACGGGTCAAGGTCACAGAGGGCTTTTGCGATGGCGCGGCAACTGTCCCCGGCGCATCGCAGAGAAAGCCACAGATGTTCGTCATACTCCACCAGGTCTTCATCGTCATGGAGATGAACTTGGGTCTCATCAGAACTGTGACCGTGATTATGGTCGTGATCGTGGTCATGGGCCACGCCTTTGATTTCAGCCTCTTCCTTCTTGTCCACATGATTCAGCAGGGTCAAAACCATAGCATTTTCATTTCCAGAGGACTTTAGAGCCGATTCCACCCATGTCTCGGAAAAACCGCCTATATGAATGAACAAGTCGCATTTGGCCATGCTGACCATGTTTTCGGCAGTGGGCTGAAAGCTGTGCATATCGGCGCCATGACTGTTAAGGAGCCTGATCTGCACATGATCTTCCGCGCCGGAAATCAAATTGACAGTCCAGTCGTATTGAGGAAAGGCAGTACATACGATGGTTAGCTTCGCCTCTTGATTTTTTGCTCCGGTTTGGAGCTGGGAGATAGCGGCCGTGGGAAGGGTGCATCCAGTCAAGAAGCAGAACAGAACTATAGCCGAGACCAGAGGGAAAAGTGATTTCCAGAAGGCTATGACTTTATCTTTCATGAAAAGCTCCCTTCTGCTGACAAGAGGCACAGATACCGTAAATCAAAGTTTGAGTCATGTCCACAGTAAAGTGGGTTTGACTCTGTATCTCCCTTACCAGCTTGTCCGATTCTTTATCTGAAGTGTGAAATAGCCTGCCGCAGCCTGTACATTTCATATGAAAATGGTCGTGACATCTATTTCCTCCCATGAGCTGATAGGAGGCTTTTCTCTGGACACCGGACTGCAGACGTGTGACGACGCCTTCCTCTAACAGGGACGCCATGAGGCGATAGACGGTGCTTTGACTTGGAAGGGGAGACAAGGGTTCCTCCTTTGCCATGATGTCGATGATTTCTTCTATGGTAAAGGCTTGATCGGGATGGGCGGTTAGAAAACCGACAAGTTCTTTCTTTTGTTTTGTCTGATAAGTAGCCATATGATACTCCTGTCCTACCTATGGATGAATTTAGGAATTATTCTCATATTCATTATACAGATATGGGAGCGATTGTCAATAGACCGAGGAGAGGGGCTTAGGTCCGCCTATCGTCTGGCGACAGACGTAGAGATAGCGATTTTCATCTACGCAAGTCGTCCATTTTATCAAGGAGATATGTCCTTCTATGAGCTCCAAACATGTGATGGTATTGGGATGAACGCAGGAGCCTGTATTGTAATAGGAAGGTGCGGGCGCATCGTTTAGGACGGGCCGATGGGTATGACCTGCGATGAGGGAGGTATTTCTGGTTTTGACCCATTGGACCATTCGGGTTTCCAGTTTATTTTTCTTCGTATAGTTTTTTGCAGCGCTGGTGGGATCTTTCACGCCGGCCAGTTCCAGGGGCTTCCAGAGATAACGAACAAGGAAGCGAGCTAGTTTCCAAAGCTGGTTATTGAGAAGGTCAGCCTGATGACCGTGGATGAGCAGAAGGTCCTCCAAGGGGGTCTGTCCCTTAATGAGCAGACTTTCGTAAAATACAGGCTCCTTCCATTTTGCCTTAATATGGTCGTGGTTGCCCCAGAGTAAGTAAAGTCGGTTTTCCAGGTAAAACCGCTCTAAAAGCTGAAACACATCCTGATGAATCTGGGCGATGTCACGAAGTTTTCTGTTTTCCCACAGTTCGTCGCCGTCTCCCAATTCGATATACGTAAAACCGCTATCCAAATAGTAGCGCAGCGCAGCTTCATAGAGGGTTTTATTGGGCAAAAATCCATCGTTCCAGGTACCGCAGCCCCGATGGCAATCGCTGAAAAGGACGATTCGCGGATAATCGGCAGTTCGAAGAGTGACAGCATGAGCCAGAGCTTTATCAATTTGATGCAGATAGAATTCCATAAAAAATCCCCCTCTCTGCTTATATGTTATGCAGAAAAGGGGGAGGGCGCTACTATCTATTTCCAGTAATCCGTATCTTTAATACCAATGGTTGCGGCTTTGAAGGTCGGATTTTTTCCTTCCTCACGCTGTTTTAGATAATCCTTTAGAGCGCTAAAGGCAGTTTTGCCCAGGTAGAGGCAGACCGGCACATTGATGAGAGCCATAAAGCCCATGAGTACGTCGGCCAGATCCCAGGCCAGGCCTGCGCTGAACTGAGCCCCTAAGAAGATAATCAAAATTGCCAGCAGGCGGTAACAGACCATGAAAGTCCTGTTTTGATGGGCTTCTTTGTACAGATAACTGATGTTCATCTCCGCATAGAAATAGTTTCCCACCAGAGTAGTAAAGGCAAAGAGGGCTAGAGCAAAGGTGATAAAGTATCCGCCGAAAGCGCCGAAGTTGGCCGCCAGGGAATCCTGAATATAGGCAGCGTTCATAGTATTGCCTGCTTCATCGATATAGGCGGAACTGTCAAGGCCGCTGCATAAAATCATGAAGGCAGTAGACGTACAGATGAGTAGGGTATCGATAAATACAGAGAGCATCTGGACCAAACCTTGCTTTACTGGGTGGGATACGTCTGCGGCAGCGGCAGCATTAGGAGCAGAACCGATACCGGCTTCATTGGAATACAGACCACGTTTGATGCCGTTCATGATGGCAGCGCCCAGAAAACCGCCAAATGCGGAACGCAGGTTGAAAGCCTCGGAGAAGATGGAGACCAGAACCTTTGGCAAGCTGCCGATATTCATGATAACTACGATGAGAGCTACAGCCATGTATGCGATAGCCATGATAGGAACCATGACCTCCGTCACCTTGGAAATTCGTTTGCCACCGCCAAGGATGACGATGCCAGCCAGTACCGCAATAACCCCGCCGATGACCAGGCTTGCGTTTTCTGAAGGCACATAGGCCTTGACGAAATCGGTCAGGTTAAAGGAGGCCAGCGCATTGAATCCGCCCATGTAGGTCAGAATCAGGGCCACGGCAAAAGCGCCGCCCAGGGCAGGAGCCTTTAAGGCTTGCTTGATGTAGTAGGCAGGGCCGCCATAGGAGCCGTCCTCGCCCTTTTTCTTATAAATCTGTGCTAAAGTGGATTCCACGAAAGCGGAAGCGCCTCCCAGCAGAGCGATGAGCCACATCCAAAATACGGCTCCTGGGCCGCCTGCAATGATGGCGCCAGTAACGCCCACGATATTTCCTGTTCCAACTCTGGAAGCAGTGGAAACCATCAACGCCTGAAATGAGGAGATGGACTCCTTATCTTTTTTCGGCTCTGTGATGACACGAATGGATTCCCCAAGAAGCCTGAATTGAACAAATTTAGTGCGGAAAGAAAAGTAGAGACCTGCCGCAATCAGTAATACAATAAGAATGTAACTATACAGATAGCCGCTGATTGTACCCACAATATTAGCGAAAAAGTCCATAAAATATACCGTCCTCTCTTAAATTTTAGTCTGTAAAGTGCTTTTATATAATTTTTTATACCATAAACCATATAAAAACAAATATACATGTATACAAGATGGTAAGATTATCATAGCTTAAATTGTCTTTTTCGTCAAACATTATTTTCCTGTTTTACAAAAAATATAGACTGTGGATTGATGTCACAGTTGACATTTAAGTTGACATCTCAAGGCATAGAATCATATTGATAAAAATATCTGGGGGGGTATAATATTGGAAATAAATAGTAAGGTATATATTTTAACTTATTTTAATGATATTGGTGGGGAAGAGGATATGGTCAACAATCTGGAGCGCAGATTAAATGATTTGCTTGATTACTATATCGTTATTCTTTTATTTTTAGCTTTTTTTATTCTGACCTTCATCGGCGCGGGCAGCGTGTTGATCGTTGGAATGATTGGTGTGCTTTTGTGTTTAGTAGGACTTTTGCAGGAGTCCGTTAAGGTGGATATTTGGGCTTTTGCATCGTTGGCTGGATATAATCTGATTAGTATGGCATCGTCTTATGTAACTTATGGCAATACAGTTGACGGCTATGTTGCTATACAAGGGATTTTTCCGGTGATTTATCTATTGATGGCTACCTTAACTGATGATAAGAAGGTTTTACTTCAGAGATTGTGTGTGACTTGGACGGCGATGGCAGCTGCAATCAGTATTTTTCAGTTTGTTTATGGTGTAGTAGTGGGAAAAGGCGCTGGAAGGCTTGGGGGAATTATGGGAAACCCCAATGCATTAGGGATTTTTTTGGTAGTCGGTTGGTTCGCCCTTCTCAGTTTAAGAACGGAACTTACAGACAAGAGGAGCAAAGGTAGGGAAAAGAGGGAGAGAATATGGAATCTGGTTTTGTGTTATGCAGAACCAATACTCTTGGTTGGTTTGGCCATGACCTTGTCCATGGGAAGCTTCTGTGCAATGGCATGGGGGATTGTTCTGCTGATTGTACATAAAAAAGAGCAGGCCAGCCTTAGAGAAACTTTGGTATATGTAAGTGAAATTTTAGCAAAAGCCAGCTTTTGCTTTGGAGTAGGTATCTTGATATACATTGGAGCAAACAAAACCAATCCACCTTGGGTTTGTATTCTTTTGCTGATATATGTGGTAGCAGTTACAGGGTGCTGGACCAGGTGGGAATTATTTCTCAATACATACAGAAAAATGACGGGTACGATAGCCGGCTTTGGCGTACTAGTGGCAGGACTTGCGATAGCCGTCAGACCAAGCGCTGTGGCTACCTTCACAGAACGGATTGCCATGATGGAAAACGGCTTACAATACATAACTGCCAAACCGCTTCTGGGCGTGGGCCCATATCAATGGAGATTGCTGAATCTGTATGACAGCGATACCTATTTTAATACCTACCATATTCATAACGTTTTCATTCATGTAGGTGTAGAACTTGGAATGATAGCCATGGCGCTGCTCTTTGCAGTTGTGGTAAGGTACTATATCAAACGGCCGCCGATAGAGCAAAGAGCTGAGTTTACAGCTTTTTTGATTCATAATCTGATGGATACCAGCCTTTTTTATGTGGGTATTACGGCATTGACGATGATGACTGTAGGTAGACCAAGAGAGGATGGTAGGCAGCTTAATAGAGTTGTACAAAGGGTATTTTTCGGTATGTGTACCATAATGTTTACCTATCATATATATTATAGTATATCTTTGTAAAATGATGGAATAGAAGGGGAATGCGATGCGAAGAGAGGGAAGAAAAGACCAGTTCATAAGTATATGGATACTCTTGCTCGCGTTTTGCATGATTGCGGCGGTGACGTTGTCGCTATATGATAGAGCTTCTTCAGATATTCCTGACTATGTCGGCAGACCCTTGAATGAGAAGGAACAGACAGAGGTGATAGAGCGAAATAGTCTGTTTACAGAGTATGTTTATCTGACGCCTAACGCTGATTTTCCTAGGGAGAGGAAAATAAAAAAGATTACCATTCATCATATGGCGGGAAATTTGAATTTGAAAAGCCTGGGCTTCTCCTTTGCAGAGGGAGATCGAAGGGTGTCTGCCAATTATGGTATTGATACTGATGGAAAAGTAGCCCTTTATGTGGAGGAGTGTAATAGGGCTTGGTCTTCCAGCAATAAGGAAAACGACGATATGGCAGTGACCATAGAAGTAGCCAATGACAGGATTGGAGATGACTGGCATGTCAGCGATGCAGCCTACGAGACCCTGATTCAGCTTTGTGCTGATATTTGCAGACGTCATGGCATTTCAGAACTGCTTTTTACTGGCGATGCTACTGGTAATTTAACTTTGCACAAGATGTTTTACGAAGAAACCCAATGTCCAGGACCATATCTGGAAAGTAAAATGCCGCAAATTGCTGACGCCGTGAACAGATTGCTCGCGAAGTCAGATAATATATAATGATAATTTTTAAAAGATAGGAGGAATGAAAAAGTATGAATTCAAAGAAAAGAGTAAAGCTGATTTTTAGTGCAGCCTTGCTTCTTCTCATGCTGATTCTGGCTGGAACCGTGGTGTATGCAGCATATACACTGCCGTCTTTGGGCGACCATGGTACTTATACACCTTTGGTAGTGGATAAAGTATGGGATGATGCGGGACATGAAAGCGAAAGACCGGACCATGTGGATGTAAACATTGCTGTTCAGCAGGGCAGCGGTGGTAAACAGTATGCAGATAATTTCGTTTTGTCAGAGGGTTCTGAATGGATATGGTCAACCAGCGGAAGTCTGTTGGCAAATCCAGTTCGCGTGTTAGAAACGCCAATAGAAAAGTATGTAACATTTTATAGCAATCCCAAACCTACGCCGGACGGAAATGCTTATCAGGTGACCATCACAAACAAGTATATAGAAGAGAAGTTTACCGTGACCTATCATGATACTTTGACAGCAGATAAGCTTCAGGATGGGGAAGAACCGTTTAAAGACGAGGTTCATGACAATGTTAATTATAACGCAAAAACACCGGTCTATAACGGCGGCGTTATGCCAGTGCATAAGGGGTATATTTTTATGGGCTGGTCAAAAAATTCGAAGTATGCTTCTGAACCATTTACTGTAAATACCTATGTGACAGAGAATCAGGATTATTACGCAGTCTATAAAAAGGTCTATACCATCATCTACAACGATGGCGTACCAGATGAAGAGGTCTTTAAAGATCAGATATATCCTGTGGAGGTTCGGGTTACGCCAAACATGGAGTCCGTTTATACACCGTATTTTCGTGATGAAAACGGGTCCCAGATCACACCTGCCAGGGAAGGATACAAATTTATAAAATGGAGCCCTGTAGTAGCCCCTTATGTGACAGAGGATAAAACTTATGAAGCCCAGTGGGAACCCACCGATGAAAGGTTTACTGTGACCTATAGGGATACTATGCCAAAGGCAGACATGCCGCTGGCAGAGGGAGAAACTCCATTTGCAGATGAAGTCCACACAGATATTCCGTATAATGCAAAGACGCCAACATATAATCTTGGAAACCCGCCGAAACATGAAGGTTATGTGTTTATGGGATGGTATCCAGAAGATAATCAATATGGCTCGGTTAACCCGTATGTGACAAAGAATATAGTTTATCTGGCTAAGTGGGTAAAAGCTTATACCGTTACCTACAATGACGGCGTAGACGATGAAGAAATATTTCCAGACCAGGTTTATCCAGGCTGCGGATATGGTACGTACACTCCTGCTTTTGTATGGAAGACGAATACAAGAGATACTGGCGAAGGAAGCGAACCAGTTCGTCCGGGGTATAAGTTTAAAGGATGGGAGCCAGCAGTAGAAACCTGGGTATATCATGATGCAGTCTATAAAGCCACTTGGGAAAAGGTTGAGGAGCCGTCGACGCCAGGAGTTCCAGTAAATCCGACCACTTATACGGTAACTTATACCGATGGTGTGGATGGAGAAGTGGTTTTCATTGATCAGATTACGGAAGGATTGCTTTATGGAAGCGTAACGCCTGCTTTTGCAGGTACGCCGACTCGCGAAGGGTATACATTTGAAGGATGGACGCCGGCGGTGGCAAGCCAGGTAACAGGTAATGCAGTTTATACGGCTACTTGGAAACCAGTTCCGCCAAAGGAAGAGCCGAAGGATGATCCAAAAGATCCAGATGAGCCGAAGAAGAAGCCAACGGACCCAGAAAAGCCTACGAAGCTGCCTGATCCTAATGACCCAGATAGTCCAGATGAAATCACCATTTGGGATGGAGACGTTCCACTCTCCTATGTAAAGACATGGGACCCAGAAAAGGATGAGTATATCTATGTTTTAGAAGAGGATGTACCCCTGTCTGGACTGGATACACCGGGAACTGGAGATGAAAGTCAGCTCCCATTATGGGTATCGCTTGTATTGATTTCTTTGTGCGGTCTAGCTGCAATGTTTGCAGGATGGCGCAAAAGAATAGAAAAATAAATAGATGTAGTAACATGAGACTGTAAAAGCAAGGGGCGCTTTACGAACAAAATCGTGGGGCGCCTTCTTTTTTCGTTGATATGCCACACAATTTCAGCCTTTACTATTGACATTTGTGGGACTGCAAAGTAAAATATGAAAGTACAAATTTTTAAAAATAACTGAAAATTCAGGCGTTGAAGGAACCAGTAGCAGGATGCATATGCCTTACAGAGAGCCTACCGATTGGTGAGAGGGAGGCGGCAACGTTCATGTGAATATCACTCTGGAGCCTGGCACACTAATGAGAGGCAGCCTTGTTGGAGGCGGCAACTAGGGTGGTACCGCGGTTAAGTATAATCGTCCCTAAGCGAAATGCTTGGGGATGTTCTATTATATAGGAAATTCCCCAGGAAAGGAAAAGGAGAAAACCATGTTTAAAAAACTGTCTGAAAAGCCGGTTGCCCAAGTGCAGAACGAGCAGGTGGCTAAGTGGAAAGAAGAAGATCTTCTGCAAAAATGCGTAACAGCAAGAGAGGGGAAGACCCCGTTCATATTTTTTGAAGGGCCGCCGACTGCCAACGGTAAGCCAGGCATCCATCACGTCATGGCCAGAACCTTAAAGGATTCTATCTGTAGATATAAGACCATGCAGGGCTTCCAGGTTAATAGAAAAGCCGGCTGGGATACCCATGGACTTCCGGTGGAAATCGAAGTGGAAAAACAGCTTGGCATGAGCGGCAAGCAGGACATCGAAAAGTATGGAATCAAGGAGTTTAATGAAAAGTGTAAGGAATCAGTCTTTACCTATACCAATATGTGGCGGGAGATGACCGAGAGAATGGGTTATCTGGTAGATTTGGACGACCCGTACATCACATTAAAGAACGAATACATTGAAACGGGTTGGTGGATTCTGAAAAAGTTCTTTGATGCAGGACTTATCTATGAAGGACATAAGATTCTTCCTTATTGCCCGCGGTGCGGAACAGGACTGGCTTCCCACGAAGTAGCCCAAGGCTATAAAGAAGTAAAGGTCAATACTCTGGTCTGCAAGTTCAAAAGAAAGGATGCTGACAACGAATATTTTCTTGCATGGACAACTACCCCTTGGACTCTGGCATCCAACACGGTGCTGACTGCAGGGCCTAACATCGACTATGTAAAAGCCAAGATGCTGGAAGGCGAGGAAGAGGGCAATCTTTTCTATGTGGCCAAGGCCCTGGCTGACAAAGTGCTGGGCGCTGGCAAATATGAAGTCATCGAAGAGATGAAGGGTTCTGACCTGGAATATATTGAATACGAGCAGCTTATGCCGTTTGTAAAGCCGGAAGAGGGCAAGAAGGCTTTCTTTGTCACTTGCATGGACTATGTATCAGTGGAAGACGGTACTGGTATTGTTCACACTGCGCCGGCCTTTGGTGAGGACGACTATCAGTGCGGACGCAAGTACGACCTGCCGATGCTTCAGCCTGTAGACGAGCGGGGCTGCTATACGGAAACCCCTTGGGCTGGACGTTTTGTCATGGAAGACGGCTTGGATGTGGATATCATCAAATACCTGGCGGGAGAAAACAAGATTTTCTCCAAGGAAAAGCTGGAACACAACTATCCGCACTGCTGGAGATGCGGTACACCGCTGGTTTACTATGCCAAACCGTCCTGGTATATCGCCATGAGTAAATTGAAGGATCAGTTGGTTGCCAACAACAACACTGTCAACTGGTTCCCTGATTTTGTAGGAGAAAAGCGTTTCGGCAACTGGCTGGCAGAGGTAAAGGACTGGGCCATCAGTCGTTCTCGGTATTGGGGTACGCCGATTCCAATCTGGCGCTGCGAGTGTGGCCATTTGGAATGTGTGGGCTCCATTGAGGAACTGGTAGAAAGAGCCATAGAGCCTATCGATAACACCATCGAGCTTCATAGACCGTATGTGGACGACGTTCATCTGACCTGTCCTCACTGCGGCAAGTTGATGACAAGAATTCCGGAAGTTATGGACTGCTGGTTTGACTCTGGCGCTATGCCGTTCGCCCAGTGGCATTATCCGTTTGAAAATAAAGAGGCTGTGGAAAACAAGCTGTTCCCAGCAGACTTTATCTGTGAGGGTATCGACCAGACCAGAGGCTGGTTCTATTCTCTCATGGCCATTGCAACCTTTATCATGGGCAAAGCGCCATATAAGAACGTATTGGTCAACGATTTGATTCTGGATAAGGAAGGAAAGAAGATGTCCAAGTCCAGAGGCAACACCGTATCGCCCTTTGAGCTTTTTGATAAGTACGGTGCAGACGCCACCAGATGGTATCTGCTCAGCGTATCGCCGGCATGGACGCCGACTAAGTTTGACGAGGACGGTCTCATCGACGTGGTGAGCAAATTCTTTGGAACTCTAAGGAATGTATATAACTTCTTCGTGCTGTACTCCAATCAGGACGATATCGACCCAGCGGCCCTGGAAGTGGCATATGCAGACAGACCGGAACTGGATCGTTGGATTTTAAGCAAGTACAACCAGCTGATTGCAGACGTGACCATGTATATGGATCAGTACGACCATATGAAGACTGTAAGAGCCATCACCGACTTTGTGGCAGAGGATTTATCCAACTGGTATATCCGCCGTGCAAGAAGAAGATTCTTCGCCGAAGAGATGAGTGAGGACAAGAAGAGCGCCTACGCCACCACCTATGAAGTGCTGGTGGGCGTTGCCAAGATTATCGCACCGATTGCGCCGTTTATCGCTGACGAAATTTATACCAATCTAACTGGCGAGGAGACGGTTCACGTAGCCTACTTCCCGAAGGCAGACACGTCTCTCATCGATAAGGATGTGGAAGAGAGAATGGATCTGGTAAGAGCCCTGGTAACCCTGGGCCGCGGCACCAGAGAAAAGGAAAAGATCAAGGTGAGACAGCCTCTTGGCGAGGTATTGGTGGATGGTAAGTATGAAGCCATCATCAGCGATTTAGCGCCGCTTATCATGGAAGAACTGAACGTAAAGCAGGTTGTCTTTGAAAAAGACTTGGATAAATTTATGAACTTCGCCTTAAAGCCAAACTTTAAGGTGGCAGGGCCGGCTCTGGGTGGCAAAATCAAAGCCTTTGGCGGCGCGCTGGCTAAGGCGGACGCTGCTGCTCTTGTGGCTGCATTGGAGACGGACGGCAAGGCAACCATCGATTTGGATGGAGAGCCGTTTACCGTGGAGAAGGATTATGTGGATATTCGTATCAGCGCCAAGGATGGATTTGCAGTAGCTATGGAAAACAATGTATTTACCATTCTGGATACCACTCTCACCGATGAACTCATCGACGAGGGACTGGCCCGCGAACTGATTTCCAAGGTGCAGCAGATGCGGAAACAGAAAGACTTTGAAATGATGGATCACATCGTTATCACAGTAGATGCAGACGATGCAGTGAAAGCGGCAGCAGAAAAGCACCAGGCGTATATCTGCAAGGAAACCCTGGCAACAGAGATTGTATATGCTGGAGCAGACGAAGCGGCCTCCATGGAGCGGTATGACCTCAACGGACACAAGACCGGCATCGATGTAAAGCGGGTATCAATATAAAATAAAATCATGGAGGGGGAGAAGAAATCTATGAGAAAAAATTTTGGAGCGAATCCTTGGATGTATCCTATGCCTGTTCTGATTGTGGCAGCTTATGATGAAGAGGGGAAGGCCAATGCCATGAATGCAGCATGGGGCGGCATGTATGACAGCAATCTGGTGCAGCTTTGTTTAAGCGCCGGACATAAGACTACCAAGAATATTAAAGCGAAAGGCGCCTTTACCGTTAGCTTTGGTGATGCGGAGCATGTGGTGGCCTGCGACTATGTGGGCATCGCTTCTGGAAATAGTACGCCGGACAAGGTGGAGAAGGCTGGGTTTACCACAGTAAAGAGCCAGTTTGTCGATGCACCGATTATCTGTGAACTGCCGATGAGTTTTGAATGTAAGCTGGTAAGATTTACAGAGGAGGGCAATATCATTGGTGAAATCGTCAATATCAATGCAGATGAGCGAATTTTAGGAAATGACGGCCTGATCGATGTGGACAAACTGCGTCCAATCACCTATGACGGCATCCATAAGGAATATCGAGTCGTAGGCGAAAAGGTGGGTAAAGCCTTTAGCGACGGCAATCAGCTGAAATAGATGATGAGGCAGCGATGTATTCCGGTTATTTCCGGCTATTTTATATAGGTATTAGACATCTTTAAATTTCCGTACTACAATGTAGGTGTTCAAATAAGGCGCCTACATTTTTATTGGAAAGGAGAGCGGACTGATGAAAAAGATATTGCTTGCTTTGATGGCCTGTGCATGGATATTTTCCCTGGCCCACTACAGCAATGTATCGATGGAGGAAAAGGTAGGGCCGCTGGACATGAGCCTTTCCCCCAATGATGAGCAGATTACCATAGAGGCAGGGAATATCATTTTATATCAGGGGAGCAATCTGATTATTTGTTATGACATCAATTCCTGGAATTTTACCAGATTGGGGAAGAACAATGGCGTGACCAAAGAGGAATTGCTGAGGTCTTTGGAGATGGAGACGTTACGGTGACCTTGCCTCTTTCATAAATAAGCATTTCGATTAGGGGGATTTATAGATGAATTTTTATGAAACCGATCCAGAGTTTATGGAGCGATTTGAACATTTTACATTTGAAGAGGTTATAAATGAGGAAGGGCAACAGCTTCCGGAAATCACACGTTATATGGCGATATATCGGATATCCGCGCGTCTCAATGCTGTTGCCTGTATCAATAAAGCGGCGGAATAAGGATGCCAGACATGGAAATTTTTTGAGTCTTCTGGATTTCTATACTTTCATGTCCTACATCCGCAACAATATTTTATATGAATCAATATTTTTAACTTAAATTGCACATTTTGGGAGAAATAAGTATAAAAATTTCAACTCCATCGCAGGTTCATGCTCTTTATATGGATAAAATTTTATATAGACCGGCTATTTTTAGGCTCCAATGCCAAATTTTTCCCAACCAATTATACTTATTTCCTTTAAAGGATGATTCTCGGTTAAGATTTCCCAATTTCGTTATACTCAAAAAATCAAAAAGTTTCATATAAGTTAAAAGTCCTTGTTTTAAATAAAAAGCCATTAAATATTTTGGTTTACGCCACTTGTAGGTTTGAGCAGTTTTAAAGAAGAGGCTGTCGCCCTAACGGTTATTTTCCGTTAATGCGACAGTCCCTTTTTTTATGTGGGTGATAACGCTATCCTCCGTCATCGTGAACGAAAAGTGTGGTGTTTGTGAAAATTGGAAATTTCTATTGACGAGTAGGAGGAACTCTGATATTATTTAAGAAATTTTAATTAAAAAATTTTAATTAAAATTTCTTAAATATATTGTAACATAAAAAGGAGACAGAAATATGAATTTTGAAAAAGTAAAAGAGGTCATGATAAACACATTAAATTGCGATGAGGAAAAGATTACACCGGAGGCAGCGCTTGCAGACGACTTAAATATCGATTCTCTGGATGCAGTGGAATTGGTTATGGCGTTGGAGGAAGAGTACAGCATCAAGATTCCTGATACAGAGTTGGAAAACATGAAGACCGTGCAGAATATTGTGGATTGCATTGAAAAATATCTGAAGTAGGCAAAGAGCATATGAATGAGAAAACATTGCGCCAGCTTGTGGATATATTTGAAAACTCCACACTGAGCGGACTGGAAGTTCAAGAAGGGCAAGATGGCTGGCGGGTACGACTGGAACGCACGGCAGCAGAGGCAGGAGATAGGGCCTGTATTGCAGAACATACTGGAACAGGTAAGCTCACCAACGCAGAATCCCATAGCCGCCAGATACATACAGAAGCAGAGGAAAATACCGAGCCGGTAAAAGCGCCCATTGTGGGTGTATTCTATGAAGGGCCGTCCCCAGAGGAGCCGCCCTTCGTCAAGGTAGGACAACAGGTGGAAAAAGGCGATACCCTTTGTCTGATCGAAGCCATGAAGATGATGAATGAGTTAAAGGCGCCGGTAAGCGGCATTATCAAAGGCATCTATGTGGAAAACGGCAGCTTAGTGGAGTTCGGCCAAACCATCTATGAGGTACAGCCATGTTGAAGCGGGTTTTGATTGCCAATCGTGGAGAGATTGCAGTTCGAATCATACGGGAGTGTATGGACTGTGGCGTTGAGCCGGTGGCAGTTTATTCCATAGCCGATGAGCAGGCTCTTCATCGGATTCTGGCGGAAAAGTCGGTTTGCATCGGTTCACCCCGGCCCCAGGACAGTTATCTGAATATGGAGAATATCATTGCGGCGGCCGTGGCTACAGGGTGTGACGGAATTCATCCAGGATTCGGATTTCTTTCGGAAAACAGCCGGTTTGCCCAGGCTTGCATGGACGCGGGGCTGAAGTTTATTGGCCCCGCGCCTCAGGTTATTGAAGCCATGGGAAACAAGTCTAAGGCCAGGGCGCTGATGAAGAAAAACGGCGTGCCGGTGGTGCCGGGTTCCGATGGCACGGTAGCCTCGGCGGCAGAGGCTGCCGCTGTGGCGGAGGTTATCGGTTATCCGGTGCTGTTTAAGGCCTCCGCCGGAGGCGGTGGCCGGGGGATGCGGAAGGTGATGGAAGCTGCAGAGGCGGAAGCCATGTTTCAGGCTGCGTCCTTGGAGGCAGAAAGCTGTTTCGGAGACGGCAGTATCTATGTGGAAAAGTTGATTGAGCATCCTCGCCATATTGAGTTTCAGATTTTGGCAGATTCCTTTGGGAATGTGATCCATCTGGGGGAGCGGGACTGCTCCATTCAGCGGCGAAATCAAAAGCTGCTGGAAGAGAGTCCGGCTTGGGGCATCGACGAAGCCATCAGAGAGCAGATGGGTCAGGCGGCTGTGAAAGCGGCCCAGGCAGCAGGCTATGAAAATGCCGGCACCATTGAATTCGTAGTGGACCGAGACGGAAATTTTTATTTTATCGAGATGAATACCAGGATTCAGGTGGAACATCCGGTGACGGAGATGGTGACAGGGGTCAATCTGG
Source organism: Bacillota bacterium (assembly GCA_022793795.1). GTDB lineage: Bacteria > Bacillota > Clostridia > Peptostreptococcales > Anaerovoracaceae > RGIG7179. Next base: position 19,132 of record JAAWDM010000042.1, read on the forward strand.
TAAGGGAACAGTTGCGGATTGCATCGGGACTGCCTCTTTCCATGAAACAGGAAGATGTGAAACTGACAGGCCATGCCATAGAGTGCCGCATTACCGCTGAAAAGATAACAGAAGATTTTGCGCCGTGTCCTGGACGTGTTGACTTCATTCATTTTCCGGCGGGAAATGGAGTTAGGGTGGACAGTCCGCTGTATACGGGATGTGAAATTAGTCCTTTTTACGATTCCATGATTGCCAAGGTCATCGTTTATGGCCAGACCAGGCTGGACGCTATTCGAAAGATGCGGAGGGCCTTGGAGGAAATGGTCATTACGGGAGTGGAAAGCACATTACCGTTGCAGCATCTGATTCTGTTCCAACAGGATTTTTTGCGGGGAAATTATAACACAGGCTTTATGGAAGAAAACATGGAAGTGCTGGTTCAGGTTTATTTAGAAGCAGGAGGCGAGCAAGGTGACGGGAAATCCCTTTCATGAAAAAAAGACCTTCCTGATGGCTTTACGCCAGAAAACTGCAGGCAGCAGCAAAGAGGCTGAAAAGCATGGAGGGAAGCAGGCGGAAGGCGCGGCGAAACGAAGAGATGCCATGGACGTGACCTGCGAGAATTGCGGCAGTCATTTGCGGTTTTCTGATTTATCAGAGAATCTTTATGTATGTCCGGTTTGCCACCATCATTTTACCATACCGGCGGCTTACCGAATCAAGCTCATTGCAGATAGAGGGAGTTTCCGGCAGATATGCGGCGCTCTCAAAGGCGGGAATCCATTAGATTTTCCTGGATATGGAGAAAAGTTGGAAAAGACCAGAAAAGCCGCAGGTATCAACGAGGCGGTCATCACGGGAACCTGCAAAATCCAGGGAATCAAGACGGTGTTATGCGTCATGGATAACCGCTTTTTTATGGGAAGCATGGGGATGGCTGTGGGCGAAAAGCTGACTCGAAGCATCGAATATGCTACGAAAAACAGGTTGCCTCTGGTCATCGTCTCCACTTCAGGGGGAGCCCGAATGCAGGAGGGAATTCTATCCCTCTTTCAGATGGCTAAAACCTCTGCGGCCATCGCTCGTCATGATGAGGCGGGGCTTTTGTATATTTCTGTTTTGACCAATCCCACCACAGGCGGGGTGACGGCCAGCTTTGCCAGTCTGGGGGATGTGATTTTGGCAGAGCCCAATGCATTGATAGGCTTTGCAGGGCCGCGGGTCATCGAGCAGACCATAAAAGCGTCGCTGCCAGAAGGGTTTCAACGGGCAGAGGCGTTGAAGGATTGGGGCTTTGTAGACCAGGTGGTACCCAGACACCAGATGACAGAACAGATTGGCAGGCTTTTGCGGCTCCATCAGCCTTATCAAAGGAGGAAGGTATGAAAACACTGGAATCAATCGAATTAGGCGGAGGCCAGATTGGGTTAGCGCCTGCAGAGCGGGTGAAATTAGCCAGAAATCCTGGAAGGCCAGGAGCAGCCGATTATATTGACGCCATATTCACAGATTTCTTTCCCATGGCAGGCGACAGAAATTGTGGAGAGGATGAGGCCATCATCGGAGGTCCAGCTTTCTTTCATGGGATTCCGGTGACGGTAATGGGCCAGCGAAAGGGTCGTGATTTAGAAGAGCGGCAGCGGTTTCGTTTTGGTATGCCCAACCCAGAAGGGTACCGAAAGGCAGAAAGGCTGATGAAGCAGGCGGAAAAATTTAGGCGGCCGGTGATTACCTTTGTGGATACGCCGGGAGCATATCCAGGCAAGGAAGCAGAGGAACGGGGCCAAGGGGAGGCCATCGCCCGGTGCCTGGCGGTTATGAGCCGTCTTACGGTACCGGTCATATCGGTTTTTATCGGAGAAGGAGGCAGCGGCGGCGCCCTGGCCATCGGTGTAGCGGATGCGACCATCATGCTGGAAAACAGTATCTTTTCCATCCTGTCTCCAGAAGGATTCGCCAGTATTCTGTGGAAGGACGCTAATCGGTGGGAGGAAGCCAGCCGTGTGATGAAGCTGACAGCCGGGGACTTAAAGGAACTGGGCATTGCAGATGTGGTGGTTTCTGAGGCCATGGAGGACGACGGCAGCCAATATTATGGAGCCCACCTGATTCCAGAGGTTATGTACCAGCGAGTGGACGAGGCCATTAGGAGGGAGTTAAAGCCTCTTCTGGCCTATAAAGGAACGGCTCTGGCCCAGCGGCGGTATGAGAAGTTGCGGGCTGTGGGTGCAGCGGCAGTGGGAAAAGCAGTTGGAAAAAAGGAAACGAGGTAATATGGCAGGAATCAGAATCATAGGACTGGGAAAATCCACAGGAGACAGGCAGGTTACCAACCAGGATTTAACCAAACTGGTGGATACCAGTGATGAGTGGATTAGAAAGAAAAGCGGTATACAGAGCAGATATTTTGCAGAGTATCGAACAAACTGCGATATGGCGGTGGAAGCGGCTGAGGGAGCCATTGAGGATGGAGCCATAGCCAAAGAGAAAATCGGCTATGTTATCGTCTGTACCTTTACGCCGGACCGTTTTACCCCTTCTGTGGCTTGTAATGTTGCAGGTCGGCTGGGACTGCAAGAACAGGTTATGGCGTTGGATATCAACGGAGCCTGCAGCGGTTTCATCTATGGCTGCAAAGTGGCCAATGGGCTCCTTGCCAGCGATTGCCGTAAATATGCGCTGGTCATCGGCAGCGAGCGGATTTCGCCCCTTTTGGATATGACGGATCGGGCCACCTGCGTTCTCTTTGGAGACGGAGCAGGGGCGGCGGTGATGGAATACAGCCAGGAAAGCCAGTTTACCTATTACGGAGGCTGCGTCCCGAGAGATGATATTTTGCGGTGCGATAGGAAGGGTGAAAACAGCTATGGAACCATTGAAATGAGTGGGCAGGAGGTCTATCGCTTTGCCGTCACCATGGCTCCAGTATGTATGGAGGCTGTGGTTCGGTCAGCAGGCCTTTTACCGGAGGCGGTGGATTATTATGTGTGCCATCAGGCCAATGAGAGAATCATCGACCAGGTCAGCGCCAGGGTTTTTGGCGGTCAGGTGAAAGAAAGATTTTACAAAAATCTGTACACCTATGGAAATACATCGGCAGCCAGTATTCCCATCGCTCTTAGGGACATGAAGACAGAAGGCTTGCTGGCAGAGCGCCCCACCAGGCTGGTCTGCGCCGGTTTCGGAGCGGGCTTGACTTACGGCGGAATGATGATTGAAGCTAGATGATGAGAATGAAATAGAAAATGAGATAGAAAGAGATGGTTATGAAACTAAATCAACTGTTAGAGATAGAATTCCCTATCATACAGGGAGGAATGGCCAACATCGCCACAGGAGATTTTGCAGCGGATGTTTCCAATGCAGGGGCTTTGGGGATTATCGGTGCAGGAGGCATGAGGGCAGAGGAATTTCAGCGGCAAATCAGAAGGTGTAAGGAGAAGACCCGTAAGCCTTTTGGGGTGAATATTATGTTGATGAATCCCGATGCAGACCGGATGGCGCAGATTGCCATAGAGGAGCAGGTACCGGTCATCACCACAGGCGCAGGAAACCCAGGAAAATATATGGAAGGCTGGAAAGCTGCCGGTATCAAGGTGTTTCCCGTGGTTTCGGCGGTGGCCTTAGGAAAGCGGCTGGCTTCCCTTGGGGCTGACGGCGTCATTGCAGAGGGCTGCGAAAGCGGCGGCCATATCGGAGAATTGACCACCATGGCCTTGGTGCCACAGATGAGGGAGGCTGTCACAGCGCCTGTTATCGCTGCTGGAGGAATTGCCGGCGGCAGACAGCTGCTTGCTGCCTTTGCACTGGGAGCATGCGGCGTGCAGGTGGGGACCTGTCTTTTGGTCAGCCAGGAGTGCCCCATTCATGAAAACTATAAGCAGGCCATTTTGCGGGCTCGCGATAACGATACCATCGTGACGGGAAGAAGCGTCGGCGCGCCGGTTCGCTGTCTGAAAAATGCCATGACTAGAGAATATGTTCGGCAGGAAAAGGCGGGAGCCGACTTGATGGAACTGGAAAAATTCACCCTGGGCTCATTGCGTAGGGCAGTGGCGGAGGGGGATGTGAAAAACGGCTCTCTCATGGCAGGTCAGGTGGCAGGTCAACTCAAGGAGATTTTACCTCTGCGGCGGATCTTTGAGAATATGATGGAGTCATATGAGGAAGTAAGAGGCAGGATATGACACGACTTGATAGGATGACAGCGCCGGTGATTCAGGGCGGTATGGGTATCGGTATTTCCATGGGCAGTCTGGCAGGAGCCGTAGCAGCGGAGGGCGGTATGGGCGTGATTTCCACAGCCAATATCGGATTTCGTGAGGAGGACTTTTGGGAACATCCACGGCAGGCTTGCGAAAGAGTTTTGCGTCAGGAAATCCGCAAGGCCAAAAAAATTGCAGGCGGCAGGGGGCTTTTGGCCATCAATGCCATGGTGGTCACCACCAACTATGACCAGGCTGTGACTGCTGCCTGTGAGGAAGGCATCGATGCAGTCATTTCCGGCGCTGGCGTGCCTTTGAGTCTGCCAGAAATCACCAAGGGGTTTGATGTGATGATTGCCCCCATCGTGTCCAGCGCCAAGGCGGCAAGAACCATATGTAATGTATGGAAGAAGCGGTATGATAGGCAGCCGGATTTTCTGGTAATTGAAGGCTGCGAGGCCGGCGGTCATCTGGGGTTTACCAGGGCGGAAGCAGAAGAGGGAACTGCCAAGGGGCTAGAGGAAATCCTGGCAGAGGTAAGGAATGTCACGGAAGTTCCTATCTTTGTGGCTGGCGGTATCTTTGACAGGGCAGATGTGGAGCGGATGCTTGCCCTTGGCGCAAGAGGCGTGCAGATGGCTACCCGGTTTATCGCAACCCGGGAGTGCGATGCAACCCAGGGCTTTAAGGATATGATTTTGCAGGCAAAGGCAGAGGATGTGACCATTCTCAAAAGTCCGGTGGGGATGCCGGGAAGAGGTCTTAAAACGCCGCTGATTGATCGGGTAGAGCAGAGGGAAGAAACCAGCTCAGAAGCTAGACCAGAGCCGAAACCCAATGGGTGCATCCGCTGCATTTCCACTTGCCGGCCGGATGAGACCCCATATTGTATCAATCAGGCCCTCATCGATGGATTTTATGGAAGGCAGGAGACA
>JAAWDM010000043.1 GCA_022793795.1 Bacillota bacterium
CGATTCGTATTTTAAACGCCGCAGGGGTGCCGCTGACCAAGGAACTGAAGGATTTCAACAAGGAAAAGATTGAAGAACGAGCCCAATTTGAAAAGAGAACCGCCTCTTTCCAGATGGTCATCGACGACGTTTACGCCATCAGTAAGGGACGTCTGGTGGGACGGCCGTGGAAGTAAAGAAAGAGAGGAACAGAGACAATGAAGATTGTAAAAGTAATATGTGCAAAGGGAAGAACCGGTTTCTTTTTCGATGACCAACGAGCCATCAAGAAGGGAGCGAAAGCCGATGGCTCCGCCTATGTGGGCCAGCCGGTAACCGATGGATTTACGGCCGTGCGTCAGGCTGGCGAAGCTATTTCTGTCATGCTGGTATTGGAGGACGGACAGGTAGCCTATGGAGACTGCGCTGCCGTACAGTACAGCGGCGCCGGCGGCAGAGACCCACTGTTTCTGGCTTCCGACTTTATCCCTGTCATCCAGGAACATGTGGCTCCGATTTTGGCAGGTAAAGAGATTTCCACCTTCCGTCAGATGGCGGCCGAAGTGGAGGCCGTTCAGGTAGATGGAAAACGGCTTCATACAGCCATTCGCTACGGGATCACCCAGGCTGTGCTGGATGCAGTGGCAAAATCCCAGAAGAAGATGATGTGTGAAGTGGTTGCCCAGGAGTACGGTCTGAATCCAGAATACCGTCAGATTCCGATTTTCACCCAGTCCGGCGATAACCGCTATGACAATGCGGATAAGATGATTATGAAGGGAGCCGACGTACTGCCTCACGCGCTGATTAACAATGTAGATACCAAGCTGGGCAGAGACGGTCATATTTTGCTGGAATACGTTCAGTGGCTCCGGGACCGGATTCTCAACCTCCGCCAGGATGAGACCTATACACCGGTGCTGCACATCGATGTATACGGCACCATCGGCATGGCCTTTGGGGTAGACAACTATACAGGTATGGCCGATTATCTGGAAACTTTGGCAGAAGCGGCGAAACCGTTTAAGCTGCGTATCGAAGGGCCTATGGACGTGGAGGAACGAGAGGGTCAGATGAAAGCATTGGCAGCCCTCACCGCCGAGGTGGATAGGAGAGGCATCGATGTGGAACTGGTAGCCGACGAATGGTGCAACACCCTGGAAGACATTAAGTATTTTGCCGACCATAAAGCTGGACACATGGTACAGATTAAAACGCCGGATTTAGGCGGTATCAATAACATCATAGAAGCTGTGCTTTACTGCAAGGAAAAGGGTATCGGCGCTTATCAGGGAGGCACCTGTAACGAGACCGACCGTTCTGCACAGATCTGCGTCAATGCGGCTATGGCTACTCAGCCAGACCAGATTCTGGCCAAACCAGGCATGGGCGTGGACGAAGGTTATATGATCGTATATAACGAAATGCAGAGAATTCTGGCCCAGTTGGCAGCAAAAGAGGCATAGCCAAGGGTTATGAGCATCATAGCTGCAGGGAGAAAGAGGAAGAGAGATGATTAGAAAAAAAGCGTGGGCGGGGACATTGGAATCCAGCGATATTTATGTGGAAGTCAGTCCGGCAGAGCCAGGAACCGGCTTGGAACTTACAGTACAGTCGGTGGTGTATGCTCAGTTTGGAGACCAGATTGAGGCGGTGATTCGGGAAACTTTAAGGGACCTTCATGTGACCGACGCAAAAGTCAGCGTCAGCGATCGGGGCGCCTTGGACTGCACCATCAGAGCTAGAGTAGAGACAGCGGTACGCCGCGGAGAGGATGAGGTGTAGCCATGCGGAGAAGTATGCTGTTTCTTCCGGGCAATAGCCCTAATATTTTAATCAATGCTGAATATTTAGGAGCCGATAGCATCATCCTCGACTTGGAGGATGCCGTTGCGCCTACAGAAAAGGATGGAGCGCGTATTTTGGTCAGAAACGCCCTTACTTCCATGGGATATACCAGGGAAAAAATCGTCCGTATCAATCCAGTGGAAAGCCCTTATTGGAAGGAGGATTTGAACCAAATCATCCCTGCAAGGCCAGACCTTATCATGCCCACCAAGGTGAGCTGCAAGGAGGATGTGGAGCAGGTCAGCGCCTACATGGCCCAGGTGGAGCGTAGAAATGGCATAGAGGTGGGCAGCGTTGGCCTGCTACCTCTGATTGAGACTGGTCTGGGCCTGGAAAACGCTTATCAAATCGCCTCGTCAGACCCTCGTATCGTAGGGATCTTTCTGGGAGGCGAGGATTTGACCGCTGACCTTCGCTGCCAGAGAACCAAGGAAGGTAATGAGATCTTCTATGCCCGTAGCCGGATGGTGGCCTGCGCCAGAGCTGCCGGCATAGAGGTTTACGATACTCCATGGACAGATGTGGAGGATTATGAGGGGCTGGTAAAGGATACGGAATTGGCCAAGAGCCTAGGCTTTTCAGGAAAATCTTCTATCTCGCCGCGCCATGTTTCTTTCATCAATGAGATTTTCAGTCCTACCATGGAGGAAATCCAGTATGCAAAGGACGTATTTGCTTGCATTGAGCGGGCAAAGGCCGAGGGAAAGGGTGTTGTCTCTTTACGGGGCAAAATGATCGATGCGCCTATCGTTTCTCGCGCCCGTCAGGTTTTGGAGGCTGCAAGGGCCATCTATGGTATCGGCTTGGAGGAAGGAGGAAAGGGTCATGAATAAAATGGTAAAAACCATAAAAGAAGCCATTACATTATCCGGCTTGAAGGATGGTATGACCATATCCTTTCACCATCATTTGAGAAACGGCGATATGGTGGCGGTCATGGTTCTTGAGGCCATCGCTCAGCTTGGGATTAGCGACCTGAACGTCAACATCAGTTCCGTCTTTGACGCCCATATGCCAATCCTGCAGCACATCCGTGACGGCGTGGTGACAGGGATTGAGACCGACTATATGGGCGGTATGGTGGGAAGAGCTGTCAGCGAAGGCATCTTGGAAAAACCGGTGACTTTCCGCACCCATGGGGGCCGTGCCAGCGACATCATTCGAGGCGCATCACCTATCGATGTGGCCTTTATCGCAGCGCCTACAGCTGACTGTATGGGAAACTGCACTGGCAAAGAAGGCCCGTCAGCCTGCGGCTCTTTGGGCTATGCTTTTGCAGACGCCATGTATGCAAAAAAGACGGTGGTGATTACAGACCATTTGGTGGACTATCCTTTAATCGGCGGTTCCATCGGTGAGGATTATGTGGACTATGTGGTCTGTGTAGATAAAATTGGAGAACCATCGGGCATCGTTTCCGGCACCACCAAGATTACCAAGGACCCGGTAGGGCTGGTGATTGCAGATTATGCAGCCAAAGCCATCGACGCCTCTGGTCTTTTAAAGGATGGATTTTCCTTCCAGACCGGCGCTGGCGGGGCTTCTCTGGCGGCAGCCAAGTATCTAAAGGATATTATGGTGCGCAAGGGGATTCAGGGCAGCTATGGACTGGGCGGCATCACGGCCTATATGGTGGATATGTTGCAAGCAGGATGCTTCAAAGCCCTTTACGATGTCCAATGTTTTGATTTGGATGCCGTAAAATCCATTAAAACGGACCCGCGCCACATGGAGGTAACGGCCAGTCATTATGCCGGCCCTGGAGCAAAGAGCAGCGCGGTAGATAGTCTGGATGTGGTCATCCTGGGCGCTACGGAAATCGACACCCAGTTTAATGTCAATGTGCATACTGACTCCAACGGCTATATCATGGGGGGGTCCGGCGGTCACAGCGATACGGCCGCAGGCGCTAAGATGGCCATGATTGTAGCGCCTTTGTCCAGAGCCCGGCTGCCAATCGTGGTGGATCAGGTTCTCTGCACCTCTACGCCAGGAGCTACCGTGGATGTGCTGGTGACCCAGTGCGGCATTGCGGTCAACCCGCTGCGTCAGGATTTGGCAGAGCGGTTCCGTCAGGCCAAGCTGCCTGTGGTGGAAATTCACCAGTTAAAGGAGATGGCAGAAAAGCTGACCGGTGTACCGAAAAAACCGGTTCATGGAGATCGGGTTGTGGCCAATGTATTGTATCGGGACGGCAGTTTGCTGGATCAGATCTATAACATACCTGTTTTCCAGGCATAATAGGGATAACAGACAAAGGGCGGAGGAAAAACCATGTATTATATAGAACCCATTACCATGAAGCAGGCCCAGGCATTGGTGGAAAAGTGCGGCCTGGAAGCGCCGGCAGGGGTGGATGTGACTCTGGGCCTTTTCCATGACAATGATGGTCTGATTGCAACCGGCAGTCTGAAAAGGGATATGATACAGGGTGTGGCGGTGAATCCGGCTTTTCAAGGGGAGGATATTCTTGGAAAGTTGTTGACTGCTTTAATCGACCAGGGGCGAAAGGCAGGAGTGTCCAGCCTGTACCTGTTTACCAAGCCGGAGCGGGCCGTTCAGTTTCAGGGATTGGGCTTTCGGCAGATAGGGTCGGTTTGGCCTTATGCAGCCCTACTGGAATGGGGCGAGGAAGGCGTCGGTCAATATGTGGAAAAGCTAAAGCATATTCGCCAGGCTGCAGAGCAGAGACGGCGAGAAACCACCGGTTTCGAAAAGCTGACGGCAGCGGCCATCGTGATGCATGCCAATCCCTTTACCAGAGGGCACCGCTATCTCATAGAGCAGGCTGGGGAAGCTGCTGACCTCCTCTATGTTCTGGTGGTAGAAGAGGAAGGCTCCATGTTTTCCTATGAGGATCGGATTGAAATGGTACGGCGGGGAACGGCGGATTTATCCAATGTAACGGTTCTTGGCGGCGGCCGCTACGCAGTTTCAGCTTTGACCTTTCCAAGCTACTTTACCGGCAAAGATAGAGCTTCCGCTGCCCATACTGCCATGGATGCGGAACTCTTTGCAAAATATATTGCCCCGGCTCTGGGGATTTCTCTTCGCTTTGTGGGCTGCGAGCCCTTTTCTCCGGTGACGGACCTTTATAACAGGACTTTGACGGAGAGGCTTCCTAAGGCGGGAATTGCTGTGAGGGAACTGGAAAGGCTGGCTGTATCGGGGACTGTTGTCAGCGCCTCTGCAGTACGGGCTTTGCTTGCCGATAAAGAGTTTGATAAGGGAGCAGAGACGGCCCTGATGGAAATGTTGCCTTCCTCAACGGTGGAATATTTAAAGGAGAGAGGGCTGTGGGGCAGATAAGATTATAAAGATTGAGAAAAGATGCTCCGACTTGAGGAAATCAAGTCGGAGCATCTTTTCTCATATGCATATTCTATTCATGGGCTTTTATGGTCTTATGTGAAGATAGCATGAATAAATTCGATGTTTTTTAAAATATCAGCAAAAATATCGACTTATCAAAGGGAAACCCTGGGCTGGCAAAAAAGAAGATATTAGACGGCGCTAATTAACCTCGCGAGAATATATTTTATAAAGGGGTCTTCACGAAAACGGTCAACGGTGAGATAATAGATATTGACTGAAGTGGTCAGCAAACCGTAGGGAAAGGTGAAGGGATGAACGAGAAGTTTTTTGCACTTTCGGAGGAGAAGCGGAACCGGATGATCAATGCAGGGTTTGAGGTGTTTTCGCGGAATTCATATAGAAAGAGCCCCATGCAGGAGATCGCGGATAGGGCGGGCATCAGCAAGTCGCTGCTCTTCCACTATTTTCACAATAAGAAGGAGTTATATCTATTTTTATGGGATGAGGCTTGCCGGATTACCATGGAATATTTGGAAAGATATGGATGCTATGAGCCGGTGGAGCTTTTTGAAATGATGGAGAAGGGGATGCGGGCCAAGATTATGGTGATGAAGCGGTATCCCAACATGACGACTTTTGTGGTGAAGGCTTTTTATGAGACGGATCCTGCGGTCAGCAGGGAGATACAGGAAAGCTATCGTCAGAAGTTCGATGGGAAGGCGCTGAACGCTTTGTCTCGCCTTGACCCAGGGGATTTTGTGGAGGGACTGGACCTTGCCATGATGTATCGGGAAATGTATTTGGCGTCGGCAGGCTATGTATGGGAAGTGTTTCAGCAGGGCGGTGTCTTTGATGCAGAAAAGCTGGAACGGGATTTTTCGGAAATGGTGGAGTTTTGGAAGGCCATTTATCTGCGAAAAAAATAGAGGAAACAGGAGGATATGTCTGTGGATGGGATTAGAACGGAGAACCTGACCAAGTATTATGGAAAGACAATGGGCATTGAAAATATGAATTTGACCGTGGAGGAGGGAGACTTTTTCGGATTTATCGGGCCTAACGGCGCGGGAAAAAGCACGACTATTCGCACCCTTTTGGGGCTGATTCGGCCCACTGGCGGCGCGGGAAAAATTTTTGGCAGGGATATTGTGTCGCAAAACAAGGAAATTCTTTCTCTGGTGGGTTATATGCCTTCGGAAATTCATTTTTATGGCGGAATGAAGGTAAAGGATGTCATCAGGCTTTCGGCTAGTCTTAGGGGAAAGGACTGTAGTCGGGAGGCGGAGCGGCTTTGCGACAGGCTTCGGCTTAATGTTGATAAAAGGGTGGACCAGCTTTCTCTGGGAAACCGTAAAAAGGTTGCAATCGTATGTACCTTGCAGCATGAACCGCAGCTTTGCATTTTAGACGAGCCTACCAGCGGCCTGGACCCTCTGATGCAGCGGGAGTTTTTTTCCATATTGGAGGAATATAATAGGGCGGGAACTACCATTTTCTTTTCTTCCCATGTGCTTTCAGAGGTGGAGCGGTATTGCAAACACGGAGCGGTGATTCGCAATGGCAAGATTTTGGTCCAGGACAGCATTTCCAGATTGAGGGAGACTAGCGCCAAACGGGTGACCCTTCGGAGCGAGGCAGTCAGCCAAGGGACGAACTCTGCCATGGAGAGGGCCTTGGAGGATTCGGATTGTTCAGGCTGTGTGAAGGATGTGCAAGAGAACGGTGATACGGTCAGTTTCCTTTACAGTGGAGAGATTCCAGAACTTTTAGGGATGCTGGCTTCTTTGCCTCTTACAGACCTTACCATCACGGAGCCGGATTTGGAGGAAATTTTTCTGCATTATTATGAGGAGGCCAAGGAATGAGAGGAATACTGTTTTTACATGAGTTACGGCAGGGAAAAGGGAACCTACTGATTTGGACTGCCACCATCGGCTTTTTGTTGGCGGTTTGTATTTTCCTGTATCCGGAAATAGAGGGACAGATGGGGCAGGTCAGCGGCATGTTTGCGGACATGGGCAGTTTTTCCGCGGCCTTTGGTATGGATAAGGTGGATTTCGGTCAGTTTATGGGGTATTTTGCTGTGGAGTGCGGCAATATTCTTGGGCTGGGCGGCGGCTTTTTTGCGGCCCTTCTGGGAATCTCTTCTCTGGCAAAGGAAGAAGGGGCGCAGACGGCCGAATTTTTGCTCTCTCATCCTGTGAGCCGTAGGCAGGTTGTTTTGCAAAAGTTGTTGGCTGTACTGGCGGAAATCCTTGTGATGAATGGAGTGGTTATGGCTTTGTCCTTCCTGTCGGCTCTGGCCATAGGAGCAGAGCCGGATTGGCATACCTTTGGACTTTTATTTTTGGCATATTTGCTTTTGCAGATGGAAATCGGGGCAATCTGTTTCGGAATTTCAGCCTTTCTTAGCAGAGGTGGTATGGGAATCGGCCTAGGCATAGCAGCCCTTCTTTATTTCTTAAATCTGATAGCCAACCTGACGGAGAAGGCGGAGTTCCTCAAATATATCACCCCATACAGTTATGCAGACGGAGCGGAAATCGTGGCTGCTGACAGCCTTGAACCTGCCTATCTGACCGTGGGCCTGTGTTTTGTACTGGCAGGGATAGGCGCAGCCTTTTATTGGTATGAGAGGAAGGATGTGGGATTGGGCTAAAGAATATGAAAAATTTGAAGCCAATCCCCCTTGACATTTCCTGCGAAACTATATAGAATAGGGAGAAATATTAAATTTTATAAAACGTTGATGAAGAGGAGTAGAGAAGGTCAGCCCTTTACAGAGAGACGGGGCCGTGGCTGAGAGCCCTGTGAGATTTGCGCTTCTTGAAGGTTGCTTCGGAGTTTATGGGTAAAATGAGAGTCCAGTGCAGGCACTGTAGATACAGTGGGTCGTACTGGGAACAAAGGTGGTACCGCGGAAACTATTTTCGTCCTTTGCGAGTCAGCAGACTTGCAGAGGACTTTTATATTTGAAAGAGAAAGGAAAGGCCATGGAAAAGAACTTAGCAAAGAATTACAATCCCAAGGATTTTGAGGATCGTATCTATGAGATGTGGGAAACAAACGGCGCGTTTCGCGCAGAGGTAGACAAGGACAAGAAGCCTTTTACCATCGTCATGCCGCCGCCAAACATTACAGGACAGCTTCATATGGGACATGCACTGGATCAGACTTTACAGGACGTGCTGACCAGATGGAAGAGAATGGAGGGCTACAGCGCATTGTGGCTGCCTGGCTCTGACCACGCCAGCATCGCCACAGAGGTAAAGGTTGTCAATAAGATTAGAGAAGAAGAGGGCCTGGAAAAAGAGGATTTGGGCCGCGAAGAATTTTTAAAGCGGGCTTGGGCTTGGAAAGAAGAGTACGGCGGCAGAATTACCCGTCAGTGCCGCAAGCTGGGAGACTCCTGCGATTGGAGCAGAGAGCGGTTCACCATGGACGAGGGGTGCAATCATGCGGTAAAGACCTTCTTTATTAAGCTATATGAAAAGGGCTTAATCTACAGAGGAAACCGTCTCATCAACTGGTGTCCTCAGTGCGGTACGTCTCTGTCAGACGCAGAAGTAGAACATGAGGATAAAACAGGAAAGTATTGGTACTTCCGCTATCCTGCTGCCGATGGCCAGGGAGATGGCATTGTGGTGGCCACATCCAGACCAGAGACCATGTTTGCCGACGAGGCCATCGCCGTTCACCCGTCAGATGAAAGATATCAGGATTTGGTAGGCAAGAAGGTGATTTTGCCATTGGTAGGCAAGGAAATTCCGATTATCACCGACAGCTATCCTGACCCAGAAAAGGGAACTGGAGCCGTAAAGATTACGCCAGCTCATGATCCTAACGACTTTGAAGTAGGCAACAGAGCCGGCCTTGGACGGCCGTCCTGTATCAATGAGGACGCTACCATGAACGAGCTGGCCGGAAAGTATCAGGGCATGGATCGTTATGAGTGCCGTAAAGCATGGGTGGCAGATTTGGAGGCCGCCGGATACCTGGTTAAGACCGAGGAAAAGGTCATTCCTGTAGGCGAGTGCTACCGCTGTCACACAGTTATCGAGCCCATGCTGTCCGACCAGTGGTTCGTAGCCATGGCGGAACTGGCCAAACCGGCCATCGAAGCAGCGAAAAAGGGCGATTTGACCCATGTGCCGGAGCGCTTTGAAAAGACGTATCTCCACTGGCTGGAAGAAATCAGAGACTGGTGTATTTCCCGTCAGCTGTGGTGGGGACATCGAATTCCGGCTTACTACTGTGAAGAGTGCGGCGAACTGGTAGTCAGCTATGATACGCCGGATAAATGTCCAAAGTGCGGCTGTACCCATTTCCGTCAGGATGAAGATGTGCTGGACACTTGGTTCAGTTCCGCCCTGTGGCCGTTCTCAACCTTGGGCTGGCCAGAAAAGACCGAGGAACTGGACTACTTCTATCCAACCGATGTACTGGTTACAGGCTATGACATCATCTTCTTCTGGGTCATCAGAATGGTATTCTCCGGCTTGGAGACCATGGGAGAAGTACCATTCCATCACGTATACATTCACGGTCTGGTGAGAGATGCCGAGGGACGGAAAATGAGTAAGTCTCTGGGCAACGGTATCGACCCGCTGGAAGTCATTGACCAATACGGTGCAGACGCTCTTCGCTTCATGTTGACCACAGGCATTACCCCAGGCAACGATATGCGCTTTAAGGAAGATAGACTGGAATCCTGTAGAAACTTTGCAAACAAGCTGTGGAACGCATCCAGATTCGTTATCATGAACCTGCAGGATGAGGAAGGTAATTTCAAGGAAATGGCCAAGTGCTGCGATAATTGCTGCGGCAAAGCCTGTGGAGATGTGACCGATTTTACCAATATCGCCCTAAAAGATGAAGATAAATGGATGATTAGCAGAGTCAATGCGGCAGTAGAGTATGTGACGGCAGCCATGGAAAAATACGACCTGGCTCTGGCAGGGCAGAGAATCTATGACCTGATCTGGAATGAATACTGCGATTGGTACATTGAGTTGGTAAAGGCACGTCTGTGGGGGGATGATGAAGAGGACAAGAAGGTGGTTCGTTTCACCCTGGTAATGTGCTTGAAAAACATGCTGAAAATGCTCCATCCGTTTATGCCGTTTATTACCGAGGAAATTTGGAGCTACCTGCCTCACGGTGAGGAGCAGGCCGATAATCCAAAGGGATTCCTGATGAAAGCAACCTGGCCAAAGGCCAGCGACAAATGTAATTTCCCTGCTGAAGAGGATAAGTTGGAAACAGCCATGGAGGCCATCCGCGCCATCAGAAACATTCGTGCAGAGGCAGAGGCCGCGCCGAGCAAGAAACTCCACGCCATCATTTTGACAGAGGGCCAAAAGGCAGAGATGTTAAAGGCAGGAGAGCGGTATATCAAGAACTTGGCCAATATTACAGAAATCGGTTTCACTACGGCCAAGGAAACTATTCCAGAAGAAGTTATGTCCGCAGTCATAGACGGAGCGGAAATCTATATTCCGCTGGATGATTTGGTGGATTACAAGGCAGAAGCAGACAGACTGACCAAAGAGAAAAAGCGGCTGGAAGGAGAGGTTGCCAGAGTCAAAGGCAAGTTGTCCAACCAAGGCTTTATCAGCAAAGCGCCGGAGAAGGTCATCAACGAAGAAAAAGAAAAGATGGTTAAATATGAAGAAATGCTGGAAAAGGTTGTGGCCCGCCTGGCATTGGTAGAAAAGAAATTAGGTTAAAGGTTTCATATATGTTAAAAAGTGAAAAGAAGCAGACGGCATCCCCAATGGATGCCGTTCCAGCTGCCATCAAAAAAATCCATGAATTTCAGCGATTCGGCAGCGTCTTGGGACTGGAACGGATGAATGAACTATTGGAACTTTTGGGAAATCCCCAGGACGATTTGAAAGTGATTCACGTGGCAGGCACCAATGGCAAGGGTTCCACCTGCCGGTATATTTACTGCGTTCTGAAAGCTGCCGGATATAAGGTGGGCCTATATATCTCTCCTTTCTTGGAAGTGTTCAATGAGCGTATCGAGGTAGACGGCAGGTATATCAGCGATGAGGATTTGGAACGATATACAGAGAAGGTGCTAAAACAGGTAGAAATCATGATATCCAAAGGCCATGATTCTCCCACTGAATTTGAAGTGATTACAGCCATCGCTTTGCTGTACTATAAAGAGCAGGCTTGTG
This sequence comes from Bacillota bacterium, assembly GCA_022793795.1. Lineage (GTDB taxonomy): Bacteria > Bacillota > Clostridia > Peptostreptococcales > Anaerovoracaceae > RGIG7179. Next base: position 11,331 of record JAAWDM010000043.1, read on the forward strand.
ACTATGTGGTTCTGGAAGTGGGCCTGGGAGGCAGGGGAGATTCCACCAATGTGTGTAAGGCGCCAGTGGTATCAGTGATTACTTCTATCTCCTTTGATCATATGGACAGGCTGGGAAACACATTGACAGAAATCGCAGGGGAGAAGGCAGGCATCATAAAGGAAGGTTGCCCTGTGGTGACCAGCGCAGAGGCAAAGGAGGCCCTTCCGGTGATACGGGACACAGCCCGAGCCCATCATGCACCCTATTATGAAACATGGGAAAGCAGTTACGAGACAGTGGAGACTTGCCTTCGAGGCTGCCGATTTCATGTACAGTTCCAAGAACCCATTTCCAGACGATTTGAAAACATGGAGATTTCCATGATAGGTCAGCACCAGATAAAGAATTCCATAGGCGCCCTGGCCGCTCTTTGCGTCCTTGAGCAGCGAGAAAATATCGTTCTGCCAGAAGAGGCTATCTATAGAGGAATGAAGGAAACTCGCCAGCCAGGGCGGTTGGAGGTCATGAATATGGCGGATGAAAGACCTATCCTTCTCATCGACGGAGCCCATAATGAGGATGGGGCCAGAGCCTTAAAGGCAGCCATAGACCAGTTGATGCCACAGAAGAAAATTCTCATGGCGACTGGTATTTTGGCAGATAAGGATGTAGAAGCTGTATTAAGGCAATTTATAGCTATTTCCAAGGATTTCATCGTAACGGAGCCGGACAATCCAAGACGGATGGAAGCCGAGGAACTGGCCGGTCGTATTGAGGCAATGGGCGGAAACTGTATCATAGCCAAAACACCTGAAGAAGCCTGCCAGCTGACCAAGGAACACGGGGCAAAATACGATGGTGTTGTATTTGCCGGATCCCTGTATTTAATCGGTAGGATTCGGACGATTTTAAGGAGGCAAATGAGGATATGCTGAGATTCAAGATGGAGCGTACTGACGAATACGAGTTGTTGATTCCTTTTTTCATTGAAAACGGCTTGGAGTTCGATGAAGATGAAAAAAAGGCGGAAGGCGCAGTACAGGCATGGAAGGTGACTCAAGGGGACCATCTGGTTGCAGGGTGCAGTCTGGTTCTTCGGGAGGGTCATTTTGTGATTGAAGGAATCGCAGTGGAAAAGACCTTCCGCAAGTTCGGCATCGGCAAGATTTTAATCGATAAAGCCTTGGAAGAAGTACGAGCCCGCGGAGGCAAGGAGCTGCTCCTCATGGCTCGGAAACCGGCCTTTTATGAAAAACTGCATTTTACTGAAGTATCGCCGGAGGATGCGCCGCCTATTTTCGATTGTTTGGGTTGTCCCCAGTACGGCGTGGACTGCTTTCCTAAGATTATGAAATATGTGCTGCCAGAAACAGAACCTGAAGCATAGGGATACGATAGAAGATGAAGAAACTGTTGAACTTTGAATATGCGTCGGTGCAGGGAACCTACTGGATGGCCTATGGGCTTATCAGTACCTTTGCATCGGTTTTGCTGCTGGATAGAGGATATTCCAATGGGGATATCGGAATGATATTTGCGGTTGCCAACGTAGTGGCAGTGGTGCTACAGCCGCTGACAGCAGATTTGGCAGACCGTTCCAAAAGGTTGAGCCTCTTTGGAGTGTGTCAGATGACAGCGGTCATCCTGATGGTTTTGACATGGGGCCTTTTTGTATTGCAAAGAAAGTCGCTGGCCCTGACCGTGGTCTATGTCCTGCTTTTGGCCTGGGCGGTGGCAGCCCAGCCTTTGCTCAATGCTTTGGCATTTAAACTGAGTGAAAGCGGCATACATATCAATTTTGGTATGACCAGGAGTTTGGGCTCTTTAGCTTATGCTGTCATTTGTGCCGTCATGGGCAGCCTTGTGGAGCGATACGGTATCATGCTGTTGCCGGCCAGCAATAGTGCGATTCTGGTGTTGCTGCTCATCAGTCTGGCGGTGGTGGCCCTTCACTTCCCAAAAGCCATGTCCATGGGCATCCAGGGAGAAGAGGCGGCAGAGGCCGTCATAGAGTCGTCAGCCCCTGAGGTCCAAGAGGAAATCAATTTAATTACCTTTGTCAGACGGAACAAAATGTTCATTTTCATGACGGTTGGCGTTCTGGGAATCTATTTTGCCAATGGAACCCTGAATAATTTTATGCTGCAAATCATCATGCCCCTGGGCGGTAACAGTGAAGACATGGGATGGATATTCGGACTTCTGGCCTTTTTTGAAATCCCTACGTTGGTATTCTTTGAACGAATTAACAGAAGATTTTCCTGCCAGACCTTACTAAAAGTGGCGTCGGTGTCTTATATTGTGAAGATTGTCATAACCTGGCAGGCTGACTCTGTGGCTGTGGTTATGGTTTCACAACTCACCCAGTTGACTTCCTATGCTTTGTTCTTGCCAGCTATGGTCCAGTTTGTAAGCGAGATTATGAGCAAAGGGGAGGCGGTCAAGGGTCAGGCCTTTTATACCACCATGGGAACCATCGCTGTGGTCCTTTCTAGCCTGGTAGGCGGATGGGTTTTGGATATGTCCGGCGCCAAAACCCTTCTTTTCATATCCACCATATTTACAGTGGCTGGAACGGTGATTATTTTTCTTACCATAGACCGAATCCATATCAACAAAGCCTAACTTTACCCTTTCTAACCTGGACTCGATAAATCAACTGTGCGACAGTTCCTTTTTCTTTTGGAATACTTTTCTTTCTCCTTAATAGAATGTATAGACATTTAAAACGCAGGAGGAGAGTATGGAAAGTAATATTGCACAGCTTTGCGGCGTGGTAATTTCCCAATTAGAATTCAGCCATAAGACTTACGGAGAAATCTTCTATACCTTTGTGCTAGGCGTGGAGCGGCGGAGCGGATACGTGGACGAAATCAATATCATGGTATCAGAAAGGCTGATATACGATATGCCTCCGCAGATAAACGAGTGTATGGAGATTAAAGGGCAGGTCAGAACCTATAACGAGATTGTGAATGGAAAAAACAAATTGAACGTGGTGGTCTTTGCCAAAGAGATTTACCATTGCGAGGATTTTGGATATCACGAAAATTACATATATTTGGAAGGTTTTTTGTGCAAAACACCGGTAAAGCGAACGTCGCCTCTGGGCAGGGATATCTGCGATATGATGCTGGCGGTCAATCGGATGTACAATAAATCGGATTATATTCCATGTATTGCGTGGGGCCGAAATGCAGGCTACGGACAGCAGCTTGCAGTAGGAACCAAATTGGCTGTAGAGGGCAGGCTCCAGAGCAGAGAATATAAGAAAAAGTTGCCTGACGGTAGCGTGGAGCTTAGAAAAGCCTTCGAAGTTTCTCTGCTTAAATTAGAGGAAGTAGAGGAAGAATGGACAGAAGAAGAGACGCAGGAAGGCGGCGGAGAATAATTGGTGTTGAATCGAAGCAGAGATTGTGCTAAAATATAATGTATTATTGATTGAAAACGGAGGAAGTAAGATGTTTGATATAAACGGGAAAGACAACAGCAACTATAATGTTGAGAATTTTCAGTTTATCAAAAAGACGTCACCAGTGGTAGGCGGCTTTATTGAGAAAGAGTACAATCGTCAGAAAAACAATGTGGAGCTTATTGCTTCCGAAAATTATTGCTCCGAAGCGGTTCTGGCGGCCTGCGGCAGTTGTTTGTCCTGGAAATACGCGGAAGGGTATCCTTATGTGAGAACCTCTGGAAATACCAGCCGTTATTATGGTGGAACAGAGTTTGTAGACCAGTTAGAGGAATACTGCTGTGATATGTGGAGAAAGGTATTTGATACCGATTACCATGTAAACGTACAGCCTCACAGCGGCTCACAGGCCAATTTTGCAGCCTACAAAGCGATTCTGGCGCCAGGAGATACCATCCTGTCCCTAAGCCTGGATAACGGCGGTCATCTGACTCACGGTTCCTCTGTCAATTTTAGCGGTAAGCTGTATAATATGGTATTTTACGATGTAGACCAAAAGGGCTATATCGATATGGAGGACGTAAGAGCCAAAGCCAAAGAGTGTCAGCCAAAGCTGATTCTCACCGGTGCATCGGCCTATTCCAGAATCATAGATTTTGCTGCCTTTGCAGAGATTGCCAAAGAGGTGGGCGCTTATTTCATGGTGGATATGGCCCATATTGCAGGTCTGGTAGCAGGGGGCGTTCATCCGACTCCTTTTGGATATGCAGATATCGTAACCACCACAACCCATAAGACCCTAAGAGGCCCAAGAGGCGGTCTGATCTTTGCTCGTCCGGAATTGGCCAAGAAGATTGACAGCGCCGTATTCCCATATGCTCAAGGAGGCCCGCTGGAACACATTATCGCAGGTAAAGCGGTCTGTGCGGAAGAAGCTCTATCGCCAGACTATAAAGAGTATGTAGAGCAGGTTGTAAAAAACTGTAAAGCATTGTCCGATGAATTTATCAAATTGGGATATAAGGTGGTAACTGGTGGTACGGATAATCATCTGATTCTATTGGATCTGTCAGATGAACCGTTTAGCGGAAGAATATTGCAGGAACGGTGTGATGAGATTGGAATTACCCTAAATAAGAATTGCGTCCCTTGTGAAAAGAGAACGCCGAAGGAAACCTCCGGCGTGAGAATCGGTACAGCGCCGATGACAACCAGAGGTTATAAGGAAGAAGATTTTGTGAAGGTTGTTCATAGAATCGACGCCCTGATTCAGACCTTGAGAGAAGAATACAAATAAAGCATGGAAAACAAGAAGGCCGGCCATCTTTGGAATCTCCCAAATGACCGGCTTTTAGACTTTATGTATAGGAAAACCATAAAATCCAATATTTTCTATATTTTGGGCTTGCTATGTATGTAAAAATATTGTAAACTAAAAAAGGTGTACCCTTTGAAATATATTAGACTATGCCGCTAGGATTAAACCTGTTGAGCGGCCTCTTTTATAGCCTGGGGGGGGTACCCTCTATTTGAGTTCTTAAAATATGTCAAAAATATCACAGGCGATATTTTTGACCGTAAATATAATAGAAAAGTCTAAGGCTAAAATCTAATCAGTAGAGCCGGCTTTTCTCTGTTCCAATTCACCCCCTATTATGTTTGAGCAGTTAAGTGAAATGCATCGGTGAGGAGGTGAGTTTTATATTGAATGAGGAAAAGCAGGTTTTATTCGTGTCTGTACTTGGAAAGTTTTCAATTCAAAAAATCACTGATAAAAATGATATTGAGAAAAATGCAGAAAAGCGGGAAAGCGCGCCATTGAAGCAGCGTAGTTTCCTGCAATATTTGTGTGTCTTTCATGATCGAGATATCAGCCAGGAAGAGATTATCGACGCTATCTGGGATACGGATTCTGATGTGGGAGACCCGGCGAATACTCTTAAGAACACATTATATAGAACCAGAATATTATTGGAGAAGATAGGATTTTCTGACGGAAAACAGTTGCTTCGTTATGACCGCGGCTTTTATTCATGGAACCCGAATCTGGAGATTGTACTTGATTCAGAGGAGTTCGATAAACTTTACGATTTCTTTTATAATGATCCGAATACACAGAAATCCCAGGACGCAGCGGAAAAGGCTCTTAGACTTTACAAGGGAGAATTTTTAGCCAATGCGGCAGGCAATCCATGGATGCTTTCCATGCGTACCTATTATCACGGGAAGTATCTCAATTTGATACGAGATATGGCCAGATTGCTTTATGAAAAGGGCAGCATTGAGCGGGGCGCAGAACTATGCAGAGAAGCGACCACAATCGATCCATTTGATGAGGAAAGCCAGCTTTTGATGATGCGGATTCTCTATGCATCAGGGCTTACACAGGCGGCCATTCAGCATTATGAAATGGTACGAAGTATGTTTATGGAACAGCTAGGCGTTACTCCTAGCGAGGAACTTTCCGAGTTTTACAGAAGGTTGGTGCGGGAAGACGAACCGCGGGAACAGGATTTGAATGTAATTCGCACACAGATGTTAGAGGAAACGGAAACTGCAGGGGCCTATTTTTGCGAATATTCAGTATTTCGCAGTATGTACCGCTTTATAGCGCGTTCCACCGTAAGGTCAGGTCAGATTATTCAGCTTGCCATGTTGATTCTTTACGATCAGGACAACAATCATCTGCCTGCAAAACGCTGCAATGAAGCGATGGAAGCCATGCGGGAATCCATACAAAATGTACTTCGTACAGGCGATGTATTTACCCGTTTCAGCAGAGATCAATATCTGATCATGCTTCCATCGGCAAGCCATGAAAACGCAGCTATGGCCCTTGGACGTGTGATAGAGGCTTTTCACCGTACCTTTGCAGGGAAAACCACAAGAACACAGGTGAGCATCCTTCCGGTACTGCCGCCCAAGGCCCTTGGTGTTCACAAACAGGTCGCAGAATTTTCGCCGATACCCAATACCTTTGTAAAAAAAATAAGAAGATAAATTTGTAAGTGTGACCAAAATAAAACCAGCAACTGGTAAACTAAGGATACAAAATATCCTTAGAGGAAAGGAGCGATTAAAACTGATGATAAGTACAAAGTTTACGCCATATGGAAAAAATATTATGACAGTCAGGGTCGTCTCCTATGAGAAGAGCTGCATCAAGGGAACCCTGAGTTGTTCCCAGATGAAAGACGATATAGAATTTACAGGAGCGATTTCACTATTGCTTAACATAGAGCAGATTATGGATATGCATAATTCGCCGCAGCGGGGAGAGGAACCAAGAAGTTTCGGGGCGGATTCGTGCCGTATGCCATTTACAGACAATAGCAGGCAAAGGCTGGATGAAAGAAAGCAGGCTCTTGCAACATTCCAGATCAATGTTATGTTTAGACAAAACGCCACATGGCAGGGAAGGCTTTTCTGGGCAGATGAAAATATGGAAGCGTCCTTTAGAAGCGTTTTAGAACTGATTCGTTTACTGGACAGCGCCCTTGGAGAAAAAGCTACAGAACAGCGGCCTATGGTGAAAACAGAGGATGAGTAAAGATGACCGAAAAAGAATTGAGAAAACTGAAAAGGGTTGATTTATTCGAACTTCTGATTTCGCAGAGTAGAGAAAACGAAGAACTGAAACAGCAATTAAAAGAAGTAGAACAAAAGCTTGCAGATAAAGAACTCAAAGCCACAGAAGCAGGTTCCATTGCAGAGGAGGCCCTCAGGCTTAACGGCGTCTTTGAGGCTGCAGAGGCAGCTGCGGAGCAGTATGTTGCCAATATAAAGAGGCAATGCGATGTACTGAAAGAAGAAACTAAAGCAAAATGCGAGGAGCTGCTAGAAGAAGTTCAGGGCAGATTGCAGGCTTATGAAAAATCCCATAAAAGTTCCGATGAAAATTTGAGTATACAGGAAGATGAAACAAATGAAAAATAAGCGGGAGGGACAGTTAGAACGTCCTACATTGGAACAGCTAGAGGAACAACTGCAAAGAGAACGGTATAAGGTGCGATACAGATATGCGCTGCGTACCACAATTTATACATTGTTAGCAGTTGCCGCAACCGCAATACTGGCAGCAACCCTTTGGATGCCAGTGTTACAGATCTATGGAAGTTCCATGACGCCAACCTTAAACGAAGGCGAAGTGGTCGTTTCATGGAAGGGCGGAAACTTTGAGAGGGGAGACATCATCGCCTTTTACTACAACAATAAAATCTTGGTAAAGCGTGTTATCGCAGGGCCGGGAAGTTGGGTAGACATAAAGGAAGATGGTACGGTATATGTGGATGGCGCATTGTTAGAGGAGGAATATGTAAAGGAAAAAGCCTTTGGCGAGTGTAATATAGATTTGCCATATCAGGTGCCAGAAGAAAGATATTTTGTAATGGGGGACCACCGAACCACATCCGTAGACTCAAGAAATACTGCAGTAGGATGTGTTTCAGAGGAGGAAATCGTAGGAAAACTTATTTTTCGAGTCTGGCCGCTCAATACCATTGAAAGAGTAAAATAGTAATACATATAAAATAAATTTTCGGGAAAGGGGGAGTGCGAAATGAGTAAAAACAGCAAGCTGAGTGAAAAATTGCAGAGCAAGAAAGAAAGACTGCTTGCAAGAAGACGATTAAAAAACGTTATGATGAAAACAGCGTTTGGAATGAGTTGTCTGGCTGTATTCTGTGTTGTATACGCACTCGTCGTTCCTGCGCTTACGGTGGAATGGCCGCCGGAATGTGGAACAGAGGAACACATTCATACCGAAGCATGTTATAGTACGGTAACACCTGTCGAGATGAAATGTGCGGTAGGTGAAGGAGAGGCTGATGTGATTATTCACACCCATGACTCCCTTTGCTACGACGGAAACAGAAAGCTCATATGTCAGCTTTCTGAAGTTAAGGCCCATACCCATGATGAGACCTGTTATGCCCTGGTTTCAGCGTCAGACCTAGAGGCTGGAGATGATATGGCTGTTGAGGAAGGCGATGCCGCCGTTGCAGAAGAAAGTGAACCGACTCCAATGAGCAAAACGCCTGTATGCGGAATGGAAGAAACCATTCTTCATACCCATACGGATAGCTGCTATAATGACAACGGAGATTTGATATGTAGTATGCCTCAGATCATTGCTCATCAGCACACAGAGGCATGCAGAATCGCAGGAGATGCGGCCCAAGGGTATAGCTGCGGTAAGGAGGAGCATATCCATACTGATTTATGCAGGGTTCATAAAGAACCTGAATACTGTTGCGGTCTTGAAGAGCATACTCATGCGGACGAATGTTATAACGAAGAGGGCGAGGTTGTATGTGGTAAGATACAGCATGCACATACAGATGTCTGCGAAACAGAGTCAAGCGCCATGGCTATAGATGAAACCTACACATATGAAACAGAAGCCATAACCGCTAAGTTCCATATTGTAGGAGATGCAATCATACCAGGCGCAGCCCATATTGCTGAAGATGCTAAACTGGAATTTGCAGCGAAAGAAGCAGAGGACCAGGACGAATATACAGCATATGCGGAGGAACTTTCGGGAGATGGTTCTGTTGTAGCAGTACAGATTTTTGAGTACACTCTCACATATGGAGGATATGAGTTAGACCTTACTCAATGCGATGTTACTGCAGAAATTATGCCGACAGAAACTCTCATTGAATATTCTCATAATGCAGAAATGATGGGCATTATGACCTTAGAACTTGACGACGATTTCAGCGATAGCAATATAGACATAGATGAAAATGATTTTGGACTTTTGATACTTGCAGGCGATGGAGAAAGCGAACCGCAGGAGGGCGTCGTGGAAGAAGAAAGCGCGGTATCTCTCAAACTCCGGAGCAATAAAGTCAAAGTGGGTATCGTTGAGACTGCCAATCCTAAATTTAAGGTACAGTATTATGCACCATTAGAAATCATCGATACAGACCCCAGCAGAAACGTGGGGAATACAGCCCTTGAAATCATCGATACCGATAAAGGCACACCGGCAGGCGGAGGAGACGGCTCAGGCGGAAATTTACCGAAGAATGGAGTTTTATCGCCGACTGTAAAGAATATCTATGTGGATTCTACTGGTAAGATTGTTACGGTAGAAGAGATGACAGAGATTTATGCAGAGAAGGAATTCACATACCTGAAGGCGCCGAATCTGAAATACTTTAATATTGTAACAAAGGATACTTTGGACAGTTCCTTTGAACTGGATGAGGTCTGGGTGCTGAAAGAAGGTGCAGACCCTGAAAGTACCGACGAGAACGATTGGACGATTTACCTGTATGATACAGATTTGAAGTTTACCAATCGCGCGGCAGCAGTCACCAATGACAGATATGTCTTAATCGAAGAAGATAGCGTCCTGCGGCTTGTATATAAGGCAGCGGAGAAACAGTACAGTAATCCTGTAAACTTCTATGATTACGATATCAGTGATGGTAATATTTACGGCAGCGAGGCTGATGCAAGAAGTTTCACCAATAAGAAGAACACATCCAGCCAGACTGATGATGAGACCTGGACCAATACCAATCAGCAGGGTATCCACAATCCGGGGAACTATGAGGGAACAGGGGCAAAGTTAGCCTTTGGTAACGCCAATACCGGTACAGGACTTGGCAACCTGTCATGGAGCAACAATGGAAAAGAGAATACACTGAACAAAGCAAATAAGCAGAACACATATAAAGGATGTACCTTTGGTATTGCAGCCAGTCTGGATGCCAACGGTAAAATTCAGTACAACAGCGGAATCATTGCGCCGAACCTTTTTAACGATGGTCCGGCTATTGGAAAAACCAACTACGATAATAGCGAATATTCCCTGACCTTTAATCGTGTAGGCGATAATTATACTTTGAGTGCAGTGAAGGGAAGCAGCTTGATAGATTTAGAAACTTTTAAGCATCCTGGAAATTATACTCACATCTGGACCAACAACTTCTGGCCAATGGATTCGGCGTCAAGCTATGGAACTGATGGCCATGATATGAAGTTCGGGAGTGGAGTCAATAAAGACAAGCGGAAGTTTGCAGGTGTAGACAATCCATCACAAGGAAGCCTTCCACCAAGTGATGACGCCCTGGATCACAACTGCTATTTCGGTATGCAGTTTGCTCTAAGTTTCGAACTGACAAAGGACTATACAGGTCCACTGGAATACTACTTCTTCGGCGATGATGATATGTGGATATTCCTTGACGGTAGACCTATCATAGATATAGGAGGCTTACATTCCGCAACAGGAGAGTATGTTAACCTTTGGGACTATATCGATAAGAGTGATCTGGAAGGTCTTGGAGAGGATGAGACAAAGACTTATACATTGACCTTCTTCTACACGGAACGAGGCGCATCAGGTTCTACCTGTTGGATGAACTTTACCTTACCTACAGTAGTAGGTGTAAACCTGGAAAAACAGTTGGAGGAACTTAATAAGAGCGAATGTGGCGCGTTGTGGATAGAAAAAGTGGTAGATGGTATTGTAGATGCTGATGCAGAATTTGAATTTACTTTAGATCTGTTTACCATCAGCGACGATGGAACAGAGATTCCTCTTGATGATAACTATGGAGGAGAAACCCTGAGAAGAGATGAAAGCGGCGCCATTATAAAAGGTGATAAGGATGAGGTGATTCACAGTGGGGATACCTTTAGACTGAGGAATGGCGGCGCCATGGTTATCTATAATCTGCCAGCTCAAATCGGAGAGGGCGAATCTGCAAAGACCGTATACTATAGGGTGCGGGAAGCATCGTCACCGGGATACTTGGCTACCCATTCGGTAGTGGAGGAGGTTCTGAATCATACACAGGGACTGCCGGGTGCAGGAAACGGAGACAGTGCAGAGAATGTAAAGGGGGAAACATACAAGGGTATGATAACTGCCAACATTCTGGATAAGGTGGTTTATACCAACCATACCGTATATGAACTTCCAAATACGGGAGGAAAGGGAACATGGCTGTATACAATCGGTGGATTGCTTGTCATAGGCATAGCGGCATCGTTTCTGTATAGAAAGAAGTTATTGCAGAAGGAAAGGGTAACCCACTAACCCTTAACTACTTTGCGGGATATGAAAGGAGCAAGAAAATGAAAAACTTAAAGAAGGCTGCAAGTTTTATACTTGTAGTGATGATGGTTTTATCCCTCGCTGTGCCTGCTTTTGCAGCAGACGGGCAGGGCAAGATCACGATCACAAACGTGGATGTGGAAGATGGCGCGACCATACCTTATAGCGCATATAAGATTTTCGACATCGTTCAGGAAAATGGCTCAACCTCTTACACTATCAGTAAGGATTCCCCTTGGTTCGATCTGGTTGCCATGGAGGTAGGTGGTAAATACCAGTCCAAGATCAATGGTATCACCTTTGTTGGTGAGCCTACTGAGGATGGAGTATACACCCTGACTGCCAACGTGCTGGTTCCGGGACAGACTCCTGATGAAAATATGGTATACCTGAACACCACAGAGTTTGTGGAGAAGGCAAAAGCATATTACACGGACAAAAAAGATGCAATCGAAGCTGCAGGCAGTACGCCGTTTGTAAAAGGTGAAGGAAATCATCCAGAAGCTACCGTTGACTATGGTTACTACTATGTATCCACAGAGATGGGCGCACTGGTCAATGTAAATGCAGCCAATGTTTCCGTTACCGATAAGGGTAAGAATGACGTGCCGTTTGACAAGGAAGTCAGCACTCATACTACTGATATTGGTAGCGATGTTTCCTTTACTCTTACCAGTAAGGTACCTGATACAAAGGGATATACCCAGTTCATCTACGCTATCGAGGATACTTTGGATGACGGTCTGACTTTGAAGGCTAATACCATTAAGGTAAACCTGATAACCGTTGGTGGCGCTACAGTTGATCTTACTGGCGGTGCAAGCTACACGAAAACCGGTGAAGGCAATCACTTTAAACTGGACTTCGATATGCGGGCGCTGAATGCCAATGAAGAGTACATTGGCGCTCAGGTGGTTATCACCTATGATGCAACTGTCAATGAAAAGGCGGCTGCACAGGTAGAGTGGAATAACGCTTCCCTTACTTACACAAATAAGACAAAAACTGAAACTATCACTGATAAAGAATACGTTTACACCATGAATGTGTCCATCGATAAGACCGACGGCGCAAGCAACCAGAAGCTGGCTGGTGCAGAATTCGCACTGAAGAATGCTGCTGGCAAATACTATGCATTAAACAATGGCGTTGTTTCCTGGGTAGACAGTGTTGAAGCTGCCACTAAGGTTACCACCAATGAGAACGGCGCTGCTAACTTTGCAGGTCTTGCTGCTGGAACTTATGTATTGGAAGAGACCAAGGCGCCAGAAGGTTATAATGAACTGAGCGAAGATATCACCGTAGTTCTGCAGGCTCTTACCGATGCAGAAGCTGACGGCATCGCTGCAGGTATTGCAGACGCTGGCACCAGACTGGTTCACACAGAAGGCGTTGCCAACTTCAGCGGAAACCTGCTGCCTGAAACCGGTGGTATCGGTACTACTATCTTCTATGTTGTAGGCGGAGCCCTTGTAATCGGAGCATCTGTCTTCCTGATTGCAAAGAAACGTATGGCTAAATAATCAATGCTCCTGCATTTTATACCCCAGGGAGAATCGTTCTCCCTGGGATTATGCAGCTACAAGGAGTGTCCGATATGAAAAAGAAAAACAGTACTACGATCATTATGGTTTTGGCATTGGTTGTCGGGCTGTCCCTGTTGCTGTATCCCACCCTTAGCAATTGGTGGAATTCTTTCCGCCAATCGAGAGCCGTAGCCAGTTATGTAGGCGAAGTCGCCAATTTAGACGATGAGACTTACGAACGTCTGCTTTCCGAAGCACATTCCTATAATGAAACGCTGGTAGGAAAAGATAACCGTTTTGTGGCTATTACAGACCGTGAGCACGAGAGATATGAAAACGCTCTCAAGATCAATGATTTAGGTATCATGGGGTATGTGGACGTACCAAAAATCAACGTGACATTGCCCATCTACCATGGGACAGACGATTCCATTTTGCAGCACAGTGTGGGGCATATAGAGGGCAGTTCCCTTCCAGTAGGCGGGGAAAGCACCCATTGCGCTTTATCGGGCCATCGAGGCCTTCCAAGCGCCAGATTGTTTACAGACCTGGACAAGATAGAAGTCGGGGATACTTTTATATTGACCATCTTAAATGAGACCTTGACCTATGAGGTGGATCAAATCCGAATCGTTCTACCAGAGGAAACCGATGATCTTGCCATTGTGGAAGGGGAGGATTACTGTACCCTAATTACCTGTACGCCTTATGGCGTCAATAGTCACCGGATGTTGATAAGAGGACATCGGGCCGGTAATGAGGTAAATAGCACACGAATTCCGGCAGACGCCATGCGCGTGGAATATATTATCGTTGCAGCGATTATCGCCATACCGATGCTGCTCATCGCCTTTGCACTTATGATGATTCGTCCAAAGAAAAAATAGAAGGGGAGAGGTTTATGAAAATTTTGCGACAAATAAAATATAAAAGGGTTTTCATAATTTGTTTGCTTTTATTATTTTCCATGTCCCAGACGGCAGCTTTTGCAGATACGTCTGTTGACACGGGGCGGGCGACAAGTCTGACCATTGATCATCTTTGTTGCAGCCGAGTGGATTATACCATGTATAAGGTTGCGGATATTTCTGCAGGAAAAAAGATTACATGGACAGCGGGGATGAATGAGATTCTGGAGAAAAATGAGAACCCTATATCCACTGTTCAGGAAAGCCAGGAGGCGTGGTCTCTGGTTGCAAGTACGCTGGCAGTATATGCAGCGGAGGATCAGTCTGAAGAAGGGCAAAAACTCCTTACACCAATCACAGGGGCAAAGAGCGGAAACAGGGAAGTATTTTCAGGGCTCAGTACGGGAATTTACTTGGTAGTTGCTGGAGAGCACATGAACGGACGTGAACGTCATACTATCACGCCATTTTTGATCACTCTCCCTATGGCTGATGAGAATGGTCAGTATGCGTATGATGGGATTGTAAATCCTAAGTATAGCTCATCCCCAGGCGGTGAGGATCCAGGTCAGGATCTGGTAACTCGCAGCGTTTTAAAAGCATGGAATGATAATGGGGATAGTGATGGAACCAGACCGTCCAGCATTACAGTGCAGCTTTTGCGAAACGGGGTACCATATGGTGAACCTGTAACCTTAAGTAAAGCCAATAATTGGAGTTATTCTTTTGGTATGCTTGACAGCAATTATACGTGGCAGGTAACAGAGGTTGGCATAACGGATGGTTATACGATGACAGTGACCCTTCGGGGAACCACTTTTTTAATGACCAATAGCCATAGTCCAGAAGATCCCGATACTCCTAACAATCCAGACGATCCGACAGAGATTGATGACCCTGTTACGCCGCTGGGACCGCCGCCGGATTTTCCGCCGGATGATCCAGGCATCACCGATATTCCGGATGAAGATGTGCCACTTTCCAATCTTCCGCAGACGGGAGCTCTATGGTGGCCGGTTGTGCCTTTGGCTCTTTCTGGAATCGTATTATTTCTTTTGGGATTTGTAAAAAATCGGAGATATGAGAAAACACATGAAAGATAGAGCAAAACCGAAAAGCGGCAAGATTTTAATGAGAATAGGCATCATCCTTCTAGTAGCGGCCGTGGCCCTTGCCGGATATAATGTGTGGGATGATAATAGAGCTGCTGAGAGCGTAGAGTGGGTGATGGATATGATGCCAGACCTTGTGAAATCCAGTGTATCAGATCCAGCGCTTGTACAGGAGCAGAGTTATCCCGATTATATGGTTTATCCAGACATGGAGATGCCCACTGTTGATATTGATGGAAATGAGTATATTGGCGTCCTAAGCCTTCCTTCTCTGGGCAAGGATTTACCGGTACTCAGTGAGTGGAGTTATCCTAATCTACGAGTTGCGCCTTGTCGCTATGCAGGCACAGCATACAAGAAGGGATTTGTGATCTGTGCTCACAATTATACCCACCATTTTGGCGATATAAAATATTTACAGCCAGGAGACAGTTTATATTTTACAGATGTTGACGGAAATGTATTTAACTATGAGGTTGAGCAGACGGAACAGTTGGAACCAGATCATACCAAGTATATGATTTCAGACGAGTGGGATTTGACTCTGTTTACATGTACCATTGGCGGTCAGTTTCGTGTGGCTGTAAGATGTAGTGCGGCTTCAGACGACCCGATGAAACTGTTGCAAAATATGTAGAAGCCTGGTAAGATAAGGGAAAAAGGGGGTACTTTATGGGAGAGAAAAGGCTGCCATATAAGGCTGCAATTTTCGACTTGGATGGCACTCTGCTAAATACCTTGGAGGATTTGGCCGATAGTTTGAATCATGTCCTTACAGAAGCGAAAATGCCGATGCGAACCATGGATGAGGTGTGCCGATTTGTAGGTAATGGAATTCATAAGTTAATTGAGCGGGCCGTACCAGAGGGAACCGCCGCTGAAACCATAGAACAGCTGTATCAGGAATTTCTCAAATGGTATCAGTTTCACTGTGCAGAAAAGACCAGGCCCTATGAGGGGATCGAAGCGTTGCTCAAGGAATTGAAGACGAAGGGCGTGCAAACCGCGGTTCTTTCCAATAAAGCAGATGGGGCTGTCAAAAGTCTATGCGAGACCTATTTCCCGGGGATGTTACAAGCAGAGGCTGGAGACAGAGCAGGGATTAAGAAAAAACCAGCGCCTGATGGAGTCTTTGAGATTTTGCAGCAGCTACAGGTGATGCCAGAGGAGGTTATGTATATCGGCGATTCCGATGTGGATATTGAAACTGCCAAAAATGCAGGCATCGGCTGCATCAGTGTCACCTGGGGATTTCGTACCAGAGAATTTCTGGTAGCCCATGGCGCAAAGCTTTTAGTAGACAGGCCGGAAGATATTGAAAAGATTTTCTTTTGATTTTAAAAAAAGTAGTGGCATGGTTGAGAAAACTGTGCTATAATAGCACCTGTGAGAAATTAAAAAAGTTCAGATGCGGGGTATTAGCGCAGCTGGGAGCGCACCACACTGGCAGTGTGGGGGTCAGGGGTTCGAATCCCCTATACTCCACCAATTGACTACCGTAATTTTGAGAAAGTTACGGTATTTTTTTGCAAATGATTCAAGGGGAAAATAAGATGATAAATATTGAGATGTGGATAGAAAAGTTTGTAAAGGCACTCAAGACACAGTTTGGAGAGAGAGTTTGGTTTGTCGGTTTGCAGGGCAGCTATGGGCGCGGAGAAGCAAGAATAAACAGTGATATCGATATGGTGGTGATTCTGGATCAGGTGACGGTTTCCGATGTGGAATCATACAGCAAAATGTTGGACACGCTGCCAGAGAGAGAATTGATTTGTGGATTTTTTGCAGGAAAGGAAGAACTGTTAAACTGGGCGCCTGCTGATTTGTTTCAGTTTTATTACGATACCAAACCACTTGAAGGAAGTCTGGAACTATTATTGGAACAGATTGACCATGAAGCCGTTGAACAGGCTATTAAAATTGGCGCAGGAAATATCTATCATGGATGTGTCCATAATATGATTCATGAAAAAAATGAAGAAATATTGAGAGAACTATATAAGGCGGCGGTTTTTGTCATTCAGGCAGTTTATTACAGGCAGACAGGCGTCTATATAAAGCAGCAGGAAAAACTGATGCAAGTTGTGCCTTTAGAAGAAAGGTGCATCTTACAAACCTGGTTTGCATTAAAGGAGGAAAAAAGGCAAGAACAAGAAGAAAGCTTCCAAATACGGTCAGAGCGGATGTTTTACTGGGTACAAGGACTACTTCGGAGGTAAAGAAATATTAGATAAATGTAGTGTTACTTTTCCATACAATGTAAATGAATATATTGATACTTTGAATAGAATAGAGACCATAAAGGCCAATATATTCGTCCCTTCTCATGCAAATGCGACGACAAAAAGTCTATGAAAATGAGTCGATTTTGCTAGATATTTGTAGGATTCCTACAGGTTTTGATGAAATCTTATGCCAGGCTTTTCAACGATTTAGCCTTATTATGAATTATGAACAATATGTTTTGATAGGCAGTACAATTCGTTCCTATTATTGTGGATGAAAGATAATGAAAAAGTAAAGGCATACTTTGATAATGGTTTACTTGTCTAGAATACAATCCTCGTAAAATAGTATGTTTAAATGCATATGAGATTACATATACAGGAAAGAATATAAGCGGCTTTGCATATTTTTCTCTTGCTTTTTTGGCCTAGTGTGATATAATGAACTCGTATTCAAAATATAAATGTAGATGTATATCTAATATGTTTTCCTGTTGCGTCTTTAGAAAACGAGTCAGGTACTTTTGCTTTATTATTTGGGTACAGATTATTATGCAGGAGGTACTTGAAGATGAATACTGGTACAGTTAAATGGTTTAATGCCGAGAAAGGTTACGGCTTCATCACTGATGACGCAAACGGCACGGATTTATTTGTACATTTTTCGGCCATCGTTGCTGATGGATATAAGTCTCTGACAGACGGACAGAAAGTGTCATTTGACGTAGAGCAGGATCCGAAGAACGCAGACAAGTTCAGAGCTGTAAATGTAGTAGCTGTTTAAGCCTATTATTTCAATGAAATGAAATGGAGTGCCGAGGAAAATCTTTTGAATTTTTCTCGGTATTTTCTTTATTTAAGAAATATGGAAGTTGTAGAAGATGGAGTAGAAAATGGAAGCGCAGAGGGATAAGAATTTTTTAGGAAACGAGCCAATAAGAGGCCTATTTTGGCGGCTTTCCATGCCAGCAGTAGTGGCCCAGCTGGTCAATCTGTTATATAACATGGTAGATAGGGTCTATATCGGACGTTACGATGCCACAGGCCTATCTTTGACCGGAATCGGCGTATGTATGCCAGTCATCATGATGGTTTCTGCCTTTGCCTGTCTGGTAGGTATGGGCGGCGCGCCACGGGCTTCGATTCTGATGGGGCAGAAACGAAATGGGCAAGCTGAAAGAACCATGGGAAACTGTTTCAGCATGTTAGTGGTGTTAAGCCTGTCTTTAACGGTGATACTGTTAATGTTTAGTGAAAAGATTCTCTTTGCTTTTGGCGCCAGCGAAAAAACCATTGTGCCAGCTATGGAGTATTTGAATCTATATCTATTGGGGACCCTATCTGTGCAGATTTCACTTGGAATGAATACATTTATCTCTGCCCAGGGATTTACGAAAACCAGTATGCTTTCGGTTCTCATCGGTGCAGTTATCAACATTATATTAGACCCTGTTTTTATATTTCTCTTCGATATGGGTGTGAAAGGGGCAGCCGTCGCCACGGTCATTGCTCAAAGCGTATCGTCTGTTTGGATTTTGTTTTTCCTCTTTGGAAAAAAGACGGTTCTTCGGATACAGAGAAAAAATATTCCCATGAAACTTTCTGTCATTATGCCTTGTGTGACTTTAGGTATCTCGCCGTTTATCATGCAGTTTACAGAAAGCGTGCTGGGAGTCTGCTTTAACACGTCGCTGCTCAAATATGGCGGCGATATTGCGGTGGGAAGTATGACCATTTTGATGACTCTGTCCCAATTTTGCTTGCTGCCCCTCAACGGGTTGACCCAGGGAGCACAACCGATTACCAGCTATAACTTTGGCGCGGGGAATGAGAAACGAGTGCGGGAATCCTTCAAAATCCTTTTGAAAAGCTGCCTTATCTATGCATCGGCCATTTGGATTCTGGTAATGATGTTTCCAAAGGTTTTCGTTCAGCTATTTAACAGCGGGAATCCCCAGCTTATCGATTATACGGCTTGGGCCCTTCGTATCTATGCAGCGGTATTGGTACTCATGGGGATTCAAATCGCTTGTCAGCAGACCTTTATTGCCATTGGCAATGCAAAAACTTCTTTCTTTTTGGCTTGCCTTAGGAAACTGATTTTACTCATACCTCTGATTTATATTTTACCCCAGTTTTTTGAGCGGAAGGACTTTGCTGTATTTTTGGCAGAGCCGGTGGCAGATTTTTTGGCGGTAAGCGCCACGGTATTTTTGTTTAGAAAACAGTTTGGAGCCGCCTTAAAAAAATTATCAGCAGATTCGGAGGAAAGTTCAAAGGAGGAATACGCATGATTCTCTATTTTACAGGAACAGGAAACAGCCGCTATGCGGCCAAAGTCATAGGACGGGCCCAAGGGGAAGAACTAATTTCCATGGGAGAACTGATGAAAAAGGGGGAATATCCTGTCTTTCATTCAGAGACGCCCTATATCATCGTGTCGCCAGTCTATGGGTGGAGATTGCCCCATGTAGTAGCGGATTTTATGAGGAAATGTCGGTTTGAGGGCTGTAAAGATGTGTACTTTATTTTAACCTGCGGCGACAGCATCGGCGATGCAGGCCGTTATGCTAAGGCCTTGTGTGAAACGGTGGGTCTGACCTATAGGGGAATGGCTGATGTAGTCATGCCGGAAAATTATATTACCCTATTTAAAGCGCCTTCCGCAGAAGAGGAAAAGAAAATCATGGCGCAGGCGGACCAAAGGCTGCAGCAGATTGTTACAGAGATGCAAGCAGTAATGGCAGACGATACAGGGATGGCGATGCTTAACCAGAAAGGCGCAAAACATGGGCTCTTGAGCCGTATCGTTAATCCGTGTTTTTATCGGCTTTTCGTAAAGGGAGAGCCGTATTGGGTAAAAGAGAGTTGTATTAGTTGCGGCAGGTGTGCAGACCTATGTCCCATGAATACCATAAGGATAGAGGAAGGGAAGCCGGTATGGGGCGCAGGGTGTACCCAATGTATGGCCTGCATTGCCGGCTGTCCGGTAGAAGCCATCGAATATGGAAAGAAATCTCTTGGCAAACGACGGTACATGTGTCGGGACTGATGGAGGCCGGCCTATTTGACAAATGGCAGAATCGTGATACAATAAAACAGTCAGTGAAGCGGATAGGCGCTTGGCAGAGACGTTCTTTGAGAAAAAATATTTTGCAGAGGAGATGAGCATATGGAAGAACGGAGTACATTTATCAGAAAATTACCGATTCCGCAGGAGATTAAAAAGATGTATCCTCTGAACGAGGCTGTCACCAAGGTCAAAAGGGAGAGAGACCAGGAGATTGCCAAAGTTTTTACTGGGGAGAGCCATAAATTTGTATTGATTATCGGGCCTTGTTCAGCGGATCATGAGGATCCGGTTATGGAGTATACCAGCAGACTAGCTCGGGTGCAGGAACAGGTCAAAGACAAGCTGGTTATCGTGCCCAGGATTTATACCAACAAGCCGAGAACCACAGGTCAGGGATACATGGGCATGGTCCATCAGCCGGACCCGGAGAAGGAAGAAGATATGCTGGAAGGGCTTGTTGCAATCCGCCGGCTTCATACGAGGGCTATCGAGGAAACCGGTCTGACCTGTGCCGATGAAATGCTCTATCCAGAAAATTATAAGTATCTGTCTGATTTGTTGGCTTATGTGGCGGTAGGAGCCCGTTCGGTGGAGAACCAACAGCATCGGCTGACAGCCAGCGGTATGTCGGTTCCAGTGGGCATGAAGAACCCTACCAGCGGCGGTATGTCCGTCATGCTCAATTCCATCATCGCAGCCCAGGCGCCCCATAAATTCATCTATCGGGGTTGGGAGGTCAAGACCCAGGGAAACCCTCTGGCTCACGGTATTTTGCGGGGCTCTGTCAATAAACATGGGCAGAACCTGCCTAACTATCACTATGAGGACTTGCGTCTTCTCTATGAACTGTATGCGGAGCAGAATCTGGAGAATATGTCGGTTGTGGTGGATACCAATCACAATAATTCGGGCAAGAAATATCTGGAACAGATTCGCATTGCCCATGAGATAATGGAATCCAGAAAATACAACGAGGATATCCGCCATATGGTCAAGGGCCTCATGATTGAAAGCTATATTGAGGACGGCGCCCAGAAGATTGGAGAAGGGGTCTATGGGAAGTCCATTACCGACCCATGTCTGGGTTGGGAGAAATCCGAAAAATTGATTTATGACATCGCAGAGTCGGTGTAGAGGAGAGAATCATTTTGATTGAAGTTCGATATTTTTCCATATGTATGGAGAAGTATCGAATTTTTTTAGATAATGTGCTATGCTATACAGGAAGGATTAGGTTAATATAAGGAGAATGGTATGTATAAAATAATTGATGACGCAGGCGCCGCCTATGAACAGTATGTATATGTAAAAGAATCGGACTTTGAAAAAATGATTGTTTCCAATGCGGACAAGATTTTCGGTCCGACTGGTATTTATTTTGATATAAAAAGGCTGATCGGTACACCGAAGAAAGGGGCGACCATACCGGACGGATATTTTCTTGACCTGACGTTTCATAACGACCCTCGCCTTTATCTTGTAGAGGTGGAACTGAAAAGTCATGACGTATATGGCCACATAGGGGAGCAAATTCTTAGGTTCGGCATTTCCACAGGGACCGATAAGTATAAGATGAAAAATAGCCTTCTTTCAGAAGTGAATAAGGATGATGAGAAAAAACAAAAACTTGCTGCCTATTTTTCCAAGTCAAAGTATGACAATATTAACGAGTTGCTGGATAAAGTAATCTTTGAAAATAAGCCAGCCGCCATTATTGTCATTGATGAGGCAACTGACGAGTTATATAACGTGATGGCCCAATTAACAATGTCAACAGAGGTCATAGAAGCGCAGACATATGTATGCGGAAACAAAAAACTACATCGCTTTTCGCCTTTCAAGGATGAAGTCATGACGGATTTGACACCAGACATCGATGCAGATGAATTAGATACCATTGTGGTCCCAGCCAGAGAAGAGGGTTTCAATGAAGAATTTCTGAAAAACAATCGATGGTTTGAAATACGCATTTCCAGCGCCATGATTGACAAAATAAAATATATTGCGGCCTATCAGGTATCGCCTGTCTCTGGAATAACATATGTTGGGGAAGTCGATAGAATTGAGAGATACAAGGATACCAATAAGTACATTGTGTTTTTTAAGCCTGGTACGGTAAAGAAAATAAACAAAGTTTCCTTAGGTACAAAAAAAGGAATGGCGCCTCAGGCTCCAAGGTATTCTTCCTATAAGAAAATTTTGGAGGCTAAAACATTGGACGAATTGTGGGGCTAAAGTCTCGATATATGGGTGAGGCGGACGATGCAGGAATCATATTATTCCGTAATACATAAAATATTATTCTTAAGTGAGGTATACTGTTTTCGAAAGCGAGGCGTACGATTTATGTATATGACGGTAAAACAGGCAGCAGAAAAGTGGGGAATTTCCGATAGGCGTGTGTGTATATGAGGGAGAATTGGAACGTCTGAACGAAGAATTTATTGCAAGGAAAGGCATTTTCACATGCTTGTTATTCTGATTTGCAATAATGCTGATGTAATTCGTA
>JAAWDM010000044.1 GCA_022793795.1 Bacillota bacterium
ATATACAAACCCATGGATTTTGCCCCGAATATGAACAAAATTACCTTAAAAATCGAGTAAAGTTACGCTGTTAGTATAAGCTAACTCGAGCGGTATGGGAATTCAGTATACATAAATTCACAAAAAAGGATTTTTCGGATGAATTCCAGGCTGGCCATGGGCCAGTTCTCGATATCAGCCTTACCGATTTAGGATATTGTAAAGGCTGGAACGATGGAGGCCCAACTCTTTGGCAGCCTTGGTCAGGTTCCCGTTGCAGCGGTCGATGACGTGGGTGACATAATCGTATTCAAACCGCCGCAGGGCCTGCTTAAAGGGGAGGCTGTAGTCCTGCAGGAGAGGGGGGCAAGACGAAGGCGCATCACCAGAAACGGTGGGAGTTAAAGAGGCAGACAGCTTTTGACAAATATCTGCAATGTCGATAAGGCCGGTCTTATTGTCAGCAAAGAGGGCCAGTTGCCGAATCACACGTTCCATTTCGTCCAGGTTTTCTGGCCATGAGTAGTTTTTGAAGAAGTCTAAGGTAGAATCGGCGAGGGTAGGGTTAATATGGTTATGATAAAATTTTCCTGTGGTTATCTGTGAAAGAAAAAAGTTTGCCATGGGAAGGATGTCTTCCTGGCGTTCCTGCAGAGAGTACAGCTGAATTGGCAACACGTTAAGCAAATAATAGAGGTCCTGACGAAAGGCGTCAGCCTCTACCAGCTTCCAAAGATCAGAGCAGGTGGCGCCGATGATGCGAGCCGCTGTAGAATTGTTCCCTGTGTGTTCCTCTAATTCCAGAATATGGAGAAGCTTTGCCTGTGCAGCCTTGGATAAGCAGTCGATATGGTTCAGATACAGAGTGCCGCCAGCAGCCAGAGCCAGAAGTCCTGTTTCGTTGCCAAAGATAACCTTTTCCATCTGTTCATGGGAAATTTGATGTAAATTGATAGGGATAAAAGGACCCTTCCTTTGGGCAGAGTCATCATGAATCCGGCGGGCCAGAGTCTCTTTACCAATACCGGAAGAGCCATAAAGTATGACAGGCGTATAACAGGCTGAAGCCTTTTCAGCCAGGTTAAGGGCCTTTTTCCCAGTATCGCTGATAAATGTTGAAAAGAAATGAACAGAAGAGAGGGCGTCACATTGAGAAAGATATGTGACAGCAGATGCAAGACGTTGTTTTTCCTTGACAGTTTCATGAAAGGGCGGAAGAAATTCGGTATCCAGAAAGCTGGTTGCGATGACATATTCTAAATCCTCGTCGCTATTTAACAGTGGTTTGCAGTTTAACACCATGGAGGTATATCCATCAGCTTCCATGTATCGTTTCAACGGCTGTTTGGAATTTAGAACTTCCTTTGCAGCAGATAGAGCAAGAGTCTGAATTTGGGCAGCGTTGCTATTGGAATATATGATGTTTCCATGACTATCCAGTATGAAAATACCCATGTCAATGGAATCAGCAAAAAAGTCGATTAAATTTAAGATATCATTATTTTTATTGGGGGGGGGTACTCAATTTGTAGTTGAAAGACATATGAAATCGTTCCTTTCGCCGTGAATGTGTCTTTTAGTATAGCACAGCAAAATATCATGCGTCAATGGAGGAGGGAAGGCTCTGTGATGCAAAAAAGAGACAAGGCGATGCCGTTTTATAAAACAGAATAAGAACAAACTGGTTTGCGAGGAAAAAAATATACGGAGAAATCGTTGGAATTTTAACGATTATAATAAATATAAAAACTTTTTTTATGAGAAGATGCAAAAATGGCATGAAGATTGCTCGTTTTTTACACAAAACACTAGCCAGGAGCGGAGGAACTGTTTATGAAGGATGAAACAGGGAAAAAAATCGCATTTTTAGTGGAGGAACATGTCTATGAACAGATATGCGACAATGTGAAGGATGCATTTGAAAATAGAGAAGAGCAGTACATCTACATTTTTCATTGTGGGGAGGATTCTTATGTGGAGACTCTGCGGATTGAGACAATTCTCAGAGAAAATTGCTGCGGTAAACTGGTGGCGGTAGGTAGACAAGGCGATCATGTGGTGTTTGAAAGCGCCAAAAAGGTGACAATGCAAATGCCAGAGGTGGAGATGATTGCAGTTGTCCACGGTTTTGAGGAAACTGAGGGCCTCAAAGAATGGGAGGTAGAAAAATGAAAATCACCAAATTAGAGTTGTTTAAGGTGGCGCCCAGATGGCTATTTCTAAAGATTAGCACCGACGAAGGCATCTGCGGCTGGGGCGAGCCGGTGCTGGAAGGAAGAGCTGAGACGGTAAGGCAGGCAGTGCTGGAAGTGGCTGGCCAGCTCATTGGAAAGGACCCTAGAAGAATTGAGGACATCTGGCACATGTTGTACCGAGGCGGCTTTTATCGAGGCGGCGGTATTCTCATGAGCGCTATTTCTGGTATCGATCAGGCCCTCTGGGATATCAAAGGAAAGTGGTTGGGGGTGCCGGTCTACGAGCTTCTGGGCGGAAAATGCAGAGAAAAGGTGAAGGTCTACGGCTGGATTGGCGGAGATCGGCCTTCCGATGCGGTGGCCGGCGCTCTGGAACGTAAGACGGCAGGATATCAGGCTGTGAAGATGAACGGAACCACAGAGACCGGCTATATCGACAGTTATGACAAAATCGATGAAGTGGTGGAGCGAATGGCCGCGGTGAGAGAAGCGGTAGGTAAAGATTTTGGTATTGGCATCGATTTTCATGGAAGGGTGCATAAATCTATGGCACGGATTTTGGCCAAGGAATTGGAGCCATACCGGCCTATGTTTATCGAAGAGCCCCTGCTGCCGGAGAACCTGGATGAACTGAAAACCCTGGTGCATCACACTACCATTCCCATTGCAACGGGAGAGAGACTGTACAGCAGATGGGACTATAAGAGGCTGTTTGAGGAAGGGCTGGTGGACATCATACAGCCGGACTTATCCCATGCAGGTGGGATAACGGAGGTAAAAAAGCTGGCGGCAGTGGCGGAGAGTTATGATGTGGCGGTAGCGCCCCACTGTCCGCTGGGGCCGATTGCACTGGCTTCCTGTTTTGCCATTGACGCCTGCTGCCACAATGCGGTGATACAGGAGCAGAGTTTGGGGATGCAGTTTACAGAGGAGATGAGTCTAACCGACTACCTGAAGAATCCTGAGATGTTTTCCTATGAAAATGGATACATGAAGCTGACGGAGGGAGCGGGCCTTGGAGTGGACATCAATGAGGAACTGGTACGGGAGATGGATAGGAAGGGACATAGCTGGAAGAATCCGATTTGGAGGAATGAGGACGGCTCTGTGGCCGAGTGGTAGTTTGAAAAATAGAAAGAAAGGTAGAGCAGGATGAAAAAAGAGAGAGAAAACATTTTAACCAACAGAGAAGAATTTTCCTTAAACAGGAGCGTGTACAAGGCCATGGGATATGGCGACGAGGATTTGGAACGGCCGGTAATCGGCATCGCCAACGCTTGGAATACCTTGGTTCCCGGTCATTTTAATCTGCGGCAGGTGGCGGAGGCGGTGAGGAACGGCATCTACCGCGGCGGCGGAACTGCAGTGGAGTTTGGAACCATCGGCGCTTGCGACGGACTGGCCCAAGGTCATGATGGGATGCATTATATTTTGCCTACTAGGGAAATCATCGCTCACAGTGTGGAACTGATGGCCCAGGCCCATAACCTGGCAGGGTTGGTACTCCTGGGCTCCTGTGATAAGATCGTTCCAGGTATGCTCATGGCAGCCGCAAGGCTGGATATTCCTTGTATTTTGCTGCCAGGCGGACCGATGATGGCCGGCGAGGTACGGTTCCACGGCAGAAAAACCGATATGACAGCTATCGACGAGGGGCTGGGCGCTTATCGAGTAGGGAAGATTACCAAAGAAGAGTTTGAAAATCTAGAGGAAGGCTATTGCTCCTCCTGCGGCTCCTGTTCTTTTTATGGTACGGCCAATACCATGTGCGCTATGAGCGAGGCTTTGGGTATGAGTTTACCGGGGGGAGCCATGACGCCGGCGGTACATCCTGACAGACTGCGGCTTGCCACTAGAACCGGCGAAGCCATCTGCAATCTGGTACGTAAGGGTATTACGGCTAGAGAGATTATCACCAAAGAAGCCGTTGAAAATGCGGTTCGAATTTGTTTGACCACCAGCGGCTCTACCAATGCTGTGATGCATCTTTCTGCCATCGCCTATGAAGCGGAGCTTGACATGAATGTGGTGGATACCTTTGAGAGATTCAATCGGCAGACGCCGGTCATTGCAAGGGTTTATCCTGCCTGCGATGCGAATATCAATGATTTGTTTTTGGCTGGCGGAATTCCTAGAATCCAGCAGGGTCTTTTAGAATTGTTACATAAGGATGTGATGACGGTAACTGGCAAGAGTTTGGCAGAGAATCTGGCGGAATATCACTATCGGTATCCAGCCAATCCAGACTGTATTACCACCTTGAAACATCCGTTTAACCCGACCGGCGGCCTGCAGGTGATGCACGGCAATCTGGCGCCAGATACTGCGGTGACCAAGCCAGGAGCCATTCATCCTGACGCCCGTCATTTCATCGGTAAGGCGGTATGTTTTGACTGTGAAGAAGAGGCCAACCAGGCGATTTTAGATGGTAAAATTAAAGAAGGAACGGTTATCGTCATTCGCTATGAGGGACCGAAAGGCGGCCCGGGTATGCGGGAAATGTACAAGTCCATGAAATATCTCAATGGTATGGGATTGGCAACCACAGTGGCATTGGTCACCGACGGCAGATTTTCTGGCACCAATAACGGTTGTTTCGTGGGACACGTGTCTCCGGAAGCAGCGGCAGGCGGCCCGATTGCAGTGGTGCGGGACGGTGATGAGATAGAGATCGATACTTTAACTGGTAAGCTGGAACTTAAGGTGAGTGAGGAAGAAATCGCTTCACGGTTTGAAAATTGGCAGCCAAAGGAACCGAAGTTTAAGAGGGGATATCTGGCCCAATATGCCAAGATGGTGTCCTCAGCGGCAGAGGGCTCGATTATCAAATATTAAAAATAGCTACCGCATCGGCCCAGTGACTTTGGCTAAGTCCAGGATAGAAAGGTCAAAGGTAAACCCTGTTGACACATTTCTTAAAATCAGCAGATTTGGTCAAAAAATCTATCCATATATTACCATTTAGGAGCCTTTTTCAGGGGTGGCACATGGAAATTTTGTCACGACTCCCTTTGTTTTGCAAACTGAGTCAACGTTTTCAGCCGATTTTGTTGACTCAGCGGACTGAAGTCGGCAAATGTGTCAACATCGTACTGCAAATAGACAAAAAATCATCTGTTTTGCAAAGGGAGTAAGGCCAATTTATTGACACATAACCTCAAAAATGAGAAATGTGTCAATACAGAAGAAGTGATACTAAAAGGCTGTCGCTCTAACGGTGATTTTCCGTTAAGGCGACAGCCTAGCTTTTTCTGAAATTCGGGGATCAGGTAAAATTACAGATTTTGGCGATAGAAGTTTCGGTGAAACCTAAGGCTTCAGCCTTTGGTTTTTCGCCGGAAGCGGCCCTAAGAACCATGTGGAGGAGGGCTGCCCCCTGTTCCTCAATGGTCTGCTGGCCATAAACGGCAGGGCTGGCGTCAAAGTCTATGTTATCTATCATCTTCTCATAGGTAATTTTGTTTCCTGTGATTTTGATGACTGGAATCAGAGGATGGCCTAGCGGGGTACCGCGGCCAGTGGTAAAGACGCATACCTGACAGCCGCCGGCAACCATACCGGCGATAGAGGCAGCATCGTAGCCCGGCGTGTCCATGATGACCAGGCCAGGGCCGGTTACTGGCTGAGCGTATTCAAAGACAGCTTGTATGGGAGCATGGCCGCTTTTGTGAATACAGCCGAGGGATTTTTCTTCCAGGGTGGTCAGACCGCCGGCTTTGTTGCCTGGAGATGGGTTGCCGGCCCGTACGTCTTCGCCCACCAGTTTTAAATCCTCTTCATAACGATAGACGATTTCAAAGATGCGGTCGCCAACCTCCTTATTTACGGCTCGTCTTGCCAGAATGTGTTCCGCGCCGATGAACTCCGTGGTTTCGCTGAGAATCACTGTAGCGCCGGCTTCAACGGCCAGGTCAGACATGGCGCCCACCGTAGGATTGGCAGCCAATCCAGAAGTCGGGTCAGAACCGCCACATTCAGTACCGATCATCAACTCTGTAATCGGGAACCAGTCCTTTTCCAGACAGGCAGCTTGGGAGGAAAGCTGGGAAGCAGCTCTGACGCCTTTTTCTACAGCTTTGATGGAACCGCCGCTTTCCTGAATGTCCAACTTAATCAGAGGTTTGTTGGTTCGCTTTTCGATTTCCGATGCCACCAGATCCAGCTGGCAGGT
Source organism: Bacillota bacterium (assembly GCA_022793795.1). Classification (GTDB taxonomy): domain Bacteria; phylum Bacillota; class Clostridia; order Peptostreptococcales; family Anaerovoracaceae; genus RGIG7179. The sequence continues at coordinate 6,346 of JAAWDM010000044.1, forward strand.
TTCACAGCCCAAAGAGACCAGTACAGTACCGTATACGTTAGGATTGCAGGCATAGCCGGACAATATATCCAAGGTGAATTGAAGGTCGCGGCCTACCTGGGCACAGCCGTTGGGATTGCTGAATGTAACGGCGTCTGGAACTTGAGCGGCAATAAATTTTGCCACGTCGCTGGAACAGACACTGGTGGGAAGAATTAAAATATGATTTCGAACGCCTACCTTGCCGTCTGGTCTCAGGTAGCCTTTAAATTTTAGTTGATTCAATGGGATACCTCCGTTAAAATTGCTATAGGGATTTCAAATCCTCTCTTACACTGGCCACATTATGGGTATGGACATGGGCGCCCACAGGGATATGGCAGGAAGCCTGGCCGATATGTTCGCCATATTTTACAATCGTTGTCCCTTGGGGGATGGGAAGGAGAGAGATTTTGTGATAGATGGGAATGTCTGTACACGCGGTCAGCTGGGTTTCGCCCTTTTCAAAATCCGTGTAGCAAAGGATTTCGCCGGCTTTAACAGGACGGATCACCACTGCCACGTTATCCTGTCTATCGATCTTTAGCGCGTCGTTCATGTTGTACCTCCTGTGAATGATTGGTGTAATTAAATTTATAACAACTGTCGAGTTTTGTCAACAGAATTAAAGAACTCTCATGGAGACTTGTAAATTATAGATGCTTTTGCGCATCATGATGCACAAGAGTACGAAATTTGTACGGTTTTGCTATAGAAAAATATCGGAAATGGTGACCAGAAAGGTGGTGAAAAAAGAAAAAATATATTAGAAATGTGATGAAAAATACACATATGCGACACATTATTACGAATGTAAAGAAAAGACGAGAAAGTAAATGGCATAGAAATTGCTGTTTACTTAAATCGTGAAAAAGAAAATGGAGGATTTAGACATGTCATATAGAAGCATCATTGCCCCAACTAAATATTTTCAGGGAAAAGGCTTGTTAACAGAGATTTATGACAGAACCTGCCATCTAGGAAAAAAGTATGCCTTTCTGGTAGATGAAATCGTACACGGCATCATCAAGGATAAGGTTGAGACTGCATTTCAGGATAAGGATGGTCAGTACATTTACATTTTTCACAATGGGGAATCCACCCTTGCAGAGGCTAAGAGAATCGCATCGATTTTAGAGGAAAATCAGTGCGAGATTATCGTTGGCGTAGGCGGTGGAAAGGTAATCGACAGCGCGAAGCTGGCGGCCATGCAGTTGACAGGCGTAAAGACTGTCATCGTTCCTACATCAGCGGCTTCCGACGCGCCATGTTCAGCCAACACGGTTGTATATGATGAAAACGGAACCTTCCTGCATGCAGTGAAACCAAAAGAAAATCCATCGGTAGTGCTGGTAGACACAGAGGTGATTGCAGGCGCGCCGGTAAGACTTTTGGTAGCAGGTATGGGAGACGCTTTTGTAACCTACTATGAAGCCCGTGCATGTAAACGGGCAGGGCTTGCCAATTTATCCGGCGGTCTGTGTACCCAGGCTGGATACGCCATTGCGAAACTTTGCAGAGACGTGCTTTTGGAACATGGCGCTAAGGCAAAGGCAGATGTGGAAGCCAAACGGTGGTCAGAAGAAGTCGATTATGTAACAGAGGCAAATATCTATCTCAGTGGAGTTGGATTCGAAAATAACGGTGTATCCATTTCTCATGCAACCTATAACGGACTCACCGGTGTGTTAATGCCATTTCCGGTTATGCACGGCGAAGGCGTGGCTTTTGGTCTGTTGGTACAACTGATTACAGAGTATACAGAAGCCGGCGCATGGGATGAGGAAGAGTGGAATCTGGTTGTAGATTTTTATAAGTCGGTAGGACTGCCGACTAGATTTGAACAGATCGCCATAGAGAATCCAGACGATGAGCTGTTGATGAAGATTGCAGAGTCCATCTGCGGTGGGGCTAATGCTCACAGAGAGCCGTTTGAAGTGACTCCTGCCAAGATTTTTGCAGCCTTAAAGAAGATCAGAGAGATGAATCTTTAATTCCCATCGGCTGATTGAGAGTTCCTTTTATGGCGTCCTGCATCTCCTGCCGGAAAGAAGGCAATTTTGACGGTACTTTTAGGAGGATAGGGCCTGCTTGGTTGATTCGGTCTCTGACCGTTCAATGATACATTTTATTTATGTATGACATAGAAAAGGAGAAGAAAAAATGAAGAAGCTCGTATCAATCTTATTAGTACTTGCTATGATTTTCAGCATGGCAGCTTGCAGTTCTTCCAATGATGGCGGAGACGCCACATCAGATGAGGGTGGCGTTAGAGAGATGACCATCACTGTGGGCGGAACCGTAGCTGAAGACCATCCACTGTCCTTAGCTCTGGCTAAGTTCGAGGAAGAAGTAGAAGCTGCTTCCGATGGAAAGATGCAGGTAGAATGTCACGTAAACGGTGCATTAGGCGCAGGCCGTGAATTGGTTGAATCCTTAATGCTGGGTAATCTGCAGGTTTGCGAAGTAACCACTTCCGCATTTGCAGGCTGGACTGGCGAATACTCTCTGTTGGGTATCCCTTACACCATTCCAAGCAGAGACGTTGCATATGCTCTGTGGGATAGCGAAGTAGGCGACAAGATGAGAGAAAACATTCTGGATATCACTGGCGTTAGAACCCTTGCTTTCTGGGAAAACGGCGTAAGACACATCACCAACAATATCAGACCGATTACCAAGGCTGAAGACATGAAGGGTATCAAGATCCGTGTTATGGAAAACGACGTTTACATCAAGATGATGGAACTTCTGGGCGCTCTGCCTACACCGATGTCTGTAACTGAGCTTTACACTGCTCTGCAGACCAATTCCGTAGACGCACAGGAAAACCCTTGGGTAAACACTTTAACTTATGGATTTGCTGATGTACAGAAGTATGTAAGTAACTCCTCTCATACCTTCGACGCAACCTCCTTCAATGTAAACAACGAATGGTATGAATCCCTGACTGCCGATGAAAAGAAGATCATCGACGATGCAGCAGCAGTTGCAACCAAGTATCAGAGAGAAAAAGCTATCGAATTAGACGAGGCTTCTCTGGAAACCCTGAAGGAAAAAGGCATGGAATACTATGAAATGTCTGATGCTGAATTACAGACCTTCAGAGACGCTCTGGTTCCTATTCAGGATTGGTTCGTAAATGAAAGCGGTATCTCTACTGTAACTGATTTACAGACTGTTCTGGACAAGATTGCTGAACTGAGCAAATAGTACTTAAGTCAGGTCAGGTGGGTGGATAGGCGCGGCTTGTCCTCCCACTTTTTTCATCATTTATATTTTACAGGAGGTAGTTATCAGTATGAAAAAGGTACTAAGATTCCTTGATCGCTATCTGGAAGAAACTCTGGGAATCACCCTGTTGATTTTGATGACAGCCATCATTACCGCACAGGTTATTTTCAGATATTGCAGTATTCAGGTACCTTGGACGGAAGAAATCGCCCGCTATATGTTTGTGTGGATGATTTATCTGGGCTGTACCGCAGCAATTAAGTACAGAAAGCATCTAAAAATCGATGCAGTGCAATTATTATTTAATGATAAAGTTAATTTTGTGTTAGACATCATTTCCAACGTGGTGTTCTTTATCTTCTGTCTGCTGCTCATTGTCAATGGAACAGATCTGTTACATAAGATCGGATTTATTCAGCATCAAGTATCGCCAGCAGCAAAGATTCCAATGATTATACCGTATAGCTCTTGGTATATCTGCTCCATTATCATGCTGTTCCGTCTGGTGCAGGATACGATTTTGAGATTCAAAGAGCGTAAAGAAATTGTAGCAAATCAGAAATTAGAAGCTGGAAAGGGGGAAGCGTAAATGGGTCCACTAGTATGGTTAATCACCTTTTTTATCTTGCTGTTTCTGACAGTACCTATCGGCGTTTCTATCGGCATGTCAATTATCATCTATTTCTTGCTGTATAATACACAGCCGATTTCCTTCCTTTGCCAGAATATGTTTACGGCCTGCGACTCTTTCCCGCTGATGGCGATTCCATTCTTTATCGCTGCCGGCGCATTGATGTCTCAAGGCGGTATCACTAAGAGACTGGTAGATTTGGCTGATGCTTGTATCGGTCACTTTACAGGCGGATTTGCCATGGTAACCTCTGTAGTGTGCGCCTTCTTCGGCGCCATTTCCGGTTCTGCGCCGGCTACGGTTGCGGCTATCGGTACTATCATGGTTCCGGCCATGATTGAAAGAGGATATTCCAAAGGTTTCTCTCTGGCTCTAATCGCAGCTTCCGGCTGCCTGGGCGTTATCATTCCGCCGAGCATCCCGATGGTTATCTTTGGAACCTCCACAGGCGCTTCAGTAGGAGATTTGTTCATTGCTGGTATTGGCCCTGGTATCGTATTCTGTCTGTTCCTTTGCGGTTATTCCTATTTCGTGTGCCGCGTCAATGGATGGAAGGGCAATGGCCAGAAGTTCTCCTTAAGGAGAGTATGGTCTGCATTTAAGCCTGCTTTTTGGGCCATCTTGGCTCCGATTATCATTTTGGGAAGCATTTACGGCGGTGTTTGCACTCCAACAGAAGCTGCAGCCATTACCATCTGCTATTCCTTAATCGTAGGATTTTTCATTTATCGGGAATTGGATATTAAAAAGTTGCTTAACTCCTTTAAAGATGGGGTATTAACTACAGGTACCATTCTCATCATCGTAGGTACAGGTACGACCTTGGGTAGAGTGCTGACCGTGGCTAAGGTTCCAGAAATGGTTGTGAACGGAATTCTGGGCATTTCCGACAGTCCGGTGGTTATCCTGTTGCTGCTCAACGTCATCCTGCTCATCGTAGGTTGTCTGATGGAGACTCTGTCTGCTATCATGATCTTGGGACCGATCCTCTATCCTGTAGCTGCTGCTGCTGGAATGGATCTGATTCAGTTCGGTATCCTGATGGTAGTAAACTTGGCGGTAGGTTTCTGTACGCCGCCAGTAGGTGTAAACCTGTTCGTGGCCTGTGGACTTCGTGATGACGTTTCCTTTACCACCTTGGTAAAGAATGTGGCGCCGATGATTGTGGTGCTGTTGGTAGTGCTTTTGATAATTACATTTGTGCCTGGTGTAACTTACCTGATTCCAAACTTGATGGGATAGGCTTGAGGATTGCTAGGTAAACAAGGACTATAATGAGGAGGCAAAAGAGGCTATATGAATCAGTTATTTGACATTACAGGAAAAAAAGTTATCGTAACCGGTGGAAGCCGTGGTTTGGGCCGCGGCATGGCCAAGGGATTTCATGACGCAGGCTGTCAGGTTGTGGTCATGGGAACCAATGAAAAGGTACATAAGACTGCAGAAGAGTTGTCTACACCAGACAATCAGGTTCATGGCGTTATCTGCGATTTTGCCAATACCGGAGATTTAGAAAGAGCTTTCAATGAAGCGGTTGCACACCTGGGCGGAGATTTGGATGTGCTGGTGAACAACGCAGGTATGCAGATTCGCCATCCTGCAGTGGAATTTCCGCTGGAGGATTGGCAGAAGGTAATAGATGTCAATTTAACGGCAGCCTTTGTGCTGATGCAGTTGGCCGGCAAGATCATGCTGCCAAAGGGCTACGGAAAGATTATCAACACAGCATCGCTGACCACTTTTAGCGGCGGACTGTACATTCCGGCTTATGCAGCGTCTAAAGGCGCCATTGCTCAGATCACCAAGACCTTCTGTAACGAGTGGGCAGGCAAAGGGGTTAATGTCAACGCCATTGCGCCGGGCTACATGGATACGGATAATTTAAAGGGTCTGGACGAGGAAAGAATGAGAACCATCATGGACAGATTGCCGGTAGGCCGTTTGGGTACGCCGGAAGACATGGTGGGCGCAGCAATTTTCTTAGCTTCTCATGCTTCCGATTATGTGCATGGCCATGTGCTTCTGGTTGACGGAGGCTGGATGGCAAGATAGAGTAAAACAGGAAAGGGGGCTTTTAAGTCCCTTTTCTTTTTGGAAAATATAGGAGAAAGTAACATGGATCTTTACAGAATCGATGAAAAGGATACGGTGGCAGTGGCCATTAAACCGTTGCGCCAGGGAGAGAGTTATGCACTGGGCGAGAAAACCGTGACGGTACTGCAGGATATCCCAGCAGGTCATAAAGTTGCCCTAAAGGATATGAAAAAAGGGGAGCGGATCATAAAGTATGGAGCGCCTATCGGAGAAGCAGCCGAGGATATTCCCGTAGGAGAATGGATTCATACCCATAATGTGATTTCCCATGCTGACGACCAGCGGGAATTCACTTACGATTTCGACAGAGAAAATGTCATCATGCCAGGAAGCAGCCATTTGACCTTCCGTGGATATAAGCGGAAAAGCGGCGAGGTGGGAACGAGAAACTATATCGTCATTATGTCTGGCGTGTTTTGCTCCAATTCTCATATCAAGAAGATTGCAGCTATGGCGGAACAGCGGTTTCCAAAGACAGAGCATTTTGATGGATTTCTGCCGCTGACCCATGAGTGCGGCTGCGGTCAGGCAGGACAGGATATTGTCAATGTGAAGAAGATATTGGCAGGACTTTTGCAAAACCCCAACTTTGGCGGGATTCTCTTCATGGAGGTAGGCTGCGAGATTACGAAGCTGGATACGGTAATGCCATATATGGAAAAAGAGTTGGATATGGAGCGGTTTAAGACCTTTACCATGCAAGAAGAGGATGACGAGATAGAACTGGCCATGGAATATCTGGAAGCACTGTATCAGCGGGTTAACCAGGATCGGCGTGAGGAGTGTCCAGTTTCTGGACTTCATATTGCCACCAACTGCGGTGGGTCCGATGGCTTTTCGGGACTCACAGGCAATAAGCTGGTGGGAAGTATGGCAGAGCGAATTTGTGCTGCCGGCGGCACCGTGACCTTGACAGAGATTACAGAAATGTTTGGAGCAGAGCAGTTTTTGATGAATAAGGCCATCGATGAAGCCACCTTCGAGAAGATAAAAGAGCTAATTCGCCGTCATAAAGCCTATATTGAAAAATATGGGGAGTCAGCCAATGGTAATCCGTCCTTCGGAAACAAGCAGGGGGGCATCACCACCATTGAGGATAAATCTTTGGGGTGCGTACAAAAGAGCGGCAGAAACGCCATTGTGGATGTGGTATTTTATGGTGATAGGGTGCAGAAAAAGGGGCTGAATCTGGTGCAGGGTCCAGGCAGCGACTTGGTAGGCGTTACCTCCCAGATTGTAGCAGGAGCCAATATGGTAGTGTTCTCCACGGGAAGAGGTACGCCGGTGGCCTTTGCAGCGCCAACCTTAAAGGTGGCTACCAACCATCGTATCTTCGAAAAGAAGCAAGGCTGGATGGATTTCAGCGCTGGCAGCCTTATCGATGGCAAAGACCTTGGGGAACTGACCGATGAGTTTGTAGAGTTAGTATTAAGAACTGCTTCCGGTGAGTACAGAAGCAGCAATGAGAGGACCGGCTTCTATGAAATCGGTATTTTGAGAGACGGCGTGATCCTATAGACGCAGACGTTTTGGGAATCGGGATAAAAACAACTGGCATGGAATCAGATTGCCGGTTGTTTTTTTGTGGATTCTAGTGTAGACTAAGAATAAGAGAGATTGGCAAGTTGACAGTGCGAAGGAGCGAGAATCTATGGATAGAGAGATAAGAGATTTTTTTGAAGTGGGCATGAGTAGGGATTTTTCCGCTCTCATGGTGGTGGACAAGGACTATAACATTGTAAGAGCCAATATTGCTGCCCAAAAGCTCCTGGAGAAATTGACCCGCGGCAAAAAGGAAGATGTGGTGGGCATGAACATTACCAACATCATCCCTGAACTGAAAGGGAACAGCCGGATTTCTGACGGGGTATTCGAAGTAAGCATTGATAATCGGACTTATTATTTGCTGCCCTTCCGTACCGATAAAGACGACAGCGACGATCGTATCGGAGTTTTGATGATTGACATCTATTCCCATAAAGAAATCGAGTCGGAGTTGGCCTATCAAAAGGAAATCAGCAAGGAATTTGAAGAAATTCTGGAGGGCTCTTTTGACGGAATTCTTGTGACCGATGCAGAAGGGAAGATTTTGTTTGTCAATAGTTCTTATGAGCGGGTAGCAGAGATTAAGCGATCAGAGATGGAAGGAAAATACATGCGGGATTTAATCAATCCGGTGTGGATGCCTGAAACAGTGGCTCACATTGTGGCAAGAGAGCGAACCGTGGTGTCCAAACGTCAGGTGGTAAAATCTGGCCGTCATATCATGGTAACTGGCCGTCCTATCTTTGACAATAAAAAGAATATCAAGAAGATTATCATCAATGCTAGGGATATTACAGAAATCTATGAGCTTACCGAAGAATTACAGAAAGCCAAGGAAAACGAGAAGTTATATATCAACCGTTTCACCCATCCATTGACAGGAACTGACGACAGCGATCAAAAGATTCTGGCAGCCAGCGACGCCATGAAAAGCGTTCTTTCTCTGGCTGGAAAGGTGGCCAATTTCCATGCAACAGTGCTGATTTTGGGCGAGTCCGGCGTGGGTAAGGAAGAGGTGGCTAAGTTTATCCACGAGAACAGTATGCGTAAGGGAAAACCTTTCGTGGTGGTAAACTGCGGCGCCATTCCGGACAACTTGTTGGAATCGGAGTTGTTCGGTTATGAGAAGGGAGCCTTTACCGGGGCCATGCAGACCGGTAAACAGGGGCTCTTTGAAGCTGCTGAAGGGGGCACGATTTTCCTAGATGAAATCGGAGAGATGCCGCTAGACTTTCAGGTAAAACTGCTCCGGTTTTTAGAATCCAAGGAGGTACGCAGGGTAGGTTCTGTCGATGCAAAAATTGTAGACGTCCGTGTGATTGCTGCCACCAACAGGGATTTGTTTGAAATGGTGCAAGAGGGAACCTTCAGAGAGGATCTCTATTACAGGCTTAATGTGGTGCAGATCGACGTACCGCCTCTGCGAAAGCGAATTGACGATATTATGCCATTGGCCTCCTTGTTCCTCAATCGATATAACAAAAAATATGGCCAGGAGAAAATGCTGACCTACGATCTGATTAAGGCCCTGGAAAAATATTCTTGGCAAGGGAATGTTCGCCAACTGAAAAATATTATGGAAAACATGGTCATTGTCAGCAATAACGAGTACCTGCAGACCGAGGACCTTCCTTGGAATGAAAAGGAGAAGAAAAACGAGATGACCAGAACCATCGGTTCCCTGGTGGAAAACGAAGAACTGGGACTCAATGAAGCGGTGGAGGAACTGGAGAGAAGGATTTTGCTCAAGGCAAAGGATACCTGCGGCACCACTCGTAAGATTGCTGAAAAGCTGAAAGTTAATCAGTCCACCATTGTGCGGAAAATGCAGAAATATAATCTGGAATAGGACTGAATGAAAGAGGAATAATGCATCGAGAAAATGCATATGAGAAAGAAATGGAAAAGGTAGAGATGCAGAATAGCATCGAACCAAGTTGTGCATCGCACGAAAACGTATTTTTATTCACAAAGTTTTTTTGAAACAGTGAAAAATCAATACTTTTGGGGTGTGATGCATTTTTTTATGTGTAGAAAATGTGTTGGCACGATTCTTGAATAAGAATCAGGTGTAACTATGTTATTAGTGATTTTTAAATAATCATAGATGAAATGGAGGACAATCAATGGAATTTAGTTATTCAAGAGAGCAACAGATGGTAAAGCAGATGTTAAAAGACTTCTGTGAAAAAGAAATTGCTCCAATTTCTGCTGAAATCGATGAAAAAGCGATCTACC
>JAAWDM010000045.1 GCA_022793795.1 Bacillota bacterium
ATCATTTATTGAGCAGCCATTATTTTTCCAGCAGTTCCGACAATCAAGGCAAGCCGAAATATTACATCTATATGCATCAACAATTTTATATTCATCTATCTTTTTTTCGGTAAATTTCTTAATAAGACTGCTTGTATCACCATTTATTCTTGGAGAACCATTCAATATCAAAGTTTTCATAATAACCCCATTTTGGTTCTTGTAATAATCAGTTACAAATCTATTATATCATATTTGGGGGTGTTCATTATCAAAAAGTTATTATATTGGCGAAGAATTACATATCCAGACTCATATCATCCAGATTGGTACGATTAGATTGTCTCTATCGAACGCCGCACTCTCCATCCCTGCCCAGCAAAATATCCAGTCCATGGGGTAAGGCCGGCAGGATGAACCCTAGATTTTCCCGCACGGCCTTAGGGCTTCCTGGCAGGTTGATAATCAAAGTCCTTCCTCGAATCACCGATACACCCCTGGAAACCATGGCCTTAGGCGTAATAGCAAAGGACTTTGCCCGCATGTACTCTGCAATGCCCGGTGCGTTTCTCGTGGCTACCGCCATGGTAGCTTCCGGTGTCACGTCTCGCAGCGAAAAGCCGGTGCCGCCGGTGGTAAGGATCAAGTCCAAGCCCTCTTTGTCGCATAGCTGAATCAGCGTCCCTTCAATGGCCTCTTGATCGTCGGGAAGCAGGAGACTATGGGTCACCTCATACCTACCTTGGCCTTCCTCCATAAGCATCCGGCAGATTTCCGGACCGCTTTCGTCCTGCCGCTCTCCTCTGGCCCCCTTATCGCTTAAGGTCACGACGCCCACCCGGTACGTTTCCTTTATCTCCCTATTCATCTTTCTGCCTCCTGTCATTATAAATATAGCCGCTTTTGCCGCCTTCCTTTTCCTTTAAATAGATTGGCCCTATTTCCATAAACTTGTCCACTGCCTTACACATGTCATAAACGGTCAACAGAGCCACGCTGACGCCAGTCAAAGCCTCCATCTCCACGCCGGTTTTACCGCTGGATTTTACCGTGCAAAGGCAGATTATGGTATGGGTTTTCTCATCCATTTGCCAGTGGATGGCGCATCCGGTCAGCTGTAATATATGACACATGGGAATCAGCTCCCAGGTTTTCTTTGCCCCCATGATGCCTGCCGTGGTGGCAACGGTCAGCACATCTCCCTTGGCAATCCGCTTTTCTACTATGGCCTCATAGGCTACCTGGGACATTCTGATGGAGCCCTGGGCCGTAGCCCGTCTTTCCGTCACATCCTTTCCTTCCACATCCACCATTCGGGCGTTTCCCTTCTCATCAAAATGGGTCAATTCCACGATTCTTTCTCTCCTTCCATCACTTCAAGTCTGTCGCCTACACGAACTCTGCCTCCCTTTATTACCCTGGCAAATACCCCTTCCGTGGGCATGATGCATTTTCCCACGGCCTGGGCGATGGCGCATCCGTGGTGGCATTCTTTTCCAATTTGGGTCATTTCCAGAACCACTTCCCCGATTTGAAACCGGCTTCCCACTGGCAGAGCGGCAAAATCCACTCCGCTGACCACCAGGTTCTCACCAAAATCTCCATCCTTTACCTTTGCCCCCAATGCTTTAAATTCCTCTATCTTTTCATAGGAAAGCAGGGACACCTGTCTGTGCCATTTTCCTCCGTGAGCGTCTCCTTCAAGGCCAAAATCCTCCACAAACTGCCCCTGGCCTATGTCGACTTTACCTGTTCCCTTCTTCTCGCTGATGCAAACCGCTCTTATAATCCCTGTCATGTCATCCTCCAATCTCCCACATCTTTCTCTCCTCCTTGACGCCTGCCGTCTCCTGACAAAATCCATGGCGCTCAGGTTTGTCTAAAATGACCGCCTCAATGGCCTGTCGCAGGATTTCATCATCCGCCCCTGTCCGCAGCAACTGGCGCAAATCCACACCGGTTCCATAATGGAGACAAGGCTTTAAAAAGCCTTCGGCAGTGAGACGAATCCGATTGCAGTCCTTGCAAAATATATGGCTCATGGCGCTTATCATCCCGATTCTTCCCTGAAATCCCTCTAGCTTGTAATAGACGGCAGGTCCACTATCCCCTTTCTCATCTTCCGCTGGCAGGACTGTTCCGTAAGCTGCTTCCAGCCTCTTCAGCGCCGTCTCCTGAGTATATCCTGGGAAGTCCCTTCCCAACCCCATGGGCATCATCTCGATAAAGCGAACGTCCAGTTTCCGATCTTTTGCCAGAGCTGCCAGGGCCTCGATTTCAGACAGATTGTAATCTGCCAGTGTCACCGTATTGATCTTAACCCTAAGATTTTCATAGTCACAGCAAGCCTCTATGGCCTTTAGGACCTGTCTCACGCTGCCCCTGCCCGTAATCCTTTGGTATGTGTCTTCCTCTAAGGTGTCTAAGCTAATATTAATGCCATCCAGTCCAGCTTCCATGAGAGTAGGAAGGTACTGACCAAGCAAAAGCCCATTGGTGGTCAGGGTCACCTGCTGGATGCCTGGAATTTTTTTCAGCTGGCTGATGAGCCATGACACGTCCTTCCGTACCAGAGGCTCGCCTCCCGTTATCTTGATCTTTTGAATACCGCTGTCTGCAAACAGTCTAGCCAGTCGGAGAATTTCTTCAAACCTGAGAATTTCCTGGCAGGTGGTCGGCTCAATGCCGTCAGCCGGCATACAATACCTGCATCGCAGATTACACCTGTCGGTTACGGAAATCCTGATATAGTCTATATTTCTTCCATATCCATCCCTCATATCTGCTGAAATCCTCCCTTCTCATATGCTACCATCCCTATACCGCAGTGGGGCAGCCTATAGTTTCTGTTTTTATCAAAGTCCTCTCCCGCCAGCTTGCAGAGAAAGGCGCTGATAATGCCGCCGTGGGTGACTATCACAAACTCCTCTTCCAAAGGATTTTCCTCTATCATCTGGCGAAGCGCCCTTTCCATTCTATCAGCGGCAGCTTCAAAGGTCTCGCCTCCTGGAGGCGGCGCTGCAGGATGTCTCCCACGCAGTTCATACTCTACCGGATATTCTCTACGAATTCTTTCAAAATCCATGCCTTCCCAATGGCCCATATCCATCTCTGTAAGCAAGCTGACCTGTCGAACCTGCTGCCGGTCGCCTGCCAAAATCTCCGCTGTCTCCAAACATCGCCTAAGAGGACTGGAATAAACAACGGAAACATCCGGGAGCTCTGCCGCCAAAACCATCTCCGCCTGTCTGCGACCCTCCTCTGCCAGCGGCGGGTCGCTCCTGCCGCCCAAGCAGATAGAAATTCCCCGCTGTGCTTTGGATATTCCGTGACGTATCAGATAGAATCGCTTACCACTCATAATTGCTTCTCCTGTCGCGCTGTGGCTCTCACTTCAATCATCTCCGCTGCAATGCTGATGGAAATCTCCGCCGGCGTGTCGGCTTTGATGGCCAGGCCGATAGGGGAATGTATCCTTGCAATATCTGTCTCTGTGTAACCGTCTCCCATAAGTTTTTCATTGGTGGTTTTCACCTTGCTTCTGCTTCCTATCATCCCCGTGTAGAGGGTGTGCTTTGCTAAGACCTGCCTGAGTACCGTATAATCATAAGCATGGCCCCTGGTCATGATGACCACATAGTCATCCCTGCCGATGGAAAGGTGTTGGTCGATCTGAGCAAAGTCCCCGCAGATAACCGCCTTGGCCTGTGGAAAATCCTCTAGCCTTGTGAATTCCTCCATGCTGTCGTATACGATACAAGAAAAATCCACCGATGCCAGGATTGGCACCAGCTTCCTGGCGATGTGACCACCGCCAAAGATGTAGACCTGCCCTTTTACCGCTAATGGCTGGATATAGTAGCTGCCTTTCTCGTTCCAGGCCCCAACCGTAAGGTTTGTCAGTCTATCCAGATATTGAGAAGAAGACGTCTGGCCGTATATCACACCTTCACGGGAAAGGATACTGGCGCTGCACTGCTGTTCCCCATCGATTTCAAAGACGACCCACCGGTTTTCGTTGCTTTCGGCTGCCCAGCAAATCTCCTCATACAACTTCATGTTTTCTTCCGACGCTCCGATATACTGCAAATACACCCGAATATCTCCGCCGCAAATCATCCCCAGATTTCTCACATCATCCCTATTGAGCATAAAATATTCTGCCCTGGAACGGCGGCTTTCCATGATTTCCTTAGCCATTCCTGTAACCCGATGTTCCACCGCGCCGCCGCCAATGGTGCCGCAGCAATCGCCGTTCTGGCTGACAGCCATATTGGTTCCCGCGCCCCGAGGCGATGATCCTTCGCTGGAAATGATGGTCACCAATACGCAAGCCTTTCCCCCCTTTAGATTTTCTCTGATAAATTGCCCAATTTTTTTCATGGTTCCTCTCCTTCTCATTTTTCGTGCCAGTAAAAATATTTAGAAAATATCTTCTGCCCATAGCGTTCCATATCCTTGCAAAATAACTCATAGGAATTCATCAGCTTTCTACATTCTACCGTCAGGGTCGAGCCGCCTCCGCCATGGCCGCCAGTTACCTTATGTATCAATGGAAATCCCATCTTCTGTTCGGCTTTTCTTACCAGTTTCCAGCCATAGCTATAGGCGATACCCATTTCCTCGCAGGCCTTTTTTAGCGAACCTCTCCTGTCAATCCAGCGAAGCAGACAGACCAGATTTTCATCGAAAAAATTTTCCCCATACCGAAGGACAAGCTGAAAGGAAAAGGTGAGAGGCGTGACTCTCATATTTTCCCGTGTCTCCCACTCCCGCTTCTTTTCAATCAACCGATCATAGTCCTCTTTAGTGTCCATGTCCATCAGAACGAAGGGGTCGTCTACCTCCACCTCCATGGAGGATTCCAGCTTTTTCAGCGCGCCATACATACCCTCTTTGCCATCGTGGGCGAGAATGGTCTCATAGGTGTCTGCTGAAAATATGACCGGATGGCCATGTATGCCCTTGTGGCAAGGAAATACCACTTGGCAATTCTTTTCTCCTGTGGCATCGAGGAGCTTTCTCACCGTATCTGACGTAACGGCAGGTATATCCACAGGCCAGAGAATCAGATGGTCGGCTCGATCCTTCATATATGCAAACCCCAGCCTGATGGAATCAAACATATGGGTTTTCTTGTAGTCGCCGTTGTACAAAATCGTCACATTTTCCTTGGCCAAAGCCCGTTGAATATCCTCTGCCCGATAGCCGGTTATTACAACGATTTCATCTATGCCGTTTACCTTCAGCTGATGGATGATGGTCTCAATCACTGTGATTTCTCCCATGGACATCAATGGCTTAAAACTTCCCATCCGCGAGGACAGACCTGCCGCCGGAATGATGGCAGCCAACTGACTCTTTTTCATGGTTATCTACCTCTTTTAGTACCTGCCAAAGGTACAGTTGGGAAAGTGGCACTGCTGGCATAGCTGACACAGACCCCCTTCCGATAGATGCAGCAAATCTTCTTTTGTCAGCCTGTCTCCGGTAAAAAGCTGGGGCAGCAATACATCAAAGATGGTGGTGGGCAGGCTGATGGCTGCTCCTGGCACACCGATGAGAGCCGTGTCTCCCAGGTAGGCCACCAAAGTCATATTGCCGGGCTGAGCCGGCACTCCATAGGATATGACCTGGGCGCCGGTTTCTCGTATGGCTGTCGGCGTCAAATCGTCTGGGTCTACCGACATGCCGCCGGAAAAGAAAATCAAATCTGCTCCCTGGTTTAAGTAATCTCTGGCTGCTTCCTTTATCATGTCCAGATTATCATCGCAGATAGTCACGCCCAGGACCTGACAAGGGTAGGCTGCCAGTTTCTTTCTCGCCACCTGCTCAAACTTATCCTGTATACGTCCCTCATAGATTTCTGAACCTGTGATAATGAGAGCCGCCTTCTTTTCCTCATAGGGTCGCAACCTAAACAGTTCAGTCTCTTGGCACAAGCCCTCCGCCTGGACGATTTGCTCCTCTTTGGTTACCAGCGGTACGATTCGCATGGAGGCAAGCCTTGCGCCTGGCTGAACCGGATAGTGATCCGGCAGGGTGGAGATGGTGATGTCACCAATACTATTGATAGCTGCCAATACGTCTCCATTGACTCGAAACATGCCCGGCTGGTCAGCTACCAATACCATCTTTCCCTCGGAAGGCCCTACATAATGAGCGCCTGCCACTGGCGCCATGGCTGCCATCCGCTGAGCTGCCTCCTCCTCGTGGATTTCACCTGCCATATCCTCCCAGACAAAGATATGCTTTTTGCCTATGGCAAGGAGCTGTTGTATATCTCTTTCTTCAATCACATGCCCCCGTTTAAAGGCAGCCCCCTTAAATCCGTCTCCCATGGCGGTGATGTCGTGACACAACTCCATGCCTACAGCATCCTCTACTCTCACCTTTTTCATATGTCTACCTCTCTTTCAATAGCATGATACTTTCTGGCGGCAAGGAGATGTATACCTCCGGCCCTTTTAAAGCTGTCCATTGGGCCTTTTCCACATAGCAATTTAAAAGAACGCCTTCCTTCCCGCCTTCCGGCCGGATCAGCAGCATCCAGCCCTCTGGATTTTCTAGGGCCCGCTCCACAATACATGGAACCCCTTGTCTCTCAGGTTCCAGCTTGATATCTTTCATGCGGATGCCGACCAGCGTCGCTCCTTCCGGTATATTTCCCACCGTCAATTCCATATTCCAATGGGTTGCGTATACTCGATGGTCTCCCAAAATTTCTATGGGCGATAGATTGTGACAGCCTGTAAGAAGGGCCCCGTTTCTCGTCCCTGGGTTTTGGTAAATATCTGCTTTTGTACCCATGGCCTCGATGGTACCCATTCCCATGACCGCAATGGTGTCCGCCAGCCGGTAAGTCTCTTCCATATGGTGGGAGACCAAAATGGCGGTCTTGCCAAAGTCATGCAATATACCGAGTACCTCCTGCTCCAATCGAAACCTTAAATGGTGGTCCAGGGCAGAAAAGGGTTCGTCAAGAAGGAGTATATCCGGCTTGGAAACCAGCATACGGGCCAGGGCTGTTCGCTGTTTCTGTCCGCCGGATAGCTGGTTTGGATAATGGTCTGCCAGATGCGCCAGACCCATGCGTTCCATCATGTCCTCGGTCAATCTATGGCACAGGGCTCTGTCCTTCTCCCTGCAGGTTCCAGTTCTGATATTTTCATATACGGTCATGGTTGGAAACAGGGCGTAGTCCTGAAATAAGAGGCCGGTTCTCCGTTCCTGGGGCGGCAGGTCGATGTGCTGCTCCCAGTCGAAAAGGGTCCGTCCGTTGAGGGTAATTTTCCCTCGGTCGGGCCGTTCTATCCCTGCAATACACTTTAAGGTCATAGTTTTGCCACAGCCGGATGCGCCTAAAAGTCCTACGATCTCTTCTCCTGCGGTAAAGCAGGTTTGTAAGCGAAAATCGCCAAAGTTTTTTTCAATATCCACCTCTATTGTCACACTATCGCCCCCTCTCCCTGCTTTTTTCCAGCAGATTCACTGCCAGCAGCACCACAAAGGAAATGGCCAGATTGACCAGAACCCACTGGAAGGCCAACCCATCCTGTCCTGTCTGCCAAAGCTGATAGACCGTGGTAGAGACAGTAGCCGTCTTTCCTGGCGTATATCCAGAAACCATGCTGGTGGCCCCATATTCTCCTAAAGCCCTGGCAAAAGCCAATACCGCTCCTGCCAGAATTCCCTGGCGACAGCAGTTCATGCGGATTTTCCAAAATATATAAGTGTTGGATAAGCCCAGGGTCTGGCCTGCATGGGCCAGATTTTCGTCAAAGGACTCAAAGGCTCCCCTCGCGGTCCGATACATCAAGGGAAAAATCACCACCGTGGTAGCAAAGATTGCAGACCACCAGTTCATGGTAAGTTTGATACCAAAGGTTTCAAGGAACCAAGCCCCCAAAATCCGCTTGGGGCCCATGACCCGTAGCAGCAGAAAGCCCACCACCGTAGGCGGCAGCACCAGCGGCAACATCAAAAGTACATCTAGCGCCCCCTTGACTGCCTTAGGCAGCTTGGCGATATAGTAAGCAGCAGCAATGCCTATAAAAAATACGATTACTGTACTGATTAGTCCGATACGCAGCGAGTTAAGCAGCGGGTACCAATCCATATTCCGTCTCCTTCCTATCCCAGTGGTGTGAACCCATAATGATTAAATACTTTACTACCCTCTTCGCTTTTCAGCCAGGTGAGAAACGCCTTGGCTGCTTCCTGCTTTTCAGAGGAACTGAGCGTTGCCGCTGGATAGATGACCTGTCCACACATCTCTGGACTGGCCATATCTACAGCCGTAAGCCCTGCCGTGCTGGCGTCGGTGGCATAGATGATGCCGCAATCCACAGCCCCTTCTCCAATCTGGATCGTGACTTCTTTTACGTTTCCGCCATAGGTGATTCGTCCAGCCTTTGCCAGCCCTTCCTCATCCAGATTCATGTAAGCCAAAATCCTCTGGGTGTACTGTCCCACCGGCACGTCGCTGTTGCCCATGGCCAGAAGTATGTCTCCGGTTTCCAGTGTTTCCAGTCTCTGCCGCAAATCTTCATAGGACTGAATCTCTGCCGGATTGCCCTCCGGCACCGCCAAAACCACCTTGTTTTCCAAAATATCGAAACGACTGTCCGCTACCAAGTCTCCCAAAGCGTCCATCTGGGCTTGGCCGGCTGAAATGAAGATATCGCAGTCCGCCCCTTCTTCAATCTGGGTCTGCAAGGTGCCGGAAGAGTCAAAGTTGAAGGTCAATTTCACATTTTCATTTTCACTCATGTAGGTATCGCCCAACTCTGTCAGTGCCTCGGTCAGAGATGCCGCGGCAAAAACAGTCAGTTCCGTCTCATCGGCTTTAGATTCCGTTTCGCAGCCTGTTATCATGAGGATCAGCATGGATATAGTTAGCAGTATTGCAAATCTCCTCTGTCCTTTATGACGCCTATCTGTTTTCATTGTTTTCTCCTTTTTATCTCTCTGGCTTGACAAAATTAAATTTCTCATAAAAGTCCCTTTTTTCATAAGAAATGGCGAACCTACCTCTCATCATTATTCTTCTACGAGAATAACGGAGCTGTGAATAATACAGGAGCCCAAAAGCTCCTGCATTATTCGTGCTTTATAGGTGTTATGGAATTCACCTCCACACGATGGGTCTCATGTGAAGGTTATGGCAATTAGCAATTTTCTACAGCAACTTTTCCAGATTTCTGCGCATAAATACCTTCAGCAGATGAATTTTATAGCCGTTTTCTGCCAGGGCCACGCAATCCTTCACCGCCAGTTCTGCTGCCTGAACGGCCAGATCCTGATTTAACGACTTTCCACGAAGGAAGTCCTCCACTTCCTCCAGTCGCTTTGGCGTTGGCGCTGCTGCACCAACTACAATGCGAATATCCTCAATAACCTGCCCCTCCATGTGAGCATTGATGGCAATGGAGAGAATTGGGAAGTCGATGGACTTTCTAGTTCTGTGCTTAAAGTAAAGCTGTCTGTTTCCAGCGGCCTTTCTTGGTACCAGAATTCTGGTAACGATTTCCCCTTCTGCTAATACGGTGGAACCCATGACTGCCGCCTTGAAGAAATGATCTGCCGGAATCTGTCTTTCATTGGTCACGATGACAGCGTCCAAGGCCACCAGGGCAGTTCCCACATCCGTCGGGCTGACCGCTACGCATCCGCAGTTTAAACATCTCTGGGCTTCCTGTAAAATCTTTTCCACATCCAGGGTAGAAGAAATCTCCTTATATAGTTCTCTCTCTTCAAGAGGTACGTTTACGCTTTTAGCTTTTTCTGTCTTTTGCAGGGCATAAGAACTGAAAGTAATCTTCTCTCCCCGATTGGTCTGTCTTGGCAGAGCCTCAATGCCGCCGATGACATCACAGATGGACTTGGCGCAGCTTCTTCCCTGGAAGATGGCTTTTACTGCGGTGGCTGGACCATATGCCGCATCGCCTGCTGCAAAGATGGCTTCTTCAAAGGTCTTTCCGCTTTCTTTCTCCGACAGGGCGATGAGTTTGCCGCCGCCGCTTAAGGATTCAAAGCCTTCCAGGTTGATACTCTGTCCGATGGCGACGATTACGTTATCTGCATCGATCTGGGTGGTTACGCCTTCCACTGCTGTAACATTTCCAAGTCCGGTTTCGTCTTCATCGATTTTTTTCATCTGTTGTAAAATCAGAGACTTTACATGGCCCTTTTCATCCTTTACCACCTTTTTCAGCGTGGTCAAGTCTAAAATTCTTACCCCTTCTTCTTGGGCTTCCTCAATTTCATCTTCTTCTGCCGGCATCTCGTCAAAGGGCAAGATGCTTAGCAAGGTCACTTCCTTGGCCCCCATCCTTTTGGCGCTTCGACAAACGTCGAAAGAGGTGTTACCTCCGCCGATAACGACCACCTTTTCTCCCAGATTCTGCGGAACTCTATCCGCCGCCTTCTGTAAGAATTCCAGTGCGTTGAGCACGCCCTCCGCATCCTTTCCTTCAAAGTCAAGACCCAAGGAAACCCAGGCGCCGATGCCGACCAGAACGATATCCGATTCTTTATACAACTCTTCCAGAGTGACAGTCTCGCCCACCTTGGTATTCATGCGGAACTGAACTCCAAGACCCATGAGAATCTCTTTATAGCGAGCCAAAATATCCTTTTGCAGTCTGTAAGCCGGAATACCATAGTAGAGCATACCGCCTACTTCCGGATTCTGATCCAAAATGGTTACTGCATGGCCTGCTCTTCGCAGATAAAAGGCTGCTGACAGACCTGCCGGACCGCTTCCGATGACACTGACCTTCTTTCCACTCTCTTCCTTTGGCGCCATGAAGAAACGCTCTGGATGTTCCAGAAAATAGTCTCCCAGAAAACGTTCTGCTTCCCGTACAGATACGCTTTCGTCATATTTCTTTCTATTGCAACTCTGCTCACAGGTGTGAGGACAGATTCTGCCTGTCACCGCTGCCAGAGGGTTGACTTCAAATAGAATCTGAGCAGCGCCTTCTATATCTCCCGCCCGCAGCTTTTCCATGTAGAAAGGGATGTTGGTGGCGTTGGGACACTCCACCTGACATGGCGGGTCGCATACGTTGGCTACCCCAAAGATGGAATGATACAGGTTGTTTCCAACCACTGCGTTGCATCTCTCTCCGCCTTTTCGCAGGCAGTTGAACTTATCGCCCTGATACCGATAATACCAGCATCTCACCTGCTGACAGATGTTTCCGCCCACTGTGGCCACATGGCGAATCTGCGGAGAAGCCACTGTTCTGGCCGCTTCTGCCAAGGCTGGAAACTCATTTTTAATCTCTTCATTCTTTTCTACTTCAGATAAGGTCGTCACTGCGCCTAAATCCAGATATTCTTCATTCAGTTCAATTCCCTGCAGTTCCTGGATTCCCTTTAGGGGTACAATTTCTTCCATCTTCTTTGGAAGAATGTTTTCTCTGATGACCCCCACCAGGTCGGTTCCGCCTCCCATGACGCAGGAGGAATCGCCCTTTTCCTTTAGCACGGCTTTTACTTCATCCGTGCAAGAAACGTGATACAGTTCCAAATCTCTCATTCTCTGTTTCCTCCCTTTTCCATCAACTTATTCAGCACCTTCACCGGTGTAATGGCCTGATCGTCAATTCTGATGCCCACCGCATTATAGATAGCGTTGGCGATGGATGCTCCCGCACCGGTAAACGCACCTTCCGCCATACCAGCAGCGCCATATTTTCCAAGGCCCTTCCACTCTTCCACCAAAAGCGGCGTAACCCGCTTTGGAAAATCTGCCATGGTGACCATCTTATAGTCGATATAGTTATTGTTCAGCATGGCGCCCGATTCTTTATCGTATTGAATTTCCTCGAAAAGAACTTCTCCAATACCCATGGCCTGACCGCTGATTTGATGGCTCTCTGCGCCAGAAGCGTGCATGACGCAGCCCACGTCGTTGACCACAGCCATGTCGAGAACCTCTACCTGTCCGGTTTCAATGTCCACTTCCACTTCCGTGAACCATGCGCCGAAAGGCAGTCCTGCTTCCTCTCTTACATTGTGCCGAGCATGATGAATATGAATGGGCACACAATCGGTATGAAGCATGAACCATTCCACACCCACCCGATTGGATGGGTTGGCAATCTCATAGACATAGGCGTCTGTAATGTCCAATTCTTCCGGATCTTTCTCCATATATTCTCCTACTCGCCGTAGGATTTCTGCCTTTAACTTCACTGCACCTTCTGCCATGGCCTCTGCATAGAGGAAGGAGATAACACTGTCGGTCGGCGCATTATCCCGAAGGCCCAACTCTGTGTCACCTAAAGGCGTCCACAAAATGTCCTCTGGTTTGATATTCAGATAATCCAGATTTTCGGCACAAGCGAATACTGCTGCACTGTTGCCGCCTGCTCCTGTTTCCGAAGTCGGCGCCTGGATAATCACAGACATATCGGGATTGAGCCGGATGCTCACTTCATAAAATCCTCTGGTCAGTTCGTTTAATTCAGCGTGCCACTGATTCCAGATAGCAACCCCCATGCCCCGTTTCTTACATCCATCGATGAGCGGGCCCTCTCCCGCTTTATGACGATTTTCCCAGCCGATGATAGCAGCCCCTTCATCCAACACTCTACAGATACTCCTGTTCCTCTCCCCTGGCCAGTTGATGTCATTAGTACAGTTCATCTTAATGACATCCATCACATCGATACCGGTTCTCTCCGCTAGTTCATCAAGCAGAGACATGAAGCACCAACAGAGCTGCACATTGCCAATACCGCGAACCACGCCGCCTGGCACCTTATCGGTAAACCAGGTATAGGAATAGAGGCTGACATTTTCCACCGGTGCAAAGGCTCGATTCATAGTCTCGCTAACGATGAACTCCACATTGTGGTCACAGCCGCCAATATAGGCGCCGCTGTTGCCCTCTGCCACCATTTCCATGCCAGTAATCTTTCCAGCGTTGGTACAGGCTGCTTTAATCTTATATCTGTTTTCGCTTCTGGTTTCGTGAAATTCCTCATGGTTGGTCATCTTGTATCTGACCGGACGGCCTCCTGCTCGTTTGGACAGATAGGCCGTAATCATGAAGAAAATATCTTCTCCTGTGTTCCACTTGCCCATGTGAGCGCCGCTGTTGCCGTTTCTCACACGAATTTTATTGAGAGGAACATGGGTATAATCGTGGAGGTACATTCTGGTCTGGTCGGTCATGTAGTGGTTGGTCCACACATCCATCTTGTCCTCATCCCAGCGTATGACACAGCCTCTATATTCCAAACAGCCATGGGTACTGACGCCGCCGTAGGTTTTCTCCACCTCTAAAACAAAGTCAGCCTCCTTTAAGGCGTTCTCCACATCTCCACGCTGAAAGAATAGGTGATTTTCGATGCCGTCCTCACTGTGTCTAAGCTGGTTGGTAGTAGGATTCAGTTCAGGGTGCAAAATCGGTGCGTCCGGCTTTTTGGCATCGTCCATCTCATAAACTGCCGGCAGAATCTCCCACTTGATATCCACCAGTTTCAATGCCTCTTCCGCAATTTCCGGCGTTTCAGCAGCCACCGCTACTCCCATATGATCTCCAACCCAAAGACCTGTCTGTGGCAGAAAATCTCTATCCCAATACCGCATAATCGTGTCTGAATCCTTGGGCGTAATGGCGATATCGGTCCAAGCATGGGTGGTTCTTCCCAAAGCCTTGATTTCTGGGTCGTCATAGCGCAGCACCGCAAACACCCCTGGCAACGCCTCTGCCTTTTCTGTATTCATCTTGAGGATTCTTGCATGGGGATAAGGACACTCCAAAATCTTAGCGTAAAGCATCCCTGGTAGCTTCCCCTTTAAGGTAATATCATCCAGATACTGGGTCTTTCCCAATGCCTTTTCTTTGGCATCGATCTTTGGGCGATAGGTTCCCATGTATCGTTTTTCTTCTCTTGGTATATATGTAGCAGTCTCTCTATTCATTGGCTGCCTCCTTAGCTTCTGCCTCTTCCTTACACTTGCAGATATGGTTCGCTGCCTTTTCCACTGCCTTATGGATGCCATGATAGCAACCGCAGCGACAGATATGTCCGGATAAGGCTTCTGTAATTTCTTCATCTGTAGGATTCGGATTTTCATTGAGCAATGAATGGGCTTCCATCACAAAGCCCGGGGTACAGAAACCGCACTGCATGGCAGTACCCTCGCCTGGGCCATAGGTGTTGACAAAGGCATCTACCACAGGATCGCTGCCGTCAAGGCCTTCAATGGTCAAAATATCGCATCCGTCAGCTTCGGTCACCAGCATCATACAGGAAAGCGCCGACTTCCCATCGATGAGAACCGTACAAGCGCCGCACGCTCCTTGTTCGCAGGACACTCGCACCCCTGTCAGACCGAAACGCTCCCGAAGCACCTTTGACAAGGTATCAGCTTCTTCATAATCCCTGTCTTTTTTCAGAGCGTATGTACGTCCATTTACCTTTAACTGAATTCCATCTTTTATCATTTTGGTTTGCCCCTTTCTTCTCCTGGCAATCATTCATCTTTTATCTTTTTAATACCGCAAAAAATATGCCAAAGATTTTTTCTCGGTTACAGTTATTGAAATTTCAATCTTTTCAGGGATATTCTTCCCTATTGCTTTTATCTATTCGTTCATATCAGTTTCATATTTGAAACATCATTTGCATTTTGTTTCATTTTTGAAATCCGTATAGTTTATTTAAAACCGCTATAGGCGTAATGGCCTGGTCGTCCATGCGAATCCCCACTGCGTTATAGATGGCATTGGCAATGGCCGCGCCGGTGCCGGTAAAGGCTCCCTCTGCCATGCCTGCCGCGCCATACCGCCCAAGGCCCTTCCATTCCTCCACCAGAACTGGCGTAATCTGCTTTGGAAAATCTGCCATGGTCATCATCTTGTAGTCGATGTAGTTATTGTTCAGCATGGTACCGGTTTCCCAGTCGTAATGAAGCTGCTCAAACAGGACTTCACCGATGCCCATGGCCTGACCGCTGATCTGATGGCTCTCTGCACCGGAAGCGTGCATGACACAGCCCACATCATTGACCACAACCATATCCACAACCTCTACCTGACCGGTTTCTATATCCACTTCCACCTCTACAAACCAAGCGCCAAAAGGCAGTCCTGCCTGCTCTCTCACATTGTGACGAGCATGGTGTATGTGAATCGGCACACAGTCGGTATGGAGCATGAACCATTCCACGCCCACTCGATTGGACGGGTTGGCAATTTCATAAACATAAGCGTCCTCAATATCCAGTTCTTCCGTCTTCTTTTCCATGTATTCTCCTACCCTGCGAAGAATTTCCCCTTTCAGCTTGGCGGCGGCTTCCACCATGGCTTCTGCATAGAGGAAGGAAATCACGCTATCAGTAGGTGCGTTATCTCGAAGTCCCAGCTCCGTATCCCCCAGCGGCGTCCATAAAATATCCTCTGGTTTAATATTCAGGTAATCCAGATTTTCAGCGCAAGCCAATACTGCCGCGCTGTTTCCACCTGCTCCTGTCTCTGAGGTTGGCGCCTGAATAATCACCGACATATCTGGATTGAGACGGATGCTCACCTCATAGAAACCACGGGTCAATTCGTTCAGTTCGGCGTGCCACTGATTCCAGATGGCAACTCCCATGCCCCGCTTTTTACAGTCGTCGATGAGCGGACCTTCCCCTGCCTTGTGACGATGCTCCCAGCCGATGAGTTCTGCCCCTTGGTCAAGGATTTTGCAGATACTGTGATTTCTCTCTCCTGGCCAGTTGACATCATTGCCGCAGTTGATTTTGAGAATTTCCACCACATCAATACCGGTTCTCTCCGCCAACTCATCTAGCAGCGCCATGAAAGTCCAGCAGAGCTGCACGTTGCCGATGCCCCGCACTACGCCGCCCGGCGCCCTATCGGTAAACCAGGTATAGGAATGCATCCGAATATTTTTAATCGGCGCAAAATCTCTGTCTAAAACCTCTCTCACCAAAAACTCCACGTTGTGGTCGCAGGCCCCGATATACGCTCCCGTGTTGCCCTCGCAGATCATATCCATTCCTAGAATCCGGCCGTCCTTGGTGCAGGCAGCCTTCACCTGATACCGGTTGAGGTTTCTAGTCTCATGGAATTCTTCATGGTTGGTCATCTTATATCGAACTGGACGGCCTGCCCGCTTGGACAGATAGGCTGTAATCATAAAGAAGATGTCCTCTCCCGTATTCCACTTTCCCATGTGAGCGCCGCTGTTACCGTTTCTTACACGGATTTTATTCAGAGGAACATGGGTGTAATCGTGAAGAAACATTCTGGTCTGGTCGGACATATAATGGTTGGTCCACACATCCATCTTATCCTCTCTCCAATCGATGACGCAGCCTCTGTATTCCAGACATCCATGGGTTGTGACGCCGCCGTAGGTCTTGTCTATCTCCAGCACAAAATCCGCCTCTTCCATGGTTTTGTCCACATCGCCTCTATTATAGTAAAGGTCGTCTACAATGCCGTCCTCGCTGTGCCGCAGTTGATTGGAATTGGGATTCAACTCTGGATGTACGATGACAGCATCCTTCCGCTTAGACTCTTCCATCTCATAGATGGCCGGAAGTATTTCCCACTTGATTTCCACCAGTTTCAAAGCCTCTTCCGCAATTTCCGGCGTTTCAGCAGCCACTGCCACACCCATATGGTCGCCCACCCAAAGGCCGGTATCTGGCAGAAATTCTCTATCCCAGTACCGCATGACCGTATCCACATCCTTAGGCGTAATGGCGATGTCTGTCCAGCAATGGGTGGTTCTTCCCAAGGCCCGAATCTCTGGGTCATCACAGCGCAACACTGCCCACACACCAGGCAATGCCTCTGCCTTTTCTGTATTCATCTTTAAAACCCTGGCATGAGGATAAGGACACTCCAAAATCTTAGCATAGAGCATCCCTGGCAATTTGCCCTTCAGGGTAATATCATCCAAATACTGAGTCTTTCCCAAGGTCTTTTCCTTGGCGTCTATCTTAGGACGATAAGTTCCCATATATCGTTTCTGTTCCCTTGGAACATAGACTTGTTTCCTCTCCTTCATCGGCTTACTCCTCTCCTTTCGGTATAATTTCATTCAAAGCAAAATATATGCCATCGGATGTTTCATCAGAGGATCTCTCCGCTTTTCTGTAAATTTCAACATTTCAGCGATTCCTTTTCTTGGAGCCAGTTTTATTTTCGTTTCATCATTGAAACATTATTTCATTTTAGGCACAAACTTTGAAACAATATTTTAAAATCTCGTTCTCACCTCATCGTTGAAAAAAAAATAGGCGCTGTCCCGCAGTTGATTTTGGTTAAGTCCAGAATAGAAAGGTCAGAGGTCAGCCTTGTTGACACATTTATTGACACACAACCTCAAAAATAAGAAATGAGTCAATGTAGCAGGGTTTATACCAAAAGGCTGTCGCCCTAACAGTGATTTTCTGTTAATGCGACAGCCTCCATTTCAATCAATATTTTTCTATCTTTTAACCATTTTGATTTGCCAGCATATCGATAACCATATAGTCGTGGGCCGAGGTCGGCATCAGAGTATTCCTTGCCAAACCACGGTAATCCTTTCCATACATATCCCATATGGTGGTATTGCACATCAATTCCTGGGTCCGTCCCACGAATTCTCCGTTTTCATACACCAGACCAAACTGCACTGGAAGAGCATATCCTCCCATATTGTTATAGGAGCCAGCCAATGAGAAGAACACGTAAATGGCCCGTTCGCCACCAACCAATTCCTCTAAATCCCGATGCTGGCCGGTGATGGTCAGGCCCACAGGACGAATCTCTGGAATTCCGTTTCCTCCGATGCCGCCAAGGCAAGGTACGTTGTCCGGTTTTGCTTCTGCGCTTCCTGTATTCTCCAGGCCGTATTTTAGGCTGACGCTCTTATCGGTATATGGCCGAAGGAAGGTTCCATCCTTGACGAAATCCACAACGCCGCTGTCAATGATGGTTCCCTCAGCATCGAAAAACGGCCTGCCGATATATTTTGCAGGGTCGCTGTACTGCACCAGATTAAACTCCTTATTGAAAATCTGCTTTCCCATTTCTCCACACAGCAAAGAGCCTCCGGCCCCATAGTGCTGTCCGTTGAGTTCTCGCTCAAAACAGGTATTGATAAAGCCGTAATAGATGTTGAAACAATCTATGGTGGAAACGATAATCGGATAGGATTTTCCTTCCTCCACCTGAATCACGTTATCATAGTTTGCCAGCACTTTTTCCGCATGGGAAAATATATCGTCAGGATGAAAAGTTCTACTTTTATATGGAATAGCGCCGTCACTGACATTGATACCATCCCGCATTTTCAAGTTGATTTCGCCCAGATAGTATCTATCTTTAAAGGATAAATCCAAACCTTGGCTGTTTACTAGCTTATGTTCCTCTTCCACAATGCGGATAGAATTGCTAAAGATAAAGCCAGGGAATCTCTTTTTCAAACGGACAACCAAATCCTCACACTGATCCTCAAATTCCTTATAATCCGGCTTTCTTTCACTTTCGGTCATATCCATATGAAGCACTTTATCAGCTTCTGGCTTCGGTTCGTAAGGAACCTGATAACGAAGCATTTCCTCTGCCCCATGGAACATCTTTTCCTCATCACAGTCACTTTCCGCATACTTTAATCCGATGAGACCCTTATCGTAAACTCGAAAGCCCTTTTTCTGTGAAACTCGCCTACGGGTGGCATCCAACTTGGAATTGAGGAACACGGCAGCATACTCGGTGCTGTTTATCTCATATTTTTCTCTAATCATAGCTGTTCCTCCTTATACGATACTCAATGACTTAAATCTGACATAAGGGCCGCCGTCAGATGTGGCAAGGCCCAGTTGAGGCGGCTTGCCACAGCGAATATAATAGGCCGGTTTCAGTATGATGTCCTGGGTTCTGCCTTCAATGGATGCCAGCGCTTCTTTGCATCTGGCGAAAATCAAAGACACAGCTACCGGCTTGGTAATCTTGCCGTTTTCAATCAAGTAGCATCTACCCGGTGCAATACTGAACACATCCATACCGCCGCCTGCAATATAGGTGTCGGCAAAGATTCCCTTCTCGATGCCTTTGAACAAATCCTCCATTGGCATGGTTCCTGGGTTGAGATAAACTGTAGTCATTCTCACCATAGGTTCCCAAGTGTAGTCAATGGCTCTGGCATTGCCTGTCATTGGCAGATTCAGTTCAGCGGCAGAGGCTGCATTGGTCATCCGGTCTCCCACTCTACCCTCTTTCACAATCGCTGTCGGTCTGGAGCGGGTACCCTCATCGTCAAAAGGCAGGTAGATGGATGACTCTATTTCGCCGTCATCCACAATGGAAATTCCATGGTCGCAGATTTCCTCGCCCATAGTCCAGATTTCCTCCATGCCCGGCGAATCCACGAAGAAATCGCCTTCGCTCTTATGCCCCACGCTTTCATGACAGAGAAGACCTGTATTTTCCGGCGAAAATACCACCGGATATGCGCCCGGTTCCACGGTAACACATTCCCGCACAAACTCCTCAGCTTTCTGGATATGGTCTGTTATCTCTCTATCCACAGTCTCATCCAGGTCAGACAGCTTATGGCCAAACTTTTCATAGTTTTCCACCAATACATTTTCTCCACAGGCAAAGGTCCCTGACAGTACCAGAGACAGCACCTCTTCATCATAGTAAAGATCAGCGCCCTTGCTGGAATAGAACTCCCGCACATTATGAATCAGAAGCAGTTGGGTGGTCAGATCAGTCATCAAACTGCACTGCGCCACATATTGGCTAGGGTACTTTTTTACCACTGCAATCTTATCCTCCAGGGACAGGTTTCCGAATCCATCCTCATAGGACAATTTCCGATACTGATTCGCCTCCAGCTTCTTTATGACAGGACAGTCGTATACCTTTGGGTTGGGCATTGCTTTTGCTGCCAAGGCATCGATTTCCTCCTGAATATGCTCCTTACCTGTAAAAGAACTGTAGTACCAACGATGTCCGTCGTAAATACGCAGGAACACCCCTTCCACATCCTTCTCTTTAATCTCTGCCAACACTTCAATATCATAGGTCAGCTGGGTCTCATTATAATTATCGATTCGCACATCTGTATACAAATCTTTCGGGAAGTTATACATACCGTTTTCCCCCTTTATAGACGATGATCGACTCCTTGATGGTTTCCGGCTCATCGTAAACACATTGCTGCAAAATCAGTAAATCTGCGACTTTCCCTGGCTCTATGCTGCCGTAGTTCTCCTCTACACCCAGCAACTCTGCCGCTAGGCAAGTAGCGCTTCTCACCGCCTGCACCGGATTCATGCCCGCCTCAATCATATAAAGAAATTCATCTCTAGCGCTGCCAAATTGATTGAACGGCGTACCGGCATCGGTACCCAGCGCAATCTTCACGCCAGATTTTAAAGCAAGCTGAAAACTTGCTCTATGGGCGTCCTTCGCAACCTCTGCCTTTTCTACAATATAAGCCGGCAAGCTATCTTTTTGATTTAAAATCTCATACACCGCCACCAGCGTCGGCACATAGAAGGTTCCCTTCTCTATCATCCATCTAACGATTTCCTCGTCCAGATAGAAACCGTGTTCTACCGAGTGGATGCCGGCGCGCACCGCATTTCTGATACCCGCGTTGCCCTGTGCATGGGTGGCTGTCTTAATGCCTGCATGTTCTGCCTCTTCAATCCCTACCTTCAGTTCTTCATAGGTTAGCTGAGTAGAAGTGGTCTTGACGCCTTTGGTCATGACACCGCCAGTTGCCATCATTTTGATATGGCCAGCGCCGGCCTTTAGATGTTCGCGCACAGCTTTTCTCATTTCGTCGGGACTATCCACCTCGTCGCCGAGCTGCCAGCCATGGCCGCCGGTCATGCAGATCAGTTTCCCACAAGGCAAAATATCCGGTCCGTCAATCAACCCCGCTTTCTGGGCTCTGGAAAGTTCAATGTCAATATTTCTTGGGTCTCCCATGCCCCGCACATAGGTGATACCGTTTTTCAATAGCGCATCCATGTTGTTGATGGCATCAATGGTAAGAGCCGTATCATTCTTTGCCGCTATCATAGCTGGGTCTGGGCAGGCAGGGTCCATGCACAGATGTACATGACAATCCATGATACCTGGCATGATAGTCTGTCCGGTACAGTCCACTATTTCCACATCTTCCTCTAAAGAAAGCTGCCCCGTAGGGCAGACCTCCTTTATGGTATTTCCTTGGATGTAGACATCGTGATTCAGGCGGCTTTCACCTTTATACACATCTAAGACGTTTGCGTTTTGCAGTAAAATCTTATTCTCTGTCATTCTTCTTTTCCCCTTACTTTTTACAGCGACTCTATCTTACAGCAGTTCCTTAAATCCCTCTGTGGAGTATTCCTCTCCTGCTCTCTTCTTTTCCAGAGCTTCCTGTAATGCAGCAAAGTTCTTTCTGGTTACAGGATATTTATAGAGGGCTATGGTTGCCAGAATAAAGAATATGGTAGGAACTACGGTAATAACCGTATTTAGACCAGAAAGCACTTCTGGCGTCTGGTCTGCAACCGTTCCGTCGTAGCCAATGATATCCAGGGAGACACCTGCAACCCACATCGCTAAAGCGCCGCCAGCCTTCTGGATAAAGGACATGAGAGCTACAATACTACCTTCACGACGCTTTCCGTTGACGAATTCGTCCACTTCGCAGCTGTCATAGGCTAAGGTAACGTAGTGAGCCACGAAACATCCGTTGCACAGAATCAAACCAGCGATGTAAATGTAGAAGGCAATTCTGTTCTCCAGGCTCATAAAGAAGCTGATAATACCTACGATAACCTGAATCACTGCAACGCCCATGAGAACTTCTCGCTTACCAATGCTGTTACACAATTTGTTGGCAAAGGGCAGCATCACCATGATAGCCACACTGAATACGATCCAGAAGATACTCTGCTCCTCCGGCGTTAATCTGGCCAGATTGCCCATAATATATACCAGATTGGTAGAGATCAGTAAAAGTCCAAACAATGCAAGCATCATGGAGATGGTGAGAAGCCTAAAGGT
The DNA here is from genome assembly GCA_022793795.1 of Bacillota bacterium. Classification (GTDB taxonomy): domain Bacteria; phylum Bacillota; class Clostridia; order Peptostreptococcales; family Anaerovoracaceae; genus RGIG7179. The sequence goes on from JAAWDM010000045.1 coordinate 22,022, forward strand.
TCTGATCTTAAACAGTTCTTTAAATGTAGCAAACAGGTTTTCTTCTTTTACTTTCTCTTTCTTTACATAAGGTTCATCATATCCCTTGGTGAAGTGAACGCAGATAAAACTGGTAATCAGCAGAATAATGGCTGTAATCCACGCTGTATATTTCCACGAATCTGCTTCTGTGCCGCCTCTATTTAAGGTCCAACTCAGTACCCACATCGGGCCCGAGGTACACAGAATCAAAATAGCGTTTTCAAGAATCATAACTACGGTACGCAGTGTATTTCTTTCGGCATAGTCGGTGGTAATTTCCGCGCCAAAGGCAAAGAACGGAATGACCCACATGGTCAGAGCCAGCCAAAAGCCCAGAGCTGCTACAACGTAATAGGCTGCCTGTGCCACGCCTGTCAGGCTTACCGGCGTAAACAGCATCACAACAAATAGCGCCAGCGGAACGATGGACCTGCTCATGTAAGCTCTTCTTCTGCCCATCGGAGATGTGCAGGTATCAGACAGTTTACCTACGATCGGGTCTGTAATAGCATCCCACAGCACACCCAGCAGGGCGATGGTTCCAGCAAAGGTTCCTGGGACGCCTGCCACATCTGTCATGAAATATACAAAGTAGACATTAAATAGATTCAGTGGCATCGCTTCACTAAAACCGCCCATACTATAGGCAATTTTAGCTTTCAAAGATAATTTCTTGTCCATACTTATATCCTCCTGTGTTAGATATCAGGTGCAGCCTGGCTACTGCAT
>JAAWDM010000046.1 GCA_022793795.1 Bacillota bacterium
AGGAGAGCACTGTTATATCCATTTAACTACGGAGACATATGAATTTCATGAATATGTCGACATACAATCAAGATAACAGTGCATAGAATCGAAGCACTGTATTATGCGAGTGTGCGAGCATCACGGTTCTCACCATTGTTCAAAATCTTTGATTTTGTTTACAATGTGAGGTTTGTATATCCATTTAACTACGGAGACATATTTTTTATCTTTTATGCTCAGACTATATGATACCACCTTTTTATGAGAAATGCCAGTTTTTTATCCGGTTTTTGAAAAGACTTTTTTAAAAGAAGTTCGTAGAGGGATATGATTTAGACAAATTTTTAGTGGTTTTCACGGAAGGGTGTAACGAAATTTATACATGAATTTTGTATACTTTTGGTTGAGTTTTTTGGAAAACTGTAGTAAAATATCAATAGATTTTGTTAAAATAGTATCAATCCGGCGAAATGTTTGAGAGATGCTCAGGCCATTTTAACAAGGGGTTGGTAAAAGATGAAGGATAAAAAGATAAAAGGTAAAAGGTGAAGAAATTATGTACAAAGTATCGAATTTAGTGGAGCAGTATAAGAAAAAACTGATTACTGCCGACGATGCGGCTGCCATGGTCAAGGATGGAGATAGACTCCATTTTGGCTTGGGATGCGGCTCCATTGTAGACATCGATAAGGCTATTGCCAAGAGAGCGAAGGATTTAAAAAACGTTGAGGTCATTAGTACGGTAACCATTAGAGAAAAGCCCTTTGAGACCTACTTGGCCACAGACAGCAACGACCAGGTACGTTTTGCATCGGCCCACTTTAACACGTTTGACCGGAATATGTCCAGAGACGGAAGATGTTGGTATATCCCAATGATGTTTTGCGAGTTACCGTTCCTCTGGGTCAACAACGACTGCGGCTTTGATATCGCCATGTTTCAGGTGGCGCCTATGGATGAGCATGGAAACTTTAACCTGGGACCGCAGGTGGCAGACATGTGGGGCGTTATCAAATCAGCGAAAAAAGTGATTGTAGAGGTCAATGAAAACATGCCCATTGCCCACGGTCACCAGACACAGCTCAACCTTTACGGCATCGACTATGTGGTAGAAGGCAGCAATACGCCGTTGGCAGAACTGAAGTCCAAAGCGCCTACTGAAATTGATAAGAAGATTGCCAGCCATATCGTGCCGAAGATCAGAAGTCACAGTACATTGCAGCTGGGAATCGGCAGTCTGCCGCTATGCATCGGTTCCATGCTAGCAGAGTCGGATCAGAGAAATATCAATGCCCATACAGAAATGTTTACCGATGCGTATGTGGATTTGTTTGACGCAGGAAAACTTACTGGCAACAAGCCTATCGATAAGGGCAAGGCGGTTTATACCTTTGCAGGGGGTACCAAGCGGCTTTATGACTTTATCGACGGCAACCCTATCTGCTGCAACGCGCCGGTGGATTACGTCAATAATATTGCGACGGTGGCCCAGATTGATAATTTCGTTTCAGTCAATAGCTGCATCCAGGTAGATCTCTACGGACAGGTTTGCTCTGAGTCAGCGGGACATCAGCAAATCAGCGGAACAGGCGGCCAGCTGGATTTCGTGTTAGGCGCCTATCAGTCCAATGGAGGACAGAGTTTTCTCTGTACGCCGTCAACCCGCAAGACGCCCGATGGCAGGGTAGAATCCCTGATTTCACCGGTGCTGCCGCCAGGAGCCATCGTTACCACGCCGAGAATGGCTACCAACTACATCGTTACTGAGTACGGTGCAGCCAACTTGAAAGGGAAGACAACCTGGGAGCGGGCAGAACTTTTGATTAACATCGCTCACCCAGACTTCCGCGATGAACTGATTAAGGATGCAGAACGGATGGGTATCTGGAAAAATACCAGCAAACTTTTATAGAATATAGAGTAAAGAGGCGCCGCAATCGCAACGGCGTCCTTTTGTATTGTGGAAAAGGCATGATGGGAGAGATTTCGATATTTTTACTTATTAACAGAAAAACATCGAAGCCTATATTTATTTCTGCATATGATTGCTTTAATACGAATATTTATGCTATCATTTTGTGTATTTTTAGCTATCGAGTTTGGCTAGCAATTAAAATATAGGCTCCCAGTTTCGTTTTTGATCCGGAATCTTGGTGGTGGACATGTTTTTTGTAAAAAAAGAAGGCAGGAATTCGATAAAAAATTTATATATAAAGAAACATCGAATTCCTTCACAGATTCTTCACATAAGGCGGCAAAAGGCCGTGAATAAAAGATGCATACATGTCTGAACCTACCCTCGATTGACAAAGGCAGGTCAAGTCCATCAAGCCCAACAAGCTCATTTACTGCCGCTTTAGTAGTCTTCTTTTGAACGCAGAAAATCTGGCCATTAAACCGCTGGTATAGAGTATGCCGCATATCATGATACCAAAGGCGCCGCCCAGAGACATATCTCCCACTGCCATCCATGTAGGTGTATTGATGAGGTCTGTGGCGTCCAGCACCAGATAGATGATGAAACAGATAGTGCCTAAGATGAACATACCGCACATTCTTTTGGCTAGTCTTTGCTTTTCATGGTTGCTGTAATCTGCAACTTTTAATACGGTTTCTTCCATTTCTTTATTCATAGTCTCGCTTTTCCTTTCTCCGTCTAAAATTTCCTTGATTTCTACGCCGAAGTAATCGGCCAGTTCAATTAAAAGATCCAGATCCGGCATATTGAAGCCGGTTTCCCAACGGGAAACGGTTCGATTGGATACGCCTAGAGTCTGGGCAAGGGTTTCTTGGGTGATACCTTTCTCTTTTCGGAGATTTTTCATAAAGGCGCCAATTTTCTTTTGATCCATGGATGTTTCTCCTTTCGTTCTTACGTGAAAAGTATAGCACAGGGCTCTAAGGCGCGCCACGACACAAAGTGAGAAATGGCGTTAAATGAATGGACGGACATGAAACGTCCAGTTGGGCTAAGGATGATTGGACCAGCTTGGGTGATTTTCATTTTGACAACATAAAGTGTAACGGCTATAATGCAGATATAGAAGAGTAAGACGGAGGTATGGAAAATGGATTTAAATTTTGCGGGGGGGGGTACTGTATTAAGAGAAAATATTTCTCAAATTGTATCTCTATCCAATCTTATTGATGGAATTACGATTACGGATTCTGAAGGGATCTTTGTATACTACACCAATTTCAGACCTGATGTCAACGATTTGCGGGAGCAGGATGTGTTGGGAAGACATATTTTAGAGGTCTATCCAGAGTTAAAGGAGGAGAACAGCAGCATTATCCATGCTTTGAAAACTGGAGAGGTGATTTCCAACCAGTATCAGGAACTGGCAGCCTATGGAAAAAAGATTATCAAAGGTTACAATACTACTATCCCCATCATAGAGGGAAATCGCATCGTAGGAGTAGTGGAATTTTCCAGATATATCAACTGGCCCTATGAGAGACAGAATATCACCATTACCAGTGAAAAAATTAAGGAAGAAAATCGGCTCTATACAGTGGACGACATTATTACCAATTCCAGAACCATGGCCCTTTTAAAAGAGGATATTAAAAAGAGCGCCAAAACCGATTCCACAGTGCTGATTTATGGGGAGACGGGAACTGGAAAAGAGCTGGTGGCCCAATCCATTCATACCAGCAGCAGTCGTGCAAAGAAAAAGTTCATATCACAGAATTGTGCGGCCATTCCGTCTAATTTGCTAGAAGGTATTTTGTTTGGAACCGCCAAGGGAAGCTATACCGACGCCGTCGACAGACCGGGATTGTTTGAAGTGGCCCAAGGGGGAACTATTTTTTTAGATGAAATCAATTCCATGGATATGACCATGCAGACCAAGATTTTAAAGGCCATCGAAGAAAAGCGAACCACCAGAATCGGAACTTTTGATGCCAGAGCCTTTGATGTAAAGATTGTGGCTGCTGTCAATGAGGACCCTTTGGTCTGCGTTAGAGAGGGCAGACTGCGGGAGGATTTGTTTTATCGATTGGGGGTAGTGCAGCTTGATATTCCGCCCCTTCGAAAACGGAGCAACGACTTGTTTTATCTGGTAGAGCATTTCATTCACCGTTTTAATGCATTGATGAATCGCCAAGTAATCGGTATTACTGGCGATGTGGAAGAACTGTTCCTGTCCTATCGGTGGCCTGGTAATGTGCGGGAACTTAGAAACTGTATAGAAGGCGCTTTTAACATGGTGACCTCCAGAATGATTGAGATGAAAGATATTCCTGCCTATTTACAGCGGAGAAATAAGGGATGGATGGGCAATGACGGCAGAAACGAAGATTTGAGCCTGGCCCAGTTAGACGGAAATCTAATGGAACTTGTAGAAAAGTATGAGAAAAGCCTGATTCTGCAGGCCATGGAAGTCAGCGCCAACTTGACGGAAATGGCCAAAAGATTAGGGGTCTCGAAACAGACCTTAAACTACAAATTGCAAAAATATAAAATAAAATAAATAAAAATACCAACAAACAAGAGCGATAAATCCTCAGGGGGATAGACCGCTCTTGTTTCATTTTTTGACAGAAAAAGGAAAGGTAAATATTTTTTACCAGTGAAAATTTTTTTAAAATCAACCAAAATTTTTTTTACTTCCAAAAATCAAGTCCAAAAAACCTGGTGATTTCAACGGTTTTGCCTTGGCACGATAGTTGCGGTATGTAATTTACAAAAGACAGAACTGTCGGATTATAAAGGAGGAAGATTGATATGAATTACGAGAAAGAGTTACTTCAAGACATTGATGCGCTGGATGGAGAACGTTGGTTTCCAAAGGAAAGTTCATTTGAGGACGATATGCCTCTTTACTGGGGGGATTGGGGTGTTTACTCCGAATGTCTGGATTTAAAGGATTGCCTCATGAGAAGACCAGGCAAGGAAGTAGAAGATTTTGACTGGCAGGCAGTTAGATTTTTCGCGCCTATCGATCCTGAAAAGTTCAGAGCCCAGCACGATAATCTGGCCCAGATTTACAGAGACAACGGCGTAAGAGTTCATTATGTGGAAGAGCAGAGAGAAGACAGACCTAACGCAATCTTTTGCAGAGATCTTTGCTTCATGACGCCAGAGGGAGCTATTGTGACGCGGCCAGGTATGGCGGCTAGAAGGGGCGAGGAACGTTATGTGGCGCAGCAGCTTGCAAAACTGGGAGTTCCTATCATCCATACCATCAACGGTGACGCCAGATTTGAAGGCGCTAACGCTATGTGGGTTGACAGACACACCTGCATCATCTCCACGGGAGGAAGAACCAACAGACAGGGCGCGGAGCAGGTTGAACATGAACTTAGAAGAATGGGTGTAGACAATATCATTTGGATGCAGATTCCATACGGCCATGCCCATATCGACGGACTGCTCAACTTTGCCAGTGAAGATACAGCCATGATCTTTGCAGCACAGGTTCCATTTGACGTATGTTATGCCCTGCAGAAAAAAGGCATTAGACTTCTGGAATGTCCGTCCAGAACAGAAGCTAAGTTGACTGCTGCCATTAACTATGTAGCCATTAAGCCAGGTCTGGTGGTACAGTGCGAAGGAAACCCTAGATCCAGGGAGGTTCTGGAAAAAGCAGGAATCAGGGTAATTCCTATCGATTTCTCTGAAGTACTGAAGGGATATGGCGCAATGCACTGCTGTACCGCATTCCTGAAAAGAGGCTAATACATGCTTTACTCAAAAGCAGCGAAAGGAAGAATATTATGAAAATAAAGAAGTTGTTTACACTTTTGCTCATCATGACCATGGCCTTTACCTTCTGCACAGGCTGCAGTAGCGATGATACGCCGGATACAAAGACCGGTGATGATCAGACATTATACCTGAGATTGACGTCGCCCCTTCAGAGTACGGACTGGCAGCAGACCAGTAACCTTGATGGAAATAAGATTACATATATCCAGCTGTTTGAAGGGCTTTATGGAATGGACGAGGCCAGCGGTGGTTACTATAACCTTCTGGCCAAGGATATTCAGGTCAGTGACGACGGACTGATTTACACCGTAAACCTAGTGGATGCCACCTTCCAAAATGGAGATGTTATGACAGCCGACGATGTGGTTTTCAGCTATAATCTGGCCATGGAAAACTCCAAATTCGGTTATGTAACATCCATGATCGACAAAATCGAAGCCAAAGACGACAAGACTGTGGTTCTCACCCTTAAATATCCGTATTCTGCTATCTCTCATACCTTCTTTACCATTAAGATTGTAAGCCAGAGAGAATATGAAGAGACCACAGCTTCTGGCGGCGCCTTCGGTACCGCGCCTCATACTGCGGGAACAGGCCCGTACTATGTGACGGAATATGATGTTTCTGCAGGGGTTAAGCTGGCAGCTTACGAGAACTACTGGCAGGGAGCGCCGGCTATTAAGAATGTAGAATATCGAGTGATTACCGACGATGCAGCAGCGGTGATTGCCTTTGAAAACGGTGAAATTGACTATCTGTGCGATGCACCTCTTTCCGAATGGGCAAATATCGAAGAGGCTGCCGGTGAAAGATGCAGCTTGGTAAAGGCCAATGATATTCAGTTCCTGGCTATCAACTATAGCTCCCCATCCAACAATGGAATTCTTGCAAACGAAAAGGTTCGTGAAGCCATATTCTATGCTATCAACAAGGATAATATCGTACAGGCGTCCACCAATGGACTGGGCAGCCCAGCCTATGAATACATGGTTCCAGAGTATGTGGCCACCTCTCCAAAGGCTTCCGACGGCAAGTTTGCTACCTATGATTATAACCAGGATGCTTGTCACCAGTGCCTCCTGGACGCAGGATTTTCAGAGGAAGAGATTGCAGCTGGAATCCCTGTGGGAACCATTCTGACCTATCCTTCCGATACGTCTCCTAAGGGAAAAGCTGCCGTGGTCATCCAGGATTGCCTTAAGCAGAACGGCATGATTGCGGAGGTGGAGATTAGAGAATCGGCTGCCTGCAGTAACGACCTATACGGTCAGAATTATGACCTGGCCATCTATTCGGATAGCGGAAACTATGACTATAACAACATTAGACAGATGCTCCACTCCGAGTCTGTAGGCATGTACCTTGTAAACTATAAAGATGACAAAGGTACCTTTGACTGGAAGTACATGGAGGACCTCATCGACCAGGGTGTAACGGCTACAGATGTAAAGGAAAGATACGACATCTATACTGAGCTGTGGAGTTATGCAATGGATACTAAGACATTGTTGCCGCTATATCACAGCGCCGTCGGTATCGCATGGTCTGATCGAATTAAGGTAGAAAAGCTCAATCCGATGTATTATCATCTGACAGACATCAGCTGGGCAGAGTAACAATTTGATTCTTTCGTATGGGATATGGGGCTGCGTGAGACAGCCCCATACCTCTATTACATACAATAGGGGAGGCAAATATGTACAAATATGTAATAAAGAGAATACTATTTTTAATCCCAACGATCATTGGAGTAACTTTGATTATTTATTTCGTTATGAATCTGACTCCCGGTGATCCGGGAAGAGCTATCCTAGGCTCCGGTGTGTCCCAGGAAGACGTGGATGCATATAACCATGCCATCGGATACGATCTTCCATTTTTCCAGAAGTTTTTAAATTATTTAGGCAATATGTTCTTTCACGGGGATTTTGGTATTTCATATGTAACAAAACAATCGGTTTTCAATGAAATCTGGCCCCGGTATATTACCACCATTGAATTGGCATTTATCGGAATGTTCGTATCTACAGTGATCGGAATTCCGCTTGGTATATATGCGGCTGTGAAACAGTATTCTGCCACAGATACGGTAGCGTCTCTGGTATCCTTTCTGCTGGCAGCAGTGCCCACCTTTGTACTTGGACTGGTTTTATTGTTTTTCTTTGCATTAAAATTAAACTGGTTGCCTTCCTACGGTATTCCGGACTGGACTGGCTACATTATGCCGACCCTGGCCATATCCATTCCCATAGCGGCTCAGAATTTCCGATTTACCAAATCCTCCATGCTGGACGCCATTCATCAGGATTATGTGCGAACTGCCAGGGCCAAGGGGGCGTCGGAGAGAATCGTCGTATGGAAACATGTATTGAAAAATGCATTACTTCCGGTTATTACGCAAATCGGACTGAATCTGGGCGTACTGCTCTGTGGCGCAGTGGTGGCTGAGCAGCTATTTTCTGTCCAGGGTATCGGTAGTTTAATTGTTGCCAGAATTACCCTAAAGGATGAGCCGGTCATCATTGCAGGCACGATTTTAATCTCCATCTGTTTTACGGTTGTCATGCTACTGGTAGACCTGATATATGCATTTATCGACCCTAGAATCAGAGCAAAATACACCAAGAAGAGGGGGTAATGTTCATGATATTTCAGAAAAAAGAGGCGAATATAGACGCCAGTCTCTATCAGGGACAGAGTAAAGTAAAGGAAATATGGAGAAGACTCAGAAAGAGCAAAGGCGCTATGATTGGCCTTATTATGTTAGTGGTTATGGCTGTAGCCCTTTTGGGTGCGCCCCTGTTCGTATCCTATGATTCCGCCATCAATCAGGATTTTTCACTGATGCTGGCCAAACCGTGTAAGGAACATTTCTTTGGTAATGATGGCTATGGCCGCGATATATTTGCCAGAATCATCTATGGAGGCAGAACCTCCATTGGCATTGCGCTTCTGGCCACAGTGGCTTCCTGCATCGTAGGAAGTATGCTGGGCGCCATCGCAGGATTTTTTGGAGGGGCAGTGGATAACGTGATTATGCGGTCTCTGGATATCTTTATGTCGGTGCCGGATATTCTGTTTACCATGGCGGTTGTGTATGCCCTAGGCGCGTCCTTCACCAATCTGATTGTGGCTCTGACCTTGGCCTATTTTACCAACTATGTAAGGCTTGTCCGATCAGAGGTGCTCACTTTGTCAGAACAGGATTATGTGGAAGCGTCAAAGGCAGGGGGAGCCGGAGGCCTTCGGATTATTTTGTCCCACATCATTCCCAATGCTGTCGGCGTTATCATTGTAAATACCACCTTGAATGTGGCTAAAATTATTCTTTATGAATCCACCTTGAGTTTTCTGGGACTGGGGATGCCGTCTCCTACGCCGGAGTGGGGACAGATGTTGTCAGAGTCTCGGGAGTTTATGAGAAACGCACCCCATCTGATGATATTTCCGGCTCTTGCAATCGTCATTACTGCATGTTCCATCAACCTTGTAGGCGATGGGCTGCGGGATGCATTGGATCCGCATCTCAAATCTTGATAAATGTAGAGAAGAGGAAAAGCGATGGAAACATTAAAGAATACAAACCCTATCCTTGAAATAGAGGATTTATCAGTGGTTTATGAAACCGATTTGGAAACAGTCAGGGCGGTAAACGGAATCAGCATGAAAATAGAGAAGGGGAAAACCCTGGGTCTTGTGGGAGAAACGGGAGCAGGGAAGACTACCACAGCTCTGAGCATTTTGAGACTTCTGCCGGAAAACACGGGAAAGATTCTTGGCGGAGAGATTCGATTTGATGGAAAAAACCTCCTTGAGCTGCCGGAAGAAAAGCTGAGAGAGATTCGGGGAAACGCTATTTCCATGGTGTTTCAAGACCCTATGTCCGCTTTGAATCCGGTCTACACGGTGGGCGACCAGATTGGAGAAGCTATCAAGTTTCATAATTCCCATTTGACGAAAGAGGAGATAGAGGAACGGGTGGAGGAAATGCTGAAACTGGTAGGTATCGTGCCTTCCAGAAAAGTAGAATACCCCCATCAGTTTTCCGGCGGCATGAAGCAGAGAGTGGTCATCGCCATGGCCCTTTGCTGTGAACCGGATTTACTCGTGGCTGATGAACCGACTACAGCCCTGGATGTGACCATTCAGGCGCAGGTGCTGGCCATGGTTTCTGATTTAAGAGACCGACTTGGAACCTCCATGCTGATGATTACCCATGATTTAGGAATTGTGGCGAAAACCTGCGATAACGTCTGCATTATGTATGCCGGCAAGATTATCGAGGCAGGCACTGTGGAGGACATCTTTACAGGAGACCGCCACCATCCGTATACAGAGGGATTGTTTGGCTCCATACCCAATCTAAAGGTAAAATCCAGCCGCTTAAAGCCTATCGCGGGCCTTATGCCCGACCCTACCGATTTGCCCAAAGGCTGTGAATTTGCTCCTAGATGTGAAAAGTGCATGGAAATCTGCAAGGAAAACAAACCGGAAATATACACGGAAGGCGCCCACCAATTTTACTGTCATCTCTTTGGAAAACAGGGAAAAGAGCAGGCTATGACGGAAGGAGGCGGAAGGGATGAATAAAGAAGAAAGAATTCCGCTGCTGGAAACCAGAGATTTAAAAAAGTATTTTAAAACCGGTGCAGGGATGCTTCATGCGGTGGACTCCATCAATATAAAACTTTATGAGGGAGAGACCATCGGCGTTGTAGGAGAGTCGGGCTGTGGCAAGTCGACCCTGGGAAGAACCATATTGAAGCTCATCGAGCCCACTTCAGGGGACATTATTTTTAACGGTCAAAACATCAGTAAGCTTGGAACCAGGGCCATGCGCCAGCTTAGAACGGAGATGCAGATTATCTTTCAGGATCCTTATTCCAGCCTTGACCCGAGAAAGTCGGTCATCGAGATTATTTCTGAATACATGATGATACATAGGATTTATCGGACGCGCCGGGAAGCCTACAATCGGGCGGCGGAATTGATGGAATTAGTGGGGTTGGCCAGAAGATATGCAGACGTATATCCTCATGAGTTGGACGGAGGCAGGAGACAGCGTATCGGCGTTGCCAGAGCCCTTTCCTTAAATCCAAAATTTATTGTCTGCGACGAGCCGGTTTCCGCCTTGGATGTATCCATACAGGCGCAGATTCTCAATCTGCTCATGGATTTGCAGGAGGAACTGAACTTGGCCTATATGTTTGTCACCCATGATTTGTCCGTTGTAAAACATATATCCGATAACATTATGGTTATGTATCTGGGAACCTGCGTAGAGTTCGCTTCGTCGGACGCACTGTTTGAAAAGCCGCTACATCCGTATACCCAGGCCCTTCTGGCGGCCATACCGGAGCCGACGCTGGAAAGCCGCAATCATCCTTTTAAGTTGATTAAAGGCGAGGTTTCCAGCCCCATCGACCCGAAACCGGGATGCAGATTTGCAAGAAGATGCGAACACTGTATGGCCCGTTGTACGGAAGAAACGCCGGAGTACATAGAAACCCTACCAGGACATTTTGTCGCATGCCATATGGTAAATGGAAAATGACATGGCCCTCCATGTCGGAAAGGAAGTGAAACAGATGATTTGGAAAAACGGAGCAAAGGCAGCTTTTGCCTTGGGATTTGATATGGATGGGGCTACCATCTGGAGAAATAAAGCCATTAAACTGCCAAAGGGAGAAACCTTCATCAAAGGGCCGTCCATCGGCGCATATGGCACGGAAGTAGGCGCTCTGCGGCTTTTGGAGATTTTGGACGAATACGATATTAAGGCGACTTGGTTCATTCCGGCTGAAAATGTGGAAAAGTACCCAGAGCTGGTTTGTAAATTTTTAGATAAAGGTCATGAAATCGCCCACCACGACTACGACCACAAAGGGGAGTATGGAAATACGCCAGAGGAACAGATTGCATTTATCGAAAAGTGTCAAGATGTATTTTTGAAGTATACAGGAGTAAAGGCTAAGGGCTATCGGGATACCGGCGCTATTCTGTTCCCTGAAACAGAGGAATGGATGTATGGAGAAGGGGGATTTGACTACATCAGCGGTGGTAGGCCAGGAGAAAAGTGTGAGTTTGTTACCATAAATGGAAAGGAAACAGAGGGGGTTAACGTACCTTGTCGTGACTGTATGATGGACGACTACATGCAGACCGTTATGAATTCTTATCCACAGGTGTTAATCGGTATGCCGAGAATTGCCCCATACCGAAACCCTTATGAAAACTGGATAAACGAGTTAGAAGGCATGATACGATATGGAAACGCAGGCTCTCCAGCTTTCCATCCGCAGATTTCCGGTACTCCGGGGAGAGCGGTCATGTTTGAAAAGTTATGTAGGTTTTTGGTAGAACATAAGGAAATCTGGACAACCACCTGCCTGGATATAGCCCAGTATTTTAAGGAGAAGGAAAGGGGTGAAAACCATGCTTAAGGATAGAATCACCTGGCCAAAGGGGAAAAAATGCGCTGCCATGATTACCGTAAACTTGGAGGCTCAATATTTTGTAAAACTCTATTATCCCGACCAGGATATCAATATGAAAGAGGGAGAGGTTGCAGCCCGGGGAAGGGAGTGTATGGAAGACGGCTTACCTCGGCTTTTGGACGTATTGGATGAATACGGCGTGAGGGCCACCTTCTTTATTCTAGGAGCCATGGCTGACGAATATCCGGAAAAGGTCAAAGAGATTGGAGACAGAGGTCACGAGATAGGCTGTTATGGCTACTACCATGAGAATCTGGCCACCATGACTTTGGAGGAACAGAGAAAGACCTTGGAAGCAGCCAAGAAGCGACTGGAAGAGGCGACGGGAAAGGCAGTAACGGCTTTCCGTATGCCGGCTGGAGAAATGACAGAGGAAACCTTGGGACTGGTCAAGGAACTGGGCTTTACCTATTCCAGCTCCCTTTCCGACAACGATATCCCATATATCAGACAAAGCTGCGGCCTCATGGAACTACCGATTCACTGGGAACTCTACGACCTTCCGTATTTTGCCTATACCTTTGAACCCATGATTCCTCAAGGACAGGCTAGAACTGCCAATGCCAACGACGTGGTCGAAAATTGGATGACAGAGCTTGCAGGCGCACAGAAGTTCGGCGCTCTGTTTAACCTTCAGTTGGATCCACAGGCCACAGGGGAGCAGGGCAAAATATTCATGCTGCGCCGCTTGCTGGATGCTATCAAGGCGGATGGTTCGGTGTGGCTATCCTGCGGCGATGAGATTGCATCCTACTGTGAAAAAATGGAGAGGTGAACCATGCGAATCAAAGTAATTATGACTGACAAGGCCACCAGCAGGCAGACCATGGATGAGCGGGAAATCATGCTTCAACAGGCGGTTTCCAGCGATGTGGCCATTTCGGTGGATTGTATCAAAGTTGGGCCGGACGAGCTGGATAACAACACAGACGAAGCCTTTTGCGTGGAGGAAATGGTAAGGGAAAGCATCAAAGCTCAGGCAGAAGGATATGACGCCATTGTCATCTATTGTTTTAGTGATGCGGCTATCGATGCCATACGGGAAAATGTGGAGATACCGGTCATCGGCCCGAGAAGAGCATCTTTGGCTCTGGCCGATACCATGTGCGACAGGTTTATGGTCATTACTACCAGTACCGAGTGTGTGCGGGATACATATAGAAGATTAAAGGCCCATGCAATCGCAAGGGAAAAACTGACTTCGGTTCGCCCTTTAAATATTGACATCGGCAATGTGCGGAAGGACCCTCAGGCTACCATCGACAGCATTGTGGCTGTCTGCAAAAAAGCGGTGGAGGAGGAGTACATCGACGGCGTAATCTTTGGCTGTCTCAGCTTTGCATCTTACGGGCCTGAGGTGGAAAAACAGGCGCCGGTAAAGGTACTGGATCCGGCTTTCATCGCCTGCGCTTATGCAGAGATGTGCGTCCGACTGGGAATGAACCATTCTAGGCTGGCTTGGCCGAAATTTACCAACATAAGTAATCTTACATTGTAGATATCGAGCAAATTCATTTATTACCTCTTGATACTCTCGGTGATAAACCGAAAGTGTCCTCTCAATAAAATCCAGGCCAAAATGTGACCTGGATTTTATCATAGTTATGAAAGTAGAGAGGTTTTAGTCATCCCAGTGATGATGATGGTTCTTGTTGCAATGGTCATCGCAATCATCGTCCTAGTCGTCATCCCAGTCGTCGTCGTCCATCTGATCACATTCCCAGTCGAGAATGTCGCCGGTGGTGGCGTCGATGTTGTACTCGTATTCCATGCCGTTTGCGATGAATTCGATTTCATATTCATAGACGCCGTCGTCTCTGTCCAGCTTCGCCTTGGTGAAAGTAGCTGCAGAGCTGCTAACGCCAGCGTTTTTCAATGCAATGGATTTCGCCTTATCCACACCGATATAGTTGGAGGAAGGCTGGTTGCTACCAGAGTTGGAGCCAGTGCTTCCGGAATTCTGGGAGCCAGAGGAGGTGGAACCAGTGCTTCCGGAATTCTGGGAGCCAGAGGAGGTGGAACCAGAAGGCTTCTGGGTCGTACCGGTTGTATTGCCCTGATTTGTGGTAATATTTTTTACTTCTTTGCTAAACTTGATGACTTCGCCAGTTGCAACATGAATTTCATAGTCATATTCTGTAATCTTGCTGGAAGTCTTTTTGAAAAATTCCAGTTCATAGATGGCCATACCATCATCAAAGTCTTTTTTTGTTTTGGAGAACTCCACATCGCCGGCCTTTACTTCTGCATGAGCCAAAGCGATGGACTTGGCTTTTTCCAGCCCAATGTCGCCGTTTTCCGGTAGATCCAGCAGCTTGCCGTCAGGCGTTTTGATTTCCGATTCCAAAATGGAGCCGTCGGCAGCTTTGACAGTATACTCATATTCATAGTTTCCGGCAGTGAACTCTATTTCATATACGTCGACGCCGTCTTCCTTGTCAAAATTGCTTCGCAGGTCTGTCACCTGATTCTGCTGATAGCCGGCATCCGCCAAGGCTACAGCCACACTTTTTTCCAGACCGATACCCCGATTGTTGGTATTGCCAGAGGCGCCTACTCCCATAGTGGAAAGCGCAATGGCAGCGATGATGGCGATCACTGCGATCACAGAGACCACTCCGATTATCAGTTTCTTTTGAGAAATCATAATCACTTTATCATTGTTATTGTTGTCCATATAAGAATCCCCTTTCTTATTGTTTCAGATTGCATACCTTGGCGACCGAATATGTTAAAGTGTCGTTCACCGAAGTTATGGTCTTATTGTACCCTGTCAATATTAAAAGAAGATTAAAAGAAAAAAGATTTTAAAATTTTTTTCTTTTATGTAAGGAAGCGTTCCTTGAATCATGACCTTGAAAAGCCTGAGACGTCATGGTATAATAGGAAAAATTTTATCTAAAAGAATGGGGATGAAAACTGCCATGAAAGATGAAGTGCATGACTTTTATAATGGCTGCGCGGAAGTTGGACGGTTGGAACGGCGGCTGGGAAAAATAGAGTTTTATCGAACCACAGAGATTTTGCGTCAATATATAAAAGAAACTTCTGTCATTTACGATGTTGGCGGAGGCATTGGCATGTATGCCAAATGGCTTGCGGAGCAGGGCCATGATGTACATCTGTTGGAGTTGGCTGAAAATCAAGTGGAATATGCAAAGAAGAATATGATGGAGAAGGCCACATTTCAGGCAGAAACAGCGGATGCCAGAAAGCTGCCGAGGACGGATAACAGCGCGGATGTAGTTCTATTGATGGGGCCTCTGTATCACCTGCAGGAACGGGAAGAGCGGATGGTTGCGCTGGCAGAGGCTTATCGCGTGCTGAAGCCAGGCGGTCTTTTGATTGCAGCAGGGATTTCCAAATACAGTTCGGCCACATGGGCCCTGTCCACGTACACTGACACCAACACTCTCTTTGAAGAGGATGGGTATTTCAATATGCTTAGGGAAGAAATCGAGACGGGATGCCACAATCGCCCCAAAGGGTATGAGTGGGTAGTGGCCAAAGCATATTTTCATACGGCAGAAGCCATGGAACAGGAAATCAGAGAGGGCGGATTCCAAGTGGAAAACAGTCATGCGGTAGAAGGATGCATTTGGTTTACTCCGAATTTGATGGAAAACTGGGAAAATCCGCAGGCTCGGGAAAAGCTGCTAAAAATTCTTCATATGACAGAACTTGATAAAGAGCTTATGGGTATGAGCCCTCACTTTTTGACCGTTGCAAAAAAAATATCCTAAACGAGTTTCTCGCATTTCTTTCTCAAAAAGAGGCTTTTATGAGAATTTTGAGTAGAAACTTCGCCAAAACCAATTTTATTTAACAGGTTTATGAGAAATGTACAAGAAGAGGCTGTCGCCCCAACAATTATTTTCTGTTGGAGCGATAGCCTCTGATATATTATTGGCCGGCAAGGGCATTATCGACCACAAATTGAATATTTTCAACCTGGGCTGCCATTTGCTGATAGGCATCTGCCTGCTCCGGATCGTCCAAATTCCATTGCACATCGCTGGCATGACATAGCACATAGGTGTTATCCTTCGTAGAGAACAGGTAACTGTATGGAACGAAATCCAATCCATTCTCCACAAATTGGTCTGGGGTCATGGCCCCCTCATAGCAGACGATATAAAAGAGGACACCGCCACCAAAGGGCTCACCCTCCTCACCGATGGATTCCCTTGTTTGAGTATGATAGAAGATATAATTTTGGCCATCTTTTTCTATAGAATACTGGTCTTTCCAGCTATCAGGCAAAATCAAAGTCAAATCGATCTCCTCTAAAGTTACGGTTTCCTGTTCCACAGGGACTTCTACCACCGTTTCGTGGGAGAAAGCAAAGGCGCCTGCCGTAAAGCTGCAGGTCATAAGCACAAAGGTTGCCGCCGCTGCAATCAAACGCCGAATCCCCTTTCGGCGATGTTCCTGTTTGTAATTGGGAACTTTTGCGGCCTTCTCCACGAGTCTGTCGTCTATATTTCCGATATGGTCGGAAAGCTGTCTTTTATTCATATTTCAATACCCTCTTTTTCTAAATATTTTCTCAATTTACAACGCATTTCATATAGCATGGATTTTACTTTGCTCTGGCTAAATCCCGTATGTCGGCAGATGGTTTGGATGGAATCAAAATACCAGTATCGCCGAATAAAAATATTTCGTTTTTCCTCCTCCTGCTGCTGGAGAAACTGACTGATGGCATGTTCTATATGCTTTTTTTCCATTTCAGATTCCACGGTGTCTGTCCCCGATATACAGTCGCCTAATTCTTCCAAAGATGTGACAGCAGACGGATTCCGCTTGGCAGCGGAAATATAGTCATATTTTTTTAGAGCCAGATTTCTTGTAATCCTGCTTAGGAATACGGAAAACCTGTTTGGATGCTGACTTGGGATGGAGTTCCAAAGGGCCAGATAGGTATCGTTAATACACTCTTCACAATCCTCATGATTGGAAAGAATGTTGTTTGCGATATGGTTGCAGAGTTTGCCGTATTTTGAAGCTGTCTCTGCAATGGCCTGTTCGTCCCGCTCCCAGTAAAGACTTACGATTTTTTCATCATCCACATATATCCACCTCCATGTGATGTTCTGGAAAGCTGCTTTCACTATATTAAGTACGGTTTTTTTTGTATTGGTTGTAACGGCAGCAGAAAATTCGATATTTTTGTTGAACTTTAAAAAATTATCGAAGCCGATTTTGGATGCTGCATATTATTACTTTAAAATAAATAGTTATACTGTATTTTCTGGCCTTATTTGGTTGATAAAGTAAAAGCCGGCTTTCTCTCGCCGGCTTTGAGATTGGATTCTAATGAGAGGGCTTCTTTATAAAGGGGAAAATTCCCCTTATCCTCCCAGAAATTCGATAAAAAATTATATATAAAATTTTTTATCGAATTTCTTCACCAGTTCTTCACATAAGACGATAAAAGGCCATGAATATAATGTGCATATTTTGAAATCCCTTATCGTAAAGGCAAAGTAACTGTAAATATAGAGCCCTGGCCCGGCGCGCTGTCCACGGCCGCGGAGCCGCCGTGGACAGCGGCGATGGCCTTCACCATGGACAGTCCAAGGCCAGCGCCAGCTGCCTCGCCGCCCTGACTGTTGCTGGCGGCGGAGGCAGTGCGCGCCGGGTCGGCCTGATAGAAACGATTCCATATATAAGGTAGATGTTCTGAGGCAATGCCGATACCGTCGTCACTGACTGTAAGACAGACCGCAGAATCATAAGTTGGCAGATTTGAACTATCGGTAACTGGAAAAGAAGACTGGTTAGCCGGTTGGCAGGCTAGGGTGACAGTAATGTGGCCGTCGGATTTGCCGTATTGATAAGCGTTGCTGATTAAGTTGGTCAGAAGCCTGATGAAGAGAGCCTGATCCACAGAACTGATGATATCCGGCTCTATGTCTGTAGCCAGTTGGATATTAGCGTTATTTTCTTCAACACTGTGAAGAGCAATCTGTTCCTCACAGATTTTTGCAGTTAGCTGACTAATATTGACTTTCGACAGGTGAAGAGATTCATGACCTTGTTCCATGCGGGCGAAAAATAGGAGTTGGGAGACCAGTTCTTTCATTTTAAACCCTTGCTCTTCAATGACCTGAAGAGCCTCCTGATAGTCCTCTTTTGTTTCTGCCAGTTCCAGAGAGTATTCGCACTGGGCCAGGATGACGGAAATTGGAGTGCGGAGCTCATGGGAAGCGTCGGCAGTAAACTGCTTTTCTCGTTGAAAAGCCTCTTCTAATCGATCCAGCATGTTGTTAAAAGTATGAGCCAGTTGATGAACCTCGTCATCATGACCATGATCCGCAGCAAGAATAATGCGCTGGGATAGATCATCTCCGCCGTTGATGTTTTCTGCCGTGGAAATCAGAGTATCCATTGGAGCAAGAGAACGGCGGGTCAGCAAATAACCGCCTGCCACAGATAAGATTGCCAGGGCGGGAAGCAGCAGACAGACCAGGCCCATAGTGGTATATAGGAGGGAAGCGCCTTCCCTTTGGGAAGCCACGCCGCGAAGCCATAGACCCTCTAAGCCGTCTCCATGAAGAGGGCGTTCATAGATATAGTAGGAAATATTTTTATACTTAAAAGAGGTTGCCTTGAGAAAGGTGAAGGATTGACTGGCACGTAGGCGAACTGGACACTCGCCATAGAGAAGATTGTTGTTTTCGTCAATCAGAGCGGTATAGATACCGTTTATGTAATTGCAAAAATCATCGTCGATTTCCAAAAAACCGTCTTCATAGACAAGGTATTGATCGCCCATTTCGATTTCTCGGCCTTCCAGGGAATTATAAAACTCAATTTCCTGTGCATTGGCATCCACTTGTTTTGTTAACTGGGCCTGTATGTCAGTATTGAAAACCGACTGACCGATGGTAAAGGTGAGGGACACCATGATGACCTCGATGACCAAAAGAGAGATAGAAAACCATAGCGCGATTTTTTTCTTAATGGTCATATGTTTAAGTCCTCCTCCCGCAGTACATAGCCCACACCGCGAACGGTATGTATCAGCTTTTTATCAAATGGTTCGTCCACCTTTTTTCGGAGATAACGAATATAGACGTCCACCGCGTTGGTGCCGCCTTCATAGTCGAAATTCCACAGATTGTTTTCAATTTTTTCCCGAGAAAGGACAACCCCTTGGTTACGCATCAGATATTCCAAAAGGGAAAATTCCTTGGCTGACAGTGAAATGGGCACGCCGCCCCGGCTGACCTTCCGACTGGCTGTATCCAGCTGAAGGTCAGAAAGCTGATAAACCGCGCTGGCCGTTTGGGTATTTTTTCGAGTCAGGACACGGATACGGGCCATCAGCTCTGCAAAGGAAAAGGGCTTGACCAGATAGTCGCTGGCGCCTAAATCCAGACCTGTGACCTTGTCCTCTACTGCGTCTCTGGCAGTTAGGAAGAGGACAGGGGTTAGATCTCCATGACCGCGCATATGGCGAAGGAGCGCAAGGCCATCCATGCGCGGCATCATGATATCCAGAATGACTCCGTCAAAGGAGGCCGCAGCTAGATAGTCTTTTGCTTCTTCACCATCAAAGCAACTGTCCACCGAATAGCCTTCCGCTATTAGTTTTTTGGAAATCAGCTTATTTAAATTTTTTTCATCTTCCGCTACCAGCAGACGCATTTTTTACCTCACCTTATTTTAAAAGTTCCAAGAGTTCGTCTTTTTTTCTGTATCCAATGGCAGTGGTAGCCACTTCTCCATTTTTGAACAGAATTAAAGTCGGAAGGCTCATAACGCTATAGCGAATGGCGATTTCCGTCTCTTCATCAGTGTTGAGTTTGCAGATTTTCAGATCTGGCCTTTCGGCTGCCACTGCCTCCAATTCCGGTGTCAGCATGGTACAGTAACCGCACCAGGTGGCCCAGAAATCTACCAACACCGGCTGGTCTGCCTTTAGTACCTCAGCCTCAAAATTTTCTTTCGTAACTTTCGTAAACATCTCATATACCTCCGTAATACCTGGATGATACCTTCGGCTCCAAAACCGTGTGTTTGTCAACCGAGAGTAATTTAATTTTATTATACCCGAAACCAGCAGAAAAAAACAGTGCCTCCTGCATAAACTTCACAGAGCGTTCATTGATTCGCTAAATATAGACTTAAACTCTCAGAGTTGTGCGGCAGGAAACAATAACACATTTTAAACACATTTTGTTGACAAAAATAGTAAACATAGTATCATTAAAAAAACGAAAAAAACGAAGAAAGTGAGGATTTATAAATGAAAAAGAAAAAATGTATAATTATTATTGTTATGATTGTATTAGTTTTGCAATGCAGCGTATCTTACGCTGGAATGGATGAATCTTTAAAGGTGACATTTGAAGAAGTATATAACAAGACTAATGAAATGTTTCAATTTGTAAATCAGCACAGAGAGGAGTTCGATTTACCTATAGAAGGACAGTTATATTTAGCAGATGCAATAGAATCATATCAAATTGTAGATGGAAAAATATTGGATAATGGGGCAAGCTATTTTCCAGTCGTAGACTCAACAGATAAGGTTTATGGATTGATATTGGCAATAAAGAATGAAAAGAAGGATGATGTCTATATAAACTTCACTAATGAATTTTGTGAAGAAATAAATGGCTTTAAAAAGAGTAATGTCGGTATTTGTATGATTGTTGATGAATTAGAAAATGTTTATATTGGAGATGGACAAAAAATTGATAAAGTACAAGAAACAGATATTGTATTAACAGATAATGACTTGATTGAATCTGTAATAAAAAAATTAAAAAAAGTCAAGTGGTTGGAAAGAAAATTCTGGAGGATCCAGATGAGGTGGCAATAACGGGTATTGCTGCGGATACAAATAAATTACTTAATGTTAGAAAAGTTCATCAAGATGTTGGTAGTTCATATTGCTGGGTTTGTACAGCGGTATCTCTTGGACAATATAAAAAGCCTTCCATTATTTTAGATGAAAAGCAGATTGCAATAAAATATGTTGGAAATTTAACAACAGGGGGAGACACTGGAAAAATTGGTATGATTTTGAGTATGGAATATAACTACATTGCATCTAGAACAAATGGGGATCCAACCTTTAGTACAATAAAGAGTAATATTAACAATAATAACCCTATGATAACCAGAGTGGGGTATACAGGAGGATGGAGTGGAGGCCATTCAATTCTTATAAATGGATATTCTGATTCCTCTTCTAATTATGTTAATGCAATGGATCCATTAACCGGAACGTATAGAGTTTTAGATACAACATCAACAAGCAACACGGGACATCTAGTATATATAAGCCCAAGCGGAAAGTCTGCAACTGCAACTGAGTGGTTAATCTAATCCATATAAATAAAATTTGCTAATACCCTTGCCCTCATAGCGAGGGCTTTTTTTCATATGAAAGGAGGCAATTTTATGAAAAAAATAGCAATAAGTATCTTACTCATCATTGTCCTTCTTTGCATTGGCATAGCCTTTTTACATGATGAAAAGCAGGAAGAGCCTATTTTGCCATTTGATTGGACGGAAGTCGATAAAGTCGAAGTGGTGAGTGGGTGGAGTAGTGAACCACATACTTATGTCTTTTCTGATTCAGAGGAAATAAAGGAAATCGTTGGGGAGTTTCAGCGCAGTAGGTTACTGGGAAGAAGGCTGCTTAAAAAAGAAGGCGGAGCAAAAGGCGGTGGTTTTTATACATTCTATTTAAAAAACAAGACGAGGACAGAAATTTCAGTGGTAACTGAAAAAGTGGACTGGCAGAGACCGGAAGAACATATTTTTTTCTTAGCAAGGAAAACTGATGGCAAAGAGGATTATCCATACAATCAGGATTACCTATTTCAAGGCCCAGTTGGGAATTGGTATCAGCGTTTTCTGCCTAGTTCCTTAATGTCATATCATTAGAAGGCAGCAATGAAGCAAAAAAATAGACAGCAGTGCATAAACTTCACAGAGCGTTCATTGCTTCACTACTATAAGTGTGATAAAATAAAAAATTATTGCAAGGATTATGAAGCAGAGATTATGAAACAATAGAAAGGGATAGCCAGCATGTCTAAATTCAGCGTAAAAAAACCCATCACCGTCTTTGTCGTCGTAGTAGTAATGATTGCACTTGGTATCGTTTCTACCTTAAATATGACGCCGGATTTACTGCCCAGCATGGATCTTCCTTATGTGGTGGTGATGACCACCTATCCAGGAGCCACGCCTGAGGAGGTAGAAGAGACGGTAACCAAGCCATTGGAACAGAGCCTTTCTACACTGGAAAATCTGGAGCGGGTTCAATCCATCTCCAATGCCAATTATTCCATGATTATGTTGGAGTTTGAGACGGATGCGGACATGGATACGGCGGTAGTGAATACCCTCCAAAGCGTGGACCTGGTAGAAGGCAGCTGGGAGGATACCATCGGGTCTCCATATATCATGAAGCTAAATCCCAATATGATGCCAATCGCAGTGGCTGCGGTAGATATGGAAGGGGGAGATACAGAAGAACTTTCCACCTTTGTAGAAGAGACGCTGATGAGTCAACTGGAAGGAACCACTGGCGTGGCCAGTATCAATACCGGTGGTCTTATAGAATCCAAGATTAACGTTGTCATCAATGAAGATAAAATAGAAAAGCTAAACAAGAAGCTCCTAGACAGCGCCAGCCCGGACTTGGCTGACGCCAAAGCACAACTCAGTCAGGGAATGGCCCAGCTTAGAAAGGCAGAGGCTAAACTGGCAGAAAGCAGGGCGGAGTTGGATGCCACCAAGGAGGATACATATGACCAGTTGGCAGAGGCCAGCGCCAATTTAGATGCAGCAGTGGCCCAGGCCAGCGCACTATCCACACAGATTAAAACCCTGGAAGGGCAGAAAATGGCCCTTGAAGCACAGATACAGCAGGGAGCATATGGTCCGGAATTAGGCATCAGCCTGGAGGATTTACAAGGACAGTTAGCAGAGGTGACGGGCCAGCTTGCTATGTTGCAGATGGACAGTGAGGCTGCAGATAAACAGGTAAACGAGTTGAAAGAAGCCTATAAGCAGGCGGAGAGGGGCTCCTATACAGCCATGGACTCCTTTACTGAGGGATATAATAAGCTAGATGCGGCACAGAGCCAAATTGCATCCCAAAGAGCCCAGCTCAACGATGCTCAGGCCCAACTGGATGAAGCGGGAAATCAGGCTTTAAATGCCGCCGGCCTTAGCGAGATGATCGATATGGATATGGTATCTGGCGTTTTGCAGGGGCAGAATTTTTCTATGCCGGCAGGTTACGTCCAAGATGATACGGGAAGATATCTGGTCAGCGTCGGTGACAAATTAAATGAAATGGATGACGTGGAGAATCTGTTTCTCTTTGACATAGAAGGATTGGGAAAAGTATATCTGAAAGATGTAGCGGATATTTTTATTTCTGATAACAGCGATGCGGTCTATGCCAGCATTGATGGAAACCCGGGGGTTCTTTTGTCCTTCTTCAAACAATCTAATTATGCCACGGCCACGGTTTCCGACAACTTACAGGAAAAGTTTGATGAGATTTCAGTTGAATATGAGGACATCACCTTTACTACGCTGATGGATCAGGGGGATTATATCTATCTGATTATCGGTTCTATTCTAAGTTCCTTGGGATGGGGAGCCCTCTTTGCAGTGGTCATTCTGTTCCTGTTCCTTAGGGATTTAAAGCCGACTATTATCACCTTGCTCAGTATTCCAATCAGTATTGTGGTGGCGTTGGTACTTATGTATTTTTCTGGGGTAACACTCAATATGATTTCTCTGTCTGGCCTGGCCGTTGCGGTAGGTATGCTGGTGGATAACGGTATTGTGGTGATTGAAAATATCTTCCGTCTCCGCCGCCTGGGAGTTTCTCCGGCCAAGGCTGCTGTGGCCGGTGCAAAACAGGTGGCTGCGGCTATTACAGCATCTACGCTGACCACGGTTTGCGTATTTGCACCGATTATCTTTGTAGAGGGTATCACTCGTCAACTGTTTACTGATATGGCGTTGACCATTACATATGCCTTGCTGGCCAGCTTAATTATCGCATTAACTTTGGTTCCAGCCATGGCGTCGGTGATGCTGCGAAAGGAACCGAAACCAGAAGGTAGGGGGTTTCAGGCATTTCAAAGAGGGTATCGAAAAGCTGCTGCCTGGTCTCTTCGCCATAGATTTATCGTTTTAGGTTTGGCAGTGGTTCTCCTCGTATTTAGTGTGGTGGCATCTGTGGAAAAGGGATTTATCTTCATGCCGGATATGGCCACACCGCAGCTTTCTGGAAATCTACTGATGGAGGATGAAGAGGCAGATGTGGAGGACACCCGCCAGGTGACTGATAAAGCGCTCAAGCTGATTCAGCAGGTAGACGGCGTGGCCACAGCAGGAGCCATGCTAGGTAGTAGCGGTCCTATGGGAGCAGTGTCTGGAGAGGTGGATGCCACTTCAGTAAGCCTTTATGTGATTATGGATGAAAACACGGACCGATCCGGCGGAGAAATCGGAGAGGAGATTGAAAAGGTCTGTGAGAATCTTCCTGCAACAGTAGAGATTATGACTGCCTCCTCCATGTCTTCCTATACCTCAGCCCTAGGCGGAGACGGCGTGGGCATTGAAGTATACAGCACGGATAACGATGTTTTGCAAAGAGAGGCGAAAAAGATTGGCGAGTTGCTGGAGACGGTAGAGGGTATCGACACGGTGGACAATGGTCTTACGGAGGCAGAGCCAGAGATTCATTTTGCCATTGACAAGCAGAAGGCCATGAAAAAGGGTTTGACAGTAGCGCAGGTATATATGCAGGTTTCCCAGGCTTTGACCACAGAGAACACGGCTACTTCCATCAGGATGGAAAATGAGGAGTACGACGTGGTAGTGGTGGGCAAGGATACGACTGACCTGACACCGAAATATATCAAGAACTTGAAATTGACCGGAACGAAGGATGGAGAAGAGGTTACGGTAAAGTTGAAGGATATTGCTCGGATACAGGAGACGGAAAGCCTGCCATCCATTTCCAGATTGGATCAAAAGACCTATCTGACTGTAAACGGCCTGGTAAAGGAAGGCTATAACGTGACCTTGGTTACCGAAGCGGCCAAAGAAAAGCTGAAGGAATACACTCCACCAGAGGGTGTGACCTTTAAGTTTAATGGTGAAAACGAGATGATTATGGACGCCATGGGTGATTTGCTTTTGATGATGGCTTTAGGCGTTCTACTGGTTTATTTGATTATGGTGGCTCAATTCCAGTCCTTCCGTTCGCCGTTTATCGTCATGTTCACCATTCCGCTGGCCTTTACCGGAGGACTTTTGATTTTGCTCATCTTTGGTAAGGAAATCAGCATCATCGCCATGATTGGTCTCATCATGCTGGTAGGTATCATTGTAAACAATGGTATCGTATTGGTAGACTATATCAACCAGCTTCGGGCCAAGGGCATGAAGAAGCGAGATGCCATTTTGGAGGCTGGGGCGACTCGTATGCGGCCAGTTCTCATGACCAGCCTTACCACAATCTTAGGCCTTATCGTCATGGCAGTGGGAAAGACGGCGGGAACCGATATGATGCAGCCAATCGCGTTGGTCTGCATTGGCGGTCTGGTTTATGCCACAGCTCTAACCCTGTTTATCGTACCGATCATGTACGATTTGTTTAACGGCGAAAAGTATAAGATGGTGAAAGAAGAGGATGTGGATATTCGCGATTTAGTGGTAGAATAATGCTTGAAAGAGTAGTAAAATAGATAAGAGATAAAGGGGGCGGCTTGTTTAGCCGCCTCTGTTTATGGAATAGGAGTGTGAAGATATTGGATGTTACGGAACGAATGGGAACTGGTTCAGATGAGAATCAGGGAGCCCTCAATCAGATTACATTTTCCAATCGACAGCTTTTGGTGTTAATCATGCCGCTCATCATTGAGCAGTTCCTTGGCGTGGCCGTAGGTATGGCGGATTCTATCATGGTAGCCAGCGTGGGAGAGGCTGCAGTATCTGCTGTTTCATTGGTAGATTCGGTCAACGTACTGCTTTTCTTTGCTTTCAATGCATTAGCAACCGGCGGCGCTGTGGTCTGCGGTCAGTACATCGGCAGAAAGGATGTGGAGAAGGGAAACGAAGCTGCTGAACAACTCTTGGTGTTTGTCACACTTTTGGCAGCGGGCATTATGGCGATTTTATATGGAGTGAAATATTTCATCCTTCATGGTCTTTTCGGGCAGATTGAAGCTGACGTTATGGCCTATGCCAATACCTATTTTCTCATCGTAGAAGCATCCATTCCTTTTATGGCTCTGTATAGCGCTGGCGCGGCCCTGTTTCGGGTCATGGGTAACTCCTCCATGTCCATGAAAATTTCTATTGTCATGAATATCGTAAATGTCTGCGGAAACGCAATTTTAATCTTTGGTTTTCATTGTGGCGTAGAGGGGGTTGCCATTCCTACCATCGTATCGAGAATTTTAGGAGCGGTGGCGGTTATCATGCTATTGAGAAATGAAAAATATCTCCTTCATATTAGAAAGCCTTTCCGCTATCGGTATAATAAAAAGATGGTTTTAAATATTTTAAGAATTGGTGTGCCCAGTGGTATTGAGAGCAGTCTATTTAACCTGGGAAAGATTATGCTTCTCAGCGTGGTCTCCCTCTTTGGTACGGCTTCCATTGCAGCCAATGCAGTCAGCAATAACATCGCTACCCTTCAAACTTTGCCAGCGGCAGCCATTGGAGTAGGTTTGATTACGGTGGTCAGCCAGTGCAGCGGCGCACGGGATTTTGGCCATGCCCGTTACTATACGAAAAAATTGATTTTGTGGGCCTATGGTCTGATGGCAATATGGAATGGCTTTTTATTCATCATCCAGCCGTTTTTCGTGGATCTTTACAATGTCTCTGATGAGGCGGCCCACATGGCCATGATCATTTTGTGGCTTCATGGGGGCTTAGGAATCCTCCTATGGCCAGCAGCATTTACACTGCCACAGGCCCTGAAAGGGGCGGGGGATACCACCTTCGTCATGATGATTGCTGTGGGCTCCATGTGGGTATTCCGTATTGTGACCGGCGTCTACATGGCAAAATATCTGGGCTTTGGGGTTCTTGGCACCTGGTATGCCATGTTCATCGATTGGGTGTGCAGAGCTGCCCTTTATTTGCTTCGCTACCGAGGGAAAAGGTGGGAGGAAAAATACATCAAGTGAAAAAGTCCTTATATCGTGCTAGCATGTTATAGAAGGTCTTTCTTGTTACGCCTAAGAGTTTAGCGGCTTCTGTTTTATTGCCGCCAGCCATAAGGAGGGCTTCTTTCATAAGGTCTGCTTGACAGCGGCTTACTGCAAGCCTTTTTTCCTCTAGTCTGTTCTCAGGCGTTTTAGCAAAGGTCAGGTTTTGTCTATTAAAGTTGCTGGATTTTAAAGAGGACAGCAGGATTTCCCTGGTGATGACAGAGGAAGGAGACAGTACATAGATTCGGCTGATAACATTCCGAAGCTCCCTCACATTTCCTGGCCAATCATAGGCTACCATCAGCTTTCTGGTGTCATCGTCCAGGGTTTTTGTTCCCATTTTATTGATGTGGGTAGCCTGGCGGAGAAAAAAATCGCTGCATGGCAGAATGTCTTCCGGGCGGCTTCTAAGGGGAGGAATGTTTAGACTGAGCACCATCAGCCGATAGTAGAGGTCCTCTCGAAAGAGCCCTTCTTCAATCATCTTCTCTAGTGAGCGATTGGTGGCGGCAATGATTCGAACGTCTATAGAAATGTTTTTAGCGCCGCCGATTCTGGTGATTTGATGGGTCTCCAGGGTGCGAAGCAGTTTGGTCTGGGCATGGAGAGGCAGTTCGGCTACTTCGTCTAAAAAGAGAGTTCCGCCGTTAGCGAGTTCAAATTTTCCCACTTGACCATTTTTAGAGGCGCCTGTAAAGGCGCCGCTTTCATATCCGAATAGTTCACTGTCAATCAATTCTGGAGAGATGCTGGCGCAGTTAATCGCTACGAAGGGTTTGTTTCTTCTTTCGCTGTAGTTATGAATAGACTGCGCAAACAGCTCTTTACCAACACCGCTTTCTCCATAGATTAAGACATTATAGGAACTGGAAGCAAAGGTCATGGCCTGTTTTTTTGCTTCTACCATTGTCTTACTGCTTCCGATAATATCTTCAAATGTGTAGTCTGCCACCAGCCCTAAGGCATTTCGTACCTGTTTAATTTGATTATTCCGTGACCTGGAGATTTCTACAGCGCCGCTTACCTTGCCCTGATTGTCAAACAGGGGGTACATGTCGTTAGAGGCCAGCATATAGTCGTTGGGAACGCTCTCTGATACCACCTCCACTTCCCAGTCTATCACTGGCTTTCCATAGCGAAGTACATCCTTTATTTTCATATAACCTTGAGGACGCTTAATGGAAGTAAATTTGGTACCGATTTCCAAAAGTATGTCATCAATAGGCTTTCCATATGCAGCCTCTCGGTCTTGAAGATGCATATAGTTACAAAAATCCGAATTTCCATAAATCAGACAAGAATCTTTATCATAGAGGCAGATGGAGTTTGGAAGTGAATCCAGACCTTGGAATATAAAATCCCTGACCTCCTCGTTATGATAAAAGATGGAAAGCAGCATAGAAAGGCTTTGCTGAAGCGCCTTTACTTCCTCATCGCTATAGCGATTGGAGGAGGAAAGAATGGTAAAATCCCTCTGTTCTTCTTGACTTGGAGCGCACAAAACCAGGTCTTTCTCTTCAAGACCTTTTTCCTTTATTAAGAATGTAAAAAGCTTTTTTGCAATCGCTTCTTTACTATCAAATATCAAATTACTCTTATCAGATTCTTTCATAATGATTACCTATGGCTAAGCAAGCAAAAATCCTTCTGGAAATTGGTCTTTTGGATCCAGAATCCATGTAGAAAAGCCCATGATGCAGGCATTTCCTGTTACCTTTGGAACCACAGCGGGAAAACCAGAAACTGTGGTTTCTTCAACGATTTCACATTTGAAACAGGAACCGATGATGCTCTCATGGACAAAACTTTCGCCCACATTCAACTTTCCTTTTTGGTGTAGTACGGCGGATTTAGCAGAAGTTCCCGTGCCGCATGGGGAGCGGTCCACTGTCTTTGGCAGAGCGACTACACAGTTTTGAACGTCAGCGCCCGGCGTCTTTGGCTCTCCATAAAATTCCACATGGGTAACTTCTGTGACAAATTGCAAATCAGGATGGCGAAAGTCTACCTGAGCGTTGATGTCTCTTGCAATGGACTGTGCCGCGTCGATTAACCTACTGCTGTTTTCTGGTTCGATGGGAATGTCAATAGATTTAGCTGGAAGAATGGCATACAGATTGCCTCCCCAGGAAACATCCATGGTAAGGGGACCGAAATCCTTTGTATTGACCGTAAGATTTTCTTTAAGAACAAAGGCAGGGGCATTGATGAAGGATACTTCCTGGACAATGCCATTTTCCACCTTAGCCTCGATGGTGATAACGCCGGCGGCCGTATCCAGCTTAAAGACGGTAAGAGGTTCCGTAACCTTTACCATACCGGTTTCAATCAGAGCCACAGAAACACCTATGGTATCGTGACCGCACATTGGAAGCCAACCGCTGGTCTCAAAATACAGAACACCCACATCAGTGCCTGGCGTACATGGTTCTGTAATCAGCGTGCAGGACATGTAATCGTTTCCCCTCGGCTCATAGGAAAGGAGAGTACGGAACCAGTCCTCGTGTTCCTTCATGTAAATAAATTTTTCTGCCATGGTACTTCCAGGAATATGCGGAAAGCCGCTGACCACATTGCGGGTAGGTTGCCCCAGTGTATGGGTCTCAATAGTTCTGAATACTTTTTTAGCGTTCATGAAATCCTCCTTGCCGTACACAATGTGTACTTTATTTTACTATTTCAGATAATAAGTAGTCAAGCAATTATTATGCCAAGAAGCGGTAGATGTCATGTATAGAATTTGGCATAAACCTTGCTTACTAACATGCTAGTAAAGTACAGTATGAATCAGAAAAAGGAGATTTAAAATGGCGAAAAAGGGAGATTGGGTTCGTATTCACAATATTGTATTAAAGGCGGACGAAAGAACGGCAAAAATTCCTAAGGACACACAAAAGTGTGATTTAGAAATGTGGGTAAAAGGCGTGTTGATAGAGGATACGGCAGAGGTTGGCGATATGGTAAGTGTCGAGACCGCAGTAGGCCGTGTGCAAAAAGGCGTGCTTTTGGAGGAAGCGCCATACTACGCCCACAGCTATGGAACTTTTGTTCCAGAGATTATTGAAATCGATAAACAGCTTAGAAATATTATGTTTGGAGGTGAAAAGTAATGACGCTGGCAAAAGACTACAATTCGGTCATGGGAAGATCAGAACAGATCATGAAGCAAGCGCTGGGGCTGGATTACAGCCAGTTCGAAAGCGGGTCCATTGCTTTTGACTATGAGGGACTGATGAAAGCGGCCGCTTATAGCCTGGAGGAAATCATAAAGATGCAGAAGGAAGTAGGCATTGGAAATACACCAATGCTGGAACTTAGAAATATAACAAAGCTGGCACGAAAGTATGCAAAACCGGGTTATGGAGCAAGGATATTGATGAAAGATGAAGCAGCCAATCCATCTGGATCTTTTAAAGACAGAAGGGCTTCTATCGCCGTCGCCCATGCCAAAAAACTGGGATACGAGGGGGTCATTGCAGCTACTTCAGGAAACTATGGAGCAGCAGTTGCATCCCAAGCTGCCATGAGGGGCCTAAAGTCCATCATCGTGCAGGAATGTTATGACTCCAGAGGAGTTGGACAGCCGGAGATTATTGAAAAAGCTAGAAAGTGCGAGGCTATGGGAGCAGAGGTCATTCAGCTTACCGTAGGGCCAGAACTCTTCTATGAGCATCTTTCGGTCATGGAGGATACAGGATATTTTAATGCTTCTCTTTATTCGCCTTTCGGTATGGCAGGTGTAGAAACCCTTGGATATGAAATCGCAAATGATGTGAGAGAAATATGTGGAAAAGACCCAGCTGTAGTGGTCTGTACATATGCTGGTGGCGGTATGGTCACAGGCGTTTTCAGAGGGCTGGAAAAGGCGGGATGTAGGGATACCAAAGTTATCGGCGCTTCCATTGACCTGACAGGCTTACATATGGCCTCTGACACTCAGTTTAATATGAAATCCTGCACCACAGGTCATACCGGATTTGGAATTCCCCATACTATGAATCCTGACAGCGGAGACATTCCCAGAAGCGCTGGACGGCCCCTTCGGTACATGGACCGCTATGTGACTACCACCCAGGGGGATGTTATGTATGTGACAGAAATGTTGGCCATTCTTGAGGGGATTGAAAGAGGGCCGGCAGGAAATACAGCGCTGGCCTGTGCTTTTTCTCTGGCCCAGGAATTGCCAGAGGATGAAGTTATCGTGGTAAGCGAGACTGAATATACGGGCGCAGGAAAACATATTCAACCCCAGCTTTCCTTTGCAAGGGAAAACGGTATTGAAATCAGATTTGGGGACCCGGCTATAGAGGATGTTCCAGGAAAGAATATCATTTTGCCAGAAAATCCAGGCAAGTTCAGCTGTAAGGATGTGGATCTTGATCATCTTAGAAGAGGATTGATTAAGCGGCAGGCTGCTCGCCTCCAAGAAGATTCACCGACCCAGGAAGATCTGGAGTTTTTAGCGGCTGATACCAGAACCGATGTAGAATATGTAAAAAGGGTTTTGGAAGAAGTTGGGCTAATGTAAGAAGGTTGGAATAAAAGAAGGAACCAATTTTTAAGATATTGGTTCCTTTTTCTTTGGGGGTTTTTAGGTAGTGTACCTACATTTTGTGTAAACAAAATCACATATTATTGGGTTCTTATGTGAAAAAAAATATACGATTTTGTGATAGATATGGTTTTTAGGGCCTTAAACCCTTTAATAGTGTAAAAAAATATATACAATATTGAGCCTAACGGATTTCCAGATATAGGATGCGGGGGTAAATTAAGATTCCACTAGGGAGCTATAAAAGGGTTTTTGGGGCGATTTGGCTTTAATTTGCTTGGCATATAAATTGCTTTTTTTATTTTTGCTTTTTCTGTTTATAAGAGCATGTGTGAAAGTAAATCACAAAACGAAACTGGGAAAGGAGGAGAATTTTTATGTCAACTTGGATGTTTATGATGGGTATTCAAATGATAATATTCGTCATCTGCGCTGTGTGGGTTATCACCTGGATGAGAAAGGATCATGATGAGTACGATGAAGCGTTAAAGCAGATTGAGGAAAAACACCTAAAAGAAAGGATGAACAGTTAGCCAAATGATAAGGGAGGTGAGAAAGTGAGCACTACTATTGGCATGGTATTTTTTTCTGTATTTTTATTATTTTTGATTGGCGTTTCCGTTTTTTCTGCCAAGAAAAATAAGGAGGGAACGTCCAGTGCGGATAAGGAATATTTCCTTGGGGGGGTACGACACCTTTAATTGTATTAGCCGTATCTTACTGCGCATCTGCTGTTAGTGCAGGCTCCTTCATGGGCGACCCAGGAATGATGTCTACTGTAGGATGGCCCTATTACTGGCTTGCGGTATTCGCAGTTCCAGGATTAACCATACCAGGAATATTCGTGATACGTAAGATGAGATTGCAGTCAGAACGTTATGGAAGTATGACGATAACGGAGTATATAGGACATCGCTTTAACTGTCCGGGACTGAAGCTGTACCTTTCGTTTGTAATCGTGCTTTGCTACCTGTTCATGCTGGTTTCCCAGTTCAAAGCAGCAGCAATCTTATTGGAGAAGTTTACGGGACTGCATTTCTCGGTAGGACTTATCATTATGTGTGTGGTATGCCTGCTTTATGTAAATATGGGCGGACTCAGATCCGTTGCATGGACTGATTTTGTTCAAGGCATCGTTATGTGCATCATGTGCGTAGTACTTCTGGCCGTAGGTCTCAATGTGATAGGAGGTTTTACTGGACTGAACGACGCTATTGAAGCTAATTTTCCTGATATGAATAAGGTTCTCCAGCCAACTGGTGATAACTATGATATTCCGGGCATGTATGGATTGATAGGATGTCTCCTCTTTGGTTTTGCTATTTATTTCGCACAGCCACATATTGCAGCCCGTTTTATGGCGCTGCCTGATGTAAACAGAAAGAGTATAGGAAAGTTCCTTCTCATATCGCTGGTATGTGGATGGCTCTTTAATTTGATGTTTATCCTTGGCCCCATCGGAAGGATACTTTATCCTGAGGCCGATGCCGACTACATGACGGTAACTTTTGTAACCCATCAATTTTCGTCTGTAGTTGCCTGTGCCTTAATGCTGGGATTCTTTGCAGCAGTACTTTCAACGGCCACCTCCATTCTGCTTGTAGTAGGACAGAGTGTTGGGCGAGATATCTATGGTCAGATTTGTCATAAGACAGCTACCCCTGAAAAACAGATTAGAGTGACGAGAATCGCTACCACCTGTTGTATGATTCTCGTAGTATTATTCAATATGTTCAACCCGCCTGCATTCTTGCAGTTGTTCATTTACCTTGGAATGTCTGGTATTGGCAGCGCATGTGTAATGCCGTTTGTCGGCGGAGCCCTTTGGAGGAAGGCCTCGAAGGAAGGTGCAATCGCCAGCGCTATCGCAGGGCCTGTTGGATATATCGTACATGCGAATATTTTGGGCCAGAGCTGGTCTTGGGCAATGGGCGCTTGTGTTATTTGGGCAATCATCGCATTTTTCGCAGTGACCTTTATTAGAAATGCAGTGAAGGGACCGTATCCAGTGCTTGAGGAACTTTGGAATCCATTGGGAGAGAAGGTGGATTTTGAGGTTCTTAATAAGAAGAAATAAAAGATGTAAGGAGGTGTTGCTATATGAAAGAGGGCAGGTGATAGATGAGTAGAGGATACGTTAACATTTAATATACCTTCGCCACACATATGGGCTTATACCAGGCGAGGGTGATTTGAAAGGATTTTAGTAATGGAAACAAAACAGAAAAAAGGACAAGGTTTTAGCAGCCGTATGGGGCTGATGCTTACCTTAATTGGTGCAGCCATCGGTGCAGGAAACTTCTGGAGATTCCCAAGGGTTGCAACTCTCAATGGTGGAGGCGCGTTTTTAATTGCTTATGTAGTAATCTTCTTCTGCTTCGCAATTCCTATCATGTGGTCAGAACATGCAATGGGAAGGTCTACAAGACACGGACTTCCAGGTGCTTTCAAGGATTTTGTTGGTAAAAAGTGTACGTGGATGGGCATATTCATGACTGTTATTGTTATTTTAATCATGTCAACCTTTACCACTGTCTGCGCTTGGGTTTTGAGATACCTAGTATATGCAGTTACAAACAGTTTTGCCGGTACAGATACGACAGCGTTATTTGCAGAAACGGCAGAGAAAGATCCTATCACAGTGGTTCTGTTCTTCGTGATTCTCATGTTCTGCTGCTTTGTAGTGTCCAAAGGGATCAGCGGCGGAATTGAAAAGAGCATGAAGTTTATGATTCCAATCTTAGGAATCTGCGTTATTATCATTGCTGTCAAATCCGTTATGTTACCTGGAGCGACAGAAGGTTTACAATACTTATTCCATATCGACACTGCCTATTTGCTAAAAGCAAATACTTGGCTGGAGGCTTTGGCCCAGACGGCCTGGTCCATGGGCCCTGGATTTGGATTGATCCTTTCCTATGCTGTTTATACACAGTCAAAATCCGATATCACGCTTACTACAGTTACACAAGGCTTGTCGGATACGGCAATCGCAATCGTAGCGTCTACGGCTATCTGCTGTTCTTTGTTTGCAACTTTAGGTACAGATGCTGCTTATGAAGTGATGGCGTCTGGAAGTAATGGACTTTGTTTCATCGCTCTTCCAAATCTGTTTGCTACCATGAATGGCGGGTATATTCTTGGCGTTTGTTTCTTTGTCGCTTTGTTTATGGCAGTATTGACCTCTAATTTTGGGCATATTGCTGTAGTTTCCCTGGCAATACAGGAGCTGGGTATTTCTAAGAAAAAAGCCGTATGGTATACAGGAATTGTTACCTGTATTGTTGGTATTCCTGCCACATGGAGCATGGACATTATGGGCAGAGCAGACTGGATTTCCGGAACTTTACTGGTATTCGGTGCATTGTTCGTTTGCTATGCGGTATGGAAATTTGGCGCTAAAAAGTTCAGAGAGAGATTCCTCAATACTCCTTATGACGAATTTCCAATTGGTAGATGGTTCGAACTGACCATTACAGTTATCGCACCGCTTTTAACAGTTGTAGTATTGGTAGGCTGGATTTATCAGTCCTTTATTGCAGATCCAAGCGGCGCATTCAATCCGCTTGGAAATGGTACGGTTGGCGCATTGGTGGTTCAGGGTGGTTTGATTATATTGGTTACCATTCTGTTTAATGATAAGGTTGCTGATCGAATTAAGCATAAATACTTTAACGGCGAAACCTTCCCAGAAATTCCGCCTGAACACTATGATGATGCACAGTAAGGAGGCAGATTATGACGATTGATGCGATTATTATGGCCATTTTAAGTTATGGTTTCTTTGTTGGAGGCTTTATTTTCGGTATGATTAAAATCTTACAGTCAGATAGAAAAAATAAGGAAACTGCTTAGGTGTAATTGTTCTTAAAAATGTTTCGGCTGCTCCGGTTTAGCAGCAGCCGAAATGGATTTTATCTTGTGGGATTATTAGTTTTGGAATGGAGGATGAGAGATGGTATCGGATAGAATTTCCAGGTTAGTTGATAAGGCTCGGGATACGACCCCTACTGTATGTTTAGATCGAGCAAGATTGGTAACAGAATTTTGCAAAAAACCGTCCATAGAGCCTTTCTTGCTCAGAAGAGCAAAGATGTTTCAGTATGTGTTAGAAAACAAGAAAATTTTTATAGATGAGGACTGGCTAATGGCTGGTCACACCACGTCCCGTTTGAGAGCCGTCAACATATTTCCTGAAATGTCAGGATGGCTCAGAGAGGAATGGGATATTTTGGATAAGCGGAAGTTTGATAATTTTCAGTTTGCTTCTCCGGAAGAAAAAAAGGAACTGGCAGAAATTTTAGAGGAATGGGAAGGCCAGACTTTTGAAGATTTAACAGCAGCCCAATATAATGAACAGGAACTGGAGGCCTTAGAGGTGGGTGTAATGACCAAGGGCGTCTCCAAGCAGTCTACCATGTGTATGAACGCCGATTATCCTGAAATCGTAAAGGTTGGGTATCGTCATTATATCCACCAGTGTAAGAAAAGGCTGGAAGATCTGGAAACAGAAGAGATGACCCTAGAAAAGATGAATCGGAAATATACCTGGCAGGCCATGATCATCGCCATGGAGGCAGTTATCAATTTTGCACATAGATATGCTGATCTAGCTGAAGAGATGGCTGCCCAATGTAAGGATGAAAAGAGAAAAGCAGAGCTTTTGACCATGGCTGCTGATTGTAGAGTGGTTCCTGAAAATCCACCGCAGACATTTCAACAGGTTTTACAGCTTGTGCTTTTTACCCAATGCGCTTTTATGATTGAAAACAATGGATATCATCATCCAATCGGCAGACTAGATCAGTATCTGTATCCGTTCTACGAAAAGGCGCTGGCTGATGGACAGTCTAAAGAGTTTCTAACAGATCTGCTCCATGAATTTAAGCTACGATTTGAAGAAATGTGGTATCTGCGAAGTGCAGGCGAAGCAGAGGCGTATCCAGGCTGTGCGTTATATATCCATATTGTTTTAGGCGGTGTGAAAGCAGATGGGACAGATGCTTGTAATGATTTGACACGGCTGATTCTGCGGGGAATGGAAGATTTACAGACAAAAGAACCGTGCGTTTCCTTCCGCTATCACGAAAGTGTGGATGAAGAGACCTTCCGCCTTGCAGTGAAGGTTGCCTTAAACGGTGATAGCCATCCAGCATTCTTTAACGATGGAGCCAATGTCATTAGCCTGCAAGAGCTGGGGTTCAGCTTGGAAGAGGCCAGGGATTACAGCCTTGTGGGCTGTACAGAGGCCATTGTGGCAGGAAAATCGGATTATCAGTCCAATACAGGCTTCTTTAATACGCTTAAGGTCTTTGAACTTGCTTTAAACGATGGCAGAGATCCGGTTACAGGCAGGCAGATCGGGCCTCATACAGGTCAGGGTAGAGAATTTACCTCTATGGAACAGATCAAAGAAGCCTATCTGATTCAGCAGGAATATTTTGTGAAGATGTTTGTTAGAATGTTCGACAAGGTGGTATCCTGTCATGCATATGCATGTCCCACTATTACTGGTTCCTGTTTTGTAGAAGGTTGCATTGAAAATGGGACGATCATGCAGCAGGCAGGATGTCCGCATCGCTGGGGCGCCTTCGGTGTGACGGGACTGGCAAACCTTGTAGATTCTCTTGCAGCCATTGAGGAGTGTGTATTTAATAAGAAATACTTGACCATGGACCAGCTGATGGATCTACTTGAAACTAATTTTGAGGGTAGAGAAGAAATGCGGCAGATGCTCATAAATAGAGCTCCAAAGTATGGAAACGATATTGAGCAGGTTGATAAATACACAGAAT
This sequence comes from Bacillota bacterium, assembly GCA_022793795.1. Taxonomy (GTDB): domain Bacteria; phylum Bacillota; class Clostridia; order Peptostreptococcales; family Anaerovoracaceae; genus RGIG7179. Next base: position 37,767 of record JAAWDM010000046.1, read on the forward strand.
TTGTGGCAGCATCTATTAACCGTGAGGCTAAGAAGTATCGTGACGCTCGTGGAGGAGAATTTGATATCGTATTTGCAACCCAGTCCTATAATATGGTTCTTGGCAAAATCATCGGGGCTACGCCAGACGGGCGGAAGGCCTTTACGCCAGTGGCAGATAATGCGTCTCCGATGATCGGTATGGATGTCAATGGGCCAACAGCTGTAGTAAAGTCTGTGAATTCTGGAAAGAGATGCAATGCTCAGGGAGGCTATTTATTGAACCAGAGATTTGACCCTCATATCATCAAGGGAGAGAAGGGAATCGATATTTTGGAGACGGTTCTTCGAGCTCACTTTGGATACGAAGGGGAGCATATGCAAATCAATGTGGTAGACAATGAAACCCTAAGGGACGCACAGGTTCATCCAGAGAATTACCGTAATTTGTTGGTACGTGTTGCTGGCTATTCAGCATTTTTCGTGGATTTGGAAAAGAGTATCCAGGAAAATATCATTGAAAGAACAATTCAAAAAAACATATAGGGCAGTCAAGTAGCGTAAGGAGGAATGGGGATGTTATTAGAAAATAAAAAGGTCTTAATTACAGGAGCTGGCCGCGGCATCGGTCGCCAGACTGCTATAGATATGGCTAAGGCAGGCGCGATCATACTGGGAGTAGGCCGCACGCAAGCGCCTCTTGATGAAATGGCTAGCAAGGTAAAGGAACTAGGGGGCAGGGTGTATACCGCCACAATGGATGTCGCTGATTATGAGGATTCGAAACGGGTCATCAATGGTCTGGCAGATGAAGCGGGCGGCATTGATATACTAGTCAACTGTGCAGCGATTTTTGAGGAGGCATTTTTTATAGATATGACGCCGCAGCAATGGCAGCGGACGGTTTCCATTGACTTAGACGGTGTGTATCATGTTACCCACGTGACCCTGCCATATTTGATAAAGGCCAGAGGAGCGGTGGTAAATGTGGTTTCTCAGGATGCGTTTTATGGTTGTCCAGGATATAGCCACTATGCAGCCTGCAAGGCGGCAGTGGTCGGTCTAACCCGAACTCTTGCAAAAGAGCTGGGACCTGACGGTGTTCGTCTCAACTGCGTTGCGCCAGGTATTACGGAGACAGAGATGACTAAGGATAGAATTGCCACAGGGAAAGAAGGCTATCTAGAGAAATTGCCGGTAGGGCATATCGGTCAGCCAGAGGAGATTGCCAGCGCCATCGTGTACCTGGCGTCCCCAAAGGCAAGCTATATTACAGGCCAGGTTATTCACGCCAATGGAGGCATGTATCTGGGATAGTGTGTAATTCTTTATATCATGCACCGCTATCAGTGTTTATAAAAATACACATGGTTTAACGGAAATGACAGATATATGACATATTCTGCAAAACAAAGAGAGTTATGCCATGTGTATTTCTGCTAAAAGAGAAGGGATTTACGGGTTTTTCACCAAGACATAATGATTGGCATAAAATTTGCGAAATAATTATTGATATAGTAGTAAAACAAGTCAGAATTAAACGATATAGGAGGAACATGGATGATATTCAATATCCAAAAATGTTCGATTCATGACGGGGAAGGCCTTCGGACGCTGGTATTCTTTAAAGGATGTCCTTTAAGATGTCCATGGTGTGCTAACCCAGAATCCCAGTCCTATGGGTGTGATATTACAGAGTATCCGTCGAAATGTGTGGGATGTGGCTTATGTATGGATAACTGTCCACAAAAGGCCATCAGCAGAGCAGATGGACACATTGATAGGAACCTTTGTATAGCCGGATGTACGGCATGTACAGATATATGCTATGCAGAAGCCAAGAGAAGTGTGGGAAAAGATTACACCATAGAGGAGCTGTTTCATGAAATTAAAAAGGATAAGGTATTTTATGATATAAAAGGCGGCGGCGTAACCTTTTCTGGAGGGGAACCACTGACTTACGGAAACTATCTGGAGCAGATCGCTAAAAAATGTAAAGAAAACAGAATCAATGTTTGCATTGAAAGCTGCGGGTACAGCGATTTCCAGTCCTTTGAAGGGGCTCTGGCCTATATTGATGCCATGTTCATAGACGTAAAACTGATAGACTCTAAGAGACATAAAGAAATTACCGGATTTGGAAATGAGCTGATTTTAACCAATATTAAAAGAATTTCCGAATATGGAATTCCCATTACCATCAGAACACCGGTTGTACCTGGATATACCGACTCACCAGAAAACATTGTAGGAATTGCTCAGTTTGTTAAGAGTCTACCAACGGTTAGAGAGTATGAACTTTTGGTATATCACAATTTGGGTGAATCCAAGTATAACGCCATGGGAAAACCTTATGCTTTGAAGGGGATCAAACCGCCATCAGATGAACAGATGCTCGGGCTGACGAAACTTGCCAATAACATTTTAAATCCACACGGAAAACAGTGTTTTTATATGAAGGATAACAAAAAGGAGGGAATTACATGTTAACACCTAGAATTATAAGATTGAATGATAAGGTCAGGAATACAGAACCGACCATTGACCTGGATAGAGCGAAACTGATCACAGAGTTTTACAGTCAGCCGTCCATGGACAATTATATTTTGCGGAGGGCAAAGGCATTTCAATACTTTCTCGAGAATAAGAAAATATTTATTGATGAGGATTCACAGATTGCTGGTCATGCGGGCGACCGGATTCAGGCGGTTCCATTGCATCCGGATGTGACCAAATGGCTGTATGATGATTTCGATACGCTGGATAAAAGAGTGTCCGACCATATTTCCTTTAGAAGTGAAGAGGAGAGAGAGGAACTCCGGGAGCTGGTGGGAAGATGGCAAGGGAATACCTTTGGGGATTTTGCTGCCGATTTGGAAGAGGACGATGTAAAGGATATGATTGATGCTTTGGTATTTACCCATGGCGTTTCCAATCAGTCCACCATGAACCATACGCCGGACTATGACAGCTTAATAAAGTATGGATATCGCCACTATATCGATGAATGTAAGGAAAAACTGGCAAACCATGTATGCAATGATGTGTATGACATGGAGCAGAGAATCACATGGCAGGCTATGATTATCGTCATGGAAGCCATCATAACCTTTGCCCATCGTTATGCAGATTTGGCTGAAATGCAGGCAGCGGAGTGCAAGGATGAAAAGCGAAAAGCAGAACTTCTGGCTATGGCTCAGTGCTGTAGAACCGTTCCGGAATATGCTCCAAAGACTTTCCTGCAGGGCGTGCAGCTGGTATGGTTTACCCACCTGGCCATCGTGTTAGAGGCGGTTGGTGGCGACCATTGCTTAGGCCGCTTCGATCAGTACATGTATCCTTTCTTTGAAAAGGAGACGGCAGAGGGAAAAGATGAAATCTATTTCCAGGAGTTGATTCATGAGTTTAAGCTGAAAATTGCTGAGCTGTGGAACATTCGTCAATACAAGGAATCTATTGCTGTACCGGGCTGTCCTCTGTGGATGCATGTTATGCTGGGCGGTGTAAAGGAGAACGGTAAGGATGCATGTAATGAATTGACCAATGTGTTTCTCCGCTGCCTGTTGGATTTACAGACTGATGAGCCTTGTATCTCCTTCCGATTCCATCCAAATGTCAATGAAGAGACTTTCCGTCTTGCTATTAGAGCAGCCAGGGATACTGGCGGACATCCAGCCTTCTATAACGATACCGCTGCCATCACCTATTTGCTTAGCTTAGGTTTTACCCTAAAGGAAGCAAGAAACTGGGGCATTTGCGGATGTATTGAGCCGATTGTCTGCGGCATTACCGACTTCCAGACCAATTCGGGCAACTTCAATGTCAATAAGATTCTGGAAATCACTCTTCATAACGGCTATGACCCTGTGTCAAAAAAGCAGCTGGGTATTAAAACCGGAGATGTGAAGGATTTTACCTGCATTGAGGATATTATGAAAGCCTTTGAAGCACAGCTTGATTTCTTCATGGAAAAGTTTATTAAGATGGCCAATACCACCCTGGCAGGTCATGCGTTCACTCTGCCAACCATCACAGCTTCCTGCTTCTCTGTGGGTTGTATTGAAAAGGGTAAGATGCTGCAGCAGAAGGGTTCGGATCACCATTATACTACCGTGTCCATCGCCAGCATGGCAAACCTGATTGATTCCTTCGCAGCCATGGAAGAATGTGTATTCAATAAAAAGTATCTGAATATGGAAGATCTGCTTCATCTAATGGATACTAATTTTGAGGGCAACGAGAATATGCGCCAGCTTCTCATCAACAAAGCGCCTAAGTTTGGAAATAATATCGAGCAGGCTGACAAGTATGGTGAATGGTTTGTAGATACCATCGACCGTTCTATGAAGCGGTTTAAGGATGCTCATGGCGGCCAGTGGACCAGCCTCCACGCTACGGTTGTATATAATGTGGCCATGGGTAAGACAGTAGGCGCTATGCCGGATGGCAGATTGGCCTTCTCGCCTTTGGCAGACAATGCATCCCCTATGATCGGCATGGATGTCAATGGGCCGACTGCTGTGGTTAACTCCCTTGCAGCCTGTGATGAAATGATTCCTCAAAGCGGCATGTTGCTTAACCAAAGATTCGACCCTACTATTGCAGCTGGTGAAAAGGGCATCGACATCATTGAAAGCGTATTTCGTGCCCACTTCGCTCAGGGAGGCTATCACGTCCAGATCAATGTGCTGGATGATGAAACCCTTTTGGCAGCTCAAAAGGAGCCGGATAAGTATAAAAATATTATCGTTCGTGTAGCAGGTTATTCAGCCTATTTCGTGGAACTGGGCAAGGAAATTCAGGATAATATCATTCAGAGAACCATTCAAAAGGGATTGTAATAGGAGAAAGACTATAGAAAACACAGCCAGTTAAGCGCTGGCTGTGTCTTTTTCTGTATTTTCCCTCGCTTCCGTAATGCCCAGATTTGCCAATTCATCCACCAGGTTGTTCATCTTCGTCACATACTGGAAGTCCTCAAAACTGAAGGCAGCTCCGTTCCATTGGACAAATTTTTCATAGAGAGCATTGAAGTTGGTGGATTTGCTGTTAAGATTTACATGACCTTTGACCCGAAAGAAGGTTACGTTATGCTGGCGTACCAGAGCTAGAAGCTCCTTCCAAAGCTCTTGATTTTCTACGGATTTGCGGGCTGCATTTCTCCATTTGTTTTGCTCCCAGGATTCGTACCAACGCTCACGAAAACAGTTGGCCACATAGGCGCTGTCAGTGAATACTTCAATAGTTTGGCCTGGCTGCTTCAGGGCGCGGAAAGCCTGGATGACAGCAGTAAGCTCCATTCGATTGTTGGTGGTGTTGGCCTCTCCACCGTAAAGTTCTTTTCTATGTTCACCAAATTCTAAGACTGCGCCCCAGCCGCCGAAATTAATATCGTTTTGGTTACCGGCACAGCCGCCGTCTGTATAGATTCTCAGAATAGACATGAAATACTCCTTTCGATTTTTGTGCTGTCTGCTTCTGCATCTTGCATATGTATATTATGGACTAATTTCTACTTTTTTACAACGAAAAATTGTTTTCAATTTTCTGTGCCAAATGGGACAAGCCGTGGTATACTTAAAGGTAGCACCACTTGGGATCCTGAAATGTTGTACAGAACCGAATATTTTTTAATTTTGTACAACATTTTAGCACCTTTTCCCTTTGCAAAGTCCGTTAATTAGGGTGGTTGTTGGCTGTTTGGGTTCATTTCGCAATTTTAGCCAACAAAAAGGTTAAAAAATGTTGGCTATTGTTTCTTTTTGTTTTCAAAAAGCCAACATTGAGGTCACTTTGAACGGATTTTATGGAGAAAATGGCAGATTTGTTGGTTAATTTTATGATTTTTTGCCCAAAAGCCAACAACTAGATGATTCCCACATGGATATGTAAAAAATGGGAGGCATTGGTTTGACCTTAGGATTTTGTTCATTTGCCAGCAGCAGTTCAGGAAACAGTTATTTGATAAAAAGTGAAACTACCAGCCTTTTGGTGGATGTGGGAATCAGCGCCGCTCAGATTATGAGCCGTTTGGCGGGCCTGGAAATGGAGGCCCAGGATATCGACGGAGTGCTTTTGACCCATGAACATATGGACCATGTAAAGAGCGTTTCTGCCTTTCACAAAAAAGCGCCCAAAGCCCATTTCGTAACATCAGAGGGAACCTTCTGCGCCTTGGAGGAGCGAGTACAGAAGGCGGTGGCAGCCAATTTAACTGTCATAGAAGGGAAGGGGCAGTTTTTTATTGGAGATATTTTGGTCACTCATTTCAGTCTTTCTCACGATGCGGCGGAGCCTATGGCCTATGCCTTTGAAAAGGATGGAAAGAAGGTTGCGGTTGTCACGGACACAGGGGTGATCACTGAGGAAATCTTTGAGGCTGTGGCTAATGCAGATATTCTGGCCCTTGAGGCAAACCATGAAGAAAATATTTTACTCTATGGCAGATATCCCTATCAGGTGAAGCGGCGGATTCTCAGCGATAGAGGCCATCTGTCCAACGAGGCTGCGGGGAACTGTCTGACGCGAATATTGAAACGGCTGCGGGATGGAGGCAGTGAAAAGGTTCCCAGGGTCTATCTGGCCCATTTGAGCAAGGAGAATAATACGCCTCAGCAGGCCTTTCTCACAGTACGAAATGTATTGGAGGAGCAGGATTTTTACATAGGAAAAGATATAACCCTGGAGGTTATTACAGCCGATGACCCCATGGGACTTGCAGTGATTTAGGAGCAGAGAAAAGAATATGCGAATTAGAGTGATCTGTATTGGAAAATTAAAGGAACGGTATTGGAGCGAAGCCATTACTGAATACAGTAAGCGGCTCTCTCGTTTCGTCAATCTGGAAATCGTAGAGCTGAAGGAAGCGCGGCTGCCAGATAAGGCCTCGGCAGCAGATGAGGAGAAGGTGAAAGAGGAAGAGGGAAAATCCATTCTGGCTAAAATAGAGGATGGAACCTATGTGATTACCCTGGAAATCCAGGGAAAGCAGTTCAGTTCTGAAGAATTGGCCCATAAAGTGGAACAACTGGGATTAGAAGGCCACAGTGATATCGTCTTCGTTATCGGCGGCAGTTTAGGACTTTCCCAGCAGGTCAGCAAACGGGCGGATTTTAAGCTGTCCTTTTCAAAGATGACTTTCCCTCACCAGATGATGCGGGTGGTGCTTTTAGAACAGGTTTACAGGAGCTTTAAAATTATTCGCCATGAAACCTATCACAAATAAATCTGTAAAAGAAAAAGGTGCAGAGAATTTCAGCTTTGGAAACTCTGCACCTTTTTGACTTCTTTCACGTCAGCCAGCTTTAGGTGACTGCAAACTTTCTGGTAGCGTTAAGGTAGCGGGAAAGCATACCCAGGTTGGCATAATAAAAGGTATATTTGCCCTGAGGCTTGATCTCCACAAGTCCTGATTCCACTAATTTTTTCATATGTTGTGAGATAGTGGCTTGGGCGTAGTCAAAGCTGGCCACCAGGTCACGGTTGCAGACGTCGATCATGGCCTTGTTGGACTGCATGATGAAGCGGAATAACTCGACTCTAGCTGGATGTGCAAGTGCGTCTGATACGTTGGCAATCAGGAGAATTTCCTCTGCCAACATATCCTCTGTTCTATCTGTTTCTTTTCTCAGTCTCATGCTATTTAATCTTTCTTCCTTCTAAATAGTATCGTTTTTCTCGGCTATGTCCCATGGAGAAGGTCTTTCGCGGCAGAGCGCCGTCCGCAATGACGCCGCGGAAAAGTTGACCTTTTTCCATGGCAGGAAGGAGAAATCCTATGGCGTTTTCTTGTTTAGACAGGTGGATTAGCGCCTCATCGTCATGGATATAATCGATTTCTCCCACATGGGCAGGCAGCCACTGATCCAGCCAGCTTTGCAAAATTCCGATGGCCAGTTCCCCTTTATTTTTGTCTAGATAAATGGTTCCCTGGCTGTCCTGGGTATACCATTTTACTGGGAATCCCAATGTTTCTGCAGCTATGCCATCCTTGGTCACACCGCCTTTTTCTTCGATAGCAGCGTGGGCTTTTAATTCATTGAGCAAAACATCCACATCGCATCCGGTGATAATTCGGTGAATCGGTTCGAAGACCTGGGCCTCATCATGAATATTGTTCAGCTCTACTAGAGCATAGCGGGCTGGATGATTGGATAGGTCGACGCCAGGATTTGCAGCCTTTAGCTCTTCATAGCAGGTTTTGGCCGTAGCCAAGGAGTGGTTGCCATCGCCAGCAGCAAGAATCATAGGCGTACCGGAAAGTTCGACATACTTTTCAGGCACTGAAGCCGAATATTTTGCAAAGGCAGTGTCAAATCTATGGCAGGCCTCCTCATTGACCAGCCATCCAGTGATATGGCCGCCGCCCTCCATCATATCAAAGTCATAGAGTTCTTCGAAGCTATCTTTTTCAGCGGAAACCGGTTCTATAAGAACCTTATCGCAGTCATCGCAAAGCATGATGACATGTGGGAATTCCAACAGGGCATCCCGACGAACCCGAACCCGAGGAGGGATTCGCTCTAGCACGGTTTTTTCTGTGGCACGAATCGGGGAGGTGGAGCCTACATGAAAATCATAGGCTTCCAAATCTACCATACCGATGAGCCCCTTCCGTTTGGCGCCGTTTTCTAAGGTGCGCTCTATATAAATGTAAGCATTTTTTAGTTGGCGAAACAGATTCTCTTCTAAATACTGCTTCATGGTCTCATTGATATGAAGGGTTTTCACCTGTTCCTCGTCGGTTCCCAGCTGAGCTTCTGGGAGAATCAGATTGTAAGTAGAAGGACTATCCGCTGTAAAGTCCTCCACTCGCTTCCAGTAAGCGGGGTCAGAAGTAAACTGGTCACAGGCGATAACCGCCCATTTTTCCATATGTTTTACCTGTGGAAGCAGGATATCAGCAGGTTTAAAAATGTTCATACACGTTAATCTCCTTTTAGATAGGATGCATATTAAGGGCGCATCCCAATGGGTTCATTATACCATGACGGCACAGGTTTTCCAAGGTCATGATTCAATGAACGCTACCATACGGCAACGCCGGCGCCCATACTCTATATTATAGGGCGCATCCCAATGGGTTCATTATACCATGACGCACCAAGCCTTTCAAGGTCATGATTCAATGAACGCTTCCCTTCGGCAACGCCGGCGCTCACTCTGGCGTGGCAAGGGTCGCATCTCATGAGGGTTCATTTCGCCTGTGTAAAACTTTGTAATTCCTTCAATATAATACACGTTTCACCCTTTTAGCCCATACAGGCAGGGCTGTTTTCCGCCATAAACATGTATTTTAAAAGTTAAAACGTAATTCTCTACAACATGTTGCCTTGCATAAATCGCAGCCACCCCATCAAACGGGTGTTTTTTCGTCTCGTTCACTTTGCGGCCTTGGCGGGACTCATCGTCCTATAAAAGTACCAGCTGGAGAATCCAGCTGGCAGAGAAACTTTATTAACCTAAATCACTCTTTCCGTAAAGATGATTCTCGGTTATGGTTTGTCATTTATCTTGTACTCAAAGAGGCATCGGATAGCTACCGGCTCGTCCGCAATTCCGGTTTCTATACGATGGAATAGATGAGTTTTTATATGGGTTTAAATCCGTTCTTGTTTTCTCCGCAACCCAATGGCAGTCCGTTTTGTCAGGTTGTAAGCCAACAGGAAGAAGTCCTCTGTAGGCAATGCCATCAAGGATTCTGCATCTTTTACAATCAAGTCGCTTACGATTTTCAGACAATCTTCCGTTAGCGCTTCATCTTCCAAAATGGAATAAGCCAGCCGGTATAGTTTTCTTTTGAGATAGGTGTTTGATAAATTAGTCATAGTCATTTCAGTGTATCAGGTCCATAACCTGTAGTGGTGTTTAATACGGATAAGGCTTCTTTTAAATGGCTTTCGATGGTGGCCATTTGATTAACGCTTAGGATATCGTTTTGGCTGTCCTTTGGTGATGCACCTAGAACTAGAGTGTCCAATGAAATCCCAAGGGCAGTACAAATTTTGACAATGTTCTTTAATTTTGCAGAACATAATCCTCGTTCGACTTTCGATATATGATTGGTGGACAGACCGGTTGTTCAGCAAGCTGCTCTTGCGACATATTTTTAGCAGTTCTGACCTTTTTAATGCGTGTACCGATTTTGGCATCAAAATCATTCATATGAAATTCTCCTTTATATGTATTTTAGTAAAATAGAAGGGGAAATACCACGGACGAGGAGATTAGTAGAACTAATCCTATAGAATTGATTATTCTTAAGAACAGGTCCTAAAAACAAAGATATCCCCCTGAAATAGATAGATGCAAAAAAATTTGCATCTGACAAAAGTAAATGATATAATCAGGATATATTTACATAAAAATAAGGATTTGCATATGGTGCGAATTCACACCATACCTTGGGAGGTGTCACCGTTGAAGGCGGAATACTACGAAAAAATCATATATGAACTGATTAACCTGGTAGACGAAGGTATTTATATCGTGGATAAGGATGGTCTAGGCGCTTTTTATAATCACACCATGGCTGATTTGGAAAAGGTCAATGTGGAGGATGTACTAGGCAAGAAGTTTCATGAGGCATTCCCCGACTTTAACCTGGAGGATTCCACCATGTTTAAAGCCCTGAAAAAGCGGGAATCCACTGTGCGTCAGCAGCAGACTTATAAGAATCTATATGGAAAGGAAATTACCACCATTAACAGCACCATTCCTGTTATCGTAGGTGGCGAGACGGTAGCTGCCATTGAAGTGGCCAAGGATATTACAGATATTCGCCAAATGTCCGATAAGTTGATGGAACTTCGGGAAGGAGTGGCTAGAAGAAATCGGCGAAAAAGCGATGAACCACCATCAGGCGAGGATGATAATGGTAATAGCAAGACGGCAACAGAGGGCCCGAAGGGGATTCGCCGCTATTCCTTTGAGGATATATGGGGGGAAAGTCCAGAGATAAAAGAAGTAGTGGAGCGAGCGAAGCGGGCAGCAGCCATTGATGCATCGGTGTTTATCTATGGAGAGACGGGTACCGGTAAGGAGTTGTTCGCCCAAAGTATTCACTATGGCGGAATCAGGAAAGACAAGCCGTTTTTAGCCCAGAACTGTGCGGCCATACCAGAGCCCCTTCTGGAGGGTATGCTCTTTGGCACGGCGAAGGGAGGATTTACCGGAGCTGTGGACAGAGCGGGACTTTTTGAACAGGCGAGCGGAGGCACCCTTCTTTTAGATGAAATCAGCGCCATGCCCTATGATTTGCAAAGTAAACTGCTCCGTGTATTGCAAGAAAACTATATCCGCAGAGTAGGCGGCGCCAAGGATATTCCAGTGGATGTGCGTATCATTGCCACCGTCAACGAAGCGCCAGAGGATTTGATGGTGCAAGGAAAGCTGCGAAAGGACCTCTATTATCGACTCAACGTGGTCAATATTTCCATTCCACCCCTTCGGGAACGGCAGGACGATATTTTGGTATTGGCAGAGCGTTTTTTGGAAAAGCATAATCAAAGGTTTCATAAAGAGATTTGGATGATTACCGATGGGGCTGGAAAAAAGCTGCGCTCCCACGATTACCCGGGGAATGTGAGAGAACTGGAAAACATCATCGAGCAGGCTGTTTCCATGGCTGACCATGACCATGTATTGACGGAGAAGCTGCTTTCTATGCCAGGCAGCAGTAAGAAAAGTCGCGGAGTGGTAAGCAAATATGTGGTCAATGAGCCCCTTCATGAGTATATGGAAACCATTGAAGGGCAGATCATTAAGGAAGCTATCATTAATGCCGGCGGAAATATCAGTAAGGCTGCTGAAGCCTTGCAAATGAAACGTCAGACCCTACAACATAAGTTGAAAAAGTATAAGATTATGGGATAGATGCAAAATATTTTGCATATTTAGTGCAAAATATTTTGCAGTTTTTGGAACCTTTGGAACATCCAATGGAGAATCTTTCAAATCTTCGAAGAAAGACCTGGGAAAGAAAAAAATATTTTTGTAAAATGGGACAAAAAAAGGAAGATGAGGCAGAAAGTTTTGGATAAAACTCATAAATTTTCCATAGAAGGACAAAATAATAAAGTATACAATATGGCAAATTAAAGATGGCACGGACTTTGCTATATATAAATAGCAATACAGTCTTCAAACGCTCCTCGCAGGTGCGATGGGAGGAGAAACGTTAAAAATTATGGGAAAAAGGAGAATGAAAAGAATGGAAAATGTAAAAGTAATTCTGTGGGGCCTGGGCGCCATGGGCGGCGGAATCGGTAAAATGCTGGCTAAGAAAAAGGGCGTTGACATCGTTGGCGCTATCGACATCGGCGGTAAGCTGGGCAAGAGCCTGTACGAGGTGGTTCCAGGCATCGAGAGAGGCGACAGAGCCGACGTTATCGTGGGAACTGCTGATGAAGTAATCAAGCCGGGCGCAGCTGACATCGTAGTTGTCTGCACAGATTCCTTTACTGCTAAGGTTTATGACAAGCTGGTTAAGGTTATGGAAAACGGCATGAACGTTATCACTTCTGCTGAAGAGATGGCTTACCCGCAGGCACAGGAGCCGGAACTGGCTAAAAAGCTGGACGAAATCGCTAAGAAGAACGGCGTAACCGTACTGGGAACTGGTATCAACCCTGGTTTAATCATGGATTTACTGGTTATCCTGTGGACTGGCGCATGTGAGAGCGTAGACCACATCGTTTCCAGACGTGTAAACAGCTTATCTCCGTTTGGACCGGCTGTAATGGAAGAGCAGGGTATTGGTATCACCGTGGATGAGTTCAATGCCAGAAAGGCTGACGGCACCATGGCTGGACACGTTGGTTTTGCTGAATCCGTAGGCATGATTACGGATGCTCTCGGCTGGAAACTGGATAAATTCGAGCAGGATATGGAACCGATCGTAACGGATGTTGATAGAAAATCTCCTTACGGATTCGCTCCTGCCGGCCACGTTGCAGGCGTAGCGATGAAGGGTTGGGGAACCGTTGACGGTGAAGTAAAGATCGAAATGGATCATCCTCAGCAGATCGAGCCAGAGCAGGTTGGCGTACACACTGGCGATTATGTAATCATCAAGGGAACTCCGGACGTAAACATGTCCAATACTCCGGAAATCGAAGGCGGTATCGGAACTATGGCTATGATCCTAAACACCATTCCGCATGTTATCAATGCAAGACCTGGTCTTAAGACTATGATCGACATTCCGGTTCCAAGAGCCATCATGGGCGACATGAGAGACATGATCTGCGAAGAATGTAAGATCGTAAAATAGATAGAAAGAAGAAAATGCCCCAGGCTGGCCTTTTAAGCAGGCGGGGTTTGGGGCATTACCATATGTGAATTTGATAAGGGAGAATTGAGAATGAAAAGAGCTGATGATTTTGAACAGAGAAGACAGCATATCGCTGGTCTTTCTGATCAGGAACTTTACGACAGATTCTGGGAGTTGACTGCACAGGTAGTCGATCCGCTGCTGGAACTGGGAAGAAAAAACACCACACCTTCCGTTGAGAGAGCTGTTCTGCTCCGTATGGGCGTTTCCTCTCTGGATACACAGAAAATCGTGGAAGGCTGCATAGACAGAGGTCTGATGGGACATGGCGCTGGACATGTTGTCTACAAGATTTCCAAAGAAAAGGGCATCTCCATTAGAGAAGCCAGCGAAAAGCTGGCCCAGGGCGAATACTGGGACGATGCAGTAGCGCTGTTTAGGGGAGGTAAATAAGATGGCAGATTTCGAATTGAAACCAAACGAAAAGTTAGACGTAAGAGAAATCCTGAAGGATTTAGACAAATATGAGCCGAGAAGAAGAGGTTGGACTTGGAGAAAGCCAGCGCCGAATCTGAAAATGGGGCCTTTTGAGTATCACGATGTAACCGAGCCTCTCCAGAACGGCGTAGGTCTGCCGCCAGCCAAATATTTTGAAAATATCGACCCACAGCCAATGCCGGTCATCACTACTGAAATCGCTTCCGGTCGTTTTGAAGACGATATTCGCAGAATGAGAATGGCTGCATGGCATGGCGCTGACCATATCATGGTTATCAGACATATGGGGCAGTCCCACATCGATGGTCTGATGGAAGGTACGCCGCAAGGTATCGGTGGTATTCCTGTAACCCGTAAGCAGGTAAGAGCCCAGAGAAAGGCTCTGGACATTATTGAGGATGAAGTTGGCCGTCCAATCAACTATCATTCCTATGTATCTGGTGTTGCAGGCCCTGATGTAGCCGTTATGTTCGCTGAAGAGGGTATTAACGGCGCCCATCAAGACCCGCAGTACAACGTACTTTACAGAGACATCAACTGTGTTCGTTCCTTTGTAGACGCTTGCGAATCCAAGAAAATCTTAGCTTGGGCTGGCATCCTGCAGATCGATGGCGCACATAACGCCAACGCTACCGCTAGAGAGGCATGGAAGGTTATGCCAGAGTTAATCGTACAGCATGCCATTAACTCTCTGTTCTCTGAAAAGGTTGGCATTAAGCCGGAAAACATTGCCCTGTCCACAGTACCTCCGACAGCAACGCCGGCTCCTTGTATGTATTATGACCTGCCGTATGCAGTGGCTCTTCGCGACATCTGCGGCAGATATAAGATGAGAGCACAGCAGAATACCAAGTATATCTGCTCTTCCGTAAGAGAAGCTACCGTAACCCATGTGATGAACATGTTCATTTCCAAGTTGACCAGCGCTGACATCCAGTCCACCATCACACCAGACGAAGGTAGAAACGTTCCATGGCACATTTACAACATGGAAGCAGTGGACAATGCAAAACAGGCCCTCATCGGTATGGACGGCTTGATGGAAATGGTTGAGCTGAAAAAGGACGGACCGCTCCGCGAGATGGCGCGTGACCTGAAGGAGAGAGCTTGCCTGTTCATGGAAGAAATCATTGAGGTCGGCGGTTATTTCCAGGCTGTACAGGAAGGCTTCTTTGTAGACTCTGCAAAATATCCTGAAAGAAACGGCGACGGTATTGCTCGTAAAATTGAAGGCGGCGTAGGCTATGGTTACATCTTTGAAAGAGAAGACGACTACATGGCTCCTGTAACCGCTCACTTCGGTTACAACAACGTAGAGCAGTACGGCGGAGACCCTGAGGATCCGGCTGCACTGATCGGCGGATGTACTTTCGAAGACAGAAGCAAGATCGTATTCATCGACGAGCTGGATGAAGAAGACTGCGTAGACCGCAGACTGGAAAAGGTTGAAAAATACCTGGACGGCGATGCAATTAAGCCTGAAATGGAATGGTGCGGCGACGGCGTTGTACTGATGACCATGATGATTCCAGCCAATACTAGAACTGCAGAAGCTGCGGCCCTGGAAATCGGACGTAAACTGGGACTTGAAAATCCTGAAGTAACTTCTAAGGAAGTGATGCAGGAGGCAGAAGGTACCAGAATTGAAATGAAGGGTAAGGTTACATTTGATGTAGATCCTTCTACCTTAGAGATTCCGCCTGAACCGCACCACCTGGACGATGCGACCCTGTATAAGGAATTTGAGGAACATCCAATGGTAGTGGTATGCGGTACTGTTGGCGAGGATGAACACTCTGTAGGTCTTCGCGAAATCATCAACATCAAGCACGGCGGCATCGAGAAGTGGGGCATCAAGGTAAACTACCTGGGCACTTCTGTTCCAGTAGAAAAGCTGGTTGATGCAGCTATCGAGCTGAATGCCAACGCAATCCTGGCATCCACCATCATCTCTCACGACAATATTCACTATAAGAATATGAAGAGAATCAATGATTTGGCCATCGAAAAGGGCATCAGAGATAAGGTGATTATTGCTGCCGGCGGTACCCAGGTAATTCCTGACGACGCTGTTAAGACTGGCATCGATGCTGGTTTCGGCAGAGATTCCCATGGTATCGACGTGGCTACCTTCCTGGCTGAAGAGGCTATGAGAAGAAGAGGCGAACTGTAAAGGAAAACAGGTTTGGAGGCAGCGGCATGAGTTGCGTCCAAAATCCGAAAATCAGAGGGGCGGGGCGTAAGCCCGGCCCCTTTTTTGTAAGAATAAAGAAAACGGGTGAAAGTTCACGGCACCATGAGATGTAGAATGTTGTAGAGAAATAGATTTTGCAATGAAAAATACACCTTTTTCACAGAAGATAATGTGAGAATGGAGGGAAGTGTGTATTTTTAATGAAAGTGTAAACCATTCTACACGGTAATTTTTGAAATAGCGTGTAGAGATGGATACAAACGAAACATTTTTACAACATTTGGAGGTATGGATGGACTTTTGCTATGAGGAAATGAAGAGAATCGTGTATTCAATGAAAGAAATAGAGGAAAAATACACGGAAGAATTGGCTAGACTGAAGCAGGAGGCGACAGGAAACCTGATTTGCTGTGAGAGCGCAGGGACGTTGAGATTCCTTCGAGCGGAGGGTAGTAGGAAAGAATATACCAGGAGAGGAATTACAAAAGATATGGCTGCCATCAGAGCGCTATGTCGAAAGCGGTACCTGGAAGCTATCACTAAGCAGTTAGATTGTAATATAGAGACTTTGCAAAGGGCAATGAAAGGGTATAAAGCCTTTGATTTTATTTCTTGGAAGGAAGAGTTGCCCAAAGCTTACCGCATACAGCCAGATGAGTTCTTTTTTTCAGGGTCAGAGACAGAAGAAGTTATAGAGCGCTGGGTCAGAGAGTACGTACAAAGCGATTATAGGCCGGAGGGTCGTACTAATTTGACATCGCGAGGTCTTAGGGTTCGTTCCAAATGAGGCGAAGTACATGGAGAGACATAAATGGAAGCTGTCTATGTATGAAAAAGCAGGTATTGTACCATGGAAAAATTTAATCATAACATATAACGACAGTCAGGGAAATATCAATATGAAAATTGTAGAAAGTGAAATCGTAAATAAACTGCTGTAGCCAGTTGGCGGCAGGTTGAGATAGAAAGGACAGGGAAAGAAGATGAATAAAGATGAATGGGTGCAGGCCGTGAAAAAGACCATGGACGGCTATCTGAATCGGAACGACGGTTGCTTTGATTCAGAGATGCACGCCAAACTGGCGGGATATGATTTTGCAGAGAATGGCGGGGAACAAAACATATCCATCGAGTTTGAGACTTTAAAGTGGCAGATCAATGAGCGAGGCGGTATTCACGGTGGCGCTATTGCAGGCATGTTTGATACGGCCTTTGGAGTGGTGGCTAATTTTATAGCTGGGGAAGGCGAGGCGGCCACTGCGGATATGAATATCTCCTTTCTACGGCCAGTGGAATACGGAGAGCACACCATAGTGAAGGTATATATTGTGAAGAAAGGCCGGACGATGATTCGGCTGCGGGCAGAAATGTTTTGCAAGGAAAGCGGCAAACTGGTGGCCACAGGCGTGGGAAGCTGGATTCCGCTATAGAAGATGGTAGATAATCAGTATAGATAATAATAGAGGAGGCGAAGGCAGAAATGAAAGTAGATGTTTTGGTGGCAGAGATCGGTTCAACCACCACGGTTGTAAATGCATTTAAAGATTTAGAGACAGACCATCCGGTGTTTTGGGCTCAGGGACAGGCGCCTACATCTGTGATGGATGGAGATGTGAGAATAGGTCTGCAAGGCGCTATCGATGATCTTTGTCGGAAGATGGAGATTGATAGCTTAGAATACGATGAGATGCTGGCCACCTCTTCGGCAGCAGGGGGCCTTAAGATGACGGTTCACGGGCTGGTTTACGATATGACGGCTAAAGCAGCTAAAGAAGCGGCCCTGGGTGCAGGCGGTATCATCCATTATATTACGGCGGGCAAACTGCGGAGAACCGACCTAGCTAAGATTAAGGAAATCAACCCAAACCTGATTCTCATTGCAGGCGGCGTGGATTATGGCGAACGGGATACAGCCCTAGACAATGCAGAAAAGATTCGGGCTTTGGGACTGAATACGCCGATTATCTATGCGGGAAACATTGAAAATCAGGGAGAAATGGAGTTGATCTTTGACGAGGAAAGCGGCCAAAGATTATATAATGTGGAAAACGTATACCCTAAGATCGACGAACTCAACGTGGAGCCATGCAGAAAGGTGATTCAGGACGCCTTTGAGGATCACATCACCAATGCACCGGGAATGGAACATGTACGGGAAATGGTAAACGGCCCGATTATTCCAACCCCAGGAGCAGTCATGGAATGTACCAAACTGCTTTACGACTGCATCGGTGATTTAATCGTGCTGGACGTGGGCGGAGCCACCACAGACCTCCATTCCGTGGCCAACGAGTCGGATAAGATAGCGCGGATTATGATTACGCCAGAACCTAAAGCCAAGCGAACGGTAGAGGGAGATTTGGGCGTCTATGTCAATCGGATGAAGGTCATTGAGTCCATCGGTGAGGAAAACCTCCGCAAGGAGTGTGAAAAGATGGGTATCGACCTGGACGAAACCCTAGAAAGCTATGTGGCCATTCCAAAGACCGAGGCAGAGTTTAAACTGGTAGAGCGGCTGACCAAAGAGGCGGTGCTTAGAGCAGTGGAGCGCCATGCAGGTATCATTCGCTATATCTATGGGCCATCAGGTAGAAGCACAGTGGCCGAAGGCAAGGATTTGACCCAGGTAAAATATATTGTAGGTACCGGCGGCGCGTTGACCCGATTACCTCACAGGGTGGAGTTGATGGAGGAAATCGCAAAACATAATGAAACTGGTATGCTGCTATTCCCAACAGAACACGCGCAGGTTTTGGTGGATAACGATTATATTATGGCGTCCTTGGGAGTTCTTTCTAAACGGTACCGGAAAGCAGCCATTCGTCTTCTGGAAAATAGCTTGCAGTTTAAATTTCCTGAAAAAAAGGAAGAAGAGGGTGAAAAACAGGCTCGCATCATGGCGGAACTGACAGAAATGGAAGCGGCACAGAAGCAAAAGGAAGCAGAACAGGCAGAGCATATCCGCCAAATGGAGGCCATGGGCTACGACATGGAAGCCTATAAAAATCCTGACGATATTGGCGGCGCCAGTCAGGAGGAAATCGAAGCTGTAAAACGGGAGACTTTGGCTGCGGATAGCCATATCATGCGGGCTTGCGGCGAGGTGGACGGTAGAGGGCCTAATTGCGACCGGAACTGTAAGCTGTGCTATCGGAAACACTGCAAGTTCAGACAGGAATAAACGCAGACAGGAATAGAGGAGGAAAGACAATGTACCCAAGATTAGTCGTTGATTTAAAAAAGCTGAAAGAAAATCTGGACGCAGTGGCAGCCATTACCAAGGAGCAGGGCCATTGTTCCCTTATGATTGTAACCAAAGGCCTTTGCGCTGACAAAGAGATGGCAAAGATGGTGGCAAACCACCCAGCTGTGGATTTTATGGCGGATTCTCGGGTGGCCAACATCAAAACCTATGCACAGGAAGCCAGGAAAAACGGAAAGATGACCACATTACTGCGAATTCCTATGCACGCAGAGGTGGAGGACGTGGTAAAATATGTGGATTTGAGCTTCAATTCGGAACTCTCCACCATCGGGCTACTCAACGAAGCAGCAGGAAGAGCTGGCGTAGTCCACCGCATCCTGCTCATGATTGACCTGGGAGACCTGAGGGAAGGCATATTCTACAAAAATGAGGAATTGATTCTCCATACGGTTGAAGAGATTTTGGCTATGGATCATATCCAACTATACGGTATTGGCGTTAACTTGACCTGTTATGGAGCCATTATTCCGAAAAAGGATAATCTGTCTAATCTGGTGGCCATCGGCCGAAAGATTGAGGATAAGTTTGGAATCAAACTGTCCATGATTTCCGGCGGAAATTCCAGTTCTATCTATCTTATCGGCAAAGGCGAACTGCCGGAGGGTATCAATAACTTGCGCCTTGGAGAATCCTTCCTCCTTGGAAACGATACGGCCTATGGCGCTAAACTGCCGGGAACAGTCAGCGATACATTGACATTGGAAGCACAGATCGTAGAATTAAAGGAAAAACCATCCCTTCCTATTGGCGAAGTGGGTGTGGATGCCTTTGGACAGAAACCGTATTATGAAGATAGGGGCATCATCAAGAGAGCCATTATCGCCATCGGCAAACAGGATACGGACATTGACAGCATGGAGCCTTTGGATGAAAAGATAGACATTCTGGGCGGCAGTTCAGACCACATTATCCTAGACGTGACCAAGTCGGAGGTGGATTACCAGGTAGGCGATGTGGTACGGTTTGTATTGGGTTATGGCGGTATGTTAAAGACAGCGACCAGTCCTTACGTGGAAAAGGTTTATAAATAATGATAAAACTGAAAGAATGATTATAAAACAATCCATATGCAGCGAATGTATAAAATTTCGCTGCATTTGTTTGTATTTATAGAATTTTCAAAAAATAATTGCATTTGACAACAAAAAAAGAGGAAAGGTCTTGGAAGTTGAAGAGAGTTTTTCTATTATTGCTTGCCTGTTTTTTTAGATATGATATAATATTAGTAAATATCTTCGGTGGTTATTTATACTGAAGATGGAGGCAATGTGCGTAATGTATAGGGAGAATTAGTATGGAAAAGAGAGACAGTAAACTTCTGGCCAGATTCCTCGTTCCATCCATTGTCGGCATCCTGATTTTCATGATTCCGATAAAGTATGGTGGAGAATGGACCATCGCAGTAAAGATTCTGGCTGACAAGATTGGAGGCGTTTTAGCAAGCGTTCTTCCGATTTTGTGCGTAATTATCATTACAATATCTGCAATTTTATCAGTTATAGCCCTGGCTAAGCCAAAATTCATCACAGACAATGACATTCTAAACGACACCTTTTCGGTTTCCCCGATTTGGGTTATCGTAAGAGTTATTGGCTGTGTTTTTATTTGGCTTACATATTTGGGCGTTGCGGCTGGAGACGATGACACCGGTATCCTGCACATGATTACAGAAGGCGGAGCAGGTGGATTTGTTTTAGGCGATCTGCTGACAGTTTTGGTCATCATCTTCGCCATTGCAGGATTGCTGCTGCCGCTGCTTTTGGATTTTGGTCTTTTGGAATTCATCGGCGCAATTTTGACCAAGGTGATGCGTCCGCTGTTTAAGATTCCTGGACGTGCTGCCGTTGACTGTATCACCTCCTGGATTGGAGACGGTACTCTGGGCGTTATGCTCACCTGCAACCAGTACGAGGGCGGTTACTACTCTGCAAGGGAAGCTTCGGTTATTGCAACCACCTTCTCCGCAGTATCCATCACCTTCAGTATCGTGGTATTGGCACAGGTTGACATGATGGAATATTTCGGCGTATATTACCTGATTATCTGTTTAGTCGGTATTATCTGTGCAATCATTTCACCGAGAATCCCGCCTTTGTCCATGAAGAAGGACGATTATGTGGTAGAGGGAAAGGCTATGCCGGAGACCATTCCGTCCCAGTATAAGTCCTCCTTTGATTATGGTATGAGCCTGGCTCTGGACAAAGCCGCTGAGTTTGGCGGAATCGGTCAGTTCTTAAAGAATGGCCTGAAAAATGCTGTGGGCATGTGGTTTGGCGTACTGCCTACCGTAATGGCTATCGGTACTTTGGCATTGCTTTTAGCCAACAATACGTCGATATTTGAGATCTTAGGAAAGCCGTTTATGCCGCTCCTTGAACTGCTACAGGTTCCAGAAGCTGCAGAAGCGTCTAAGACTATGATCGTCGGATTTACAGACATGTTTACACCGTCCATCATCGCAGCAGAGGGTATTGCAGCGCCGATGACCAAGTTCATCGTTGCAGTTGTATCCGTAACACAGCTGATTTACTTATCCGAAGTAGGCGGTCTGATCTTAGGCTCCAAACTTCCGGTAAAACTCTGGGAATTATTTGTAATCTTCCTGGAAAGAACTATCATCAGTTTACTGATTGTTTGTCCGTTGGCTCACTTGATTTTCTAACTAGATAAAAAACGGATGGGAACCCTTAAAAGTGCGTTTGCATCGTGAGGGAGAAAAAGAGATAACACTCATCACATTGCCTAAAAAATAGAAGCGGCCCGGTAGATTACATTCTACTAGGCCGCTTTTTTCATAGGTCCTATCTTTTACAACTTTTCAAAATCAGCTGCTCCATGTTTGCACAGTGGGCAGATAAAGTCTTCTGGAAGATCCTCGCCTTCGTGAACATATCCGCAGATTTTGCAAACCCAACCAGTCTTTTCTTCTTCGATCTTTGGTTGTGGTTTCGGTTTGATATGGTCAAAGTAATATGCGTAAGTCACAGAAGGGTCCGGATTTAATACAGAGGCCTCTGTTACCTCTGCGATAAACAGGGTGTGGGTACCATAGTCATGAGCATCGATGACCTTGGCAGAGATAAAGCAGTTGACCCCTGCTGTCACATAGGTAAGGCCATTGACGCTGCGTTCATAATTACCTTGGAAGCCGGCAAATTTATCTGTATCCTTGCCGCTGGCAAAGCCGAATCGCTTAAAGGTATCGAAGGAAGCCTTTTCTGAAAGGACAGAGATATTGAAGATACCGCTCTCCATAATCATATCGTGGGTATAATTGGCCTTGTTGACTGCAATATTGATGCGGTTTGGATTGCTGGTAAGCTGAGCAGCCGTATTGATGATACAGCCATTGTCTTTACCATCAGCCTTGGTGGTCAGCACGAAGAGGCCATAGGAAAATTTAAACATGGCGTCCGGTTCGATGGTAGCGACGGCAGTTTCTGCGTTGGTATTGGCTGTAGTCGGCTTTTCAAAACGTGGAAGAGTAGCAGCAATTTTTTCTACCAGTGCATCGATTTCAGCAGCTTGACTTTCCTTGAGGGAGGATTTTAACGTAATCCGGTTCTCCAAAATGGTCATGTCCTGGCAGCCTGAAAGGATATCATGCATCAGCTGACCGCTGGTCGGCGCCCAAGAGCCGTTTTCCACCAGGGCTACTGTTCTGCTCTGAAGGTTGTGAGCAGCCAGGTCATGGAGAAGTTCCTCCATGGAAACGAAGATACCCGCATTGTATGTAGTCGATGCGAATACCAGATGGCTGAAACGAAATGCTGCCGCAATGATTTCTGATGCCGGCGTAACGGAAACGTCATACATAACGGTCTTGATTCCCTTATCCCGTAGACGACTGGAAATGATTTCAGCAGTATTTTCCGTGTTTCCATAGACAGAGGCATAGGCAATCATAACGCCGTTTTCCTCTGGGGTATAGGTACTCCACTTTACATATTTATCAAAGAAGTCCTCTAGCTGGTTTCTCCATACGAATCCATGGAGCGGGCAGATCATTTTAATATCCAGGGCGTGGGCTTTCTTTAATAGAGCCTGCACCTGATTTCCATATTTTCCTACAATATTGCAGTAATAGCGGCGAGCCTCATCCATATAGTCGTGGTCAAAATCTACTTCATCGGCAAAGATAGCGCCGTTGAGAGCGCCGAAGGTACCGAAGGCGTCGGCAGAAAACAGGATTTTGCTGGTTTCGTCATAGGTGACCATGACCTCTGGCCAGTGAACCATAGGCGCCATGATGAAATGGAGTAAATGGTGGCCAGTGTTCATGGTAGTGCCTTCTTTTACCAGGAAAGCTCGATTGGTGATGTCTACATCAAAAAATTGATGAATCAGATCCGCAATCTTCTGGTTGCAGGCAATCCGTACGTCGGGATAACGGAGAAGAAGTTCCGCAAGAGTAGCCGAATGATCCGGTTCCATATGCTGAATGACAACGAAATCCAGGTGGCGGTCGCCTAAGGCAGATTTCAGGTTTTGAAAGAATTTGTCGCTGACTGCTTTATCAACGGTATCGAACAGAACCGTAGTATCATCCAATAAGAGATAGGAGTTGTAGGACACCCCGTTAGGAACGGAATATACGCCTTCAAACATGGCAAGCCGCCTGTCGTTGGCGCCGACCCAAACCAGGTCATCCAAGATCTTTTTTGTACAGTACATATAAGTCCTCCTTTTATCTATAAAATAGATTCCAACTCATCCTCTGGCTGTGTGTGACTTTACAGCCAGAGGACAGAACGTGCTATTACTATTTTACACCGTTTGTCCTGATTTTAACAGCAAGGATGAGACTTTTTTAGAAAAAGTCCATGAAAAAAGCCCCCGACCTTACCAAACCGAGGGCTTTTTGCCAGACTGCCGTCGCACACAACAACCTGGCAAATGGGTGTATTATAAAATTTTGTTATGGGTAAGCATGTTACATGGTGGTATATTCGGTTCTGGCGATGATTTCGTCCTGGGTGGTTTTCATCAGGGAGCGGAAATATGCGCTGAAGCCAGATACGCGAACCACCAGGTTCCAGTGTTTTTCCGGATGTTCCTGTGCATCCCTCAAGGTTGCTCTATCGATAACATTGAACTGCATTTCCATACCGCCGTTATCAAAGAAAGTATTGATTAAAGCCCGGAAGGCAGCCTGGTGAGCCTTCTTCTCGAAGAAGGTCGGATTGAACTTCATATCCAGTACCATACCGTTGGTAGCAGCGGACATATCTGTCTTTAGTACGGAATTGATAACGGCAGTCGGGCCGTTTACATCCTTGCCCTGTACCGGTGCAGAAGCGTTGGCAAAAGCAGTGGTGGAACGACGTCCATCAGGCAGGCCACCGGTGAGAAGTCCCATCTTAGCGTGATCCTCTACGGAGTAAAGTCCAAACTGGAATTTGCCGCCTCTCGGGTTTTTGGTACTGTCGATGAGCTTGGCACAGGCTGCGGTTAAATCGGCCATCATCCAGTCTACGGAATCGTCGTCGTTACCATAGGCAGGACAGTGTTTCACATCGGCCAACATATCGTCATAACCTTCAAAATCTACGAAGGCTGCGTCTGCAATCTGTCTTAATGTATATTTTTTATCCTCGAATACCAGCTTGCGGATGACTGCCAAAGAGTCGATGGCATTGGCCTGACCACAGGCGCTGACGCCGGTATTATTGTATTTGGTGCCGCCGCCTGTAACGTCCTTGCCGCTTTGAATACAGCCTTCCATCAGGATGGACATATACGGGGTAGGAAAACGCTCTGGTACCATTGGGTCCAGACGGTTGATGCTTTCCATACCAAAGGCTGTGTGCTTGAGAAGTTCATCCTTATACCAGTTATAGAGCTCGTCAAAGGTTTGGATGGAATCTAAATCTTTGGAAGTATAAGGTTTGATAACGTCTTTAGATACAGAACATCTGCCGTCGTTAAGCATTAGTTCCAGAACTTTAGGCCAGTTGATACGCAATACTTCTGTCTTTGCGTACTCCTTGCCTGGACAGGTCATTTCCACACAACCAATCATAGCATAATCATGGGCATCCTCATCAGAGTGTCCCATTTTCTTTTTGGCAGGGATACACATCTTGTCGTTGAAGAAGGCAGGGAAGCCTGTACCTGTACGGACAGTGGCAAGGGCTTCTTCCCAAAGTTCATCGGACATGGAATCGTCGTATCTCATGCAGAGAATCGGCTGGTCAAACATTAACAGGCGAGTGGCCTGCAAACAAATAAAAGTTAAATCGTTTTCCTGATATACGCCGTTAACATCCAGGCCGCCGATAGTCACATTCTGATAGGAATGAAGGTTGGCGCTGAACTTAATCCAAAGGGCCTGAATCAAATCGCTGGCTCCGGCATAATCCATAACGCCTGCAGCTTTATCCTTTTCATAGAACGGAAGGAGATACTGGTCGAGACGGGCAGGGGATTCGGAAGCCGGTACGTTTTCCGCTAAAACCAACTCGTGAGCAAACCACAGGAGTTGAACTGCCTCAAAAAAGTTGGTAGCAGGGCCTTCTGCAATCTGACTGCAGGCAGAAGCAATGCGCTCCATCTGGGCCTTCCATTTAGGATTGGCAGTTTCCTCTGCTCTTTGGCGAGCCAAGGCTTCATAACGATGAATGTAATCGATGGCTGCCTGGCAGACGATACGCATAGCCCGGATAAACTGGGTCTGCTTTTCGTCAGCAGTTTTCAGCGCCTCGTCACATTCCTTGAGGATACCGCCATAGCCTTTGGTTAGAACTCTGACGTAACCTGGTACGATATGACCGCTTTCCCAGTGTTTAAACAACCAGTTGTTTACGGCTACTGCAAATCGGTTCACTTCGTCATATTCTTTAGAACCCTCTGCATTACCATAGAATTCATTACATACAGTAGCCTCGTCGAAAGGGTCCACATAAATTGGCGGACGGTACTGAGGATCGAAATCCTCCGGACAAGTAATGGGCAGCGTAGTGTTATATGTATATCTGTAAGCATTACCTGCAAGCAGATCATATTCGTTAATTAAGATTTTCTTTTCCTTTAGAAATTTTTCAAAACCATAGGCAAATTGAACCGCTCGAATTTCATCGGGATGTTCTGCAAAGGCCTGCCGGTAACAACGGTCACGGACAGGAATTTCACCTCTGTCATAGTTTTCTTCTTTTTTATCATTGATATAGCGAATGGTTTCGCTAAGCTGAACATTCATTGCGCTCATAATTCTTCCCTCTTTCACATGGCAACCTATTATATCATGGATGGTGGGCCAAAAGGCCCTATACAAACAAAAATAACCATAATATAAATGATATATTATGGCACACAAGAAAGGATGATAACCAATGTGTAAAATTTGGAGTGAGTTTAGAAATATAATTTCTATAGACCCACTATACTCTACTACATTAAGATTGTCAAGCAAAAATATAAAAAAATATATTTTTTGTGATGGAGACACAGTTTTGTTTGATGTTTCTTGCAATTTTGCCAAAGGATTCATAGAAAACTGGACGTAGCCATAGGAATTTGTTATACTTTATCGTAAGAGTAGGTAATAGGAATAGGGGAGGAATCTGACCATGACATTAAAACAGATGGAATACGCATTGGTGACAGCTAAATGTGCATCTTTGAGCGAGGCGGCCAAACAACTTTATGTTTCCCAGCCAAGTCTGTCTGAGGCCATAAAAAAATTGGAGGAGGAACTTGGTTTTTCCATCTTTATAAGGGAGAGAACTGGGGTGACGGTCACAGAGGCGGGGGAAGAGTTCTTAAGCGCAGTGCAGAGCATTGTGGATCAGGTAGCCAACCTAGAGAAGCAATACGAACGCCATAATCAACAGACTCTGAAAACCTCCATCAGCGTGATTCACTACTTCTTTATGGGAGAAGTGTTTGCAGAACTGGTCAACCGAGTGGATGACAGACCGATTCCAGCTTATCGGCTCCGGCTTATCGATGCAGATACCCAGGAGGTTCTTCAGAATGTGGCGGAGGGCATCAGTGAAGTGGGTATCATCAGCTATACGGATCACAACAAAACCTATATCATGCGGGAGTTGAAGAAATCCTCGTTGGATTGCTATGAGATTATCTCTACCAGGCTGTTTGCCTTTTTAAGAGGTGGTCATCCTCTGGCCCGGCAAGGGAGACTGACCATGAAGGATTTGGAACCTTATCCCTATGCATCCATATGGCAAAGCATGTCCAGCCAGTATTATTTTACAGAGGAAGGGATCTTCCTGCCAGCCAATCAGAAGAAGATTTACGTAAGAGACTGCGGCGCTATGCGGGTACTTTTGAGCGAAACCAATGCTTTTGCCATGGGAACGGGGGTAACGCCGTCGGATGTGAACCGAACGGAAACCTGTGCCGTAGAGGTGGAGGATGCGCCCATTACTTCTATCTGTTGGATTCGAAAAAGTGGAAATGAGATTTCATCAGTAGCCAAGGAATTTTTGAGAATTTGTGCGTCCAAACTAGGAAGAAGTCTAAATATTTAGGATTTAAAACAAAACTATAATAACACATATATAGGAAAAACCTATGGATACATATTGATTATTCATATTTTACCTTATAGTATGGGCGTACTATAATAAGCACTAATTGAATTACTTTGACACCAACGAGAGGGAATTTGTAGTTATGGGAGTGAGTACAGCCCTGTCGCATAAAAGAAAGGAAACAACCAGTGTGGAGGTTTCGGGACCTTTAATCCTCGAAAAGCAGAAACGAAAGAAACATTTTTTAAAGGAGAAAACGAGAGATGAAAAAAGTATTGGCAGTTTTATTGTGCCTCACATTGGTATTCACCATGTTTGCCTGCGGCAATGGTGATGATGAAAAAGGATCAGACAATCAGGGCGCTGCAGGCGAGGGCCCTACAGCAGATAATCCAGTAACTTTAAAATGTGCAACTCTGTTTGCAGAAGGACATCCGGTTGTGGATAGAATGAAGGTATTTGCAGATAAGATTGCAGAAGAGACTGGCGGCGCTATCAATATTAAGATTTATCCGTCCGATTCTTTGGGCGATTCCACCGCTTGTTTTGAAGAGGTTATGAAGGGCACCATCGACATGACCTTCAATGCAGGAAATTCTACATATGATGAGAGATTCATGCTGCCGCTGCTGCAGTATCTGGCTTCCGGTTATGATGAAGCAGAAGTAATGTATGGACCAGACAGTTGGATGCACAATCTGCTTGCAGGGCTGTCAGAAAAGCAGAATCTGAAATTCTTAGGCTTTGACTTTGTAGGTGTAGGCGGTATTGGTTCTACCAAAGAGATTAAGGATTACACCAAATGGGGTGCAGACAAGGGCGTGCTGCTTCGCTGTGCACCGATGGACATCTGCAGCAAATGGGCGGAAGCAATGGGCTTCAGAACTGTAAGTATTAACTACTCTGACCTTTACACTTCCATGCAGACCGGCGTATGCGATGCATGGTCTGGCGGTCAGCCGACAGTAAACTATCTGTCCTTTGGCGATGTAATTAAATACTATGTACAGGATGACGACTTCTTTGAACTTAACGGTATCTATGTAAACATGGATCTGTGGAATACCTTCTCTGCAGAGCAGCAGGAAGTATTTGTAACTGCCGCTAAAGAGCTATACGTACAGAGTTTAGCTGATTTAAAGGAAGATACCGATTACTATTTGGATGAAATGGAAAAGTCAGGTATTAAGGTTGTCAGACTGAGCGATGAAGAAAAAGCAGAGATCGCAAAGAAAACTCGTGAAGAGGTATGGCCTTACTTCGAAGAATCCATGGGTAAGGAGACCTTCGACGAAATGTTTGCTGCTTATGATTTCTTAAACGATTAAGGAAAATAGAAATCACCAGATGATAATGAAGCGATGATTCTGAAAGAGGAGCCGGAACGCTCCTCTTTCGCTACTTCAAACTATTATGTAGGAAAGCGAGAAAAACATGACAGCACTGAAAAAAATATGGAATTTTTTACTGACAATAGAAAAGACCATCATGATTGTTGCCAGTATAGGAGTTGTTCTTTTGATCTTTATATCTGTCATTATGCGGTATATTTTGGAAAAGAACTTTCCTGGCATGGAAGAATTGGTCGTGATGGTAGCCTTCTGGATTTACTTCATGGGAGGCACATACGGCAGTTATGAAAACAGTCATATTACGGCAGATATTTTGTCTGTATTTGTGAAGAATGAAAAGGCGCAGACGGTAATTAAGTTTATCAGAGAGATTATCACCATGGTCATTCTATTTGCAGCCTCTTATTGTGCAGTAGAGTTGATGGCATATACCGCCCAAGCGGGAGCTGTATCAGCGGTACTCAAAGTATCCATGATGATTGTCTATGCACCAATATTCGTTGGTATTTTTATGATGAATTTTTATTCGGTAGCCCATGTGGTTGAGTATGGGTTAGTATTACTTGGAAAGAAGAGATTGGAGGTGGAAGCATGATTTCAACAGGCGTAATGGCAGCAGTCCTGGTATTATTGCTGTTTTTGCTTTGCTTCGGCGTGCCGGTGCCTTTTGCATTTTTCGGCACCTCCATGGTGTTAGTCTTTTTAGGAGGCTATGACACCAGCTTCCTGCTTCCTTATGGGTATACAAAAGTCAGCAGCTATGTGCTTTTAGCGATTCCGCTGTTTATCATGGCAGGCGGTATCATTGAGCGAAGCAACATGGGTGAAAAGCTGGTCAACTTTATCGAATTGTTCGTCGGCAAAGTAAAAGGCTCCCTGGGTGTCGTAGCGGTAGTAAGCTGCGCTGTTTTCGGCGCTATTACGGGAAGCGCTGCAGCAACCCAGTCGGTTATCGGTTCCATCATGTGGCCGAGAATGGAGGCCGCAGGATATTCCAAGGGAAAATCCGCAGCCCTTATCGCAAGTTCCTGTTTGCTGGGCGGCATGATTCCACCTAGCGGCCTGATGATTATCTATGCCTGGACAGCCCAGGTATCTGTACTGCAATGCTTCCTGGCCACATTGGTACCTGGAATCATTATGGCCATTATGTTCTCTGTGGCCTTCGTAGTGATGCTGCGTAATGACGATGGCGTCCAGGTTTTAGCTACTGGCAACAGGCAGGAATATTTCCAGCTGGCAAAGAAAAGAACCACCAGCGCCATTCCGGCCCTGCTGTTTCCAGTCATCGTTCTAGGTGGTATCTATGGCGGATTCATGACAGCTACAGAAGCTGCTGCTGTGTCAGTAGTTTATGCTACTTTAGTAGGTTTCTTTATCTATAGAGAATTAAAGCTGAAAACCCTGGGAAGCGTTCTGGTAGAAACTGCTACCACCACCGGCGTTATCATGATTATGCTATTTATGGTTATGATGCTTTCCAGACTACTGATTATGGAAGACGTGCCAGGTATGTTCTTGGAATTGGTAACTTCCATTTCTACCAATAAATACGTGATACTCATCATGGTAAATATCTTCATGATTATTATCGGTATGCTGATGGATGACGTCAGCTCTGTGCTCCTTTGCACACCGCTTTTAATGCCGATTATGGAGTCCATCGGAATCAGCCCGATTCACTTCGCATCCATTGTATGTGTCAACATCAGCTTAGGTTGTGTAACGCCGCCATGTGCGCCGCTTCTGTATTTGGCCTCTAGACTGTCCAATACGCCGGTCAGCGCCATGATGAAGCCAACGCTGCTGCTGATTGCATTCGTATGGCTGCCGGCTCTCTTGCTGGTGACCTTTATTCCGGCTCTGTCTCTGACACTTCCAGGGATGATTACCGGCTAACTATTTTAACCGTTTCATGGAGGAGGTTTAACTATGGAACTTGTAAAAAACATGACGTCTGCTGCATCGTCAGTTTCTGCAACACCGACAGAGCAGCTTTATCTCAGCGATACCATCAAATATCTGGTAGAGGTGAAGGACAGCTTTCACGATAGGAGTCAGATTCCTCACAGAGATCAGGTTTATGAAAGAGTGTTGGCTGAAAATCCGGATGACCTGCAGGCTGTCCGTTTTGCCAAGGCATTTAAGGCCTTTTTGGCTGAAAAAAAGATACATATCGATCCTAACGACATTTTGGCGGGATTCACCTATCGTTACACTTATGAAACCACCCTGCCAATCAAATGTCCAAAGGATTATGACCCCCTTTACCGTCCGCCAATTTCTCTGGACTCCCAGAGGGAATATGAAACCGTATTGGAATTTCACAATCTGGAAGAGGATTCAGTAGAGGCTAAGGAACTGAAGATTTTCCTGGAAGGCGTGGACGCATGGCTGTATAAACACTGGTTCAGCGGTCACATTTTACCGGGCTATGACAGACTGGTTGACATCGGATTCTCTGGCCTGTTAAAACTGGGAAGAGAATGTTACGACAAGTTGGAAGGTGTGAATAAAGAGTTTGCACAGGCCATGCTGCTGACCAATGAGGGTGCAGTTCTGTACATCCAGCGTTATGCTGATTTAGCTAAGGAGATGGCAGAGAAGGCGGAAACGCCGCTGCAAAAAAAGAATTTGTCCAGAATTGCTGATTCATGCGCTTGGTTGACTCACCATAAGCCAAGGAATTTCTTTGACGCAGTGCAGCTCCTTTGGATGGCTCAGGAAATCATGATGGCAGAAAACGTGCCGGCTTCCGAGTCTCTAGGAAGAATGGACGTTTATCTGGCCCCATATTATGAGGCTGATAAAGCAGCCGGAAAGCTGACTTATGATGAAGCCAGCGAGATTTTGGATGCTCTGTGGATTAAATTCAGCGGTAACTTACATTCCTATCAGGCGGTTACGGTCAGCGGCACCAATGCTGACGGCAGCTGTTTTGAAAACGATTTGACATACTTAATCATGCAGTCCACTAGAAAGCTGAAATTCGACCAGCCGCTCATTGATTTCAGATATAATGACAATATGTCTGAGAAGTTATGGCTGGAGATGGTGGAGCTTGTTAAGACAGGAACCGGATTTCCTGGCATCTTCTATGACCCAATCTGTATGCGTGCAAAGAGAAGTACGGGACAGAGTGAAGAGGATGCGAGAAATTACGCCATTATCGGCTGTGTAGAGACAGGGCTTCCTGGACACGAGTATACGCCGACAGAGTTGGTTCATCTTAACTGGCCGAAGCTCTTTGAGATGATGTTTAACGAAGGCCATGCCCAGATGCAGGACTTCTATGCACCGCTGTTTGAAAATAAGAAGCTGTCAGAAATCAAGGATTTTGACGAGTTCTACAGTTGGTTTAAGAGTGAAATGGAGCAGTATACGGCCCTGGCTATGCGGGCCATCGACTATATCGAGACCATGATTCCATGGCGCTTCCCGACACCGTATCTGTCCTCCTTAATGGTGGGTTGTTATGAAAAGGGTATGGATGTAACCGGCGGTCCTTGCAGATACAACAATACTGGCGTTTCAACCTGTGGTCTTGCTACAGCGGTAGACTCTCTGGCAGCCATCAAGCAGGTGGTGTTCGACGACAAAATCGCAAGTCTGGAAGACATCAAGAAGGCCTGCAACGCCAACTGGGAAGGCTATGACGAACTTCACAATGTGGTCAGCAATCACTGTCCAAAGTTTGGCAACGACGAGGACCAGGTGGATATGATGATGTCGGACTTGATTGCTTCCTTTGCTAAGGTGGTCAATTCCAGGAAGAACCCTAGAGGAGGTCACTACATGACTGGACTCTACTCGGTGGAAGACCATGCCAAGGCTGGGCAAAAAACAGCAGCCACGCCGGACGGTAGATTAGCTGGAAGTTTTGAGAGTAACTCCATGGCTTCCGTACAGGGCAAGGATTTGAATGGCCCGACAGCCCTGATTAACTCAGTGGTAAAGACCGACCTGAGTGTGGCCACCAACGGTATGGTATTGGATTTGAAGTTCAATCCAACCTTTATGGAGAATCCAGACCACATTAAGGCTCTGAGGATGCTCATCGATACATACTTCCACAACGGCGGTATGGAAATCCAGTTCAGCGTGGTTTCCAGAGAAACTTTGCTGGCAGCACAGAAGGATCCAGAAAAGTATAGAAACCTGGTGGTTCGGGTTTCCGGCTTCAGCGCCTATTTTAGATCGCTAAACAAGACCACCCAGGATGAAATCATTGCCAGAACCGAATATCACGGGATTTAGAAGGAGAGGAGCCAGTATATGATACAACCACTGGTAAGCAACATACAGAGATTCTCTGTGGACGACGGCCCGGGAATCAGAACCACGGTATTTTTTAAGGGCTGCAACTTGAGATGTCTGTGGTGCCATAATCCAGAGTGTATTTCCAGCGGATTTTCCATTCAGCTGATGGCAAGTTCCTGTACCAGCTGCGGCAAGTGTTTAGACAAGTGCAAGCGGCAGGGCCATATGTTTGAAAATGGTCTCCATCTGGTTAATCGAAAAAATTGTATTGGCTGCGGGGACTGCGCCTATCATTGCCCGTCCACTGCCATTTCCATCATTGGCAAGGCCTATGAGCCGGAGGAACTGATAAAGGAAGTTTTAAAGGACAAAATGTATTTTAAGACTTCCGATGGCGGCGTCACCTTTTCTGGTGGGGAGCCCATGCTCCATCCAGAGTATCTGAAAAAGGCGCTGATACTGGCCAAAGAGGCAGGTCTTCATACTGCGGTAGACACAGCAGGAAACGTGTCTTTTACTGCCTTTGAAACCATACTACCTTATGTGGATATTTTTCTGTATGACATTAAAGTATGGGATGATGAACGTCATAGACAGGCTACTGGGGTTTCCAATCATTTGATTTTGGAAAACCTGAAGAAGCTGACCGATGCTGGCGCTACTGTGTATATTCGTACGCCGGTCATCATGGAGTGGAACGGCAGATTGGAAGAGTTTGAAGGGATTTCCTCCTATTTGGCCGGACTTTCCAAGCCGGTGAAGCTGATTCAGCTTCTGCCTTATCATAACTATGGCGTGGGAAAATATGAGACCTTGGGTTTGGTCAATGAGATTCAGGACCATACGCCTCCAACAGAGGAGTTTATGGAGCAGGCCCTAAAGTGCTATCTGGATAAGGGACTGCCGGCCAGAATTTCATAGAATTCGTAGAAAATAGAAAGAAAAGGGAACTGCAATGGGCTGTTCAGCCGGTTCATAGATGCAGTTCCTTTTTTGTCTGTGTATGATTAGATAGATTTCCTTCTAAAATACAACATTTGGATGCAAACTGCTGTGCGTCTTTGGGGCCAAAGAAGTCAAGTGTTTGGATTCTCCTTTGCTATCATCATTTTGCCTGGCACAACAGCCTGCGGATTGACATATCATATCAAAAACTGATTTTAAGGAGTATTCCATATGAATAGGTTATCTTGTGGCTGTTACAAAATCCGGCTTCCTCTAAACCTGTGCGGCGACCCGCAGGCCATAGCAGACATAACAGGCAGTGCAGATTATCCTGATATATCAGGTACTGTGCAGCTTTATCAAACAAATGAGGGCGTAATTGTTCTGGCTGAAATCAGAGGTCTGCCCAAGGCTGAACAGCCCTGTCATGAGCGAATTTTTGGGTTCCATATTCACAGCGGTATGAATTGCAGCGGAAACATGGAGGACCCATTTGCAGACGCCATGGCCCACTATAATCCTAACGATTGCCAGCATCCATATCACGCGGGAGACCTTCCGCCACTGTTTGGAAACGAGGGGTTTGCGCTTTCCCTCTTTCTGACCAACCGATTTTCCATAAATGAGGTTATCGGCAAGACCATCATCATCCACGATCATCCTGATGATTTCACAACTCAGCCATCTGGCAATTCTGGACAAAAGATTGCCTGTGGAGTGATTCAGAGAAAACACTGAACTAAACCTATAGATAAGATATTAAACAAAAACCGTCTGGGAAAGCTGAAAAGCGTAGCTTGGGCGGTTTTCAATTTTGTTCCAACTCCTCCAGGTATTCCTCTAGGCAGATACCCTTCTTAAAAATTTCTGTTGCTGTTTCTACACCTACATACCGATAATGCCATACCTCCTCTGCACCGCCGGTAATGGAGATTTTATTGCCAGGATAACGAAAGATAAAGCCATATTTGTAGCAGTTTTCCTGAAGCCATAGATAAATGTCATAGGTATCGCCGTTGATATCCACAGCAAACCCCAACTGATGTTCGCTGTTTCCCGGCTTATTGACCCATTGCTGGGCCAACTCCTCCGACTCTGCCTTCCCATAGCCTTGCCACCGATATTCGCTTACCTTATCATCATAAAGTTTTTTCTGCTCTTGGGCGGTTCGATAGCCGGATACGACGATGGGACCCAGGTCTTTTTCCTCTGCTGCCGATAGCATCTCCATAAGGGGCTGGTAAATACGTGTATCGACCTGCTGGCCGCCGGGCACGTCCCTTAGGACCATCTTATAGTCCTCTGGAATCGGATTCCAGCGATTGACCAAGGTCAGATACCAGGGCAAAGCCTCGTTTTGCACATTTTCAGATGGGGGGGGGTACTGGCGGATTTTGGCCTGTATCTCCTGTGTCTAAAGAAATTTCTCTGCTCCAAAGGCTTGAGAGCGGATTCCAGTAGACGATGGCCAAAAGAAGGATTGCAGCCGTAGAGAAAAGAATCAACTTGCGGCCTTTATTTCTGTGTTTAGATTTTTTCTTCATGATGATTCTCCTTTTTCAGTGATTTGTTCTAGTGTAACAAATGGACAAAAGTCATATTTTTCTTTTTACCGAAAAATTTCATAAGAAAATATGAAAGGTTTCTATATTTTTTACAACGACAGACCAACCGTCTTTACATTCCAATGGAAATGGGATAAAATAATACTGGATATATGTCGAAAAATGGGAAGATGGAGGAGAAACCATGAAACAGGGGAAAAAAGAGATTTTGACAATGCTGTTAGCATGTTTGATGATATTTATGGTGACAGGAACTGCTTTTGGAGCGGAGACAACCGGGCTTCCAGAGGGCGGTGAACCGACGGAAACCATAACTGTTTCTGTACAGGGCACGTCCGACTATGAAGCAGCAAAGCAGGTTTTAAAAATGGTCAACGAGGAGAGAGAAAAGGCAGGATTGGTTCCTCTGGTTTTTGACAGCAAGTTACAGCAGGCGGCGCTGACCAGAGCGTTAGAGATCGTCACCTTCTTTAATCATACCAGACCTGACGGAACCAGCTGTATTACGGCCCATCCCGATATGGCGGGAGAAAATATTGCAGTAGGTTATAACGGTCCAGAGCAAGTCATGGCAGGATGGATGGCTTCGCCAGGGCATAAAGCCAATATTTTGCGGGAAAGCTATACCAGCGTGGGAATCGGCTGCATTTATTATAACGGGGTATGGTATTGGGCCCAGAGCTTCGGTAGGACTGCCGGAGACGAAAAGGCGAAGAGCGGTACAGGAATAGAAGGAGCGTCCATCAATATGTTGTTGGGACTTATTTCACCGGTATATAGCGGAAAGACTACCATTGACCTAGGCGATAAGGACAGCCTTTCTGATTTACGGGCAGAGGTCTCAGGGAAAAACACCAAATGGACTTACGGTAGATTTGTCCTGGGAAATGAACTGTTTCATTTTAGCAGTTCTGACAACTCCGTCTTGCAGGTGGAAGCAGACGGAAAGATGGTCGCCCTAAAGCCAGGTATTGTGACGGTAACGGCCGTGTTAAA
Source organism: Bacillota bacterium (assembly GCA_022793795.1). Classification (GTDB taxonomy): domain Bacteria; phylum Bacillota; class Clostridia; order Peptostreptococcales; family Anaerovoracaceae; genus RGIG7179. The sequence continues at coordinate 74,588 of JAAWDM010000046.1, forward strand.
GGCTGACCCGACCAGAATCATTAATCAAGAGATAAAGGTAGAATACAATCTACATCCAGAGAGCATGAAACTTTCTAAAAACAGCTATACTTATGATGGAAAGGCAAAAAAGCCTCAGGTGACCATCGAGGGATTGACTGCCGATGAGGATTTTACCGTGGCCTATCGAAATAATGTGAAGGCCGGTACCGCAAAGGTTATCGTCACTGGTATTGGCCATGTCCAGGGAACTGCAGAAAAGACCTTTAAAATTGCATATAAAAAGCCGGTCAAGGTGACTCAGGTTAAGGCAACCCAGGGGAAATCCGCGGCCAGCCAAAAGAAGCAGAAAATCACAGTGAAATGGAAGAAAGTCCAGTGTGATGGTTATCAGATTCGCTATGGAACTTCCAAATCGCTTAAAACCTATAAGACCGTCTATGTAAAGAAGGGAACCGACATTTCCAAAACTTTGACCAACCTGACCAAAGGTAAAACTTATTATATCAAGGTTCGGGCATATGATATACATGACGGCGTTAAGACCTACGGCTATTTCAGTGATGTGCAGAAGGTAAAATGTAAGTAACATAAAAGAAAGGAACCAGGTGGATGCTATATTTAGGATGTCATCTCACATCGTCTAAAGGCTATGAACATATGGGCAAGGAAGCTGTACAGATTGGGGCCAATACCTTTCAGTTTTTTACCAGAAATCCCAGAGGAGGCGCCGCCAAAGCCATAGACCCTGCCGACGTTGCGAAACTTCTTCAGATAGCCCGGGAAAATGAATTTTCCAAGATAATCGCCCATGCCCCTTATACCTTAAATCCATGTTCAAAAGAGGAAAAGACCAGGGAGTTTGCCTATATGGTCATGAGAGACGACCTTCAGCGGATGGAGTATCTCCCAGGGAATTACTATAACTTTCACCCAGGCAGCCATGTGGGCCAAGGTGGGGAAGAGGGAATTCGCTTAATCGCCAAAATGTTAAATGACATTTTGACACCAGAACAGTCCACCGTGGTGCTTTTGGAAACCATGGCAGGAAAGGGCAGCGAAGTGGGAAGGAATTTTGAGGAGCTGGCAGCCATCAGAGAGCAGGTACTGTTAAAGGATAAGGTAGGCATCTGCCTGGATACTTGCCACGTTCACGACGGCGGGTATGATATTGTAAAAGATTTAGATGGCATGGTGACAGAGTTCGACCGAGTCGTAGGGCTCTCCCATCTCAAAGCGCTGCATATCAATGACTCCATGAATCCTGTGGGCGCACATAAGGATAGGCATGCCAGAATTGGGGAAGGATATATTGGAGCGCAGGCCATTGGAAGGGTTCTGAACCATCCAGCGCTGAAAGGGCTCCCTGCGGTTTTGGAGACTCCTCAGGAAAATCTGGCAGGCTATCAGGCAGAAATCGCCATGCTGCGGAGCCTGGAAAAATAGATGAAAAAGAGAAAGATTTCTTTATATAAAGGAGATGTTTATAGTGCAAGAGAAAACAGATATTTTGGCCATTAACCCTGGTTCTACCAGTACCAAGGTAGGGGTTTTTCGTGTAGAGAACGGGGATGGCGCCCCGGCGGGAGCAGGCGATTCCAAAGGAACCAGTGTGAGGGAATTGTTTGTGGAGACCATTAACCACAATCCCAATCATTTGCTGGCTTATGAAACCTTGGAGGCTCAACTTCCCTATCGACAAGAAGTTATTAAATCGGTATTAGACGATAATAATTATAAAATGGAGAGATTACAGGCTGTAGTGGGTCGAGGCGGCCAACTGCCAGGATTGAAGAGCGGTGGTTATCAGGTGAATCCCCAGTTTTGCCAGGATATGATGAGCCCTAAGAATGTGCAGCATGCCTCAAACATGGGAGCCCCGCTGGCTTATGGTATTGCAGCGCCTCTAGGCATCCCATCGTTTATTTACGATTCTACCAGAGGATGCGAACTAACCGAGGTGGCAAAGATTTCAGGATTGGAAGAATTGGTTAGATACGGAAATTGTCATGTACTCAACGCCAGAGCACAGGCCATCAATTACGGGCGGCAGATTAACAAGGAATATAAGGAATTAAATTTGGTGGTCTGTCATATGGGCGGCGGTATTACGGTCAGCGCCCACAGAGATGGTAAGATTATCGACGATTCTTCTTATGATGAAGGACCTATGTCGCCGGAGCGGACCGGCGGCGTTCAGTTGACCAGTTGGACTAAGCTTTGTTTTTCCGGGAAATATACAGAGGAAGAAATGCAGAAATTAATCTGTGGCAAAGGCGGCATCTATTCTTATCTGGGCGTTACTGACTGCAGGCAGGTGGAGAAGATGATTGAGGAGGGAAATCAGCGAGCAAAACTCGTATATGAAACCATGGCTTATCAGGTGGCAAAATCTATTGCAGCCATGACGGTGGCTCTAAAGGGGCAAGTGGACGCCATCATTCTTACTGGCGGTGCAGCACACTCCAAGTTGCTTACTGATATGATTCAGCAGTATGCAGGTCATCTGGGCGCCTTTGTCATCATGGCAGGGGAAGACGAGCTGGCAGCGCTGGCAGGTGGCGCGGCTAGAATATTGGCAGGAGAGGAAGCCGCCAATCTTTATGAGAATCATTAAGGAGGACACCCATATGAAAGTATTGTTTGTAAACGCCTGCTTAAGAGGCGAAAGATCCAGAACCTTGCAGCTATGTCGGGATTATCTGGTTAAATTAAAAGAAAAATATCCAGAGGCAGAGATTGAAGAACTGAATCTGGAAACCGCTGAGATAGAGGTGCAAAGCGGCGCTTTGATTGAAAAACGTGATGTGCTCTTAAAGCAAAAAGCCTTTGATGATCCCATGTTTGATTTGGTCCATCAGCTCATAGAGGCAGACCACATCGTCATCGGCGCCCCTTATTGGGATTTATCTTTTCCAGCTAAAGTGAAGGTATGGTTGGAGCGGTGTTCAGTGGATGGTCTCACGTTTATCTACAGTCCTGAAGGAATTCCTCAGGGCCAGTGTAAGGCCGATTCCCTGACCTATATCACCACAGCCGGCGGCTATGTGGGAGAATATAACTTTGGGTTTGACTATGTAAAGGGACTTTGCAGCTTTCTCTTTGGGATTCCTAACTTTTATTTTGCATGCGCCCAGGCCATCGATATCGTTGGAGTGGATGTGGCAGCAAAGATGACAGAGGCCAAAGAAGACATAACAAAAATTGTAAGCCGGATTTAAGAAATAGCCATCGGCTTCCAGGATATTTTCATCTGCAAAATCCATACTATTTTTATGAGTATGAGAGAATGGATGGAAAACGGAAATGAAATAGGTATTGAGGTATTGGTCTTTATTCTGGGCGGAGTCAGTTATGGTATGCTGGAAATTCTGTTTCGAGGATATACCCATTGGACCATGGTGCTTACCGGCGGGGCTTGTATGCTTACGTTATATACCCTGGAAGGCTGGCTGCTGTCCATGCCGCTGCTGCTGGGCGCGGCTGCCGGCGCATTGATTATCACCAGCTATGAATTTGCGGTGGGTTACATCGTCAATGTCAGATTAGGCTGGCAGGTTTGGGATTATTCCGGCCTTGCCGGGAATATTATGGGCCAAGTTTGCCCAATCTTTACCTTTGCATGGTTTTGTATCAGCCTATTATTTTTAGGACTGGTACGCATGTTATCGTAGTAAAGGGTATAAAGTTAAAAAAGTATGATAAGGAGGAATCGTAATGACAGAACCATTATTCACAAATGATATGATCATATCCTGGCTTCAATATTTTGCCAAGAATACACCGGTAGATCTGGAACAGGTCAAAATGATCGATGTGACCAGGAAGAATAAGAATCTGATTCCCACAGTGGAATCCCACAGAACCACCCTTGCATTCATGCAGGCGGGAGACCCAGAAGTTTTTTATCAGATGTGGAAGGCTGGCCTTGGAGATTGTGAGGTTTGGTATAACGAGGGGGCTAAGCCGGAAGGAGAGATTTGCCATGATACGGTGAGCAATATGATTAACCGAGGCATCAATGCGTCGGCAGGGATGCTGGTGGTCAATGCTAACGCTAGGAATACATATAAAATTGGAATGGATAATTTGAACTTCCGAAAGGGTTCTGTCCGCTATGTGGGCAGCGAAATTCGAGCGGTCATTTTAAATAAAATGGCAGTGGGGCAGCACGAGGATGTGTGCGTGATTTCCGGCGCCAGTATTGCCATTGAAACGGCTTTAATTGCCAGTGACGGAACGGTAATTGCTGTGGAGTACAGCCAAAGCGATAGAGCAACCATGGAAGAAAATATGGAGCACTTTGGCCTTCGCAATGTAATGGTCATTGACCATGTGGATGAGGCAGCCATGAAAGATTGCCCTGCCCCTTCGTTAACCTTCCTGGTAGCTTCAGCTACTATGGAACAGGAATTGGATTATCTGATGAAACTAAATCCGAAGATGCGGGTGGTTATCTATACATTGGATTTTCAGGTGGCAGCCAGCTTGCCTCGGCTTTTAGAGAAATACGGAATGAGAGAAACAGAACTGATTCAAATTTCAGTATCGAAACTCAACAGCAAAAACGCCATGGAGCAACAGCCTGCACCATGGATTGTCAGCGGACGGGTAGAAGGATAAAACAGCAGACAGAGAGGGAAAAGGGATATGGACTTAAATTATGGGAAGCTGCAAAACGGAAGCGATATTAGAGGAATTGCCTTAGAAGGTGTCAAGGGAGAGAGTGTCAATCTGGGCAAGGAAGAGACCTTTCGGCTGACCAGAGGCTTTGCTTTCTGGCTTATGGAAAAGACGGGAAAGGAGGCCAAGTCGCTGACCATTTCAGTGGGAAATGACAGTAGGCTTTCTGCAAAGATGCTACGGGAGACCATTGTGGATACCTTGGTACATATCGGTGTGAGAGTCTTTGACTGCGGTTTGGCCTCCACGCCAGCCATGTTTATGTCCACCGTATTTTCTGATTATGACTGCGACGGCGCCATCATGATTACCGCCAGCCATTTGCCCTTTAATCGAAACGGATTTAAGTATTTTGATAAAGATGGCGGGCTCAATAAGTCGGATATCAGCCAGATTATTGGATACGCTCAATCCGACGCCATTATGGAAAACATAGAAAGACCGTCTCTAAAAGATGTAAAGCAGCCAGAGACGCGGGACTTGATTGGGGATTATTCATCCTATCTTCGGGAAAAGATTGTCAGAGAGGTGGGGGGAGAACAGCCCCTTAAGGGATTGAAAATCGTAGTGGATGCCGGAAATGGGGCCGGCGGATTTTATGCAAAACAGATTTTGGAGCCCTTGGGCGCTGACGTATCGGCCAGCCAGTTTTTAGAGCCAGACGGAAGTTTCCCTAATCATGCCCCAAACCCAGAGAATCAGGAAGCCATGGATTCTATCTGTAAGGCGGTGGTAGAAAGCCATGCAGATTTGGGACTGATCTTCGATACAGACGTGGATCGGGCTTCGGCAGTGGATGGAAAGGGAAAGGAAATCAATCGCAATGGGATTGTGGCCATGGCGGCGGCTCTCATTGCCAAGGAGCATCCGGGAACCACTGTGGTAACTGATAGTATCACATCAGACCAGCTTACGGTTTACCTTACCCAGTGTTTGGGACTGAAGCATCTTCGCTTCAAGCGGGGATATAAGAATGTCATCAATAAGGCTATGGAATTAAACGAGGCGGGCATTGATAGCCAGCTTGCCATCGAGACCTCTGGTCATGCAGCATACAAGGAAAACTTTTTTTTAGACGACGGCGCTTATTTGGCTACCAAGATTGTCATAAAAGCTGCTCAGATGAAGGCCCGGGACGCCTTGCTAGAGGAGATACTAACTTCTCTTGAAGAACCGCAGGAGGCGGCAGAGTATCGCTTTCCTATAGAGACTCCGGATTTTAAGGCATATGGAGATGAAATATTGGAAGGCCTAAAAAATTGGGCCGCAGCTGCAAAGGCTGTGAATAGGGAAGGCCAACCTGTGACCATTGAGATGGTAAGACCTAACTATGAAGGGGTTCGCTTAAATTTTCGAGGTGGAGAAGCCCTGTCAGGCTGGTGTTTGTTGCGAAAGTCGCTTCATGATCCTATCATGCCGCTGAATATTGAGGTGACCAGCGGATGCTGCGATGAGATTTTAAACATATTAAAGGGGTATCTGACCAGCTACGACAAATTGAAACTGCCTACTGTATAAGAAAATTTGAGATTGAGAGGAGCAAACTATGAAGTATTTATTTTCGGGTGACGTGCAGTATGTCAGCGGAAAGAAAAAGCAAAAGCGGAATTGGAAAAAGGGGATTATAGTCGTTTTATTGATTGTCATTGTGGGGTTTTCTGTCATGTCCATGATGATGATTCGAGAGAATTTTCAGGTGAATTTCGGTCGAGCTGAAAAGCCAGAGAACTCGGTGTACGTTTCCTATGAGGATGTGGATGATACCTATGGAAGGACAGAAGTCAGTTTTCCTTCGGGAGAGCATACTTTAACAGGATACATTTATGGGCCGTCCAAGCCCAAAGGATTGATGGTCATCTCCCATGGACTTGGAGGAGGCGCCGATAATTATCTGATGGAAACCCTTTATTTTGTAAAAAAGGGATATAAGGTATTTGCATTTGATAATACGGGTAGCCATGCCAGTGAAGGTGAGGGAACCATGGGCCTGTCTCAGTCGGTTATAGATTTGGATCATGCATTGGATTATGTGGAAAGCCAAGAGGAATTCGAAGATTTACCCATATTCCTATATGGCCATAGCTGGGGCGGCTATGCGGTAACAGCAATTTTAAATTATGACCATGAGATTGCAGGCGCCATCAGCGTGGCAGGGTATAACACGCCTATGGAGATGCTGGTGGATTGGTGTAAGGATGAAATGGGATTTCTGACCTACATCGAATACCCGTATCTGTGGATTTATCAGAAGTATCTGTTTGGAGGCGCCTCTAATCTGTCAGCGGTAAAAGGGATTAACAGAACGGATACGCCGGTTTTGATTATTCATGGGGATAGAGACGATGTGGTGCCTTACGACAGCGCTGCCATCATATCCCACAAGGAGGAGATTACCAATCCTAACGTTCAGTATATGGTATGTAGCAAGAAGGGACAGAACGGCCATAACAATCTGTTTGCCTCCAAATCCAGTTTGGAATATCTAAAGCAGCTCAATGGGGAATACGCCGCTATGGAAAAGGAGTATAAGTCGTCGATTCCGAAGGAAGCGCTGGACGCTTGGTATAGCGCCATAGATAAGAATAAATCGTCCCAGCTGGATGAAGTATTCATGCAAGATGTTTACAATTTTATAAAGTCATGCAAATAACAGCATGACTTTTCTTTTATATTTAAAAAATTTTTTTTCAAAAAATGTGACCATAAGACTTTTAGAATCGTTACTTTGGTAGGAGGGGAACATGAACGGCACCGACCATGTGGGCAAAGAGGCGGCGCAGCTTTATGATGAATACGGAAACCGGCTGTATCGAATTGCTTACGGCATACTCCAAAACAGGGCAGATGCAGAGGATGCGGTGCAGGATGTTTTCGTAAAAATCATGGGGAAAAGGGATGCCATGCCCAAGTGTACAGAGCAAATCTGGCCCTGGCTTGCAAGGGTCATGGTAAATCAGTGCAAAGACATGCTTCGAAAGCAAAAGATTAGAGCCTATACGCCCATTGAAGAGGCCTTGGAAATCATAGAGGGGAAGGAAGAAGCTGCTATGGCGCAAAAAGGGGATGTGCTAACGATTCTTCTGGCGCTGCCAGAAAAGTATAAGCTGCCTATGGTTCTCCACTATTTGGAAGGTTTTTCAGTGGATGAGGTGGGTCGAATCTTGGGGGTGGGCCGTTCGGCAGTAAAGATGCGTCTTAGCCGAGGCAGACAGATGGTTAAAAAACAGATGGAAGAGGGGACGGAAGTTGGAAGATAAGCGGTTTATTCAGGCAAAGGAAATATACGAGACCATTGAGGCGCCGGAGGAACTGCGGGAAAAGGTTTTGGCCAGGGTGGAACAAGCCGCAGGGATAGAGGAAGCGGAGAGAAAGGCCCAAAAACTGCAATGGGGAAGAGCCAGCCGTAGATTTTCACGGAAGATGGTTTATGGCGGTAGCCTGATGGCAGCTTGCTTTGCAGTGTTCATTATGGTTTGGTCCATGTCCGGTCAGCAGATGCCAGAGTCCATATGGGAACTGGGAGCAAAGGCAGGGTTGGAAACCGAACAGAGTACATACGACGAGCATAGAGCCTCGGAGCAGGACGACTTTTCGGAGCAGGAATCTGATACAGATATTGACCCTGTTGGTGGCACAGACAATAGGAACGTTTCCGCTGAGGCGGCGGCCAATGAACCAGTAGTTCTTTCATCAGACGAGACCCTGGGCCAGAGCGAGCATTTTATTGCTTCAGAGGATCAGACGGTATATGGCCTGGATATGAAAAAGGATCACGACCAACCTTTAAAACCTCAAAGCAGGCAGACCGACGATGACAACCAGCAGGTGCAAGCTGTTTCCCATGAAAATGATGGTGGTCACGATGAACGAAATGGAATCCAACATTTGCGGATGAGTGAGTGGAGACGATGGCCCCTAAGTGAAAAGAATGATATAATATAGGAGAGAAAACAAATGAAAACGTATATGAAGAAATGTATGGCAGCCTTATTAGTGGTGATGCTGATGGTAACCAGTTTTACAGCATGCAGCAGTAAAGATGAGGGTAGTAAAGAACCAGGAAGCAGTGGACCGGTAACGGATCAGCAGAATCCAGCGGATGGAGAAGGCAATGAGACCGATGGAGACGACCAGACACCTGACGATGACGACAAAGACGAAGACGAAGACCAGGATAAGGAAGACGACAACGAAAAGGATGAAGATAAGACGGATAAGCAGGAGAAGAACGATAAAACCAGCTCGTCTTCTAAGGACACTAGTAGTTCTTCCACTTCCAAGCCTGCCGGAAGCAGTAGCAGCAAACCGGCAGATAAGCCATCTTCTGATAAGAAGGACGATAAAAAAGATGATGATAAGAAGGAGGAAGCCAAGGCTCCAAAGGGGACGCCAGCAGAGATTATTGATAAGATTTATGAAAAGAAATCCGTTGATCTCAGCTTAGGTACCATGGATGTGGATTTGTCCAACAGCGATATGGTTAAGGCAGTGACTGGACTATCCAGTGCAGATAAGATTAAATCGGCAGCTTACTCCGAATCCTTGATGGGTTCCCAGGCCTACTCTCTGGTGGTGGTACGAGTAAAGGACAGCAAGGATGCAGAGAGCGTGGCCAGCAGCATGCTTGAGGGTATTGACCCAAGAAAATGGATTTGTGTAGAGGCTGACGATGTTCGCGTAGCAGCTAAAGACGATGTGGTGGTGCTTTTCATGGTAGATAGCCAATTTATAAGCGGAAAAGATATCATCAAAGCCTTTAAATCTCTGTGCGGCGGCAGCTTGGATGTCAGCATGAAAAGATAAAGAAAAATAGGAGTTACCATGGTTTTTTCGAGTATCTCGTTTCTATATTATTTTTTACCGGTGGTATTCCTGCTGTATTTCGCCCTGCCGAAAAGGTCTGGTAACGGTGTGTTGCTTTTGGCAAGTTTGGTGTTTTACGGCTATGGGGAACCGCGATATTTGTTACTGATGGGTATATCGATTTTAACCGCTTGGGCCTTGGGACTGATTGTTCCAAGGAGCCGAGCGGCTTTTTTCCTGTCCGTAGGAATCAGTCTGGGCTTTTTAGTATGGTTTAAGTATGCGGATTTTTTCGTGGAGAGTTTTGCGACAGCAACGGGCATCCCTGTGGAGCCTCTTAAAATTGGACTACCTATCGGTATCAGTTTTTATACCTTTCAGATTTTAAGCTATACCATAGACCTATATCGGGGGAAGATAAAGCCTCAGGCCAATCCCCTCCGTTTCGCTACCTATGTCGCTTTATTTCCCCAGCTGATTGCAGGGCCTATCGTCGTCTACGCTTCTGTAGAGCAGCAGCTAGATCCTTGCCGGCGGCAGCGTTCGGTTGCAGCCGTCTATGAGGGAGCCAGAAGGTTTATCATAGGATTGGCCAAGAAGGCGCTTTTGGCCAATGGACTGGGAGAGTTTACGGCCCTTTTGGGAACTATGGGTGCTGAAGAAGGTTCGGTACTCTTTTATTGGATCAGGATCATTTCCTTCGCTATGCAGATTTACTTTGACTTCAGCGGATACAGCGACATGGCCATTGGCCTGGGCAGGATGCTTGGATTTTCCTTCCCGGAAAATTTCAATTATCCTTACATCGCTGGCTCTATCACCGAATTTTGGCGCAGGTGGCATATGACGTTGGGCGGCTGGTTCCGGGAGTATGTGTATATTCCCTTAGGAGGCAATCGGGTGTCTGCAACCAGATGGGTATTGAATCTGTTTGTGGTCTGGGGGCTTACAGGGCTTTGGCATGGGGCTGCTTGGAACTTTGTGGTCTGGGGCCTTTTTCACGGCTTTCTGTTGATGATGGAAAAGCTGTGGCTTTTACGGCTCTTAGAAAAAGCGCCTTCGTGGCTCAGCCATCTATATGTGCTGTTTTCCATACTCATAGGCCTTACCTTTTTCCAGGCAGATAGCCTTGGAGATGCTTTGGAGAATTTGGGCGTTATGTTTGGTTTCGGCGGCCTTGGCGCTGACGCTGGAGCTGGAGCGGCTAGAGTGCCGATTACCAGCCCTATGACCTGGTACTATTTGAAAAGCTATGGGGTTCTTTTCCTTGTAGGCATCATTGGGTGCCTTCCATGGGCAAAGAGGCTCTATGACCGCATTGCGGTGTGGACATCAGACCACGAATCAATAGTTATGGGCAAGGTGATGGAACTGGTAGAACTGTTTGCGTTAGTGGGGCTATTGCTGCTGGTAACGGCTTATTTGGTGGACGGTTCCTATAATCCGTTTTTATATTTTAGATTTTAGAAGGAGGAAGGATAGATGAAACCATGGACAAAGGGAAAACTGTCAGTTTTGGTTCTAGTATTTTTTGCTCTTGCGGCAAGCTGCTGGTTATCTCCTTCTAAAGAAACCTCTGACAGCGAGCGCAGGGCTTTGGCCCAATGGCCGGAACTGTCGGCAGAAACGGTTTTGGACGGGACCTTTATGGATGAGTTTGAAACCTATGCCCAGGACCAGTTCCCTGGAAGGGAAAAGTTCCGCAGCCTAAAGGCTTTGGCTGAGTACGGCATCTTTTTCAAAAAGGACCAGCATGACATCTATGTGAAGGATGGATATGCGGCCCAGATCCTTTATCCATTGAACGAAAACTCGGTCAAAAATGCAGCCGAACGTTTTCGTACTGTGTATGAAACTTATCTGGAAAAGAGCGAAAGCAAGGGGCGCATCTTTGCTGCCGTGATTCCCGATAAGGGATATTTCATGGCGGAAAAGTATGGGTATCCGGCATTGGACTATGACAGGCTTGCAGAACTGTTAAAGGAAGATATGGACTATGCCACTCATATTAACTTGACGGATACCTTGGCCTTAGAGGATTATTATCGGACAGACAGCCACTGGAGACAGGAACAGATTTATAAGGTGGCTGGTGTATTAGGCGAAGCTATGGGTCTGGAGCGTGCAGGGAAATCGGAGATGGAAGCCGTGATTGGATTGACAGACTTTAGAGGGGTCTATTATGGACAATCGGCTTTGCCTTTAGCAGGAGAAGCATTGGTATGGCTCACCAATGATGTAATTGAAAATTGCCAGGCATATAACTTTGAGACCAATGAGACCACTGGCGTTTATCAGACAGAGAAATTAGAAGCAAAGGACCCTTATGATGTCTTTTTAGGAGGCGCTGCAGCGCTGATTACGGTGGAAAATCCCACGGCCCAAGCAGAAGGCAATCATAGGGAGTTAATTCTCTTTCGGGACTCCTTTGGAAGTAGTCTGGCTCCTCTGCTTTTAGAGGATTATGGAACTGTGACCTTGGTAGATTTGCGGTATGTACAGGCAGCTTACCTGGAACAGCTTATAGATTTTCATGGGCAGGATGTGCTATTTTTGTATGGCGCAGCCATGCTAAACGATAGTTTCACTTTGAAATAGGAGAAGGAATTGAACCGGTGATATGGTCACCGGTTTTTTTATACATGGCAGTCATGAGTATAGAGGATGCTGAAAGGAATTCTCACATATGGGGGTCTTTTTTGCGAGAAATATCGAACAGGTGGTAAGAAATTCTCATATATTATGGGGATTTTATTATAATGTGTCGAACATATAGGAAGGGAACATGGAATCCAGAGAGGAAAATCCATATAACGGAGGCAGATAAGTTAAAAGCATAAGAATTTTTCTTTGGTATGTTCGCTATATTGGGCCTGGAATTATGGGTTATATGAGAAATTCAACTGTGGGCATCGATATATTGCCTATAAAAATGGGTTTTGTGTGAGAATTTGTGAGATTTCTTTGCATATAAATTTTTATATTTTGTGTTTAATACCCTATGGGGGTGGGGTATATAGAAAGTTAGAAGGGAATCCTACTGGAGGAGAGCGAAAAACATAAATAGATGGAAGAGATTTCAGCCATACTATTTTATGAGAGAAAGGATAGGTCAGATGAAGAGCGATAAAAAAAGCGTAGCCCACAAAATTAAGGTGGCGCGGGGGCAACTGGATGGAGTGCTGAAGATGATTGAAGAGGATCGGTATTGTGTGGATGTTTCCACCCAACTTTTGGCAGCCCAGGCGCTTTTAAAGAGCGCCAATCAGCAGATTTTGGAAGGACACATCCGTCACTGTGTCAGCCAGGCCATTGCCAGCGGCGACCCGGGGGAAAAGATAGAAGAGGCCCTGATGATTTTGGAAAAGATGGCCAAAGTATAGGTCTGTAAGGGGGATAAACGATGGAGAAGTTTCAAGTGACCGGCATGAGCTGTGCAGCGTGCAGTAGCCGAGTGGAGAAAGCGGTGACAAAAGTACCCGGCGTAAAGTCGGTGGCAGTTAGCCTGCTTACAAACAGTATGGGGGTAGAAATAGAGCCGGAGAAAGCTGCAGAAAAGGATGGGGTTTCAGCAGCGATCTGTAAGGCTGTGGCTGATGCAGGATATGGGGCGTCGCCAGTGAACCAGAAGGAGAGCGGAAGCAGTGAGAGCAGAGGAGAGAAGGCGGCTGCAGCCAGCCAGGCTCTCGAAGATCACGAAACGCCGATTTTGCTGCGTAGATTGATCATCAGTGTGGTTCTGCTGGTTCCACTGATGTATATCAGCATGGGGAGCCATATGTGGGGTTGGCCAGCGCCAGCGGTGTTCCATAATCCTTTGGTAAACGGCATCTATCAGCTTTTGCTTACCTTGATTATCATGGCGGTCAATCAAAAGTTTTTTGTCAGTGGATTTAAGGGACTCCTTCATGGGGCGCCTAACATGGACACTTTGGTGGCCATGGGCGCCGGGGCTGCCTTTGCATACAGCACATGGGCCCTGTTTGCCATGAGTGTGGCAGCGGAGGAAAGCATGGAAGCAGCCCATGGATATATGAATGAGTTCTACTTTGAATCGGCGGCTACCATTTTGACTTTGATTACGGTGGGAAAAACTTTGGAGGCTAGAAGCAAGGGAAAAACCACCGATGCCATTCGTGCTTTGATGGACTTGGCGCCTAAGACAGCCAATGTGATTCGAGACGGGGTAGAAACCGTAGTTCCTGTGGAAGAGGTTCAGGTGGGAGACCTGTTTGTGGTACGTCCCGGTGAAAACATTCCTGTAGATGGAGTGGTGGAAAAGGGAGAAAGCGCAGTAGATGAATCGGCCCTTACTGGGGAGAGTATCCCAGTGGATAAGGAGCCAGGAAGTCATGTCAGCGGCGCGACCATCAACACCAGTGGGTTTCTGACCTGTCGGGCCAGCAGAGTGGGCCAGGATACCACCATCAGCCAGATTATTCAGATGGTGGAGGATGCGGCGGCCACAAAAGCGCCCATTGCCAAGGTGGCCGACCGAGTATCAGGGATATTCGTACCAGTGGTAATCCTAATTGCGGTGGTGACAGGAGCTGGCTGGCTCATAGCTGGCCAGAGTTTTGGCTTTGCTTTGGCCAGGGCTATCAGTGTGTTAGTTATCAGTTGTCCTTGTGCTTTGGGCCTGGCCACGCCGGTAGCGATTATGGTGGGTAACGGCCTCAGCGCCCGTCATGGAGTTCTGTTCAAAACAGCCGCCTCTCTGGAGGGGACCGGCAGAGTGCGGACGGTGGTGCTGGATAAGACGGGAACCATTACCGAGGGAAAACCCCATGTGACGGACATGGTGTGTGCAGATGGGGTGACAGAGGCAGAGCTTCTTAGGGTAGCGGCAGCGTTGGAAGGGCCCAGCGAGCATCCTTTGGCCCGCGCCATCGTAGAGGCAGCTAAAACAGGCGGAGAAACAGTGGAAGGGTTTCAGGCATTGCCGGGGGCCGGTGTGGAAGGCAAGCTGCAGGGTAATGTGGCCTATGGCGGCAACAGCCTTTTGATGGGCAAAAAGGGTTTGCTCACAGAGGCCATGGAGCAGAAGGGGCAGGCTTTGGCAGAAGAAGGCAAAACGCCTCTGTATTTCGCCTATCAAGACCGGATTTTAGGCATTATTGCGGTGGCTGATGTGGTAAAAGCGGATAGCAGAGAAGCTATTGAACAGATGAAAAATATGGGAATTGAAGTGGTCATGCTTACCGGCGATAATGGCAGGACAGCAGCAGCCATTGCCAGTCAAACCGGTGTGGACGGTGTGGTATCTGACGTACTTCCCCAGGAAAAAGAGGCGGTGGTTCGCAGGTTGTCGGCCCGTGGCAGCGCTGCCATGGTTGGCGACGGCATCAACGATGCGCCGGCGCTGACCCGCGCCGATGTGGGGGTTGCCATCGGCGCGGGGGCCGACGTGGCTTTGGAGGCTGCTGATGTGGTTTTGATGAAATCCAGTCTGATGGATGTGGTGGGAGCCATTCGCATTTCCAGACAGACCATTCGGAATATTCACGAGAATCTGTTTTGGGCCTTTATCTATAACGTAATTGGAATTCCTTTGGCAGCGGGACTTTGGTATGTGTTTGGAGGGCCGCTACTGAATCCTATGTTTGGCGCGGCTGCCATGAGTCTTTCCAGCGTGTGCGTATGTCTCAACGCTTTGCGGCTGAATTTCTTTGATCCGAGAAAGGCTGTGACTGATGGCGTATGGAAGCGGCGGGCAGAGAAGAAACCCCTGGAGAAAATAGATTTTGGGGAGAAACCGGATGGGGAAGGCATAGAAACTGTAGAAAACGCAGAAGCTATGAATGAGAATCAAATTAATCAAGAAAAACAAATTCAGGAGAAAACAGGAGGTATTATGATGAAAAAGGTATTGAAAATTGAAGGTATGATGTGCGGTCACTGCCAGTCCCATGTGGATAAGGCTCTGAATAATTTGAAGGGCGTCAGCGCATCGGTGAATCTGGAAGCAGGTACGGCTACCGTTGAGTGTGGCGAGGCCATTACCGACGATATGCTGCGTGCAGCAGTGGAAGAGGCTGGATATGAGGTGACCGGTATCCAGTAGAGTTGTCATAAGAAGTGGGCTAACAGCAGAATTGTTGTACAATGTGATAATGATGTGAAGAAATTCGATATTTTGTTTCGTAGGAGATGGAATATCGAATTTTTTATGTGGTTTTCGATATTTTGCTTTTGCAGGCAAAAAATATCGAACTTTCGCTGTAAAAAATTGAAATTTATCCGTAATGTTGTTGAAATCGCCGGCTGGTTCGAGTAAAATAGTGGTGTTCCAGATAGTTTCAGCCCTATTGTAGACGGAAATCTTCGATGTTTTGGAGCTATATTAAAAAAATATCGAATTTTAGGAAGAATCTTCGATATTGAGACCAGATATAGAAAAAATATCGAAAATGGGTGGAAACGAGAAAGGAAACGCTGAAAGGAGAATTTCAGGCCATGAACGTGGAAGGGAAGCGGGTCTTGGAAGAGAGGCAGGTTTTAGAAAAGAAGCAGCCTAAGGAAACAGAATATTTGACCTGTGAGAAGCAGTGGATCTACATTTTGCTGATGATGGCGGCCGGCGGCATGGGCGCCTATACATATATTTTGCGGGGCGGCGTGTTTTGCAATGCACAGACAGCCAATTTTGTCATGATGGCAGTGGAACTAGGCCAGGGAAACTGGATGAAGGGTTTCTATTTTCTGATTCCAGTCTTTGCCTATTTTGTAGGAGCAGTGCTGTCGGAGATGCTGCCCAATCCGGTGAAGCGGTTCGGCCTCTTTCGGTGGGATACCTATCTGATCGGTTTTGAGGTTCTGGTACTGCTGGCCATTGGATTTTTGCCATTGAGTTTGCCGGATCAAATCGTTCAGGTTTCCATCAATTTTATTGCATCCATGCAGTATAATACCTTCCGGCAGGCGGAGGGAATCCCTATGGCCACCACTTTTTGCACCAATCATCTGCGGCAAATCGGTATCGGACTGGCTCAATATCTTCATAAGAAGGATGAGCGTAAGCTGGAGAGGGGCGGAAAGCACCTGGAAATGCTGGGTTCCTTTGTGGCAGGCGGCGTGGTGGTATCCCTTCTGTGCAACTTGGTAGAGGAGCGGGCCATTTGGTTCTCTATGGGGATTATGGCCTTCGTGTTCTGCGTATTGGCCCATGCAGATTTGGCCTATGAGCACGATAAATTAAAGGAAAAACCTCATGGACACTGAGGCAGCCATGAGGTGAAGGGGATGGGATTATCTTTGTTTCGCGATCGCGATCTGGGTATTCCAGATTTGAGCCAGAATGTCTTTAAGGACTAAAAAGGCGTCTTCATCGCTGTAGCCATATTCCAGACAGAGCTGGGATAACATGGCTGTTAATTTTGCAGTATAGGGCTGGGTATCGACCTGCTGCTGATAGGTGGCCAGAACCGGATACTTCTGAGCCCACATTTTCGTCCAGTCGATTTTTTGCTGGGTTTCTTCAGAGGTCTTTTGGATGACCTCTTGAATTTCTTTTACCTCAATGTCAAAGTCCACCAACTCATCTAAGGTCACATGATAGAGGACGGCCAGTTTTTTGGATTGGCGTATATCAGGAAGGGTTTCATCGGTTTCCCATTTGGAAATGGTTTGCCTGCTGACTCCCAGCTTTTCGGCCACATCCTCCTGGGACAGGCCCCTCTTTTTTCGTGCATGAAAGAGACTGTTTCCTAAACTCATAGTGATTTCCTCCTGTGATTATTAGTTGATTATCAGTATAGAGGAGCGGCAAGGAAAAATCCACCGTCTGAACTTTCCATTTACGCTCTTTTTTTTACCTCATAGGGTTCTTATTCGTGGCAAAGGTGGAGAATCAGGCCGGTCACGAAGAAAAAGCGGGATTTGACGGTTGCTATGGAAAGAAATTCTTTTTCGCTGTGAGGGAAGCCGCCGCTGGGGCCGCAGCCATCGATGATGGGGATGTTGCAAGGAGCCAGCCGATTGGCATCGGACAGACCGCCGGCGCTGACAAAGGCCACTGGCGGAAAGGACGGCGAATCGGCGGCGACAGAGTCAGGGGATGCGGTGGAAAGCAGTCGGCCGTAGTTCTCCATCTGGGCCATCAGTTCCTGGGTCTGTGGGGTGGGCCTTAGAGGCGGAGTCTGAGAAAGTTTTGTGAAGGCGACGGCAGTACCGTTTATATATGTGTCCCTTTCCAATTTGGAAAGGGCTTTTTCTATGCGGGAAAGTTCCTGCTCGTTGGTGTAGCGGACTTCCATCTGGGCAGTACAATGGTCTGCCACCATGTTGAGGGCAGTGCCCCCTTCCAGAAGGCCCACGTTGACAGTGGTACCCCGATCGTATCGCTTTAGTTTATCCAGCTGTAGGATGACGTGGGCGGCTTCCACAATGGCGCTAGCTCCCTGCTGAGGCGAAGTACCGGCATGGGAAGCGATGCCGCTAACCTTCATTTCATATTTAGCGCAGCCCTTTCTTTGGCAGACAAATTGGCCCTGTTTCCTGCCGCCTTCAAATACAAAGGCTCTGTGGCAGCGGGCTCCGAAATTCTGAAGCAGAGGCGCAGATTCCAGGGAGCCCGTCTCTTCGTCGCTGTTTAGTAAAAGGCAGAGAGAAATATCAGGTTTCACATGGAGCAGATATTCTGCAATATAGATCATGAGCAGGGCCCCGGCCTTCATGTCCACAGCGCCGGGGCCGTAGACGCGGCCTTCCGCCTCATGGAGGCGGAAGGGTCTTGACTCTGCTGTCCCCGCTGGGAAAACCGTATCCAGGTGGCCTAGGAAAAGGAAATCATAGTTTTTGTCGCTGGTCAGGGGGTCGTCAGAGGAGGCTGGCGTGACAGCGGCCACCAGTGGCCGCTGTGGCGTGCCGTATGGCACGGCGGCGGCCGCAAGTCCGGCGCGCCGTAGGCGCGCTTTTAGGAAGGCGGCTACACGCCAGCAGCCGTCTACGTCAGCAGTGCCGCTATCCATATTGATAATCTGTTCCAGTTCCTTTAAGTATGCTTCCATGGGGAAGGTAAAAAGATGATTCATGAGGGCTCCTTTGCGATTTCCAGGAAGTGAGCGTTAGATAGGCTCATAGCTTTCAGGTTTTCCATCTTTTAGATAGACCGTATAGCCATGGCCTGGGTCTGGCACCCACTGCCAGAAGGTTTCCTTTTCATTGGGAAACATGTTTTCCATAGAAGCAGCGATAACGCCGCCGTGACAGACGAGAATGGACACTGCATCTTGATTGTCAGCGCTGTGGGAAAGTTCCTTGAGATGGTGGAGGGCCAGAAGTTCTGTCAAGCCTTGGCCGATACGCACTGCAAAGGTGGACAGGGATTCGCCGCCTGGGTATGCCACCGTACCGGTCTTGTCGTTGATCCAGGTATCGAAGTGGGGGTCAGATTTCAGTTCTTCAAAAGTCAGCCGTTCCCAGTCTCCGAAATTGATTTCCTTCATGTGAGGCAGCGCCCTGTGGGGCGCATCGCCATAGATGACCTGAAAGGTTTGTTCTGTACGTACCATGCCGGAGGTATAGCAGTCCGCGTCTAAAAGAGGCGGATAGATACCCTGGGCGCATAGATTTTGCAAAGCAGCGACGCCTTCAGGAAGAAGGGGCACGTCTGTCCAGCCGTAATACCACTTCTTGGCGTTACCCTCAGTAATCCCGTGACGGATAAAGTGAATGTATGATTTCATAGTTACCCCCATTACTTTCTATTTTAATCGTTGACCCAGGCCGCAAAAAACCCGATGGACCTGCTGGGCCTCTTTTGCCAGATAAATAAGAGTTCTGCCCATCATTTCCCGATAGGCTCTGACTTCCGGCTCCATGGGAACCACACCTTGGGAGACGTCGCAGCAGATGAAAATTTTGTCTGCTAGAAGGTTTCGGTATTCTGCGAGAAGTTCCCACGGCTCTGCACCTTCCTCAAGGCAGCGTTTTACCCAGTTTTCCAGACCATAGATTATGGGTTTTTGCCAGTTAAAGCCTATCTCTATGGTGGACTCATCTGCACAGTAAAATACGTCTTCCTGGGTTTTGTGAAAGGTTGCGAGGGCATATTCCAGCTTGCCCTGATAAGCTCCTCCAAAAACTAAAATCATGAAGCGTCTCCTCTCTATGTTTTCTATATGTTTCTAAACCAGCGCTAGGGCCAGGACTCCAAATAGCTCGCCCCAGACAATGCCATAACCTGCAATATCGCCGCTCATGCCGCCCAGTTGCCGCTTTCCATAGAGAATGGAAATAAGACCAGCCAAGGCGGTGGCGCCCATGACGACAGCGGTGGAGGCTGGGTCGATGGCAAAGTAGAGGCCGCCGCCACAGTAGACGACCAGCTGCAACAGAATGATAAAGACAGCTTTTCTCTTTTGTTGTTGATCCAGGGCTCCGGTTCCCTGGGCATATTGGCTGTGCCCCATAGGCTGACGGAGCAAAACATTGGCAGCCGAAATAGAGCGGCTGACCACAGGAATCATCATCAGGTTGATAAAATCCAGTCCGCTGCTAATGGCTGTGGATAAAAAAGCGTGAAACCCCAGCAGCAGGAAAGCCAGGCTGACTACTGCAAAAGCGCCGGTATGGGAGTCCTTTAGAATCTGCTGCCGCTGTTCCAAGGGTTTTCGAGACATGATGGCGTCGCAGCAGTCCATGAACCCATCCAGATGCATAAATCCGCATAGGGCGAAGGGGGTCAAGGTCAGCAGAAAGCCTATAATTAAAAAGGGAAAGGTGAGCCACGCCAGCAAAAGGCAGATACCAGCCCACAGTCCTCCGATGATGAGGCCCACCGATGGAAGGAATCCCAGCATATAGTTTTTTAAGTCCTTATCCCAACGCTTCAGCGGACAGGGCAAGGTCAAAAAGTTGCCCCAAGCCATAAAAAAGCCGGTTAATAATTTCATAGTCAGTCCTCTCTTTGCTATTTATAATGAAGATTCGGCAGGGCTTCTCATAAATGCATTAAATAAAGTCAGTTTTGGCGAAGTTTCGCTGGAGATGTCTCATAAAATTGTCTTCTTTCAAATGAAATATCGAAGAATCTAGTAGTGTGTTACACAAAAAATCCAAGAAATGCGAGATCTTTCCCTGATTTCTTCGCCATTTTGATTAAAAAATCAAAAAATGTGAGAAATGCCCTGCGGTCAAGGCCCAAGTTCCAAGGATCGAGGCCCTTGGAACTGCTTGGTAACCTTTATTTATAAAGATATTTCATGCCAAAAGTTACTTCAATCACCTGGCCGCAGATTTGGGCCAAGGTTCTATCCAGCAAAGCTAGGCTGCGTCGGTAGACTTCTGTGTAGTCGTCCTGGTCGTCGAAACTGCGAGGGTCGGAATAGATATAATCCGATACAAAGATCGTATTTCCTGTGCGCTGGGCGAAGGTTGCCAACTCTCCAGCCAGTCGCTTGCCTGCTTCTAAATCCACAGTACCATCTGGTAAAAACATTTCGTTGGAAAGGAGGGCGGTCACGCTGTCCAAAAGGAAAACGCCGTTACTGTCAATCGGTGCGCCCGAAAGGGTGAGAGGTTTTGGGGCGGTTGGACCTTGGCTATCATCAGACAGAGGACTGACGGGCAGGCAGTTTAAAATATTGCAGCCCTGCTCGATGGTATCAAAGCCCCAGCCTTCCCGTTCTGAAAGATGTCTCCTGATACGAGCTTGGTCTTCGTCATCTGCCGGAATCATGGTAGCCAAATAATAGAGCGGGACTCCCTTCTCTGTTGCCATGGTTTTTGCCAGTTTTTGGGCATGAAAGGATTTGCCGTTTTTGCAGCCGCCGCTGATAAAGATGTTCATAGGTTACTCCTTTGCCCCCCTTAAAATTTTAGAAAAAGTTACCCTTTTTTGCTTCTTGCAGATAGTCAGCGTCGATAGCGCCTTCATCAAAGGTTGCCATGCCGTTCATGGCCGCGCAGGCGGTTTCAATAATTTTAAAGCTAATTGGACAGCCGCTGCCCTCTCCCAGGCGCATACCCAGGTTAAAATAAGGCTTAATGCCCAAGGCATCCATGGCAATGACATAGCCCTGCTCCTTAGAAACATGGGAACCGAACATAAAATGGGAAACAGCAGGAACCAGCCGGTAAGCAGCCAGCGCTGCCACAGCAGAAATGTATCCATCGATGACCACCGGCAGTTTGTAATAGGCAGCGCCCAGAAATGCGCCAACCATAGCGCAAATATCGAAACCGCCCACATTAGCAAGGATGTCAATGGTATCCATAGATGCACATGCTGCCGCTGCCTCATCTACAATTTCCAGCTTTCTTGCCAGCCCTGCATCGGTAAGACCGCCGCCTCTTCCCACCACTTCTGTAGCTTTTTTGTTCAGAAGAGAAGCCAGCACGCAGGCGGAAGTGGTAGTGTTTCCGATACCCATTTCCCCCACGCCGAAGATGTCATAGCCGCACCGCTTGATGGCCTCCACGGCCTCTGCTCCGGTAAGGATAGCGCGGATGGCTTCCTGGCGGCTCATGGCTGGTTCCTTGGCCAGATTTTTCGTACCGTCTCCAATACGTCGATTGACGATGCGCTTGGTAAGTCCTTGCAGGCAGCTGACATCGCTGCATTGATGCTCTATCATTTCCGGACAGTAAAGTTCCTCTGGAATGGGCAATTTTACACCTACGTCCACGACCAGAAGGTCGATATCAAAATATTTTGCCATGGAACTTACACCAGTCAGACGCCGAGTAAAATTGATGGTCTGGGACAGGGTTACCGATTGGGGAGCTGATGCGACTCCTTCCTCCACCACGCCGTTATCCGCAGAAAAAATGGCGATGGCCTGCTTGGTCATATGATTTTTTACCTGTCCGGTAATGCCCGCCAGCTTAATGGAGATTTCCTCTAGTTCGCCTAAAGCTCCGGTGGGTTTGGCCAGCACCTCCTGTCGGCTGCGAGCCTGGGCCATAGCCGTCTCGCTCAAATTCCCCATGAGTTCGATACCGGTCAAAATTTCTTCCAGTTGTCGTTCCATTTATATATGTCCTTTCTATTTTTATGATGATTCCTTGTTGTACAGCAAATATACCTGATTTTGCGGAGAGAGATGACCAAGTTGTTGGCTTTTTTTCTCAAAGATGCAAGAGTATACAACAATCACGCTTAAGATAAAAGGCGATGCAGTAAAGCCTCAGGTCAAATATCCCTTTTCCAAAAGCCAGGCCACAGAGGCGGCGCAGTCCCTGGATTCGATGGTAAAGGTCGCATCCTTCTGGCAGTAGTCGTCTACCGCTTGGAAAATCTGATGAAAATCCATGGTCCCGTCGTGAAAAGCGCCGTGGGAGTCCCGGTCTCCGTAATTGTTGTGAAGATGAAAGTGGCCCAGCCAAGGGCCGAGTACCCGAATCCACTGGGTGATGGGAATCATGTTTTTTCCGGCAGCAGCCGCGTGGCCTACATCCAGGCAGAGCTTGATACGGGGGTCATCGATTTGTTTCATCATATTTGCCAGCATATACGGTTCGTCTTCCAGCACATTTTCTATGTAAATCCCAAAATCCGCCGGCTTATCCCGCATAAAATCTTGCCAGAACAGAGCTGACTTTTCTGCTTGCCACTCCTTGAAATAAATAAAAGGCACGTAGCCGGAGTGAACCACCATCCGATTGACGGCGGCGGCGCGGCACACCGAAAACCCATCCTCCAGGCGCCGCCGCCCCATCTGTCTAGCCAGAGGGTCGATACCGGCCGGATAGATTTCCGTAAACGGGCCGTGGACGATGGCCTGCCGCGCGTCGCTGCCTGTCATATCTCTTTTGATGGCAGCCAGAAGGGTCGGCCGGTTCTCTTGCTCCAAATCCTGGGAAATACAGGTATGATTCACTTCCATTTGTAAGCCGTGGGCTTTGATAACAGCCACCGCATCATAGCAAAAGGTGGCGATAAACAGTTTTTCTCTCATAGCTTATATTTTACCACATGAAAGGTAAAAATAAAAGGGGAGCTATGAGGCCGCATCTTGCATATTTGGTGAATTTTTGTTAGAATGGAAATACCTTCGGTTAGCCGGATAAGGATATATGTGTTAATCAAATATAATACGAGGTGGTACCAATGATAACGAGAGAAGAGGCGTTGGAATTATTAAAGAAGTATAATAAGGAAGAGTTTCATATTCACCATGGACTGATGGTGGAAGGAACCATGCGGTATTTTGCAGAAAAACTGGGATATGGAGATGAGGTTGATTTTTGGGGATTGGTAGGATTGCTTCACGACATCGATTTTGAAATGTGGCCAGAGGAACACTGCAAGAAAGCGCCGGAACTCTTAAAAGAGGGCGGCAGTGAGGATGACATGATTCATGCCATCGTATCCCACGGCTATGGACTTTGCAGCGATGTGAAGCCAGAGCATGAGATGGAAAAGGTACTCTTTGCCTGCGATGAACTGACAGGCCTCATCGGTGCGGCTGCGCTGATGCGTCCATCCAAGAGCGTACAGGATATGGAACTGAAATCTCTGAAAAAGAAGTTTAAGGATAAGAGATTTGCAGCAGGTTGCGACCGGGAAGTTATTGTCCAGGGTGCAGAGATGCTGGGCTGGGAGTTGGATCAGCTATTGGCTGAAACTCTGGAGGCCATGAAAACCTGCGAGGATGCGGTGGAATAGAAGCGGTATAAACAAGGAAGGCGCCCTATGAACGGGAAATAGTTGTTCATGGGACACCTTCTCTTGTTTTAATGAAATTTTTATTATGTTACTCATGACTTAACCGGACATAACTCCTGTCGTAGTTGATAACCGCGAAAAAGGTGGAATTGTACGCAGCAATCTTTGCGTTGAGGGCTTTGGACATGGTTTCTTCGGAAAGTTTGCAGTCCTGGGTCAGCACGATATCAAAGATGACGTTGGTGTGGGTAGGGCCTGGAACGATACGAAGGTCATGAAAGCTAAGTACGCCGTCAAATTCTGTAATGGCGTCCCGTATCAATTCTGAAAGAGGCGCTCTGTTAGGGTCGCTGACGTTGACAGGATCCATATGGGCGGTGATGTTGATATTCAGTTCATCCTTTAGGCAGTTTTCGATATTGTCCACCAAATCGTGACTGATCATCACGTCTATGGCAGCATCCACTTCAATATGGATGGAGGCAAAGATTTTGCCAGGGCCATAGTTGTGAACCGCTAAATCATGGATGCCTAAAACTCCTTCGTAGCTCATGGTGATGGCTTCGATCTGACTAACCAACTCCGAATCTGGAGCCTCTCCCAACAGAGGGCTGATGGTCTCCCGAACCAGGCTGACCCCTGACCACACGATAAAGAGGGCTACAGCCACCCCCATATAGCCGTCAATGGTCAGGTGGAAAAAATGACCTGCTAAAAGACTGACGAGAACCACAGAGGTGGAAATTACATCGTTTCGACTGTCAGCGCCAGTAGCAATGAGGGTGAGGGAATCTATTTTTTTTCCTGCGGAGATGTTAAACATGGCCTGCCAGACTTTAATGAGAATGGCTGCCGCCAAAACGCCCACCACAGTCCAGCTGAATTCCAGAGGCGTAGGATTTAAGATTTTATCTACCGAGCTTTTTGCCAGCTCGATACCTACCAAAATGATGATGAAGGACACTGCTAGGCCAGAAAGATATTCGTAACGGGCATGGCCGTAAGGGTGTTCCTCATCCTCTGGCATGGAGGCCAGCTTGAATCCCAGCAAGGTAATCACAGAGGAGGAAGCATCGGCTAGATTGTTGATACCGTCTGCAACGATGGCGATACTGCCAGAAAGCAGCCCGACCACCACCTTCATGACGCACAGAAGTCCGTTGGAAAGGATTCCCACCACGCCAGCAAGTTTTCCATAGCGGTCCCGTACCGCAGGCTCCTTTACATTTTCATAGTCTTTGATAAAAGCGCGAAATAAAAAATTCCCCATGTCTACTGCTTCTCCTCCGCGCTTGCCATGGCTGCTTCGATGGCTTTTACCAGTTGGTCGGGACAGGATGTATCCTTAAATCCACAGCGAATCCCTGACAGCCGCTCTTTTACTTGGTCATAAGTCATGCCGCGGACCAGAGCCGATAGCCCTTGCAGATTTCCGTGGCAGCCGCCTACAAAGGTAACGTTTTTAATGACGTCGCCCTCCATTTCCAGTTCAATTTGGCGGGAACAGACTTTGCTTGGTGTATATTTGTATTCCATGATGATTTTCTCCTTTCGCAATGGTTGGCTTCCATGGTATAATGAACGCAAAGTGATGCGCGCCGGCGTTGCCGTAAGGAAGCGTTCATTGAATTATGACCTTGGAAGTCTAGCACGTCATAGTATACTATATTATCACAAAGAAAGAGAAATGGCTATATGATGGATGAAAATAAATTGCTTTTGGCAGGTCTCGAGGATAAGTACGATAGATTTATTGCTCGCAACTATCTGGTTACCACCGATTTTTTCAATTTAAGCCAGCAGGCGGTTGTTAGAGGATTTCTCGATGGGCATAAGGATGTACAGGCATTTCTCTATGGGGGCTATGCAGAGGCAGAGCGGCGGCAGGTGGTGTTTGTACCCGATTATCTTCAGGTGGAGGATGAAGAGGAACTCATTGAATATTTTCGGCAAAATCCAGAGGAATGTCCCCTGGCAGCGCTGGACCTTACCCATGGAGCGGCAGGCGGCGGGGCAGGACGCAAAACCTTGACCCACAGGGACTATCTGGGTTCTCTTTTGGGAGAGGGAATTCGCAGAGAAAAGCTGGGGGACATCATCGTTTCAGAGAGGGGCGCTCAGGTGGTTACCACAGCGGAGATGGCTGAGTATTTAGCGGCTCACTACGGAAAGGCTGGTCGGGTCAGTCTGACGGCGCAGGTGTTGCCTATTGGGGAAATTATGCCAGAGATTTCACATCGGGATATTGTAACATTTACCGTATCTTCACCTAGACTTGATACCATAGTAGCATCTGTTTTTCATGTATCGAGAAAGGATGCAGTCTCCGCTATCAGTCAGGGTAGGGTTTTCGTCAATGAGCGGGAAGTGGTAAAACCGGACTTTAGTTTAAAGGGCGGTGAGAAAATAGTCTTTCGAGGCAAAGGAAAGGCTATTTATCAAGGGGCTGAAGGCGTGTCGCGGAAGGGGAAAACCTATGTGAGCGTGGAGGTCTACCGAGGGTAGGGACAAGTTTGATTGGATTTGAGATTTTGAAAGGGCAGAAGGGATCATACAGTATGGATAAAAACCAACTACCGAGAATTGAGGGGACGCTTCGCTCCAAGTATTTGGAGCTTCCAGAGGAAATTCGGCGGGCCAAGGGATTGGTTGTCATGGGCAGGCGGATTAAATCGGTGATTTTTACGACGGATATTGCCATTATACGGAGTTGTAATGCGGATGCAGTGTTGGCAGTATATCCGTATACACCTCAGCAGATTATTTCCCAGTCCATCATCAATGTGGCGCCTATGCCAGTATTTGTAGGGGTAGGCGGAGGGATTACTGGCGGGATTCGTTCGGCGGTAATCGCCAAGGATGCAGAGGGAGACGGGGCCTGGGGCGTGGTGGTCAATGCGCCGACCACCAACGAAACCATCGCGCTTATCCGTCATACGGTGGATATTCCCATTATTGCCACCGTTATCAATGAAAAAGCGGATATAGAGGGGAGATTGGATGTGGGGGTGTCTATCTTTAATGTATCTGCAGCAGATAGGACGCCGGAAGTGGTTAGAAATATTAAGGCCTGCTATCCGCAAGCGCCCATTATTGCCACCGGCGGACCTACGGGGGAGACCATTTTGGCAACCATAGAAGCAGGAGCAGACTGTATCAGCTATACGCCGCCATCCACAGCAGAGATCTTTGCAGACATTATGAGACGGTATCGGGAGCAGGAAGATATCAATGAAGCGGTAGAAGGTCATTTGACTATTTTGGACGTATTGGGAAAACTATAGGGTAGAGAGATGAGCCCGCCTGGGGTGATTTTGCCACTAAGCAGACCCGCTGTCAATGGAGCGGGAAAAAGAAAATGAAAGAGGAGATAATGTGAATAAAGAGGACAGACGATACGCCGTCTTAATCGACGCGGATAATGTATCGGATAAATATGTGAGAATCATCATGGATGAGATATCCAAGTATGGGTTTGCAACCTATAAGCGAATCTATGGGGATTGGACAAAACCCCGCTTTGGAGGCTGGAAATCCGTACTTTTGGAACATTCGGTAACGCCTATTCAGCAGTACAGCTACACCACTGGTAAAAATGCCACCGACTCGGCTATGATTATCGATGCCATGGATATCCTTTACTCCGGTAAGGTAGAGGGATTTTGCCTAGTGACCAGCGATAGCGATTTTACCAGATTGGCATCTCGGCTGCGGGAAGCGGGAATGGATGTTATTGGTATGGGGGAAACGAAGACGCCGAAGCCTTTTATTTCGGCGTGCAATATGTTTAAGTACCTGGATCTCTTGGCTCTGGACAGCGATGAAACCGGCGATGAGGCTGACGATGAGGACGGCTTAGAGAATGTAAAGCCGGCAGAGAGTCTTGGGGAAAAGGCTAAAAAGGACGAAAAGGAGACCAAGAGCCGGACTCCATCCAAAAAGAGCGCTGGCGCCAAAGCAGGGACTGCTGCGAAGGCGGAGGAAAATCAATCTGGTAACGTTACGACCATGAGCGTCAAGACCATCCGCAAGGCCATCAAAGCCATGGTGGAGGATAACTCCGACGAGGACGAGTGGGTGCCTCTGGGGGATTTGGGCAATTTGATTTTAAAGCGGTATCCTGACTTCGACGTGCGAAACTTCGGATTTAAAAAATTTACACCGTTTATCAAATCTTTGGGAATCTTTGAATTTAAAGAGGAGCAGGTGCCAGGAAAGAATAACAAGCTCATCTATATCAGAGAAAAGCAGGAGCGGCCAAAGAAGTCGGAACGCCAAGAGCGGCAGGAACGTGTCAGCAGATTGGAGCGGGCTGACTGGAGTAGGAAGAAGCTGGAACTATAGGAAAGGGGTGTTGACACATTTCCTTAAAATTGAAAACTGAGTCAAAGCAATAGAGCTAATAGCAAAAAGGGGCCGATAAGGCCCCTCTTTTTTATACAATCTTCGTGGTCCAGTCCTCCACATTCCAGATATCGGTGACGAAATCTTCATAGAAAGATGGTTCGTGGGATACTAGCAAGATGGTGCCTGGGTATTGGGTCAGGGCCCGCTTCAGTTCCTCCTTGGCGTCCACATCCAGATGGTTGGTCGGTTCGTCGAGAACCAGCCAGTTGTGCTCCCTGTTCATGACCATGGCCAGGCGAACCTTGGCGTTTTCACCGCCGGACAGCACGCGCATCTGGCTGGTAATATGGTCGTTGGTCAGGCCGCATTTTGCCAGACAGAGCCGAACTTCCCGATTTTCCATGGAAGGAAATTCAGCCCAGAAGGTGTCTAGGGCTGTGGCAGAGGAATCCTGGTGGGCTTCCTGCTCAAAATATCCAGGAAACAGATAGTCTCCCAGCTCCACATTGCCGGAGATGGCAGGCAGCTTTCCTAAAATGGTCTTGAGCAAAGTGGTTTTGCCCAGACCGTTGGTACCTACGATGGCCACCTTTTGACCTCGCTCCAATGTGAAGGAGACGGGACGGGTCAGAGGCGCGTCCTGTTCATAGCCAATGACCAGGTCTTTGGCCGTGACAATGAACCGGCTGGGCGTTCTGGCCATAAGAAAGTCGAATTCCGGCTTAATCTTTTCTGTGGGCCGCTCTAAAATCTCCATCTTATCCAGTTGCTTCTGGCGGGAGTTGGCCATACCCCGGGTGGCCACGCGAGCTTTATTGCGGGCGATAAAATCCTCCAACTTTTCAATTTCCGCCTGCTGACGCTTATAGGCGGCCAGTTCCTGGGATTTTTGAATCTCGTACATCCGCTGGAAGTTTTCATAGTCGCCGGTGTAGCGGGTCATGTTGCCGCCAT
Organism: Bacillota bacterium; assembly: GCA_022793795.1. Taxonomy (GTDB): domain Bacteria; phylum Bacillota; class Clostridia; order Peptostreptococcales; family Anaerovoracaceae; genus RGIG7179. The sequence continues at coordinate 103,965 of JAAWDM010000046.1, forward strand.
CCAAATGATAGATCACATTGACCACGCTGTTGAGGAATTCCATGTCGTGAGAGACTAGGATAAAAGCGTTTTCATACTCCTGAAGATATCTGGTCAGCCAGACGATATGTTCGTGGTCCAGGTAGTTGGTGGGCTCGTCCAGAATCAGGATAGACGGATTTTCCAAAAGCAGCTTCACCAGCAAGGTCTTGGTTCTCTGGCCGCCGGACAGGTCGGCCACATCGTGGTCAAGACCCACATCCCCTAGTCCCAGGCCGTTGGCCACTTCCTCAATCTTGGCATCCAACTGATAGAAGCCGCCGGTTTCCAGCATCTGCTGAATTTCTCCCGCCTCCTCCATCATGACATCCATTTTGTCAGGTTCAGCTGTAGCCATATCTTCATATAGCTTGAGCATTTCTGCTTCCAATTCGTACATGTGATTGAAGGCAGTGCGAAGAACCTCCCGAATGGTCATACCTTTTTTCAGAACCGAATGTTGATCCAGATAGCCCACCGTCACATGACGAGACCAAGTAATGGTACCGGCATCCGGCATGATTTTGCCGGTGATAATATTTAAAAATGTAGATTTTCCCTCGCCATTGGCGCCGATGAGGCCGATATGCTCACCCTTTAGCAGACGAAAGGAAGTATCCTCCAAAATCTGACGGGCTCCAAAGCCGTGGGTCACTTTTTCAACTGTCAATAAACTCATAATGTATCCCCTTTAATTTTCACTGGAATTTCATGTTTCTTCATCTGGACTATGATACCATAAGAAATAAGGTTTATACAAGGGAAACATAGGAGAAATAAAGGAGATAAAAGCAGAATGAACACAGGAGCGGAGGAAAAAGCACAGAGTTTGCAGCAGCTGACCAACCGGATTTTGCAAGAGACGGAAAAAATCATCGTGGGAAAGCGGGAGGAAATACGACAGGTGTGGATGGCAATACTGGCCGACGGTCATGTTTTGCTGGAAGACCTGCCGGGGTCGGGTAAGACCACCTTGGTAAAGACCATGTCCAAAGCCATGGGCTGTGATGCGGGGCGGATTCAGTTCGTGCCAGACCTGCTGCCCAGCGATGTGACAGGAATGATGATATACAACCAGAAAACCGGAGAATTTCAGCTTCGCAAGGGGCCAGTGATGACCAACGTGCTTTTGGCTGATGAAATCAACAGGGCCATTCCCAGAACCCAATCGGCCCTTCTTGAAGCAATGGAGGAGCGACAGATTACCATCGACGGCCAGACCTATGGCCTGCCAAAGCCATTTTTAGTCCTGGCCACCCAAAATCCGGTGGAGATGGAAAGTACCTTCCCACTTCCAGCAGCTCAGTTGGACAGGTTTTTCATTAAGCTTTCCCTGGGATATCCCAAACCAGAGGAGGAGGTGGCTATGCTGGCCAATCTGGGAGACCGGGTTCCGTTTGAGCAGGTGGAGGCAGCGACCAGTCCGGAGGAAATTCTCAAGGCCCAGGAACAGGCCCAGCAGGTGTATCTTGCAGATCACGTGGCAAAATATATCGTCGCGGTGGTATCGGCTACGAGGAGCCATGGTGATTTGGCCATGGGGGCCAGTCCAAGAGGTAGCAGAGCTTTGTATAAGGCGGCAAAGGTGTGGGCTGCCATGGAAGGCAGAGATTTTGTCACGCCGGATGATGTGAAAGGGGTGGCGCTGCCAGTTTTAAGCCATCGGATTTTGCTTACACCGGAGGCTCGCTATGGAGGTAGAAACGCTGATGCCATTCTTCAGGAAATCTTAGAAGAAGTACCAGTAGGAGCCGACCGTCAGGAGATTCTAAATGAGTTATAGGAAGCGGCTGACGCAAGGAAGACTGCTGACCAAGGGACGGTTGGGTTTTGGCCGGCAGGCGGACTTAGACACCTCTGGCGGCGAGGCTGCTGGAGGGGCCGTTAGCAGAGCGGTACGGGAGGACAGCTCCCTGCTATCCATAGGATTGATTCAGGCTGGGCTGGTAATCTTAGTGGCCGTAGCTGTGGTGGCGGGACAGCAACTATTGGCCATGGTTTTGATGGGCATGGCGCTGTTGGCAGTTTTGGGGCGGTTCTGGGCAAAGGTCTCGGCAAAGGGGCTGACGGTCAGGCTTAGGGCCTCTAAAACCCGCATGTTTCCCGGAGATGAGATTACCCTATCTTACCAGGTCAAAAATCAAAAAGCTTTGCCGGTTCTATGGGTAGATATACAGCAGCCTTTGCCATGGCCAGTCTGCATGGAGCCTGTGCTAGAGGAAAGCAGGCTTCGGAAGATGAGCCAAGAGGAAAAGACCATGTTTGGCATTGGCTCTGGCTCCGGCGTTGGCGACCTTGATGGAGAAAAGGCGGAACAGACCTGCTATCTGTTTGAAGAAAGATGTTCCCTGATTGGCGGCTATGAAACGGTTGCTTTTGAAACCTGCTGGCGGGCAGTGCGGAGGGGTATCTATCCTTTAAAAAACGCCAGGCTCTACACAGGAGACGGCTTTGGCATCACCCGGTATCGGTTCGGATTTTCTGGGGACAGTCATCGCCATTTCGTCATTTATCCCAAGGTGATACCAGTCAGCGCGGACAAATTCATGAGAAATCTGTGGGAAGGAGAAAGCGGCAGCCGTGGTCTTATGGAAGATACCTCTGTCATTAAGCTGACTCGCCCTTACCAAAACGGCGATTCTATGAAGCGGATGAACTGGCGGATGGTGGCCCGCGGTCAGGAGCCGACAGTAAATCAGTATGAGGTCATCAGCCCGCGGGCCATTCATTTTATCTTTGACGGCCAATCCTTCTGCCAAAGAAAAAGTCGTGGGGAGGGAGGTCAGAAGGAATTTCCCTTGTTGGAAGAGGCCCTCAGTATATTGACCTCTTTGGCTCTGCGCTTTGCAGACCGCGACATGGATTTTGGTTTTTCTTTTCCGGCTACAGATAGGCTGCCGGCAGTCAATCTATTGGCCGGCAGCGGACAGGGAGGCTGGGCCTATGGAGGAGAAAACCTGATGGGAGAGATTCTGTATCGGATGGCAGAGTATGAGCCAAGAGGGCAGCGGAATCCTGGAGCCACCGCGGAAAAGGCCGATGGCGACGCGAAAACTGCTGAGTCAGTTTTTCTGGAAGAGGAACTACTCTCCAAAGGCGAGCAGATAGGTATGTACTACTATGTGACCTTTCATGAGGAGACGGCTGCCGAAAGCCGCCTCTTAAAAAGGATGGTGAAAGCCGGGCGGCCGGTGAGGGCGCTGACCTATGAGATGCTGACTGCATTAAAGGAGGGAGGGGCTGACAGTGGAAAACGTGGATAGGGCGTGGATGCGGCCTTTGACAGCCTCTGTTGGACAGGTGAGTCTGTTCATGGGCGGATTCTGGATTTTGGCCGCCCTTTTTGGCGGAAAAGCTGGGGCGGCCCTCTTTGAACTGACACCACCGCTTCTGATGTGGGTGGCAGTAGTTCTTTCCTTTATAATACTTCGTCTGCTGCTGCGAAGGGATAGGTCCCTTCTTTTGGTTTTAGCGATTGAGGCGGCGCTGACCGGCGGGATGCTGTGGTTCATAGAGGCAGTATATCATGTGGGAAATCCGCTGATTCATGGCCTTTATGGAATCGGCCTTATTGGCGTGATGTTGTTGCAACTTCGTTGGCAGGTTAAACGGCTTGGAGATAACACCCTGGTGTTTCAGTTGCAACTGTTGCTGCTGATTGCTCTGTGTCAGATTTGGTTGGCTGGGGAACTGGAAATTGGTTCAAACTGGCTGGGCTTTATCTTTGGAACTGTAGCAGTGGTTTTGTGGGGGTTGCTTTTGTCCAAGTCTTCGGGCCTTCGCAAAGCCGAAGACCCAGACCAGAGTCGGCCCTCTGGCCTGGGCGGCATGGGGCTGGGCCTTGTTGCCGCGGCGGGATGTGGAACGGTCTTAATCGGCGCCGCGGTTTTCACCCAGCCGATAGGAAAGGCGGTAGCTGCAAGCTATGATTATGTCAAAGGCGGCTTCATGTGGCTGATGACTGGCATTGCTAAAGTGTTGGGATTTCTGTTTACCAGAAATCAGGTTCGGTTGGATGAAGGCGCCGCCAGTGGAACTGGCGAGAGCGGCGCTGGGGCTGGTGAGCTGGCAGCAGAAACGGCTGGTGACAGCAATCTGTTTCGGACGATGTTTCATGTGATTGTAATCGGCCTGGTGATTCTGCTGGCAG
>JAAWDM010000047.1 GCA_022793795.1 Bacillota bacterium
CCATCAGATTGGGTATATTTTTTTTCGGGTCTTTTACATACCCTTGTATTGCTTTATTAAAAATCTCCTTGTCCATTTTGTTCATATTTCGCAGTACATCGCAAATGGTGCGGTCACGGTCATAAATGCGGACATCGATGGAGTTGATATCGCCCTTGGTTTCACCAAGAGACACTAAGGCCGGTTCGACCCGATATGCCTTTACAAAGGGGTAGTCCATATTAGTACGGTCTCTGGAGGCATTTTTGTCAATCGTAATATTCCACTGGGCAGGATTGCGATCGCTGTACTGATAGTAAAAGAGAGCAGTTTCCATACAGAGCACTGCATCAGGGAAAAGTCGGTTGATGATTTTAATTTCCTGTTCGCCATAAGTTTCTCCCCAATGATAATAGCCCCGTTTGACTTTCTCAATAAAGCCTTCCTTCAATAGCTGCTGTATATCAGCATAGTAAATTCTGTAGGAATCCAGCTCTGCTGTCGTCATTATATCATCATGTTTGGAAAAAACTTTTCTGACAGCATCTATCTTTTTTTCATCAAGCATTATTTCACCTCTATTAAACCGCATGTAAATTTCTCAATAATTGTGTACTTTACTATAGCATATTCGATTTTTCCCAAAAAGTCAACTTAGTAAAACCCACACGAGTAAAGATAATAATGGTGTGATTCTCTATAAAAAATGAGCTTGTCCAAATTCATTCAGACAAGCTCATTTTCTCATAGCTTACATATCGAAGGCACTAGGCCCATGGAGGCAACGACAGCCTTGCAGGGCGACATGGTCTCTGATGACTATGCCGCTCTGCTTTTTCATTGCTCTACTGCCTATTTTCAATATTTTCTTTATATATGAAAAAGAAATAGAATTCCTTCACAAATCCTTTACATTTCAAAACAATCCCACCATGTATTCCTACAAATCCTTTAAACTCTTAAAGGTATAGCCCTGTTTCTTCCATCCCTGCAAAAGTTCCTTGAGAATTTCGCTGTTGGTCTTAGATGTGGAGTGGAGCAGTACGATGGCGCCTGGGTGAATCCGCTTGTTCAAAATATTGAGGGCTTCCTCTCTGCTAGGCTGCTTATCCTCATACCAGTCCACATAGGCTAAACTCCAAAAGATGGTCTGATACCCAAGCTCCGAAGCCTGCATCAGATTGGTCTCGCTGTACTTTCCCTGAGGGGGCCGATAAAACTTCTTCATTTTTTTACCGGTTACCTGTTTGTACGCTTCCTCTAAATCATTGAGCTCCTTCTCAAAATCTGCCTTCTCAGCGATGGCTGACATATCTGGATGATGCATGGTGTGATTGCCTACAATGTGGCCTTCCTTTTCCATCCGCTTCACCAAATCAGGATTTTCTGTGATATAATTTCCCACCAAAAAGAAAGCAGCCGGAACCTTTTCTTCCTTCAAAACATCCAGAATCTGTTCCATATAGCCGTTCTCATAGCCTGCGTCAAAGGTGAGATAGATACACTTCTGCTCCTTCTTTTCAGACTTTTCGGACTTCTCCGACTTTTTCTTTTCAGATTTTTTCTCCTGGTCATCGGATTGGCTGCTCTCCTCATTGGCCTTACTACTCTCCGCATTTCCAATATACCAGGCGTGGAATTGTTTCAAATACTCTGCCGTAGCGTTGGCTACCGGCGGCGCGCCCTCGTTCTGAAAACTGAGTCCCCAGTTTCCATCAGCAGCGGCGGCTACTGTTTCCGTAGGTAATGGCTTCCCGCTGCCTCCAATTTTGCCTATCTGGCCGGAGACAGCAATACCGCCTACCAGCAGCGCTACAGTCAATATGGCCGAAATTACGATTTTTTTCTTCATAGCTCTACATCCCTCCATTCCGCCACAGCGGCGGCAGCATCCCCAAATCGCATATATCTTTGCAAATCAAGGGTATTAAGAATGTATGCAAGCCTTTTCAAAAAAATAACATGACTGGGCCCTTAGACGTGGCCTAGGCAAAACCCTTTAGAATCTGCCGGTAATCCTCCAGGTTTTTCTTTAGCAGGTTTGGAATATCCAGTTCATATGGGCACTTGCTCTTACACAGTCCGCAGCCCGTACACTGGTCGATCTGCCCCATCCTTTCCTGCCATTCCTCTGTCAGCCATGGAGCGGCTGGTCCTCTTCTCATCAATAAAAACATTCTGGCGCAGTTGTTGATAACGATACCGCTTGGGCACGGCATACAGTAGCCGCATCCTCTGCAAAACTCTCCCTGTAACTCTGCTCTGTCTCCATCGATGACCTTTTTGACAGCCTCATCCTCCATGGATGGCTCATGTTTCCTGCAATCTAAAAACTGGTCCAATTCCTCTTCCTTTTGTACGCCCCAGATTGGAAGTACCGTAGGGAATTGGTTCAGATAAGCGTAAGCTGCTCTTCCATCGTTGATTAAGCCGCCTGACATACCTTTCATAGCGATAAATCCCATGTCCGCCTCTTCACACATTTTTACCAATTCCACCTCTTGGTCTGTGGACAGATAATTGAGAGGAAACTGCAATGTCTCATATAGCCCCGACCCAATGGCCTCTCTGGCAACCTGCAGGCGATGACTGGTAATGCCGATATGACGAATCTTTCCTGCGGCCTTTGCCTCAAGCAGAGCGTCGTAGACCCCATCCTCTCCGCCTGGTTTCGGGCAAAACGGTGGATTATGGGTCTGATATACATCTATGTAATCGGTTTCCAGCTGCTGCAAGCTGGTCTCCAAATCGGCCTTCAGCGCCTCTCCTGTATAGCCCATGGATTTGGTGGCAATGTATATCTGCTCCCGCACATCGGCCAAGGCCAAACCAATCTTATGCTCACTGTCTGTATAGGCTCTGGCCGTATCAAAATAGGTGATACCGTTGTCGTATGCCTTTCTAAGCAGCTTGACAGCCTCTTCATCGCTGATTCGCTGAATGGGCAAAGCTCCGAACCCATTTTTATCCACTAGGATTTCCGTTTTTCCCAATCTAACCCTGTTTTTTTCCATTTTATCTCCTTTTCACTGTCCGCTCTTTCCCAGTCCTGTCAGCTTTTCCCACCTCTGGCAAAGCCTCTCCAGGCTCCACGCCGCGTTGGCTGGGCTGGTAGAGGGCAACGTTATAATCTCCATGCCGGTCTGTATCCTCTGGTATTTATCATACAGCTTCGCCGCCGTGGCGCCGTTAGCAAAAATTTTCTCAATGGGACACAATTTCAAAATCCGCCCCAAATCTGCCGCTACCGGATTTTTAATGGAACTGTCGCTGGAGCCTGTAATTTCACAGGAAAGAAGCACATCCCATATGGCGATGCCATGGGCCAGCAGCAGGGCCTTCTTTTCCTCAACAGTCTGCGGCGCCGCCTCCCTGGTCAAAGAGGCCATCACCTTCCAAAATCGGTTCTGTGGGTGCCCGTAATAAAATCCCGTCTCTCTGGACTTCACCGACGGAAAGGTCCCCAGAATCAAAATCCGGCTGTTCTCGTCAAAGACCGGTGGAAACTCATGATATTGTCTGCTCGCTTCACTTTCCATCTTCTCTGCTCCCCGTTACTCCACCTTATAGATGGCCTTCAGCAGTCGAATCCCTGTATCCGTCCGGAACAAAATCTCCATGGTGTGTTGGATATTCTCCTTGGTATGTTCCATTTCGTCGGCATTGACCAAATAATCAGCCTCCAACAAAATCTGATAATCCATGCCATCCACATCGGTTATGGTGTGATGATGTCCCACCAAATAGGCGATTCGCTCCACCATCTCCTGGGAAAACCCGGTTCCTGCAAAAAACTCCCGCACCAAGGCCGGTCCCTCGGCCTCCTGATGCTTTCCTCCTGCGTTTCCGTATTTGATGCGGCACAGAGGGCAGGCGATATCATGGACGATAGCCGCCAGTTCTAAAGTCTGCTGCTCCGCTGCCGATAAGCCCTCCATCTCCCCGATGGTCTTTGCAAAGGTATATACTTTCATGAAATGGTTGATGTCGTGGTGATTACCGTCCGCCCGTTCAATCATTTTTGCCATAATATCCGCTGTATTCATTTCTTTATTCCTCTCCTCGTTGAAACCGTAAAATCATCTCGTTGGTCAAGCTGAGCCAATCAGAGGTCTCCGGTATGTCTGCCCTGTCGATCCACTCTCCCACCGAAAGCTCGTCGGTGTCCAATCTGATGGTATCGTCTCCATCCAAATCGCAGTAAAATCCCATGAGCAAGGTATCGCTAAAGGACCAAGGCTGGCTCTTATAGTATCGAATGTTCTTAACCCGAAGACCCACCTCTTCCATGACCTCTCGCCGCACCGTATCCTCAATGGACTCGCCGATTTCATTAAAGCCAGCGATGAGGGCATACCGTTTATAGGCTCTGCCCGTATATTTTGTCATGAGGATTCGCTCCCCATCCAGTACCCCGACGATGACCGCCGGAGAAATCTTTGGGTAGACCATATGATGACATTCTTTGCAAAACATCATCCGCTCATTGTCTGCATGGGTCATGGGCTTTCCGCATCGTCCGCAGTAACGGTTTGCTCTGTACCAGTTCCATAGCTGGTAGCCGGTAATCCCTGCAAAACTCTCATGCTTGGGCCTTGCTTCCCGAAATAGGGAGATGCTTTCCATATTATATGCAGCGTTTGCATCCTCATTGAAAGCTGGTTTTTCCATGACCAGATAATAGCGAGTATCATCGATGGCAAACAGAAAGCGGCAAGCTTCCTTCATGGAAGCGCCTTGGTCTGCCAGTTCTCCAAATCGTGGATATACAATTTGGTCTTCTTCCTCCCTATACTTTGCCAGGACTTCCCCATCTTCAAAATATAGGAGAATGGCGCTACTCTCTGGCAGCAGCGGGTGGTATTCATTGTGATATGTATGCGGTGCAATGTCCTGAATCATAATCCCGTTTCCGTCCCTTTATTCTTTTCCGTTCCAACAATAGGTACACAGCTTGGAATGATCCAAGCCAGTGGCATCCAGCATATCGTCCAGCCTGTTATATCGAAGGGTGGTAAATCCCATTTCCTTGCGTATTTCCTCCTCCATCTGCTGGTACTTTTCTGTCTCTGGGTTGGCGTATTCCTCTAGCAGTTCTTCCGTTACTTTGCCGTTTTCCAGTCTGGCGATGACTCTGCGAGTAATCAAGTCCATCTCCGAAGAAGAACGGGAGAAGTTGAGATATTTGCAGCCATAGAGGAGGGGCGGGCAGGCAGGTCTTACGTGAACGGCCTCGGCGCCGCACTGATAAAGAAATTCTACCGTCTCTCTCAGCTGGGTACCTCGAACGATGGAATCATCGATGAGAATCATGGTCTTTCCCTTAATCAAATCGTGAACCGCAAGAAGTTTCATCTTGGCAATCAAATCACGCTTGCTTTGAATGGTCGGCATGAAGGACCTTGGCCATGTCGGCGTATACTTGATAAAAGGTCTGGAAAACGGAATCTTGGAAGCATTGGCATATCCCACTGCATGGGCAATCCCCGAATCCGGCACCCCTGCCACGATATCCGCCTCCACATCATCCCTTGCCGCCATCTTTTCACCACATTGACAGCGCATCTTTTCCACGCTAAGCCCTTCATAGGAACTGGCCGGATAACCGTAATACACCCATAAGAAGGTACAGATTTTCATATTTTCTCCTGGCTCCATCAAGGTGATGCAATTCTTCGGCGTAATCACCACCACTTCTCCAGGGCCCAATTCTTTATAGTCCTCATATCCCAGATTTTTATAGGCAAAATCCTCAAAGGAGGCGCAGAAGGCATCCTCCTTCCGTCCGATGACCACCGGCGTTCTGCCATACTTATCTCTGGCCGCATAGATGCCTGCCTGATTCATCAGTAAAATGGACAGAGAGCCGTCTATCATCTCCTGGGCATAATGAATTCCTTCGATGATATTCTCTTTTTGGTTAATCAAAGCCGCCACCAACTCCGTAGCATTGATTTCACCGCCGCTCATCTCTAAAAAATGGGACCTGCCCGTATCAAAGAGCCCCTGCACCAAAGCGTCAACATTGTTAATCTTTCCCACTGTGGTCAGGGCGTAGGCCCCGTGATGGGAACGAACGATTAAAGGCTGGGGTTCATAATCGGAAATACAGCCGATTCCAAGCTGCCCCTTCATATCATGTAAATCCTTATCAAACTTGGTTCGAAACGGTGCGTTTTCTATATTGTGAATGGCTCTGTTAAAACTCCCGTTCCCATAGACCGCCATGCCGCCTCTGCGTGTTCCTAGGTGAGAATGATAATCAATTCCAAAAAATAAATCAAAGACACAGTCCTGCTGTGCCGCTACACCAAAAAAGCCACCCATATTTTAATTCCTCTTTTCTTTTCGTTTCTTTCTGCTTTCAACTTTAACGAATATACGCCCTGCGGTGAGCGCCGACGCTCATATGTTCATTATACCATGACATTACAAGTTTTCCAAGGTCATGATTCTATGAACGCTTCCTTGCGGCAACGCCGGCGCTCACATCCGATATGTGACGGAGCGCATCACCGTGCGTTCATTATACCATGACATCCCAGGCCTTTCAAGGTCATGATTCCATGGACGCGTCCTTCCTTTCCAAACTGACACAAATCTACCGTTACTGTAGCACTTATGCTCCTTCTCTTGTATTTTTCTATGAAACAGTATATCATAAAAAAGACTTTTAACTTATATGGAGCTTTTTGAATTTCTGAGTATAATCAAATCCCTAAATCTTAACCGAAAATCGCTTTTGAAAAAAATGAGTATAATTTACGGAGAAAAATTTGGGGGTTGAAGCTTAAAACAGCCATTTTGCAGTGGATTTTGACCATATGAAGAGCATAAGTCCACGACGAAGCTGAGATTTTTATACTCATTTTTCTTAAAAGAAGAATTTCAGTTAAAATCAATCGTTCATATGAAACATGATTTTAAGGGGGCATATATTTATGAAACGAATCGTTGTCATCTATCAATCCGCCTATGGCTATACTCAGACCTATGCAGAATGGATCGGTCAAGAATTAAATTGTCCATGCTTTTCCAAGAAGGGTTTCCGCAGCCAAGACCTTTCCAATTACGACGTTATCATCTTTGGCGGCGGACTTTATGCCGGCGGTATCAATGGCGTTGATCTGCTCTCTAAACATGCCGATCTGCTGACAGACTGCCAGTTAGTTCTTTTTACCTGTGGGCTAGCTGACCCTGCTTCTCCTTCTACCCGAGAGCAGATTACCCATTCTGTGGAAAAATCCCTTCCGCCTGCTCTGCTGAATCGCTGTCAAACCTTCTTTCTTCGCGGTGGCATTGACTATAGCAGGCTTAACTTCATGCATAAGGCTATGATGTCCATGCTGCGGCGTATGCTTTTAAAAAAAGGGGACTCCCAAACCGACGAGGACAAACAGATTTTGCAGACCTTTGGCCAAACTCTGAATTTTACCGATAGGAATACTATAACGCCGCTCCTTGACTATGTGCGAAACCTATAAACCTCTCTATAACAGTACGCCGCTGATGAAAATCTCTAAACCGATGGCTATAAGAATAGCGCCGCCTAAAATCTGTGCCCGATTGGACAGCCTCATTCCAAACCGCTTACCGATGGCCAGGCCAAACAAACAGATAACAAAGGTCACTACTGCAATGACCGTAGCGCAGCACAGCGCCATCTTCCAGTCATATTCTGAAATGGTAAAACCCACTGACAAAGCATCGATGGAAGTGGCGACGCCCTGCAATAGCAAGGTAGAAAGGGTAAGTTTACCACAAGTCCCTTCACTTTCGCAGCAGGTCACACCTTCATAAATCATTTTACCACCGATATAGGAAAGCAAGCCCAATGCAATCCATGGAATAAACCGTTCAAATGCCTGAAAATATACTAACACCGTATGCACCAGAATCCAGCCCACCATAGGCATCAGAGCCTGAAAGCCGCCAAAAACCCCTGCAATAACACACATTTTCCTGTTCCTCATCTTGGGCTCGCGCAATCCATTGGCAAGAGACACAGAAAAGGCGTCCATAGCTAACCCTATGCCAAGAAAAATACTGTTAAAAAAGAACCTAAAACTAAAACCTGTCATTTTGCTACAATCCTATCCCTTTCAAACTACGTCATCACGTGAATCGTCCTCTTGATTTCATTGTATAAACCCAAAATACTTTTTGGCCACATCCTCATGCTCTTTCAACTTTTGCTTGATCCAATTCTGGTCGAATATCCACACCCTATTCTTCTCAAAAGCCTTGCATTTGTCCCATAACTTCGGCGTTAAAATTCCAGCATAAAAGAGTCCGTAACGATCAGCCTCAAATTCCCGCATTGCATATTCAATACCCATCAAATCCCTTACATCCAGCCTTTTTGTTCGTTTGCACTGAAATATCCACTTCTTTTCTTCCTGGGTATGGATGCCTCTTACCCATTCTGTAGCCTCAATATCCACACCTCCGTCAGCTGCATAGGCTGTACCTCTTTTTTTCACAGCTTCATAACCCTCCGCATACAGCAAATCGCAGCACATGCCCTCAAATTCCTCTGGAGATAATTGATATAGGTCGTATTCTGACGGCAATCGGCCTTCCTTTGTATACCTAAGGTAAGCTCTTTCCATCCTTTGAAGCGCCTTTTGCTCCTCTAACAACTTTTCTTTGATTCCATTCATCTCTGCCATGATGCAGACCCAAAACTCTCCTACTCGTATCAGGATATGCCCCTTACCATAGGTCGCCTGTACTGGCAAAATAGGGTCGTTCAGCCGAAGTAAATTTACCAATCTTAAAGCTTCCTTCCACAGTTCACTATCCCATACCACATAGGCGCCGCTGGCTTCTGTCATGATATGATACCGAACGCCAGTATAATGGACAGGCAACGGTTTTAAATCCAGTCCATACTTCTCTATATATCGCTGGATTCCCTCTTGTGTAAAACCCACATATAGCTTTTGATTGTAGGTAGTATATACATAGTCTTCCTCTGCAAATATTTCTGAAACCACTGGCCGATATTTTCCAGCCTCATAATAGCAGATTTCGTTATATAACGGTGATTGGATGATGAATTGCAATTCTTTCCTACATTCCTGGCTCCTTCGGGTAAACAGTTCAAATATTTGAGGGTAATTCTTCTCAATAAATGGCTTATCTAAATGATTTTTGGTCAAATCCACTTTGCTAAACCCATCTATTACCGCCAGTATATCCTCCACCTTATCTAGCTGCCTAAAATATTGAATCTCAATATCGATGTCCTCCCCATCCTGACTTTCAAAATAGTCTACTATGGCCGGCTCTCCTGTAATGACATATAATTCCTTCAGTATGATAAGCAATTTATAAAGTTCTATTAAAACATTCTCATCGAAAAGCTCCTTGGACCACCTAAGTTCATACTGAATCACATAAGTTCCCGTCTTATCCCAATCAGTAATAAAAAGGTTTATGATTCCGCCTTTCACAACAAGCTCGATCTCTGCAAGCTCCTCCTGACTTATTATTTCATATTGTTTTGCCTGAAACCGCCTGTCAACTTCCTCCCAGATGATCCTCCGTGTCTTTTCAACTAAATTCATTTTCACCCTCCAAAAGCTTCATGTAGGCTTCCATCTCTCGGTCATTGAAACAACAGAAATACACGTTCATCACGGCGTCCTTATGGGCCTCAAACCAGCGTATAACTGCCAACAGGGAAATCTTCGTGGCCTCTGGCAATGGATACCCATATACACCCATAGAGATACATGGAAAGGCCACGCTCACACAGCCGTTTTCCACAGCCAAATCGAGGGAATTCCAGTAGCAGGAAGAAAGCAAATCGGCGTCCTGCTCCCTGCCGCTGTAAATCGGCCCTACGGTGTGAATAATATGGTCTGCATAAGTAATGCCGTATGCATCGGTGATTTTAGCCTTTCCCGTGTCGCAGCCGTTGAGTTTTATACATGCCGCAAGAAGCTCCCGTCCGGCAGCCCTGTGAATGGCGCCGTCTACGCCACCTCCACCTAGAAGGCTTCTATTCGCTGCATTGACAATGGCTCCAACATGCATATCCACCACACTGCCCCGCACAAAGGCAAGATGGGATTTTGGCTGGCGGCATCTTACCATCTGAAGCGCATCCCTGGTTAATACCAACTGCTTGTCCCAGGGATTCATAACGACTCCCAGGCAATCCGGCCACTGATCGATGACCTCAAAGATTTCTCTTAGAGGCCGCCAGGAAGCGGAAACCTTCTCCTCCTTATTCAGTTCCGTTTCACTGGTAAAGATGGGGAGCAAACATTTTCCTTCTTCATTAGCTGCGAAACGCTGAAAGTCAATGGTTGCCATAGGAGTAAGCGCCTGCATATCTTCCTCTAAGCCTTGGCTGATCACATTAAAAATCGGCTCCAAGGCGGCCTTTTCGCCGCTATAATGCCAATTCCATATAGCTCGTTCCAGTTCCAATATGTGATTATGCATCTTCATGAACCTTTCCTCCAATGTCTTTATCATAATTATCCCAATAGGCTGTTTCCAATGCATCCAGCAGCCGCCCTATGGTCTCAAAGCCGTCGATTAAAAAATCATAATCCAGGGCAATGGAATTTCCCTGAACCATCCCGCCTCTATGGACAAGAAAATTTCTAATTTTTCTGATCGACTCAAACCGCTTCCAGTCCTTTGGCTGGAAAACCACCTGCAGACCACAAGTTTCGCATAGAAAGCCTAAATACCTGTCCACCGTAGAGCCTCTATATTTTCGTCTATCAAAGGTAACGTCCTTTTTCTCTTCCAGCTCAGCCGTCAATCTCCTAATGCTATTTTCAAAAATTGTATATAGCATCAATAATACAGCTTCAAAATTATATTTTGGTAAATACTGTTCATCTGGGCCAAAGGTCTCGTCATGTAAAATGACTTCCTCCGCTGGCACATCTTTGCCTGTCCGCAAGGTCTGTTCATAGGCCTTGCCCTCCTGCAAATATCTGGAGAAATATCTTCGGGAATATTCCAAATATCTATGGAGACTGGAAATTTCATAAGACGTTTCGTAGAAAACCTCTGAAAATCTTTCGCCGGGACTGTAAAACTCCCAAAAGGTTCCCATATTATAGGTTGCATCAAACCCGTCGCCTTCCTTTCCCTCAAGGGCTTTCCGACGCTCTTCCTCTGTCAGTTCTCTGATTTCATTCTTATGAAAATCCCAAATCTCCATTCCTTTACCTTGCGTCTTTCTTTTATGTTCTAATCTATTTCTTCATATCTGTATTTTTTAAGAATTTTCCTGAATACCAGACAGATTGTCATTCCTGCAATCCCAAGTAGGAAAATCATCATGGCCGCGCCGCTTCCTGGCTCCTGTCCAAACATACCTACCAACGGATTCCCTCTGTCTACACTGGTCATAAGCGGCTCGCACACTTTATCGACCATCCATCCTCCCCATAGATAACCTATGGGTATGGTGAAAAACTGAAGGGTATTTCTGCAAGCATACACCCTGCCCTGCATCTGCACAGGTATGGTGGTTCTCACGATTACATCCAGATTGGTATTCATAAAGGGTACCGGCAGATAGCCTAAAATCTGGGCGAAGCACCATATGTACGGTTCCTTGGTAAGGGACATTAAGAAGTTGTCCGTAGTCAAGGAAAAAAGCATGGTAAAGACAATGACCCTGATCCGGTCTTTAGGCGCCGGCAAGGCGGCTGCCAATAGACTTCCTATTACCATCGCGATCCCAGCAAAAGATGTGACAACCCCTAAGACCGTCTCTCCTCCCTTTTCCCGTGGCAGTACGAAAGCCGGAAGCGTCGCGTCAAAAGCTGCTGCCACCAAGTTAACCCCTGCTAAAAACAAAATCAGCACCAGCGCTATTGGGTTTTCTTTCAAACACTTTAGGCCAGTCATTGCCGATTTCAAAATCGTTTCCTTTTCCTCTTTTTCTCTATCATCGGCCACCTTTGGAATCTTTACGAAAAAAAACAACGAAAGAAAAGCGACTGCAAAGGTTCCCAAATCCACAGCAATCACAATCTCCATTCTGCCAACCGCATAAAGGGAGGTGGCGAGCATGGGATGGAGAATCGTGATCAACGAGTTGGAAAAGGCCCTGAGCCCACTGGTCTTTTGATAATACTTCTTTGGAGTAAGCAGCGTAACAGACACATCGCTGGCTGGCTGCTGAACTGTATTCATCAGACCATTTATCCCATTGAGCCCATACAAATGCCATGGGCTCAAATTTCCAGTCTTCAAAAGGCCAAAAACCATCAGCGTAGAGCAGGCTGCTAAGGTATCGCAAACCAGCATCGTCTTTTTCTTATCCCATTTATCGCTGAGGGCTCCTGCAAAAATGCTGGTCAGCACATACGGTCCATAGGAACAGACGGAAAGCAGGGCTGTCTGCAATGCTGAGCCGGTATTCTGATAAAGCCACAGGGTCAGCGCAAAACTGGTCATGGCGCTGCCAAGCTGGGACAATCCCTGGGTACTCCAAAGGATATAAAAATTTTTTAATTCTTGTATTCTATTTACTCTATTTTTCATTTTGACTTTGCTCCTTTGATCGATATTTTAATAAACTCATCAAACTGCAAAGTCTGAGGATGTCTGTCTATCTAAGACTCATCGCTCCATGCAGTATCCTCAAACCTTGCATGGAGCTTCTACATTCATTAAAATCATCATAACACCTCTCTATTATGTATTTTACTATTCTATCACAGTGTCTGCTATTTTTCTACCCTCCCCTGACAAATGAAATTGACAGGCGCCATGAGTAAGCATATACTTATCCATAAGAGGAGGCCCAATGATGAATTTTGCAGACTATTTTCCAGTATGGAATAAACTTACACCCCCGCAGCAACACAAAATTTCCAGCTGTCTATTCGACCGCACCATTAAAAAAGGAACCATCATACATCATGGTTCCATGGATTGTACCGGTCTGCTTTTTCTAAAAACAGGTCGGCTCCGCGCCTATATTTTATCCGCTGAGGGTAGGGAAATTACCATTTACCGGTTGTTTGACCGGGATATGTGTTTGTTTTCAGCCTCTTGCATGCTCAACTCTATCCAGTTTGAAATTATCATTCAGGCAGAGAAAGATACTGATCTTTGGATTATTCCGCCGGAAGCCTATAAACAGCTGATGGAAGAATCGGCGCCGGTTGCAAACTACACCAACGAGGTCATGGCCACCAGATTCTCTGAGGTGATGTGGTTAATAGAACAAATCATGTGGCGCAGTCTGGATAAGCGCATCGCTGGCTTTCTGCTGGATGAGGCTGCAATCGAAGCTGCTGATAAGTTAAAGATTACCCATGAAACCATCGCCAATCATCTGGGAACCCACCGAGAGGTTGTAACTCGGATGCTTCGCTATTTTCAGAATGAAGGGATGGTTTCATTAAGCCGCGGCATAGTTGAAATTACCGACAAAGAGAGGCTAGAGATTCTGCAGCACGATTGATACCCTCGGTTACTGATCCATTCCGCAGGCAGTGGAGGATTCTATCAGGCAGCGATCATTCACTACAGCATCATAGAAACGAAATCCTCCCGAAAAGTTATATACATCATACCCGCATCCTGTGAGAATTCGCAGTCCAATATAGCTGCGTAAACCGCTTTGACACATTACATATACCGGTTTATCCTTTTCAATTTCATCCAGTCTCTCTCGCAGTTCGTCTACCGGGATATTGACAAATCCATCTACATGTCCATAACGGTATTCTTCTTCTGTACGAAGGTCAAGCAAGTTAACCTTTCCATCATGGAGCAGCCCTTCTACAGCCTCTAAATGGAACTGTTTTAAAACGCCTTGAGAAAGGTTCTCCACCATAAAGCCTGCCATATTTACCGGATCCTTTGCTGACGAGTAAGGCGGCGCATAGGCAAGGTCCAGGTCCTTTAACTCTGTGGCTTTCATTCCTGTATGAATTGCTGTGGCAAGAACGTCAATCCGTTTATCCACACCTTCATAGCCTATAATCTGTGCCCCTAGCAGGCGGTAGGTTCCCTTTTCAAATACAACCTTCATGGTCATAATCTTTCCGCCTGGGTAGTAACCTGCATGACTCATTGGAGATAAAACCACCTTATCTACATCATAGCCCGCCTTTTTTCCATTGATCTCGTTGATGCCTGTAGTGGCGGCTGTCATATCAAATATTTTAATGATGGAGCTTCCCTGGGAGCCCTGATATCTGCTGTCTCCTCCACAAATATTATCGGCAGCGATGCGGCCTTGCTTATTGGCAGGGCCGGCCAGAGAAATCAAAGCATCCTGTCCAGTCACATAATGTTTTACCTGTACTGCATCGCCTACAGCATAAATATCCGGCGCAGAAGTCTCCATCCGTTCATTTACAACAATACTATCTTTGATGCCAAGGGTCAGTCCGGCATCCTTTGCGAGTCCTGTATCTGGAACGACCCCAATGGCCAGCGCTACCATATCGGCATGAAGAGGGGCTGCCTCTTTCAAAATCACATCAACACCGCCGTCTTTTAATGCAAATCCCTCCACTGTATGTCCAAGAGCCAGTTTAATACCATGTCTACGAACCTCATTATGGATAAAGGCAGCCATATCTGGATCAAAGGGATTCATAAGTTGCTTCGGCCGTTGAACGATGGTAACCTCCATGCCCAACTCCCGCAGGTTCTCAGCCAATTCCAACCCGATAAAGCCTCCGCCTGCCAGCACTGCAGACTTGGGATGATTTTGCCGGATATATTCTTTAATGTGGAAGGTATCCTCTACTGTACGCAGCGTAAAAAGTTTGTCGATTCCCGTACCTGGAAGTTTTGGCTGGACAGGTTTGGCGCCTGGCGCCAGAATCAGCTTATCATACTGTTCTTCAAATTCTTCCCCTGTTTCCAAATTCTTAACAGAAACACTGTGGCTTTCTGGATGAAGGGCTGTCACTTCATGGCGTACTTTCATAGTCACACGAAATCTTGAAAAAAAGCTTTCCGGCGTTTGGAGGGTTAATTCCTCTGGATCAACAATGGTATCGCCTATGTAATACGGCAGGCCGCAGTTTGCATAAGAAACGAATCCAGAACGTTCAAACACAACGATTTCTGCCTGCTCATCCAATCTTCGAATTCTGGCGGCAGCAGTAGCGCCACCAGCCACACCGCCTACAATCATAACTTTCATACTATCTCTCCACCTTTCCTGTATAAGTTGCAATACCGCCTATATTTTTTACATTTGTATATCCCATACGTTTCAGGGCGTTTACTGCCTGGTGACTTCTGCTTCCAGAATAGCAATATACAAAGATTGGAATGTCCGCTCTGTTGACAATGGTCTCCACTCTTTCTAAAGACTGTAAGGGTACGTTTTTACTATTTGGAATATGCCCTTCCCTGTATTCCTGTGAGGTGCGAACATCCAAAAGTACCGCTCCTGTTGTATCACCATATTCCTTTATGCCTTGATTGATATCAGAACCCTTTAAAAAATCGAAAAATCCCATGTCTATACCTCCCTACAATATTATCTTATACTCTCGACATACCATCTACACTTAGCACAACCCCTGTGATATAGGAGGCTTCCTCCGAAGCCAGAAATACAAAAGCATTTGCAATATCTTCCGGCTCTCCTAAACGCTGCAGAGGAATCTGCTTTATCATGGGCTCAATCACTTCTGTTGGCACTGCTTTCATCATATCAGTGTTGATAATCCCTGGCGCCACTGCATTGACACGGATACCTTTGGGTCCAAGTTCCCTGGCCAGTGAAATTGTCAGTCCATTGACCGCAAATTTAGAGGTAGGATACGCTACTCCGCTGGGCTGGCCACAGATGCTCACCATAGATGATGTGGAAAGAACCACGCCTTTGCCCTGTGCAATCATATATTCGCTGGCAGCTCGTGTAGCGTTAAACACACCTTTTACATTGAGATCCATCACCTTATCAAAGGTCTCTTCCGTATATTCCGTAAATGGAGCGCTTTCGGAAACGCCTGCGTTATTTACTAAAATATCTATGACTCCGTGTTTTTCTACAACTTCTGTAAAAGCCCTGCGCACAGATTCCAAACTGGCTAAATTAGGGCTGATGCCTTCCACCCTGCTGTCAGGATACTTTTCTTTCAGCTGCATAACCGCTTTGTCCGCCGATTTTTGTGTACTGGCCGTCAAAATCACCGCTGCGCCCTCTTTCAAAAACTTGTCTGCTGTGGCAAATCCGATTCCACGACTTCCGCCAGTAATAACCGCAACTTTATTTTGTAATCTCATCTAACATCTCTCCTTATCAATCCAGTGTATTATCTGCTTTACAGTTATATTGCCCTCAATCGACAACGGCATACCTGATTGATTCCAATATCATGGTTACCTATTTTTAGCCTTACAGATCAGCTGCGTCATGGTTCCCATAGGACAGTACACACACCAACTCCTAGGCTTAAAGCAGACCATTGTCGCAAGTCCAAGAACCGTAGACGTTAACATGATGCTGTAAAATCCAAAAGCAAACTGGGCCGCGCCTGGATGCAGTAGGGTCCCATGATATGCCCATTGCCACGGCAATCTGAAAGTCCAAAGCAGCGTAACAGCTTGCTTTAAATCTTGAACGCCCGCAAATACCATGTATGTATTCCAAAGCATCTGACAAAACATGATAAGGAAAAAGATTAAAAAACCATAACGGAACCACTTGCTTTTCATCCATCCTGGGATATCCTTTTTCCGAGAAAGTCCAAAGCGTCCTCCCAAAATCCCGAAGAGCTGTCCTCTGCCGCAATAACGATTACAGTAACCCTTTGTTCCCGCCGCAATGGAAATAATTAACGGTATAAAGAAACACAAAAGTCCCAGCCATGCGAAAAGAATATTAAAAAATCCCAGTGTCAAATATGTCAAAGAGACAATCCAAAGATAGTCATACCAATGTTTTTTCATGACAGCACCGCCTTTATCTCAATGACGGATGCAGGGCACTCCTGGGCGCACTTGCCACATCCTACACAGGTCTCTGTATCCACCTTTGCCATGCTTCCCTTCCAGACTTTGATAGCGTCCTTTGGACAGACCTTTACACAGCATCCGCAAGCAACACAGTTGTCTGCATCCACAACGGCCCGCCGCTTATGTTTCATCTTTACATCCATAATCAATCCTCCTGAACCAATCCTCCTGAAACTGATGAAATCAATATATCATAAAAGAAAATTTTTATCTGTGATGTTATCACGAAAGACATGAGAAATGAAAAAATCGGCCTCCGGTTTTGTCTCGCAATGGTCTTGCGAAAGCGCATCTCTGCTTTCCGGACGGCCGATGATTTGATTGTACTTTATCAGGAACCATTATTCTCTATGATACTTCTGGTACCAAGATGGAATCAACCGATTCATATTATCATACCAGACGCTTACATCCTTTGCCTGCTGCTCCATGGTTTTTCGTTCCTCTTCACCAAAAGAAAAAGCCCATGAAACAGAGCCAAGAAGGTTGCTGCTAACATATAGCGCAAGCAGCTTCCAAAATTCCATGGGCGCCTGTCCATTAAAATAACCGTCCACCATGCCTGTTGCAAAGGCTGGCGCTGCCTGGGCGCTCCAAACAATCCGATTAAACTCTTCCCATGGGTCGCCATAATCATATCTCTCAAAATCAATGACAACCAGCCTTTCCTTCTCTATCATCATATTTCCAATATGATAATCTCCATGCTGAAAAGTCTGGGGACGCCCCTTCAAAAGATGTCTATGATTTTTTATATATGAAATCATCTCTTCTCCGCCTGGAATCTCTATGGGGCACTGTTCGTAAGACCTTATCTTATACTCCATCTTCCGGCTGAATCGTCCTTCCCAATCCTCCTGGGTATCAGGCGCTGGAATCTGGTGAATAATATTCAAAATCCTGCCAGCCTCCCATCCATAGTCATACTGTTTATCTGTTGTAAGGCTTGGAATCACCTTTTCTGCTTCCAGTCCGTCCACCCATGTCTCAATGACATAAACTTCCGAGCCATGGCTTTCCAGTGCAATGGGTCTGCTCAGGGGAAGCCCCTTTGCTTCCAGATTTTGCTCTATCCCATGCAACTCTTCCATACGTTTTGCATCCTTCTCTTTGCTCATGACCCGCAAAAAATATTGAGCGCCGTCTGCTGTCACAGCTTTGTATTTCCGGTGGCCAGACCAGCCTTCCTCAATGGGTTCTTTGCGTATAAAATCCATGGTTTGGCGTCTCCTTTGTCTTTTATTTCTCAATCATGGCCATAGGTCGCAGCTAAAATCCCGTACTTCTCCGGATGACGATACTTGTTTCCCATCACCTCATCCTTCCGGTATTTTCGCAGCAATTCCAAATCAATCTCAGCCACATAGACGCCTTCTTTCTCCGGCGCCTCAAAGATACACATGTCCCGCACGCCTGGCTCACCCGCAAACCATGCCATACCATCAAAGACTGTAGAATGGCCATTGCAGTCCGGCTGCCCGCCAGGATAATTGCATGTAGCGACGGCCAGCATATTTTCATAAGCTCTGGTGCGAAGGGCCGCAAGGCGGTTTATTTCTATGGGACAGGCATTAGGCGCAAGGATCACTTCCGCGCCTTTGACCATGAGAATTCTAGCGCTTTCAGGGAACTCTCTGTCAAAACAGATCATGGAGCCCACCCTAACCGTATCTCTGCCAGTATCTAAATCCGCAACATAAAAATCCTCGCCGCCAGACAGCATCTTTTCTAAGTCGAAGTCACAGGTATGCACCTTGGAATAATGGAGGTTCTGTTTACCGTTTCTATCAAAGAGAATAACCGAATTTAACGGTTTCGGCCTATGACTTTCCAGAAATGTAATGGCGATTGCCATCTGAAGTTCTGCCGCCAATTTGCCAAAATCCTGTATGAAGTGGTTATTGGCCGAGATTGCCATTTCCTCTATCAGTCTCTCATCCTGCGGTATTACATAACCACTGCTCCACATTTCGGGGAACAATGCAATGTCAGCGCCCATGGCCTTTGCTTTCTCACAGGCAGCTTTTCCTATTTTGAATTGTTCCTCTAGGCTATCTCCGGGGAGAAGCTGAAGCAACGCAATTTTCAGTTTCATGTTCATGTGGGGACTCCTTTGTATTTTCCCTTAAAGGGGCTTTTCAAGCAAATCTTCCATGTTGCATCCTAAAACCTTAGCGAGCCGATATATTGTATCTGCGCTTGCTCTGTTGATGTTTTTGTTTCGCTGCTCATACATCTGAATTGACCGAAGGTTCACACCGGAGCGCTCTGATAACTCTACTTGTGTAGCGCCATAGGCCATACGGATACGCCTTAAATTGGTTTGAGAAAAATATTTTTCCATTTGTGAGTCCATGACATCAACAAACTTTGTGACATCTGCCTCATGGAGAGGATAATACATTTTCTGCAAACGCTCAAAAGGGATAACCTTAAAAATATCGCTGTATTTTCTGCTTGAATACCATTGATAATAGGCAACGGCCCATCCAACCCAGTATTCCCTAGAGCGTTCAAAATGTTCCTGCTGCTTAATTTGAAGTTCCTGCCCTTTGGTTTCCGCAACGACCTCCTGGACGATCTCAATACCGCTTTTTCCAGCAAGATAGGCAGGTTCGCCGTTTTCCATTCGCCTGCTTACAGAGCTTACGATAAACATTTTGGCAAAATCGTTTCCCTGAATGTGGCAAGTGTTGACTGCATAATCAAAGGCATTGCCCAATACCCATTGAACCTTACTCAGATATATTTCTTGGTATGCGTGGATCATGGTTTTTGATGCCTCCTCTCATGATGTCTTGAATATATAGCCCGTCGCTTTCTTCCCCAAACATCTCCAGATAAAGCTGATTGGCTTTATCATCTCTGGCCTTGCAGAGAACATAATATTGGTCTTTTTCTGCAACATCAAATCCTTGGTACTTCAGATTGGAAAAGGCAAACTTGGATTTAATCACGATTTGTTCGCCCAACTTTCCAAGCCGCATAGCATAGGCAAACTGTTCTACAGCAATACCGTTGTTAAGGAATGACTCCGCATAGTCAAAATATGAATCATCCGCCCGATAACCTATTATTACATCAAAAGCATTTACATTGATGCTGAAGTTATCAAGCAAATATCGCTTTGCCCTTCCCGCCACAGGCGTTTTAATGGAAAACAGACGTTGTTCCACCAAAACAGCAATCCAATTCAGTATCGTATAATCAGGACTATTCAAATTCAAAATGTTCAAGTGTCTGGTATCTAATGTATAGCGGTTGGAAAAGCCATCGCGTAAGGAGGATACCGCCCACTCTTTTGCAAGCTCCTCGCTGGCAGTACAGTAAAATCCGAGGCCAAAGTCGTTATTCTTTTTGCCTTGACCAAAGGTTGGCTGTTCTACAATTCTTTCAGAGCCGTGATATATCGTAATCAGTTCATCCATTTTCCTGACCTTCATCTATTTCACTATTATTATATCGCCACAGCGATAGTTATTCAACGAATTTTAACGAAAAATATATCACTGAAGTGATATATGGAAGCAGATAAACAGAGGGGCATATTCAGCTACTGCCCTGCATCTTTCAGCGAAGAAGTTAGTCTGAGGGGGAATGGTACCCTTCTCTTATAAGAGTTTCAAAAATCAAATTGATTTTTGAAACTAGATAACTGTTGTAAAATCCCTTGTATAAGAAATGCAAAATGTCGCATCCGTCACCAAAATTTTTATGAATTTGTACTTTCCTTTTATCTAAGGTCAACTTCGATGGCATACAACTCATTCCAAATGTCTGAAAGCATAGCAACTGATAACTTCTCCAAATCAACAGTTCCATATTTTGAAAGCACCGAATCGGTAATATCCGCATTTCCAATCGCAACGATGGAATTTTCGATATTCGTAAGCCAGTCCAGTTTTGTCAGTCTCATTTCGTTACACCTCATAGCTTGAATTTTTGCGATATCTTAATCACATGGATATCCTACCAAAATCCAATTTTTTGCCCGTTGAACAAAGTTCAATAGAAAAATCACGAGATTTTACTGTTTCGATAGCATTAAGATAGAAATGTGCTTTAATATGTAGCCCCTAAGAGCATTTCTTGCTCTTAGGCTATTGAAGAAAGTTCAACAAAGAATTTTTTGCACAAAAAAGAGGCCAGATTTCACTCTGACCTCTGTGCAGAACAGAATTTATCAAATTGGAGGCTGCTTAATTAACGTCTCAAGCCCTTGCTCTTTTAAATCGTCATAGATATCGCCATAATCGGAAGCCCAACGTAGCGTTAGCAACTGAATGTAGGTTTTATTCTTATCGGGTCCTTTATCCATGCGAAAAATCATATTCGCAAGTTCCAACATATTATTGGAAACAGGGAATGGAAGATGAATTCCTAAACAAGCTGAAACCACATTCACATCTGTGAGGCTTTTGCCTTCTCGCATCCTGCTTATTGTATTGTTGTCAAGCCCTGTTGTGCTTCTCAACAGCCCTATACTATAGTGACAGATTCTATCACTCATAAGCTCCTTCAGAGCATCACCAAACTCCATACCTCGAATAGCGGCAAGCATCTGATTTGCTATTTCGTTCACAAGACCATACTTTGTCAAAATGTCATCTGATATATGGTCAGAATAGCGAAACTCCTTATCAGCAATGCTCTCAGGCAGTTTTACATAATGTAGCTTTCCATCTGCATCCTCCTTAAATTGCAGGAAGCATTCCTCTTCATGCTCCTTGGCATAAGACGTCAGACGCATTTTGCCAGATTCTTGTCGCTCCACATACTTCGGCTCATCCAAGCATACCCTCTCTTCAACATATGCGAAGCATCCCGTATTCATCATGCAAGCTACCGCTTGACTGGATTGATACCACTGACTTAGCTTTCGGCTCTTAACAGTCGTTTTCACAATAACATCGCCCACGATATCCTCGTCTTGCATGATATCATCTACCACCACACTATCTCCAGATGGAGCTTGTCCGCTATCATCGGTTTTGGACGCTTTCCTTCCACTGTCAATCACATCGGCATATGGGTCAACCCCTCCGCTGATTACGAATTTCTTTAAATACCATGAGATATACATATTCAGTCGGTAGTCTCTGTAGTTATCTCGTTCAATAACAATAAAGAATTTTTTAGCCTTGTCCCTATCCACTGATGCCACAAGCTCATCAAAGTAACCGAATTCTTTATAATTTGCCTCCGTCACCTTCCTATCTAACAGCGTTCGGAGCAATTTCTCATAACAGCCAAGCCTGCGGACGATACGAGCGATGCGAGCCTCCTCTGCCTTCCTCATATACTTGGCAATGTAATCTCGGAATGTCATTGTTGGGTCAACTGTGATTTTTCCCGACTGCACATCGCTGATAAAGAGATTGGCATACCTTTGCTGCTCTCTCGGAAGCATTGAATAAGACTTGTGTAGGTCTCTTAGTACCTGATCCAGCGTTTCCCAGTCCATATCTCCTTGCTGCCACAGCCTGAAAAACTTATCAAATCGAGAATTCATGTAATCGGCATCAATTGCATCCGTATTGATTTCCGTGATGTGTGTGTCGATTTCAAAAGGCGGTTCCTCACCGATTCCACCGCCGCCGCCAGACGGAAGCTCTTTGTAGCGTTGCAACAAAGCAAGATATGTATTGTAATCAAAGTGCATTACAATATAGGATTCTGATTCATCCGGCTCCACAGCCGTGTAGGTATCCTTTGACCAGTTAAATCCCTGTATTTGTGCTGCCTCCAGCCGCTGATTAAACTGCTTGAACAGCTTTGCAAACTTACGTTTCTCGGATTTTTCTTCTGGCAGCTTTTCAAAATTCTCAATGCCAGCATTTTTGAAAAGGTCTGCAATCTCATCGAAGAAACGATTCATACTATTGAGATTGCTCGGTAGCTTATCAACGAACAACCCTGTCGGGATATCCCCCGAATATGCCTTTACTGCAATCTCAATATTTCTTCTCATGGTATGTGTCCTGCGGTAATATTTGATGATTCCAAACGGTTTTTCATCACCAAACAGTCTGTTCGTTCTGGAGAATGCCTGAATCAGATTCTCGTACTCCATAACCTTATCGAGATACAGGGCGTTAATCCATTTTGAGTCATACCCTGTCAGCATCTGATTTACCACAATCAGGAGATTTATCTGCTTGTCCACTGGAATGCGATTATAAGGCTTCTTATGTGCAAGACGTAACTGTACATCTTCTCTAAAAGAATCATAGTTTGGCAGCCCAAAGGACGGTCCGAAAATGGTCTCATAATCTTCAAGGATTTCTACAATACCATCTTCCTTTTCCAGGGATCCGCCGCCCTCGTTATCAATGTTCGGGTCAAACACCGCCGTAACTTTCAAGTGGGGTGCTACAGACTTAAACAGCCTGTAATATGCCACCGCCTCTGGAATACTGCTTGTGGCAAAGATACCATGGAATGTACCGCCTCTGCTGAATATATTCCAGTATTTCACGATATTATCGACAACCGCTTTCTGGTGCTTCTCATCCTCATACTGTGAATTTGGAATGTAATCCTCGATTCCTTTTACAAACTTTTTCCCTCGCTGCTCCCCATACATCTTAACCTGTGTGGGGTCCATGAATTTGAAATAAATTTTTTCCTTTTTCGGATTTCCCTTCACCTCATCATATGACTGTGCCTTGGCCTTCATCAGAGCTACTTGTTCTCGAAGCTCTATATCCAAAAACGTAGACTCCATATAGAGGTCAAAGCCGAGGACGTTCTTATCTCGAATTCCATCGCCCAAGGTGTATCTGTGAAGCTCATCGCCAAATATGGTGGTCGTGGTATTGTCCTTCTTGCTATTATCATCTTGAATCGGCGTACCAGTAAATCCAAAGATAATAGCGTGAATAAAGGTATTCTTGATATTCGTCAGCATCTCTCCGAAGGTGGAGCGATGAGCCTCATCAATGATAATCACGATTCTCTTAGCTACAATCTTATCGATGTCTGCCGTTTTGATATTTTCTGCATTCCTCGTCACATTACTCAATTTCTGGATGGATGTGATGATGAGCGCATCATCACTATCATCGCTTTTCAGCTTTCCCACCAGGATATTCGTGTCTGCCGTATCCTGAATCTCCTCGGACGCACTGGCAAATGCTCTGTAATCATCAAAGGACTGTTTGCCTAATGCCTTCCTGTCCACCAGAAAGACAACCTTATCTGCCATGCCGCTACTTACAATAAGCTGTGCCGATTTAAAGCTGGTCAGAGTCTTGCCTGAGCCTGTAGTATGCCAGATATGTCCGCCGAGAATATTGGTATTCTTCCAGTCCTTGGCAGCAACCGCAGCTGATATTTCTCTTGCTGCATAATACTGATAGCTACGCATAACTTTCAAAGTATCGTCTTTGCCATCTGGAATTGTGTAGTAGCCGATAAGTTCATGCGCCATCGGAATATTCAGCAGATATTTCACCACGTCCTGCCAATCCGAATACGGCACATTATCAAAGTCCGCCCAATGGAAATAAAAGGACTTGTTAAACATGCCATCGGGACCCGGATTGGCAAAGTAAACCGTCTCTTCCGGCTCCATGGCCACAAACACTTGAATCAGCGAGAACAGACCTGTAAATACACCTTCATGGGCATATTTTTCAATCTGGTTGTAGGCATTGCTGACAGGTATGCCGCTTTTCTTTAATTCGATATGTATCAAAGGCATACCGTTGATGAGCAGCATCAAATCCCCACGACGGTCATTCAGTCGTGGCGCAGTCTTAAACTTCGGTTGTCTCACAATCTGATAGCGGCTGGAGCCCAAAGCAATCTCACGCCTGTCGTAAATTTTCAGGCTGACCTCCTTCCCGAAATTCTGTGTATCATCAGGATTCTCGCGCTTGATACCCACGCTCTTTCCGTTGATAAAGTCATTCAGTCTCACTGGTGTACGCAGGGCAATAATCTGGTCGATAATCTGCTGCATCTCGCCATCTGTAAGAGGGCAGTCGTTCAGGACATCCTGCTGACGGTTATTTGCAAAAAGGATATCTGCCCAATTGCGAATCAAATCCTCCTCAGTGGGGTAGTTTATGACTTCCTTTTCCCAGCCATACTCTATCAACTGCGCTATGACCGCATCTTCAAATTTTCTCTCATCATCAAAAGTCATTTTCCATACCCCCCTACACGAACATTCTTTGCAGGCAAGCCGCTTTTATGTTCTTCAATTTTTCTATTCGAATCCGATACAAGCCAATAAGCTCGTCCAACGAATTCAGATAGCCAGCTATTTGCTTCTGCTCCTCATAACTGGTATACGGAATCAGAATAGTCTTCATTCCGTTAATATCTATACTTCTGCCATCCCTGATTCCATATACATGGTGCCTTAAATCCACATCAATAAATTTCCTTGAACGGAAATATGCATAGTAAAAATCAGAGTCCACGTTTTCCCCATGAAGCGTGTGATATGCTGGACTTATTATTCCTGTTGTAGTAGCAATTTCAAGTCCTCCTTCAAAAGAGCGCAAATGAACGATAAAATCGCCTTTCCTTACTAATTTGTATCCTGACAAATTCGCTTTATTGTACATGAGCTTTCGGTCGCTTTCATTTCTAGGTATAGTACCTGCACCTTGTATAATCATCAATGGCGGAAGCTCTTCGTGTCCTTTTTCAGAGTATTCTTCAAAAAGCTCTCCAAGCGGCTTCTTTTCCCATTCATCTTTAAAACCCTCAAATCGAATCGCTGGCACTTTAGCATCACCTTGAGGGAAGAGCTTATCAAGCATGGACTTCTTGG
Source organism: Bacillota bacterium (assembly GCA_022793795.1). GTDB lineage: Bacteria > Bacillota > Clostridia > Peptostreptococcales > Anaerovoracaceae > RGIG7179. The sequence continues at coordinate 25,751 of JAAWDM010000047.1, forward strand.
TGGCAATCATCCTATCGAGATTACACTGATGTATGTCAATTAGTGCATTGATATGATCAAAGAAAATGCAGATTTCAACCTGTTCACCATATGCAGGGAATACAACTGTGCCTTTCAGAGCGTTCTCCGCTGAAATCTTCATATCATTTTTTGCCCCTTTGCTTACGAGCGGGAGCACGTAATTGTTCATACGAGAAGATTCCTCAAAATACACTTGTATGAAATCAGGGAATACTCCTTCTTTAGGTCTATAAACTGCATATAAGGTTGAAACTATTCCAGACTTTCCCTTGTTGGTTTTAATTATACCGTATGGATTAGCATTTAAAGGGGACTTTGTGTAAACAACATCGCCGTTCTGAACGACTCCATAATTCAGCACGGAAGCACCTGCAAGGGATTTTCCATGAAATTCAATCTGGTTGATTATTCCATAGTCGCCTGAAACAGATAGTACGTCTTTTTTTGAATAATTTCCCTCTGTATTCTTTTGCGTTGACACATCAAGATATTCGCTTAATCGTCCTTTTTTCCATTCATCTGAATACCCCTCAAATCGGATAGCTGGTTTTTTTTCCATCAAGCGCCTCCTCCCAACAGCGTCTGTAGCTCTGCCAACCCGGCCATATCGTAATCATCGCCTCTGAGTTTGGAAACATAGTCGGAGACTTCCGACTCAGTTGATTCAATACGTTCTCCAACAGTGGCAAAGGTCACAGCGTATTTCTGTTGCAGGGTAACAAGCCTTGCTATAAAGTCGCTGATAAGATTCTCCGGCAGCGCCATGATGCCGCTCACAATAGGAGTAATCCATTTCTCTTCAAGCACGGCTTTGGCCCGTTCAAGTTCCATACCCTCAATCAGCTGTTTTGTCTTCTCGTGCAGAGCAGCGCTTCTTGCCCTGATTTCACGCTTCATTGCATTTTCCTGTTCCATGACGGCTACAATATTAAGGAGTTTCGCCTCGAAGGAATCCTCCGGGAACACCCAGCTTGCCCTAAGCGCCTTCACACGGGCAGTGATTACCGCCTTGGTGTAAATCCCGTTCTTATTGGCTGCCATTGCAGACCAGTCCACAGCAGTGACGGCTTTTACGAATTCAGCCTTTTTCTTTTGCGGCAAAATCAGATATTCCAAAAGGGCATCTATCTCATCCGATTCGATGTCCTCTAATGCTTCCTCTGCCTTTGCCTTGACTTCCTTGCCGATAAATTCCGTGCCAGCGTCATTCAAAATTCCAGTCTCTTTTTCCTCATCCGTCAGGCCATCAATCATATCACTGTAAGAAGCTGTTAACGCTGCAAGTTCTCTTTGAAGCTCCTGCAACTGGTATAGTTCCTCTGTAAGATACATTTCTTGCACAAGTTCAAATGGCAAAATATGACCCTCCCAGCCCTCCTGCACTTCCACTTCTTTGTCGTTCTTTTTCTTTGTCACCATATGAGGATCTACCTGCATTATGGCAGTCTCGCCCTCTGTCTGGATTATTTCTATATCAGCAGATATCTGATTCCATACATTGTCCAGTACCTGAAATGCCTCGTATTTGTCTATTACGGCAATAGACTCCAACCTCTTGAAAATGTCCGCAGTGACTTTTTCCTCCTCCGCCTGTGCAGATATCGTGGAATATTGCTCTATCAAAATCGCCCGCAGTTTTTCCTGCAAATCTGCGAAAGCAGCGCCATAGCTATCCTTATAGCTGATAACAGACGCCTCATCCCTCACAGCCTGCCCGATATCAGAAAAAGCCATCTGCACATATCTCGCAGAAATCGGCTGGCAGAGATACGCTCTAAGTGTCGGGAATGCTTTCCAATAATCCCCCAGGGCATTCAGTTCTGTATTCGGAATGCCGCCAAACATGATGGAATGCAAATCCCAAGGCTCCGGCTTCTCATAAGAGTCAACATAACGAGGAATATTTAAATTGTAGTCGTTCTCCTTAATTTTTTCCTTGCTCACTCGCTGGGAAAATCCAGGGATAATAGCACGGGTACGGATACAATCCACAATACGCTTGATATCCGAAGATCGCAGCCTGTTGCTCTTTCCGACCTTTTCATATCCTTTCGATGCATCGATGATAAGAACATCCGTCTCCGTCCTTTCACGCTTCAACACCATGATTAGCGTTTGGATAGATGTGCCGAAGAAGATATTACCAGGGAGTCCAATGATAGCATCAATGTTATTTTTCTCTATCAGGTTTCTTCGAATTGTATATTCCTCATTCCCACGGAAAAGGACGCCATGAGGAAGAACTATCGTCATAATTCCGTCCTTCTCCAAGTGATACAGGTCGTGCAGCAAAAACGCATAATCTGCCTTACCCTTTGGCGCTACGCCATAGTCAGAGAAACGAGCGTCATGCTTCTTATTTCTCGGGTCCCACTTCTGTGAATAGGGAGGATTGGACACCACGGCATCCGCACGGACAAGCTGATAATGCTCAATGTCACCCTCCTCGAAGAACGGCCAATCATCCTCCAAAGTATCACCATTTCTTACATAAATATTAGTTGGGTCGATACCTCTCATCACGAGGTTCATTCTGGTGAGGTTATATGTGTTCTCTTTAAGCTCCTGTGCATAATAGCTAATTCGGTTTCCACCTTTGATATACTTGGATGCCGCAATCCCCATGTTTATTAATAAAGACCCTGAACCTGATGTAGGATCATATATGCGAATTTCCTTCCTGTCCTTCAGGTGATTTGCCACAATCTCAGACATGAGCATGGACACTTCATGAGGCGTATAGAACTCGCCAGCCTTTTTGCCTGCATTGGCGGCAAACTGGCTAATGAGATACTCATAAATAAATCCGAGGACATCATAATCTTGATGCCCATCCATAGGAATACGTCTAATCAGCTTGATAAGCTCATTGATAGACTTTGTCTGCGTGGATGCAGTTTCTCCTAGCTTGGAAAGGCCGGTCTGGAGCGTATTGAAAATCTTTTCAAACACCTTTTTATGAGATGGACTGATAAGCCTGTCAAATGCAGTCAATGCCATCCTTACATCAGAGACATCAAAATTGCTCCCCTTCTCCAGCCATGTGGAGAACAGATTCTCGTAGGCAATAAAATAACCGATGGACTCCTTGGTGAAATCCACAAACTCCTTATCGGATTCATTCATCCCCTTTATGTCCTCTTCCGACATCCCCTGTTCCTTGAAGAAGCGCACCTCCTTCTCGGAAAGAAACCTGTAGAAAATAAAGCCCAAGATATAATCCTTGTACTCGTTGGCTTCTATTTTTGAACGCATTTCATTGGCTGATCTCCATATCGTGGCAGCCAGTTGCCGCTTATTCATATCACAAATTCCTCCATTTTATGATTTAGTTTGTGTGGCTCAATAATCCCTTATATCAATGCCTGCTTCCAGCAGTCGCTCATATCGCTTTGATACAACGACTATCGGTTTTCCGTTTTTCAGTATGTAGGCTGTTTTGTCGTTATCTGCCAGCTTTTGTATCAACCATTCTCTTTTCCTTCGTTATCCCCTGAGATAAATTCCAAAATATCGTCCACGTCACAGTTCAAAACACGACAGATCCTTTCCACACTTTCAAGAGAAATATACCCACCCCGTTTCAACCGTGTAATGATATTTGCAGAGAATCCAGCCTCCTGCTGCAACTGTGCATTCGTCATATCTTTCTCTATTAATAAATGGAATAATTTCTTATAGCTGACTGCCATGCCATACCTCCATTTTCTATCAGTAATTATAAAAGAATTATATCACGCAAAAGTGAATTTTTCAACTCAAAAGCACAATTTAAAATACAGATTCTTCCCTTTCAAACATAGACTCGCCCCCAAAAATCGGCATTACATTTCATCAAAGAAAAATTTAATGCCAGACTTTTCCTCAAAAACTTATTTTATGTTTTTAAAAGTTCAAATGCGTATACTCTCTCGTCTTACCTGCTTTGCCAAATAATAGACTTTCGCCAAAAGATCACTCTCACTCTACCCAAAGCCTGTCCCCCTGGATAAATCACTTCCCTCAGAACCGCCCTGCGGAAACTTAAAGCACGCATTCATTTCCATCCCAAATCCACAGAATCTATTGATTACTGGGCTTTCCTGGTCAGCAGAACCACCGTCTCCACATGCCCTGTCCATGGGAACATGTCCACCGGTGTGGCCTCTTCAAACCGATAACCTGCCTGGGTCAGGTACTTCACATCCCTGGCCAGGGTCGCCGGATCGCAAGACACATAAACAATCTTGGCCGGTTCCGTTTTCACCACGGCCTCCAGCAATCCAGCATCGCACCCGGCCCGCGGCGGATCCAAAATCACCACATCAGCCCTGTCAATAATCAGAGTCTCATCGTATGCAGCCCGCTTTTCGCCTACCTCTTGCGCCTGATTCCCATCCGCCATTGAGCCTGGCGATTTTATCAGTTGCGGCAAAACCTCCTCCGCCTTTCCACAGACATATCGTGCATTTACGATGCCATTGATTACCGCATTTCGATTGGCGTCCACCACAGCGCTTTTCACCGACTCGATGCCAATGACCCGTCCCTGACCCTGACATTCTTGGCCTTGGCATCCCTGACCTTGGCGTCCCTGGCCTTGGTGGCCCTGACAACCAGCTTCCGCAGCTTTCCGATTCATTTCCGCCGCGCAAAACAGACCAATACTGCCCACGCCGCAATAGAGGTCCAGCACCGTCTCGCCGCCTTCCAATGCAGCGTACTCCAACACTTTCCCATAAAGCCGCTCCATCTGCTGACGGTTCACCTGATAAAAAGACAACGGAGAAATCTCAAACTTTAGACCGCCGATCTCCTCCATAATAGTAGGCTTTCCTGCGATGGTGATACACTCCTCCCCCAAAATTTCAGAAGACTTCTTCTTATTGACATTGACCACCACGCTTTCCAGACTGAACTCCACGCCAGCCAGCGGCCCCTCCTCGTAAACTGGCACCTTAAAAATCGCCTCGTCCAGCATGTCCACCAGCTTTTCACCATTGGGAATCCCCTTCCCATTGATGACCAATACCACCATCACCTCACCGGTTCCCGCAGCCGTCCGCACAATCATATGGCGCATGAGACCCTTTTCCCATCGCGGGTCATAAGACGTAATGTGGTCCTCCTCCATGAACTGGCGCAAAGCCCGCGCCGCGGCCATAGCAGGTTCCGACTGCAAATAACAGCCCTCGCAATCTATCACATCGTGGCTCTTTGCTGGCAAAAAACCTACCCGCGGCTCATGAACCGGCGTCACGATACCGCCTTTTTTGGTCATGAGGCCTCCCGTACTCACCGCCATGCTTGCCTTGTTCCGATAGCGAAAAGGCTCCTCCATGGCAATAATAGGACGCACCAGTGGCGCCTCAATACCGCCCAGCCGCTCTAGCTTATCTCTCACCTGCTTTTCCTTGACTCGAAGCTGACCCTCATAGGACAACCGCCCATAAGCACAACCACCGCAGACATGGCTGTACTGACAGAGGGGTTCTATTCGCTCCTGAGACGGCGTTATCAGTTCTGTCATCCGCGCCAAGCCATAATTCTTTTTCACCTTAGTCAGTTCCGCACAAACCACATCGCCGACCACTGCATCCTTAACAAACACTGCAAAACCATCATACTTTCCAATGCCCTGTCCCTCTGCGGACATGTCCTCAATCTTTACTTCAATCTTCTGTCCCTTTTCCATCCTATTTCTCCGTGCTTCTTCACTTTATTCTTCACTGGTTTTACCGAGCTACTTCAATGGGCTCCATGGCCTTGATTCGCTCATTGACCCCAGCCGCAAATGCCGTTTTGACCTGCCCCGACTGTTTATCCAGAAACTTCATAACCCCGTCCTTCATCCTGCTTTCTTTTATTATACCATGACGCGCTAAGCCTTCCAAGGTCATGATTCAATGAACGCTTCCTTACGGCAACGCCGGCGCGCACATCGAAATATCAAAGGCGCGCATCACCATGCGTTCATTATACTGTAAAATCTTTTTGTTGTATACCTTTTAGCCAAACCTGTTAGCGCTCAGTTCCTAGGCATTATGATAAAAGTCATCTGAAAATGACTTTTTCTGAAAAAAGTGTATACCTTTTTAGGGGTTGCTGGTCAGAGACAGGCCTGTCCATCTAAAAAATCTCGTTGAGAGACCAGGTTTTCAAAGAATTTCGACAGGGTCCGACACCTTTCGACCTGATTCACCATAACTTTCTTCCGCTGTAAATCACAATCATGAGGCGAGCTGCAACAGAGTTCTACATATTTTGCCCGAAATGCTATTTTCGGATGACTTTTGGCCCTCCTGTTATACATAAAATCCAACTTTTTACTTTTTCGGATGACTTTTATCAAAATAAAACTTCCCCAACCCACACTATCGCCACACACAAAAATCCCCACCGCCCGCCAAAGGCCGCGGCCCTTGGCGAACGCCGGGGGTTTTCAATCATATATGCTTACAACAGCGCTAGTTCTACGCCCCGAAGGCTTCCCGCTGCTTCTCCCGTTTTTCCTCGATAGCCTCTGCCAGCATCATATCCTTTACCTTCATCAAACGAGTCTGATTTCCGCGCTCGTTTTCATCCAGCTTCATGACGATATAACGAATGGTCATCTGCAACTGAGGAATCTTGACATACTCCAGCGCATTAACCCGACGGCGGGTCTTTTCCAATTCAGCGGCCAACATAGCCGCCTCCTTCTCTTTGGCCGCCAGAGCAAGCATGGCCGGAAATACCTCGGCCAATTCGCCGATGGCTCCATCCAGCTCGCCGGAAGTAGTAGCAAAACCATAAGGATAAATATCCGCCGCGTCAGAGGCAGTAGTCCTAAAATCGAACACCGGCACATCCACGCTCATCACGTTTTTATTTCCAACGCCCAGTTCCACCCCCTGCTTTGGAAACATGAGGGCCTCCTCCATCATCTCGGAAGACATGGCTGCGCTGGCAATGCTGAAACTGTCATAAACATGTGCCAACTTCGCCTCCACCTCTGCGCGAAGTTCCTTGTTTTCCCGCGCCAGTTCCAGGAATCCCTTCATCAACTCATCCCGCTTATCCTTCATCAGCTTATGCCCGCGAGTCGCCGTAGCCAGACGCTTTTTCAGAGTGGTAAGCATCATTCTGGTTGGATTTACATTTAATCGTTCCATAGACTTTTCTCCTTACCCCAGGCCATCCTATACCTCTTCGTTTGGCTCATTGGCAGCGCCCAGATATTTCTCGATATATTCGTCCTTAATACGTTTCAGTTCGCTCTTTGGCAGCATAGACAGCAGTCTCCATCCTGTATTTAAGGTCTCCTCGATGCTTCTGTCAGTCTCATAGCCCTGGGAAACGTACTCTTTCTCAAAGGCCTGGGAGAACTTGGCGTACATCAGGTCGATGTCGGTCAAAGCCGCTTCACCTAAAATCGTAACCAGTTCCAAAGCCTCTTTACCACGGGCATAAGCGGCAAACAGCTGGTTCATGGTATCCGCATGATCCTCTCTGGTCTTACCCTTGCCAATACCCTTATCCTTCAAACGGGACAGGGACGGCAGCACGTCGATTGGAGGTTTTAAACCCTTTCTGTACAGGTCACGGGACAGGATAATCTGTCCTTCGGTAATATATCCGGTCAAGTCAGGAATCGGATGGGTCTTATCCTCTTCCGGCATGGTCAGAATCGGAATCATGGTGATGGAGCCATCCACACCCTTCTTCCTACCGGCTCTTTCATACATGGTAGCCAGGTCAGTATACAGGTAGCCTGGATAACCACGGCGGCCCGGAACCTCTTTTCTGGCCGCCGACACCTCACGGAGAGCCTCCGCATAGTTGGTAATATCGGTTAAAATAACCAGAACATGCATCCCTAAATCAAAGGCCAGATATTCGGCAGCGGTGAGAGCCATACGCGGCGTAGCGATACGCTCTACAGCCGGGTCGTTGGCCAGATTCATAAACAGCACCGTTCTATCGATAGCGCCGGTTCTTCTAAAGTCGGAAGCAAAGAACTCTGCTTCCTCATGGGTAATACCGATGGCAGCAAATACTACTGCGAAATTACCTTCATCGCCACGCACCTTAGCTTGACGGGCAATCTGAGCCGCCAGTTCTGCATGAGGCAGTCCCGATGCCGAGAAAATCGGCAGCTTCTGACCTCTAACCAGGGTGTTCAGTCCATCGATGGCAGAAACGCCGGTCTGAATAAACTCAGATGGATAGTCACGGGCCGCCGGATTCATCGGCAGACCATTGATGTCCATTCTCTTTTCTGGAATAATAGCCGGACCGCCATCCTTAGGACGTCCCATACCGTCAAACACGCGGCCAAGCATTTCCGGCGACACAGCCAGTTCATTGCCGTGACCCAGGAATTTTACCGAGCTTTCCTTCAGGTTGATGCCCGCCGAGCTTTCAAAGAGCTGCACCAGCGCATCAGAACCGTTTAATTCCAATACTTTGCAGAGTCGTTTTTCACCTGACGGCAGCAGGATTTCTCCCAACTCGTCATAGGTGACGTTTTCCACGCTTTTTACCAGCATCAAAGGCCCGACAACTTCCTGTATGGTCTTGTATTCTTTAATCATCGTCTCTCGCCTCCTTGCTTACCAAGTCCCCGATTTCTTTGGTCAGGGTCTCCATAATATCTGTATAGGCAGCCTCTGTTTTATCTTCCTCCACGTATTTGAAACGTCCGATGGTTTCCCGCACTGGCAGGCTTACAAGCTGATTGAAGCTGGCGCCTTTGGCCACTGCATCCTTGGACATTTCATACCAGGTGAGAATCAGTTTCAAAAGTTGATATTGCTTACCCATGGAGGAATAGGTATCCACGTCATGGAAAGCGTTCTGATGGAGATAGTCCTCACGAATGGATTTTGATACTTCCAGCTTCAACCGGTCTTCATGGGAAAGTCCATCCACACCTACCAGCTGTACGATTTCATTGAGTTCCGACTCCTCCTGAAGCAGGTGGAGAGTCTGAGCGCGCAATGCAGGGAATTCCTGATTTACGTTGGCCTCATACCAAGGTTCCAACCTATCGATATATAGGGAATAACTCTGGAGCCAGTTGATAGCAGGGAAGTGACGTTTGGAGGCCAGTCCTGCATCCAAACACCAGAATACCTTTACGATACGAAGGGTAGCCTGGGAAACCGGTTCGGAAATGTCTCCGCCTGGAGGAGATACTGCACCGATGGCTGATAGGGCGCCCATTCTGCCTTCCTTACCCAAGGAAATGGTACGACCGGCTCTCTCATAGAACTGCGCCAATCTGGAAGACAGATAAGCTGGGTATCCTTCTTCGCCTGGCATTTCCTCAAGACGTCCCGACATTTCACGAAGGGCCTCTGCCCATCTAGAAGTGGAGTCTGCCATAAGGGCTACCGAATAACCCATATCTCTAAAATATTCTGCAATGGTGATGCCTGTATAGATGGAAGCCTCACGGGCAGCAACCGGCATATCCGATGTGTTGGCAATGAGCACCGTCCGCTTCATCAGTGATTCTCCGGTATGTGGGTCCTTTAGCTCTGGAAATTCCATCAATACGTCGGTCATCTCGTTTCCACGCTCTCCGCAGCCGATGTATACTACGATATCTGCATCCGCCCATTTAGCAAGCTGATGCTGCACCACGGTTTTACCAGAACCAAAAGGCCCTGGAACAGCAGCCACGCCGCCCTTTGCGATTGGGAACAGAGTGTCGATGACTCTCTGACCGGTAATCAAAGGCATCTCCGGCGTTAATTTTTCCTTATACGGTCTGCCCCGACGAACAGGCCATTTCTGCATCAATGTCAGTTCCTTCAGGGATCCGTCCTCCTGACGGACAGTACATACGGTCTCCTCTACAGTAAAGTCCCCAGCTGTGATGGATTCCACTGTACCTGCCACGCCCACTGGCACCATGATCCGCTGTTCTACCACGATGGTCTCCTGCACCGTACCGATGATGTCCCCTGGTTCCACAGTCTCTCCCACCGAAACTTTTGGTACGAAAGCCCACTTTTTCGTTCTGCTTAAAGACGGCACCTGAATACCTCTGGTAATGTTAGTGCCCACCATGGACACCATCTCCTCCAGCGGTCTTTGAATTCCATCGTACATGGTTTCAATCAGACCAGGTCCCAGTTCTACGGATAATGGCGCCCCTGTGGTAACCACCGGCGCTCCTGGGCCAATTCCCGCCGTCTCTTCATATACCTGTATGGAGGCCATGTCGCCTCTCATCTCTATAATTTCGCCTACTAGACCCTGATTGCCGACGCGAACCACGTCAAACATGTTGGCCTCTTCCATGCCGGAAGCCACTACCAATGGGCCTGCTACTTTTACGATTTTACCTTGACTCATCTTCTATTCTTCACCTCCAAATAGGATGTCTGCACCTACCGCCCGTTCCACCGACTTTTTCACATTGTCCATGCCAAGCCCAAGACTGCCGTCTTTGCTGGGAATCGGAATGATAGCTGGAAGTCTTGCCTCACCGTACTCTGCCGCTTCCTGACGCAGATATTGAAATAGCTGCTCTGTGATATAGATGATAGCGAAATTCTCCTTCGCTATTTTTTTCAGTATGTGCCTGGCCTCCTCCGCCTGGTCGCAGGGAAAAACTTCGAGACCCACAGCTTTAAATCCAAGCACGCTTTCTCTATCGCCAATGACTCCGATTTTATACATACGTTTCCCTCAGCCTTTCCTTCATAATTTCCTCTGAAGTACCGGAAATCTTACCAGTCAGCACCATACGCAGATTTTTAATCTCACTCTCCTTAGCCCCATAAAAGGCCAGAAGGGGTTCCAAACCGGCAGTGACATATTTCGCATCGCGAAGATACTGGATTTTTTTATCGTCGCAAAGCTTTTCCAGCAAAGTATATTTGCCCGTCTCTTTGACCACTGCGCCGCCGTCAGCTAAAATCTCCCGCATCCCATAAGGGGCCAGTCTGTCGGCAAATTGCTGATAAGGTTCCTCATATCCAGAGGTAAACACCCTCTCGTCGATGGTTCCGCCCACCAGGAATACCTTCTGAAAGAAAGTCCATCCTTTGCCCATCTGACGCAACCGAACGAAGGTGGTCAAATTAAGAATATCGATTAAAAGTCGTACATAGCCGATGAGGAAATCATCCTCTGTTTCAGCTGCCGCCTCCAGCATATCCTTGTAACATGCCCGATCCAGTACGATATCAATTTCCTGCGGGTCTCGGCCTTTGGAAAACAAATCTACAGCCTCCTGTACCGCATACTTCATAGGCAAGGAAAGAAACATATAGTTACGCTCCTTAATCATCTGGCTCATTTTCTCTGCCGTGACTGTGCCTGCCTCCGTTAAATAGGGCGACGGGTCAATGCCCAGAAACTCTGCTTTCAATAACGCCTTTACATTGTGATAGTCAGCCGGATAGAGAAGCATCGCCAAACTTTCCTTTTCAGGCAGAATGGAAAATACCAATTCCTTCACCCTGCGCTGCTCCTGACGAAGGAGATTTTCAAATTCTCTAGGGCTTTCCAGCTCTTTTCCATCTCCATATCCAAACTCGGCTAAAATCCCTATGGCGCTCTGAAACTGCTTGCTTTCTATGACCCGAATCAAATCAGTTCTGCTAAGGAGGGTCTTTTCATTTCCACGAATGACGGCACAAGGAAATTCGTATTGTTCTTGTCCATGTTTCATCATAGTTCTCCTTATTCAAACAGCATCTTGGCAACTTCAAAACTGAGACGATCCTTTTGCTCTTCCACCAGAGCCTCAATGGTATTATTGATATAGATTTTATCTACTTGCAGCAAATAGCCGCCTTTCATGTTTCTTGTCTCCTCGGAAACGAAAAACATGGCCTTTTCCTGGCTCTCATTTAAAGCTGCCGCCACCCTAGGTCCGATAGTCTGCTGATCCTTTTGATTAAAAATCAATGCGCCGCCTTTTTGGCCAGTGGCTTTTCCCATGGCAATCATCAGTCCAAGATAACGGTCCTCGTCCATAGAAACGATGGCGTTCACCGCCTCGTCAAAACACTGGCTAATCAGCTTTTGCTTTTGATCCAGAATCACCTTTCTGCAATCGATATCCGCCACAGACTTTCTTCGGCTTATCATCTTTTCCTTTTCTACAAGGCCCCTAGCCTCCTCGGACTTAGAAAGCTGAAGAGCTCGCTCTCTGGCATCGGCAAGAATTGCATCGCGCTTTTTTTCAGCGTCTGCCAAAGTCTGCTTGCTTTCTGCTTCCGCCTCACCCATAATTCGGGATGTAATCTTTTCTATACTCATGCTTTCTCCGCCTTTCCTACTGGTTTTATCGTCTATATGGCAAACCTAAATCTGAATATTGAGCCACATCAGTACTGATACCAGCAAGGCGAAAATAGCGTATGTTTCAACCATAGCCGTATAAATGATACCCTTTACCATCTGTTCCGGTCTCTTAGCCGTAAGCTGAAGAGCTGCTGCAGCGGCTTTACCCTGTGCGATACCAGACCAGATACCCACAAGACCAATTGGAATACCTGCCATCAGGAAATAAAGTCCCTGGGCCTGACTGAGCTCTACCATATTGCCGCTCAAAAGACCAATCTTATTTAAAATCAAGAAAGCGATAATCAAACCATAGATACCCTGGGTACCAGGCAGAGCCTGTAAAATCAGGGTTTTACCAAATTTCTTTGGGTCTTCTGCCAAAACACCGGAAGCGGCCTGACCTGCGATACCTACGCCCATAGCGCTTCCGATACCGGCAAGAGCTGCAATCGCTGCACCTAAGAGAGCTAAAGAATTTCCATCAAATATACTCATTTCTATTTCCTCCATTTTCCTACTCATCTTGTGAGATCTTAATATATCTAGTCTTTTTACGGAACGGGTCGAAAGGTTCTCCGCCGTCCTCATAAAACTTACCGAAAAATTCAATATATTGCAACCTGCTGGTATGGATAAACGCGCCCAGCACATTGATAGCCAGATTTAACGCATGGCCTACAATAAAGACCAGTGTCAGGAATATGGCGCCCTTCACACCGCCTCCTGCCATGGCTCCCATGGTGTTGACCACCTGGGCGATAACCCCTGTAGCAAGTCCCAAAGCCAGGATTCTTGCATAGGACAGAATATCTGACAGATAGCTAGTGATATTATACAGATTACTGAGGCCGCCTGTAATCTTTCCAAAGCCCTTGTTGTGGCGTCCTCCGGTGAGCAGTAAGCCCAGCATACCGATAATGGCCGTCCATTTGCCGATGGTCACCAACGCCGCGCTAACGCTGCCGCCGCCCAGCCATCCCAAAAGCCCCAGAATAGTCATATACCAAAATCCTTCATCGCAGACTGCATCAAACCATTTTCCATCCTTAATCTGCATATAGGCCTTGATGCCCATTCCCACAAACAGATGGATAATTCCCAACGCCAGTGAAAAATACAGTAAGGTCATAGGGTCCTCAATGGGATTAAACCAAATGGGGTCCAAACTGACTTCATGGCCCGTAAAGGTTCTGCTGGCAACTTGGATAATGTCTCCGAACCAGCCTCCAAACATGGCCCCCCAAAAGGTAGTGGAAATGCCGCAATAAAAGAACATTTTTACCATCTTATAGATGGTTCCCTCCAGCGGATACTTTTTCAGCGCTACGAAACAGGCTACTGCCATGAGAATTCCATAGCCAGCATCACTGAGCATCATCCCAAAGAAGATGGCATAAAATATGGCAAAAATGTTTGTCGGATCAAATCCTCGATAATCAGGTAGAGAGTACATCTCCGTAACCGCCTCAAACGGTGTGAAGACATTTCGATTATCCAGTATGACCGGTACTTCTTCCTCTTCACTAGGGTCTCGGAAAACATAATAGCAGCCACTAGCTTCTAAAATATCCTTGGCCCCTTCTACACATTTTGTCGGAATCCAACCTTCAATCATGAAGGTTCTCTTTGTTTTCAAAAGCTTGGTTTTGATTCGCTCTTGGTCAGCCTTAATGGCAAGAATATCATAATAGGTCTCGATATCCTCCTTAATATTGGAACTGGCCACTGCCGTCAGTTCAGCTTCCACCTCACTGCGTTCCCCTTCCAATCTTTCTTTTTCCTTCTCTATTCTGTCCAGATTTTCTGCTGTTGTTCCTGTAATTCCTGAAAAAACAATCTCTGAAAATCCTTCTTGTTTCAATAGAGTTAAGGCCTGCTCCTCTAAGTCCTCCATGACAATGACAGCCACATAGTGCATATCCTTGTCGCTGGAGATCAGTCTGAACACCAGACCTTCCACTTCTTGTTCCAGCTGTTGCGCCAACATGTTCACATCAGCAGTCATAGGTATAACGCCCTTATGAATCCGACACGTCTTAGTCTCCTTTACTGTCAAAGGAATCCGGTAAGTCTGCCACGGCAATAGAGAAATCCTATCTGATTCCAGCTTATTCAGCTCATCGGTAATACTGTGAAGCCTATGGCTAAAATCTGAGACCATCTGTACCTTTTTTTCTTCATCCTCTAAATGATTTCCAGCAGATATAATATCGGCTTTTGAAACCACTCTTCGGGTTTTGAATAAAGGTTTTCGTCTGGCATCATACTTCTCGATGACAGCAAAGGCTGACTCCGCTCTGCTCATCTTCCCCTCAAGCAAGGTGACGGCTTCCTGGTTTTCATCCTGCACCGTCCAGTCTTTCCAAAGGGATTCTTCAAACTTTCCGGTCTGGTCAGTAAGCTGTACCGCACCAAAATCCATGAGGGAAGATACCAGTTTCTCTTTATCCGTGTCAAGGCCAATGACAGCAATTCTCTGCATTTTAATGATTGACACTTGTTTCCACGATCCTTTCTACAATGGACTTCACAATTTCTGGTTTCCTCGTCTCGGCCAGTTTCGCCATTTCCTCACACTGCCTTTTAGCAGTTTCTATGGCGTCTTCGTATTGACGCTGGGCTTCTTTCTGTCCTTCCGCTATCAGCAGTTCGACCCTGCCTTTGGCAGTTTGCTCAGCTTCAGATACAAGATTTCCGGCCTGCCTGTCTGCTTCTTGTATGAGACGATTCGCTTCAGTTTTGGCATTTTTTCGCAAAACTTCTGCGTTTTGTTCTGTCTCTTTTATCAGATTCAGTTCTTCCGTAAACACCTTTTTGCCTCCTTTTGGATTTTTTTAAACTCTCACCCTTATTATTATATTACCCATATTTTACACATAAGAAACAGACAAAATGAATGAAATGTATATATTTCATTCATTTTGTTAAATATATCAAAAAAAATTATCTATAACGAAATTTTTCCGGCCAATTCCTCGATACGAGCAAGCCGGTGATTGATACCCGATTTTTTTAAAGGTGGATCAAGAAGTTCTCCTAAAGCCATAATGGAAATATCAGGATTCTCCTTTCGAAGCGCCGCTACCTCTCTCAGTTTCTCCGGAAGCCAATCCAGGCCTTTCGCCTTCTCAATCTTCTCAATGGCTGCCAGCTGCCGCATGGCCGCTTCCACCGCTCTGTCCACATTGGCTGTATCACAGTTGGCGATTCGCTTAGCATCGCTGACCATGCTCTTCTTAATCCGAATTTCCTCCATGGTAAACACCTGATTGTTGGCCCCCATGATGGCCAAGGTATCCCTAATATAATCAGCTTTTTTCATATAGACTACATACTGGTCCTTTCGTTTAGAAATCTTAGCGGATAAATCCACAAAGCTGTTGATAAGCCTCCTTAAATCCAGAGCCAACTGCTCGCTTCGACAGACAAATTCCAAGTGATAACCTTTTTCCGGATCGCTCATGGTGCCGTTTCCCATAAATATGCCGCGAAGATACGCTTTCTTACAGCACTTACTTTTTACGATACCGCTATAAATGCCGTCACTGATATAGTTGTTCCCCTCCTTTACCAGCAAAATACCTGTTTCTCGCAGAATCTGCTCGCTCAAGTTGTCTGGATCAATGGTAAGACTATATGCATAATGATTCACATTTCTAGCTTTTCCCACTGAAGAACCTTCTCCGATTTCCAGTCTGGTTTCTATACCAAAATACTCCTGAAGTAGTTTTTTATAGTGACGGGCAATGGCCGGATTTTCGGTGGTAATCACCACTCGAAATTTACCGCCTCCAACCAACCTAAGGCTCCCTGCCGCCCTCAAAAAACCGGATATTTCAGCCAGCTGACAACATTTTTTTTCCGTTTCCACTCGAGATAGTTCGTTTTTAGTCTCTGATGCAAATGACACAATCCGTCTCTCCTTCTGCCTTCAAATCTTACTAAAATCTTTCTGTCTTATTAACATTGTTTAAATTATATCATTTTACAGCAGCAGAAACAAGATGTCAGGCTCCCATAACTTGCATTTCCATACCAAATATAGTAGAATAAAAAACATAGCAAAATTTTAGCAGCTAGAAAATAGGAGAATTGAGATTATGTTTAGAACAGATGGATATAGAGTAAAAACAAACGACCCTATGTATGAATTGGTTCCATATATCATGCCACTACGCTATGATGCTTGTAACTCTGTGACAGAAGAGATTGATCTGGATTTAATGCAGGACTATATAAAAAAATGTCGTGCAAAGGGTATCAGTATGAACCATATGAGTATCATCATCGCTGGCGCCCTTCGCCTGTATTCCCAAAATCCATACCTCAACCGTTTCGTCATGAACCGTAAAATCTATGCGCGCAATCACTTCTGTGTCTCCTTTGTATCCCTTCGTCCGGATAGAACCAGCGATACGGTCAACAAGGTATATTTCAATTTAGACGACGATATTTTCACCGTTAACCAAAAGGTACAGGCTGTCATTGAGCAGAGCCAGAATTCTAAGGCCAATAACGCCATGGATCAGTTGATTGCCAAGCTGGTGCGAATTCCCTTCCTTATAGGTATCGCTGTGGGTGCACTGAAGATATTGGATAAATACTTTGCCCTGCCTTTTTCTGTGGTACATGCCAGCCCATTCCACACCAGCCTCTTTGTGACCAATCTGGCCTCCATCAGAACCAATGCCATCTATCATCACCTCTATGAGTTTGGCACCACTGGCATCTTCCTGGCCATGGGACAGCCATCCAAGAAATTGGTTCAAAACGGTGAAACCATAGAAGAACATAAAATCATGGAAATTGGCATTGTCACCGATGAACGAATCGCCAACGGCCATTATTACGGTCGCTGTTTCAAAGAGCTTCGCCGGTATTACAGAAATCCAGAACTGCTGGAAACCAAGCCGGAAACCATTGTCCGCGACCCAGATGTAAAAACAAAAAATCCAAAGTTCATATTGAAATAACTATTTTCTGTATCAGCAGAATCTGTTATACTAAAGGCGTATCAAAAAACGGAGGAAACATTCATGGATAGAAAAGAACAAGCATTAGATTTACATAAACGAGGTTTTAACTGTGCTCAATCAGTGGCCTGCTCCTTTTGCAATGTGATGGGGGCTGACCCAGAGACCACATTCAGACTGGCAGAACCCTTTGGTTTAGGCATAGGCGCCATGGAAACATGCGGTGCAGTCAGCGGCATGGCCATGGTAGTAGGCATGAAGATGAGCGACGGTGATTTGGACACCCCTAAGACCAAACGCCAATGTTACGACATGATGCAAACTTTAATTAAGGAGTTTAAAGAAAAAAACAGTTCCATCGTCTGCAGCGAAATCAAAGGCATTGAAACGGGAACCGTCCTTCGAAGCTGCAACGGCTGTATCGAGGATGCCGTAGAACTGTTAGATAAACATCTTTTAGGACTTTAATACAATATGATACTTCATATGAAAAGCGGACAGCATTCCTACTAAAAGGAAGCTGTCCGCTTTTCCGCGTCATTACAAGGTCTCACGTTTTAAGGCAGTCTCAACCAGTCCCAAAAACAGTGGATGAGGCCGGTTTGGTCTGCTTTTAAATTCAGGGTGGAATTGTACTCCTATAAAAAAATCATTGCTGGGAACTTCTACTGTTTCTACTATGTAACCATCAGGGGAGGTGCCGCTGATTACCAGCCCCGACTCTTCGAGTCTGCTTCTATAATCATTGTTAAATTCATATCTGTGACGATGACGCTCATAAATCAGATCACTACCATAGCACCCAAACAACTGGGTATTTTTACGAATTTTGCAAGGGTAAGCGCCGAGCCTTAAAGTTCCACCCTTGTTAATATTATCGCTTTGGTCTGGCAAAAAGTCAATGACCTTATTCTGGGAACTGCCGTCGAACTCCCCAGAGCTTGCGTCTACCAGTCCTAACATATTACGCGCATATTCGATGACTGCAATCTGCATTCCCAGGCAGATTCCCAGGTATGGAAGATTGTTTTCTCTGCAAAACTTGGCGGTGGCAATCTTTCCTTCAATCCCTCGATTTCCAAAACCTCCCGGCACGATGACGCCTTGGCAGTCCCCCAACGCCTCAGACACATTTTCCTCTGTCACAGTCTCCGAATCGATCCATTTGATTTCGATAAATGCACTGTGACGATAACCTGCATGGCGGAGCGCTTCTGCCACCGAAAGATAAGCATCGTGAAGCTGTACATATTTTCCTACCAGAGCAATTTTTACCCGACGCTTTCTATTTCTGACAGCCTCAATCATCTGTTTCCATTCTGTCATATCCGGCTTAGGCGCCTCTAGTCCAAGTTCGCGGCAGACCACATCGGAAAACCCCTGTTTTTCCAGCATCAACGGCGCTTCATAGAGAATAGGCACCGTCATGTTTTCAAAGACGCAATCTCGCTTCACATTGCAAAACAGGGCGATTTTTTTGTAAATAGATTCATCTAAAGATTTATCGCAGCGCAGCACCATGAGATCCGGCATAATACCCATACCTCTCAGTTCTTTTACCGAGTGCTGGGCCGGCTTGGTCTTTAATTCTTCTGAACCGGATAGATAAGGGACAAGACACACATGGATAAACAGACTGTCTTGAGGACCCACTTCCAAAGCCACCTGACGAATGGCCTCCAAAAACGGCTGACTTTCAATATCGCCGGTAGTGCCTCCAATCTCCGTAATCACCACGTCTGCACTGGTCTTTTTCCCTACCGTATAGATAAAGTCCTTAATTTCATTGGTAATGTGAGGAATCACCTGCACAGTCTCTCCCAGATACTCTCCTCGCCGTTCTTTATTCAGTACATTCCAATAAACTTTCCCTGTGGTCAGATTAGAAAACTGGTTTAAATCCTCATCAATAAAGCGTTCATAATGGCCAAGGTCCAAGTCAGTCTCAGCTCCGTCCTCCGTTACATACACTTCTCCATGCTGATAGGGACTCATGGTTCCCGGATCTACATTGATATATGGGTCCAGCTTCTGGGCTGCAACCTTTAAACCTCTAGCCTTTAACAACCTTCCCAGGGATGCCGCCGTAATGCCCTTTCCCAATCCAGATACCACGCCGCCAGTTACAAAAATATACTTGGTCATGTTTTCACGCTCCTCTCCTTACTAGCCAAAACAAAATGGAGTACCATCACGACTACCTTTATGCTGCCCTTGCCGCCATGTTCTCCTTTAAAAACGGAGAAAGCGTTCCCCGGGATAGGGATACTATCCCTTCTCAGTGAACGCTTTCATTGAACAATTTATTATAGTAAAGTTCGCGGGGCTTGTCAATATTTCTGTGTTAAAAAATCTTTCTCTTTTTCAGGGCCTGATAAAGAATCCATCCAAAAAGACCGCAGCAGATGACTT
Organism: Bacillota bacterium; assembly: GCA_022793795.1. GTDB lineage: Bacteria > Bacillota > Clostridia > Peptostreptococcales > Anaerovoracaceae > RGIG7179. Next base: position 45,427 of record JAAWDM010000047.1, read on the forward strand.
CACCGATTCCCACAGTCAAAACTAGATACCAGTAAGCGTCTGTTACGCCATAGACATACATCAGCACTGGCGGCACTATGATGCAGTTAGCTAAAATGGGGAAAACCGGCCCCAAAACAGGAACTTTTCTTCCTATGTAGTAAGTACCTATTGCACCAATGAGCGTAGCTAAAGAACCAAACACAATGTCCCAAAAGGCGCATCCTGTCAGCAGATTAGCTAGCAGACATCCAATAAAAAGACCCGGAACAGCGGCTCCGGTAAAGATAGGCAAAATGGTCAATGCCTCTGAGATTCGAATCTGTATGGCGCCGCTTGCCAGCCCAAGCAAATTCGCTAAATAGGTGAGCAGCACATAAAGGGCTGCTATCAGACCAGCCGTAGCCAGGTCTTTGGCCGTAATACTTGTTTTTTTCATGTTACATCTCCTTTAGTTTTGTTTTACGTGAGGAAGGTCTCGAACTCACGATGGAATGAAAATTCCCTGCTTTCTTTGGGAGCAAAGGCTGCCCCATGCAAGGATTTAAAAAAGTCCCTGCTGCTCTTTGCTTCTTAAAAAGCGCCTTCTGTATTTAAGCACCGCATAATCGCTTATGCGATTGACATAAATCGGGTCGAAGATTCCCCCTGCAATGCCAATAATCAGCTGGCCCTGCAGGAATTTCGTATAGATCATTTCAGCAGACAAGGCTTCTGATGTAGCTCGCATCTGCTCAATTTTATTTACACGGTACCCCTCCATGGAGTCTCCGTCCTCTACAATCTCCTCAATTAGTTGGTTAAACTCTTCATTGGCCGCCTGAAACTCTTCTCCATCCATCATGGCCACTTGAATGAGCTTTAGGATGAAAACCTTCTCCTCCTCGGTGTCATACCGATACCCGTAGCTTAAAGCGATTTCATAAACGCTTTTCAGCACCATAGCGATAAAAAGAGGAATGTCCGGCACCCCAGCGCCGATTAGCCCCAGACCGATACCCTCCACGCTGGACACCAGCAGATTCACCTTTTTCGCAGCTCGGGCCTGCCTGGTAAAGCTGCGAACCGACCGTTTATCCGCGCCAAGCTCTGTGGCATAGGTATTGATCTGAAAATCCTTTTCCTTTCTTTCTTTGTTGTAGGTTTTTTCAATTACCCCTGTTCCCTTCTCAAAGATTAGAGAAAAACCTTTAAAAAAAGCCGCGTTTAACGTACTGGTCAATTTGTCCGGTACAAATCGGTCCAGTTTGCCTACCAGTACGCTGGTAGGGCCCTCCATTCTGCGAGCGGTAAATTTATTTTCCTTTGCCTGCAGGTTTTTCCATTCCTTTTCCCAAGGTGATTTTCGGTTGAGGATTGCCATAATCTGTCCTTTCTGTCTCAATCACGATTGTTCCAGAATTCTCTCATTCTCATCATATGCTGCAATCAAACTTGTAAAAACGATAAGTAACAAAATTGGTAATACCTTTTTCATCATCAAATCCCCCCTTTTAAAAAATCAACCCAGAATCCTCTTGTAAAGATATTCTGGGCTATTATCTATTTTATCCGACCAGCCTATCCCAAATCTAACAATCCTCGATCTTTTCGATCTGTGCGCCCAGTCCTCTAAATTTCTCTATAAACTTTTCATAGCCGCGCTCGATATGATAAATTTCGGAAACTTCTGTAGTCCCCTCTGCTACCAAACCTGCTAAAACCAAAGCCGCCCCTGCTCGAAGATCCGTGGCCATCACCTGTGTTCCCCTAAGATTTGAATTTCCTTTGATAATCGCCTTGTTACCAGCGGTCTCAATACTGGCCCCCATCTTTCTAAGCTGGCTCACATGCATGAAGCGGTTTTCAAACACAGTCTCGATCACCGTGCTGGCCCCTTCCACTGTGGTCAAAAATGCCATAAATGGAGATTGAATATCAGTGGGGAATCCTGGATATGGCAAAGTCTTAATATCAGTGGCGCTCTGAGGCCCCAAATCTCCCCGCACAATCATTTCCTCATCTCCGACCTCAATCCGAACGCCACATTCGCGCAGTTTCGCTGTAATCGGCTTCAGATGGTCAGGTACAATATTAGAAATATGAATATGCCCTCTGCTAATGGCCGCCGCCAACATGAAGGTCCCCGCTTCGATTCGATCCGGAATCACCGTATGCTTGGCGCCGCCAAGACGCTTTACCCCTTCAATTTTAATGGTATCAGTTCCCGCTCCTTTAATACGGGCCCCCATCTTATTTAAAAAGTTAGCTAAATCGACGATTTCCGGCTCTTCCGCTGCATTTTCAATATAGGTTGTCCCTTCTGCCAAAACAGCAGCCATCATGATATTTTCAGTTGCGCCCACGCTGGGAAAATCCAAATAGATGGTATCGCCAATCAGCCCTTGTCCACCCGCTCTGGCTTCCACATAGGAATCCATAAAGATAATCTCTGCTCCAAGGGCTTCTAATCCCTTCAGATGCAAATCGATAGGTCTAGCCCCAATGGCGCATCCTCCCGGAAGAGGCATTTTGGCTCTTCCCTTTCGGGCAAGCAACGGCCCCATGACCAAAATAGACGCCCTCATTTTATTCACCAGATCGAATTGCGCTTCGGTGGATAAAATATCCTCTGTCGTAATTGAAATCGTATTTGCTTCCAACTCTTCAATTTCGGAGCCCAGGGAAGTCAATATCTCCCGCATAAAAGCCACATCCCGAAGTTCCGGTACATCGCGAATAATGCAGGTCTCCTCTGAAAGCAACGCAGCGGCCATCAGCGGCAGTACCGCATTTTTAGCGCCACTAATCACTACTTCCCCCTTTAAGGGGTCGCTTTGATGCACGATATATTTCGCCACTTTCTTCCTCCGGCCTATAATGTTTTCAACTCATCTAAACAGGATCTACAGATATTCTTGTTGTGAATGCTCTGTACATCTTTCACATTGCCGCAGAAAATACAAGCCGGTTCATATTTTTTCAACATGATATATTCGCCGTCTACAAATACTTCTAAAGAATCGTCTGTCTTGATTCCCAGATTTCTTCTTATCTCCACTGGAATTACCACTCTACCCAATGGATCTACTGGTCTTACAATACCTGTCGCTTTCATTTACATGTCCTCCTCAAAAAACTGCTCTTTCTATTGATTATGCCTGACTATTTTCTTCTTTTTCCTCGCCCTTATTCTTTTTGACGATTCCCATAAAAGAGGATGCGGCATTGACAATATTGGTGGTTGCTTTGACCACGCTTTGATTCCCCTTTACGGCGTCTACCACAACGCCTACCGTATCCAAGATACCATCCATCTTTTCATCCATCTGCCTGCTCCGTCTGGAGGCGATTTCCGTCATCGTCTTTGTATCGCTCAGGAGTAAATCCACCTGCTTCAATGTGCCGATGAGCTTTCGCAACAGCAAAATCAAATATACCAAAAATACGCATGCCAACACAGTGATTGCAAACCATGCTACGCCGGCAGGCGTAACTGTAATCGTAAACTCCATTCTCTTCCCTCCTCGTGACACTATTCATATTATAACCCATAGCTGGAAAGAATTGCAATGGTTTTTTCATTTTTCACGTTGCCAGAGGTTTCCAAGTTTTTCCAATCATTTGTATATTTTCTCCATGATAGGAGACATTTTTCCGTATCTTGCCCATATATTCTATTATGCAGGCGCAGTACCCCTGCCTGATCTATTCCCAGCCATATGAAGGAGAACCCTATTCATGATGAATTATATTTGGTCAGCGATTTTTTTAATCGCCTTTCTATATTCCTGTCTAACCGGCAAACTATCTCTGTTTGCTGACGCTCTAACCGATAGCTCCACAGAAGCTGTTCAGTTTGTCATCGGTCTAGCAGGAGTTATGGCCCTGTGGAGCGGCCTGATGGAAATTGCAGAACGAACCGGTCTCATTACCAAAATGTCCCGCCTTCTACTTCCCTTAACCAAATTCCTCTTTCCCAATCAAAGAAATCCAGAAACCCTTTCTTCCATCATCATGAGTTTCATGGCCAACATCTTTGGCGCGGGAAACAGTTCCACTGTCTTTGCTCTGCGTACCATGGAAAAACTGGATGAAGAAAACCACCATGGTCCAGTTGCCAGCAACGATATGTGTACCTTTGCGGTGGTCAACATGGCTTTCGCTCCCATTATCCCTATTGTCATGCTGCAAATTCGGGATGATATTGGTTCTGCTGACCCATATTCAGTGGTCTTACCATCCATCATCACTGCAGTATGCACCATCATTGCATCCGTCATTGCCTGCAAAATTCTGGAAAGGAGGCCCTAGCCTTGTCTGAGCTCTTCGCACTCGCTTCCTCTGGTTTTATCCCTATCATGGCTGCTATTATTATTGGCTATGGCCTATGGGTTCATGCTCCCATCTATGATTACTTCATTGAGGGCGCAAAAAAAGGCCTGGAAACTGCCATCGATATCCTGCCCTTTCTCATCGGCATTTTCCTAGCCATTAACTGTCTAACCGTGTCTGGATTTTTAGGTTTCTTAAACACAAGCCTACGGCCTATCTTTCATCTTTTGGGAATACCTGCTGACCTGCTGCCTCTCATCTGCCTTAGGGCTATCTCTGGCAGCGGTTCTATGATGATCGTCCAAAGCATTATGGAGGCCACAGGCCCCGACTCCTATGCCGGCCGAGCTGCTTGCGTCATGTCAGGCGGCTGCGAAACCATTATCTATGTTCTAGCCCTTTATTTTGGTGTCACCAAGGTAAAACGGATGCGCCATGCCCTAACCGCTGGTATTATCGGTTATGCCACGGGAATCGTCGTCTCTCTCATTGTCTGTAAATATCTCTAGTCATATGCTGCAAGTAGTTCCTGTGTATACCCGCCTTGCTCGTTATGCACCGCAAGGTGTGGAAGGAATTTCACTTCACGGCCCCCTCCCTTTACCATCTGCACCAATAGGATATTGGGCCTTGCCGCTGGAACAGGGCTGACAAACTGCATGGTCTTTGGTTCCATACCGTATTTCCTCCCATAGCAGCAAATATCCACAATCCTGGATGGTCTATGAACCAAGAAGAATTCTCCCTTGTCCCGCAAAATATGGGCAGCGCATCTGATAAAGGCTTCCAAATCCGCTGTAGTTTCGTGTCTAGCCATATGTTTAGCCAAATTGGTACATGTAAGACCGCACTGTCCCGCCGTATATGGGGGATTGGATGTGACCATGTCCACAGCGCCTGCAAAATCTTTTCCCCATCCTGTTTTACAGTCTGCCACATCCTCATGAAGAAAAGTCAGTCGGTCTGTCAACTGGTTAAGCTGGCTGGTTCTATTTGCTCTGTCCCAAGAGTTCTCTTGTACCTCTATCCCCACAAGGGTTGGAATATCCGTCTTATAGGAAAGCACCAGCGGTACGATTCCTGTTCCTGTCCCCAGATCCACCGCCACTTTTGCCTGCGTCCGCCCCTGTTTTGCTGCAAAATCTGCCAGAAGCACTGCATCCACGCCGTAACAGAATTCCTCTGGTTTTTGAATGAGGCGTAGATTTCCAAAACCGATGGCGTCTATCCGCTCTCCCTCCAGGAGTTTTACGTTCTCAGACATGATTTGAGCCATGATACTAATCCTTAATCAGTTGTTCAATCTCTTTCATCGTTGCAGCATCCATACCTTCAAATAGGTTCTTTTCTCCGTCCTTATTGCCATGATGACGTCTTTCAATCCGCCGTATCTCCTCTTTTTTATAGGTATAGATATCTGTGGAAAGTTTCTCATCTTGGAGACTCTCCTTGCTTTCTCTAACATCCTTATTGTCTTTGCTATCCTTATTGTCCTTACTCTCTTTTCCGTTTTTGTCCCGTCCGCGGTTTCTGCCTGTCTCCTGGGCTTCCTCCATATACAGTCTGACCCGAATCTTGTTCTCCAGCAGATTGGTATCCACCACCTTACCCAATCCATCAGGTGTCTTAATCCTTTCTCCTGGCTCTGGCATACCTTTTCGCATTTCCATATAAATATCGTTTTCATATTTCAGACAGCACATCAATCTACCGCAGATTCCAGAAATCTTAGACGGATTTAACGAAAGGCTTTGTACCTTGGCCATCTTAATGGATACCGGTTCAAAATCCGCCAGCCAGCTATGACAGCATAGGTCTCTGCCGCAGCTGCCGATTCCGCCCATCATCTTAGCCTCATCTCTGACCCCAATCTGCCGAAGTTCTATCCGCATCTTAAACACACTGGCCAAATCCTTTACCAACTCACGAAAATCTACACGGCCGTCAGCAGTGAAATAAAAGATAATCTTACTGTTGTCAAAGGTATATTCCACATCGATCAGTTTCATTACCAGCCCATGCTTATCCACCTTTTCCTGGCATAAAGCCATGGCCCGTTCCTTTTTCTTCACATTCTCTTCGTGTTTCTTATAATCCTCTGGTGTGGCGATTCGTATAATCTTTTTTAACGGCGATACGATATCGGTTTCCGGCACTTCTTCCACATCCATGGCAACCACACCGAATTCCATTCCTCTTGCCGTCTCTACAATGACCGAATCACCATTTTTTACCTGATACACATCTGGGTCAAAATAATATATCTTTCCTGCTGACTTAAATCTTATGCCAGCAACCTTTACCATGTTTATATCCAACTGTCATCCTCCAATTTTTATGATTAAATTCTTAATGGCGTAGTTATAGTTTACCTTCATAATCAAGTCCCGCCTGGCTTCTTCGATGAAAGCAATATTCTTAAAAATATCTTCTCGTTTCACAAGTCGCCCTCTCAGATCCTTTTCCACCAAAAAATCCCGATAGACCCGCTCAAGTCCATCAAGAAGCTGAAAAGCATCCTCCCTGGACTTTACATGTTTTGCAAGGCACTCCTTCATCTTAAAGAAATTATATCCCTCCAGCACACCTTCCATGACAGCCTCTGCTTTCTCCATGTTCAACTTTGCATCCTCTTGACCCAAACCACTGAGCTGATATGTGATGCACCGTGAGCGAATGGTTTCCAGCAGATTTTCCTTATTTTCCGAAAGAAGCAAAATCACAGTTCCTGGAGCCGGCTCTTCCAGGGTCTTTAACAATCGGTTCTGGGCCCGAGGCGTCATGGTATCCGCATCCTTAATGATGGCTAAATTCCTCTGTCCGCCGGTTGGCACCAATTTCAGTTTTTCCTGCAACTGAAACACCGCCTCATCCTTAACTGACAACCCATCGGATTCGAGAAAAAACAAATCCTCGTAATTGTCATGGTCAATCTTCCGGCAACTGATGCACTGATCGCATCCAATTCCAGGCGCCTGACTGCACAAAATCGCCTTTATCATATCCTTGGCAAACCCCACCTTATCCACGCAGGTATCGCCTTCAATAATGTATGCATGAAAAACGTTGCCGGCTTGTATGCTCCTCTCAATTCTTTGAACCAGCTTTTCTGCCTGTTTCCAATTAGCCAGTGACACCCTTCACCACTTCCTCCAATTTCGTCAAAATATCGGATTTTATATCTTCAATGCTACGGCTGGCATCAATTCCCACAATTCTGTCAGGATACCGACTCTCCAATTCCAAATATCCACGGTAAACGTCCTGATGGAAAGCCGCTTTCTCCATATCCATTCGGTCTTCCTTTTCCATACGTTTGGTATGAATCCGTCCCGTTCCAATGTCTGGGTCCACTTTCAGCAGAAAAGTAACATCAGGCATACAGCCGTTTATTGCGTAAACATTGATAATATCCACAGCTTCGCCCAGCTTTCTTCCAAAGCCCTGATACGCCATGCTGGAATCTACAAAGCGGTCGCAAACAACCACTTTTCCCGCCGCCAATGCAGGCTTAATTACCTGAGAAACATGTTGTGCCCTAGAGGCCGCATAAAGCAGCGCCTCTGTCATAGGCCCCATCTCGCTACAATTCTTATCCAGCAAAATTTCTCGAATTCGTTCGCCGATCTGGGTTCCTCCTGGCTCCCTGGTAAAAAGTACCTCCATATTTCTGCTCTGCAAAAACTCTTTTATATATTCAATCTGTGTAGATTTACCTGAACCATCCGGTCCCTCTATGGAAATAAAAATGCCTCGCTTCATGGCCTTCTCCTTGCAGTTTTCTCGTTGCTTTTTACTTTTTCACAATCTCATCGACAAGCTTGCCAAAAAAATGGCCTACCAGCATAAGAAGGGGCAAACAGATTAAAGCTGTAAAGATGATTTTCAGTGCCGTCATAATGCACCCTCCTTTCCTCCTCACGCAATGGAATCCAGAATTTTTTACATACATATATAGTATATCACAATTTGGAAAAGAAAAAAAGAAAAAAGAAATGTGCTGCATGATATAATCTGATTACCAACTGGCATCAATCTTGCTTTACAATAACTTTACAAGCGATATAATAAAAACTAAATGAAAGGAAGTAATGTACTATGAATTTTACCCATTTACTAACTGGTGCGAAAAAGGTTCTGGATTGCGGTGACCTGAAACCCAATGAAAATTTAGTTATCATTACAGATACTAATCAGCCACTATCCATATCCTTAGCCCTGTTTGAAACTGCCAAAAGCATTGGGGCTCATCCTGTATTAATTACAATGGAGCCCGTACCTCCGGCTGGCGATTTATTGGAGCCAATCAATGCTGCACTCAAAGCGGCAGACTTAATCGTCACACCAACCTCAACCTCCCTTTATCATTCCAAAGGCATTCGAGAAGCCTACTCCGAACCAAATCATGCCAGAGTAATCGCGCTTTCCGAAATCACAGAAGACGCACTGGTTAATGGTGGTATGACGGCAGACTTCCGGGGGTTGAAACCTTTAGTCGAAAAACTTGCTACATATTATGCGAAAGGGAAGACCATTCGATATACCACGCCAAATGGCACCGATTTATCTGCAAGCATTTCCGAGCGAGATGCCTACTGGATTAGCGGCGTTGCTGACCGTCCGGGAATGTTGCTGGCACTGCCGACTACAGAAGTCTATATCGCACCAATCGAAGATTCAGTAGAAGGCACGATTGTAGTTGATGCAAGCTGCTCAGCAGGTGTAGGCTTGGTTGACGAGCCCATCATAATCACTGTAGAAAAAGGCCTCATTACAGATATCAAAGGGGGTTCTGCCGCCGACAAGCTGAGGGGAATTCTTGCAGCGCAAAACAATCCAAAGGCATATCAAATCGCAGAATTCGGACTTGGATTGAACCCAGAGTGCAGGGTCATCGGAACGACGGAAGACGAAGGCCGATACGGGACTTGCCATATCGGCATCGGCAGCAATGTAGGCTTCGGCGGTGTTAATAATGTTTCCATTCATTTAGATGTCATCATGTGGCATCCAACAATCCAAATAGACGATGAAATGATTTTTAAAAACGGTGAAACCCTAATTCATCCATAATGCAAAAGCCCTTCGGGGCTTTTATTTTTTTACAAAATCGAGTCTAAAAATTTAGACTCAATTCCAAATTGTCAGATATTTTTCTCAAAAAATCCTTTTTTTACGTCACAAACCCCATCTTTACATTGGCATAGCTTTTGCTTTATATAAAACTGACATGTCAAAGAAACTCAAAAGGAGATAATCAATGATAAAAAAAGTTTGTGGTAACACATTATACTTTGACGGATGTAACACAGTAGAATTGGCAAAGAAATACGGGACCCCCCTGTATGTCGTTTCCGAAACAGATATTTTAGAAAAATGTCAGGAATTCAGAGACTGCTTTTTAAACAAGTACCCTAATACCAGAGTAGCCTATGCTTCGAAGGCATTTCTCCCCCTTGCAATGGCACGTTTGATGGACAGAGAAGGTATGTGTTTAGATTGCGTTTCTGGAGGTGAAATCTACACAGCGAAGATGGCAGGTTTTCCTGCAGAGCGTATTGAATTTAACGGCAACAACAAATCGCCTAAGGAAATCGAAGAAGCAGTTGCATTTGGCGTTGGTCGCATTATTATCGATAGTGAAACAGAGCTTCCAATCATTGAAGAAATCTGTAAAGAAAAAGGCAAGATAATGAATGTACTATACCGTGTCACGCCTGGTATTGCTGCCGATACCCACGATCATATGGTCACCGGAAAAAAGGACAGCAAATTTGGCATCGATTTGGAACCGGAAACCATCTTTCCTGCCATCGAAGCTGCTATCAATTCCCAATATGTCAACTTTTTAGGCTTTCACTTTCATGTAGGTTCCGGTATCTACCAGAATGAACCATATCTCGATTCTTTAGAAATCGTATTGGATTTAGTAAAAGCCGTAAAAGAAAAATACAACTATGACATTAAAGAGCTGAATGTTGGCGGTGGTTTTGCCATCACATTTGTAAAAAACGAACAGCGTCCGCCTTATAAATATTTTCTTGACCCGATCATGGAGCGCATAGAAAAATTCTCTGCGGACTTGGGAATTGAAAGACCGTCTGTCGTGATTGAGCCAGGAAAAGGCATTGTAGGAGAAGCCGGCATTACCCTATATACTATTGGTAGCATCAAAGAGATTAAAAATGTAAGAAAATATGTTGCTGTAGATGGCGGAATGACCGATAATATTCGCACAGAATTATACGGTGCTGTCTACGAAGGCGTCGTTGCCAATAAAATGGACCAACCAGCAGACGACTTAGTTACCATTTGTGGCAGGTGTTGTGAATCGGGAGATATCGTCATCTATGACATTCCTATTGCAACACCAGAGCGAGGAGATATCTTCTGTGTTTACTCAACCGGAGGATACAATTATTCCATGTCCTCAAACTACAACAAAGTAGTCGATGCCCCTGTTGTATTGGTCAAAGAGGGCAGGGACGAACTTATTGTAAAACGTCAGACATACGATGAATTGATTCAGGGAGAAATCATACCTGATTCATTAAAATAATAAAACAGGAGGTTATTATGTTAAACGGATTAGACTGGATTGTAGTTCTGTTATACTTGGTTAGTATGGTCGCCATCGGATTCATTGCAAACAAAAAAGTTTCCGGATACGAGGATCATATTTTATCAGGTAGAAACGTTCCTACCTACTACCTTGCTCCTTGTCTTTTAACGACACAAATCGGCGCAAGCTCTATCGTTGGTTACGTAGCTCAATGCTACAACATAGGTTTCTCTGGTGGATGGTGGATTATCGGAAATATATTTACTTTTATCATTTTAGGCATATTAGGTGCAAAGCAGTTAAGACGAGCAACCGACGCCAAAACTCTGCCGCAATGGTTTGAAATCAGATATGACAAAAAATCTCGTTTATTTACTGCAGTAACTACGGTAATTGCAGAAGTTGCCTTTACGGCCGGACAAGTTGTCGGTGGCGCCGCACTTCTTTCCTTAGTATTCGGCTGGAGTTTACTGACCAGTATCATTGTGTTCTGTCTCGTTGTAGCAATTTACTCTGTATTCGGAGGGCTCTGGGCTGTATTCCTCACAGACTTTGTACAAATGATTGTCATGATAATCGGCTTATCCGCTGTCGTTTTTGTCGGTCTTCAAACTTGCGACGGCTTAGAGAATCTACATTCGCTTGTTCCAGAGACACACTTTAATCTGATTCAGACCGGAGAAGTAGGTACTGTAATTGCCTCTGTCCTTTATGCAATTCCTGCAATTTTCTGTTCCTTTGATATTATCCAGAAGGTTATGGCTGCAAGAACACCGGACACCGCAAGAAACTCCTGTTTCTGGGCATCTGGCCTTGTCATATTCTTTGCAATCACAATTCCTCTGATTGGAATCCTTGCGTTGGCTATTCTCGGACCAAATGTAGGAAATACTGACTCTCTTCTTGCTAATTTAATTATTGAGATTTTACCGACAGGACTCAAGGGCTTGGCAATCGCCGCAATTCTTGCCACATTGATGTCATCGACTGACGCATGTCTGATGGCAGCCTCATCGGTTATGACGAACGTTATCATTCCATTATGCACCGATTTCAATTCTTGGGCAGAATCCAAGAAGAGAAATTCCAGTATGATTTGCACTGCCGTTCTTATGGTTATTTGCTTCATTTTAGCCGTTGCGCTTCCAAATGCACTCAGTGCAATGGAATTAGCCTGGACCGCACTTTCCTGTGGTGCATTTATACCTATGATATTTGGATTGCTATGGAAGAAGGCAAGTTCTACAGGCGCTTTCGCTTCCATGTGTATTGGTTCCATAGTTGGCTTGACGTGGAACTTTGCCGGAAATCCATTTGGATTACGCCCTGTTATTCCTGCTTATATCGTAAGTATTATCATTATGGTAGTCTTTTCTCTAATAAAACCACAGATCATGTCGAAAGAGCAGGAAATCGCTTCTGGTATAATAGAATCCTAAGTCAATTTTCTTATCAAAAAATCCAAACCTATGCGGGTTTGGATTTTTTATTGTCAATATTCAATTGCATATCGTTTCAGCTTCTCGTAAAATCCGGCTTTTGAAATTCCCAAAAGCTCCATTGCCTTGATTTTATCCCCATCCATCTGCACCAACGCTGCTTCGATTGCCCGTTTTTCTGTATCCGCCAAAATGGCTTTTAGAGTTCTTTCTTCTTCGACTACTATATCTATATACTCCGGGTAAATCATATCATAATCTGCAATCGCAATCGCACGTTCAATAACATTTTCAAGCTCACGAATATTCCCTGGCCAGTCGTAGTTGAGCAACTTATTAAAGGCCGCACCCGAAAATTGCTTGATTTGCAAATGATATTCTGCACAAATACGTTGTGTAATCTTATTGACAAGCAAATAGATGTCCGACTTTCTTTCTCGAAGCGGTGGCATTGTTATTGGGAATACATTTAATCTAAAAAATAAATCTTGCCTAAAGGGGTACTTCACATAAGGAAGTACCTCTTGTGGCATTTTAGGAAATTTGTAAAGACGGTTGGATGTGATGAATTTGTAGCAATAAATGGATAATTGGAGGAATCTACAATGAAATCATTATTTGAACAATTCGGCGGTACATATCGAAAAGAAAATGTCTATGTTATTCCAAATCTTGAAATGCCAGGTATAGCAAATTTTGAAATTGGTATTTATGGACAACTGCATTTAAAATATTTACAGGAATACCACAAGTTGAACTATATCAATTTGCTTACAAGTGGAAGTCTTAATGGCTATCTTTCCGATATTGACAGGCAGATACGAAAGTGATTTGTATTGATTGTAATCAAGATGAAAAATACACAAGGTATTACGGAACAACTGAAAGCAGAAACTTCTATGGAGTGGGTTAGAAGTATGAATTGTATCCAACAACAAGCGGAAGAAATAGTTTTTAGAGAATTGATTTTTTGTTAGAGCATTCATAAAGCTGATTATTCCCTCTAATCAAGAACAATCAGCTTTAATACTTTCAAATTTTCAGTGTGATTTAATTAATTTATCCATATATTTATTACTTAGCTATAAAAGCTATATCTGAGTATTGTAGCGTAATCTAATTGTGTTGATGGCTTTGTATCGATTTAACGCCTCCACTTCACTATATATGTCAAGTGTATTGCTAACATCCTCTATTGTAACTACAAGAGCATATGGAACATCAATATTTTCTTCTTCCCAACGTGAGAAAAGTTCAAGCCAAACCTGCCAATCCCCTGCTTCAAATTTTGAGAAAAGTTTAGAAAAATGATGACATACATCCCATTTTTGCCGTCCCTCTTTATAGTTTTGTTGAACGGGTATGAGTTTACCATCTGAACGACTCTTTTTAAGAGAGGCTCTTACATACGCGCCTAAATATTCTGTGCCTTTTGTTCTATCAACAGGCGGCATAGACATGCATGTCACAGAAACTTTTGCAACATTTCTACCTACTTGTGCCGCTAATATTTCGGGCATATAAATTTTTACTCTTTCTTTTGTGATTCTATTCAGCGACCCAGTCCTAACAAAAGTTACTTTTGATAGTGAAGAATATTTGCTTCCATCAACATTAGACATACCTCGGCCATATAAATTGTGAGCAAAAGCAAGTTCTTCATCCGTGATATTTTCTTCATCCCAAACAGGGATTGCATTATGATATAATAACGCCTTTGCTAACAATATATCTTGATTAGGTATAATGTTCAGAATTTCTGCAAAATCTCCTGCAACAATAGGTGCAGTAAAACTTGTTCCAGCATCTGGAGTTAGTTTTCCATTTTTATCCAAAAGCAATGAATACTTATCTTCAGGTACAGATACTGAACCTGCGACATATGTAATAGAACCACCGTAGGCTGTTAAATCTGGTTTAGAAAAACCATTAAACCCAGGCCCCCTACGACTATATGAAGTTATTTCATTAGCAGATGACAAACTATTTGGATGTGTTTCACCTGATGTCGCACCAACAATAATGGATAGCATTGAATCTGCAGGGGCTGATATCCTTGAATCATCATCATCTAAAATATCTTCTAAATTTGACTCAACACTCCATAATTGATGGTTGCCAGATGAAACAATAAATTGTACGTTTTTCTTTAATTGTAGTGCATCTAATTCGTATCCCAAAATGCTCATTTCATCGCCTTCAATAGGTGAATTTGAGTTTGCGGATAGATTATAAATCTTTGATATATCAGCAAATGTTTCAACAGCATTTTGGATTCTTTTAACGAAAATATTTACAGGAACACTCCCATCTAATATATTACAATCTATAATTCGTGTTCTCGGAGTTACCTTTGTTGTAGGCAACTGATCACAAATATATTTAAAAGCAACTCTACTAGCCACTTTAGTACCATGCTCAGTATCGCCTCCACCTGACAATACATCCTTCCAATGGTGTAATATCAGAGGGGCTAATCCATCAGGAAAATTAACACCTGAATCAAGAATAGTTACAACTGCTAAATTTTCAATTTGGATGTTTTCATCCAATTCTAAATCATTTAAATCAATAGCATTCACAGAAGCAGCATCGGCACTAAAAAAATCTGTTTCTTCTATTCTGTATATTGCTGTATCATTTTCATAGTGTAAAAGAGAACTAGAAGGAATAACCGCTCGAATTACTGGAGTATTGTCTGATAGTATATATGGTTCATCTTTTAGTTCTCCCTTAAAAGAGTGAATTTTATTTAATATTTTTTCAATTACATTCTCATAGATATCCGCATCCAAATTAGGAAGAAGCATAAGCTGAACATCAAGAGTTAATGGTACTTTTTCGGCACATGTTGTTCGTTGTAATGCGCTTGAGTTTTTTTCGCTTCCTATATAAGGCTTAAAATCAGCAATATAGTCAAAATAAGTTTTGCCAGAACCAGATTGAGCATAATTATCAATTCTACTTTTTAGCAACTGAAATTGTGTTTTTGTAGTAGCTATTACTGCTTTGTTCTCGCTCTTTACTGTTTTGACCTGCATACCAGTAGATATAAATAGCTCTTTTTTATCTTTTATTTTTTCACCTTCAGAAAGTTCAACTTTAAATATCATTAGGTTGCTATCAGCAAGTGAATTATCCTCCGATATATTTTCCATGACCTTCTTTATTTCTTGTAAACTATGGCTTAACTTTTGCCCATGTTCAGCAAAAGAAATGTTTCTAGGAGTAGGTCTCGCAGTTAAAGTTTTGTCTAACTTGATAACTTCTTCATCTGGAATCCACAGGTGTTCTTTTCGCTCATTATTCATCATCTAAATTCTCCTTTTTAAATCTATAATTTAAAGTTGATTTAGGTATACTTGTTATTTCTTCTAAAGTTCGAAGTGACACTCCGTTTTTCTTAAGTTTATATAGTGCCTTCATAAAATCCTCGCTATTTTCACTGATAAAAAGCGTATTCTGCTGCAACCATATCTCGGCTATTTGTTTTTGAGAAATATTTTTTTTAATTCCTTCCATTACACAATGCTTTGCTAAAGCCTGTATAAAACTCTGGATTTCTGCCCCACTCATTCCATCAGTTAGAATAACTAATGTTTTAATATCTATTTTATATTCAGGTAGCTTTTCATAAAAAAACTTTTCTATCATTTGTTGTCTTTGCGTTGGAATCGGTAGTTCAAGTAAAATAGATGAATTAAAACGTCTCCATATTGCAGGATCTAATAAATGATGATGATTTGTTGCAGCAACCAAAAATACATTTGCAGGCATTGAATCCATATTTTGTAATAGTGTAGTTACAACTCGCTTTAACTCACCTAATTCGTTAGTATCATCTCTTTTTTTAGCAATTGCATCAAATTCGTCAAGAAATAACATTATTCTTTTGTTTTTTGCAAAATCAAAAATTTTTCTTATATTTGTGCCTGTTTGACCTAAATATGATGATACCAACCCATCTAGTTTCACATAAGCTACTGGAATATTTAGTTCTCCTGCCAAAGCATTGGCTGTTAATGTTTTTCCACATCCTGGAGGACCACAAAATAGTAACCTATTGGATGGAAATATTCCTTTGTTCATAAGTAGCTCTATAGATTTTTGCTCAGAAACTATTTGTTCAAGAGCAGAAAGAGTTTTTTCAGGCAAAGCAACATCCTTTAGTGTTACTTTGGGCGTTAATATTTCCAGTAGCTCTAAAGTGCTGTCTTTATCCTTAGGCATTGGAATGGAACTTTGCGTTGAGAAAGACATTTCAGATATAGGACTATCTGCTAAATTAATAGAATGGTTCTTTTTATAAATATAAGCATTACGCAATAACAAGGCTGTAGTTGAATTTCCCTTTTTTTCTTCATCATCAGCTAAAATATTCACTGCATTTTTAAAAGCATCTTCATTTCCAGAGCTATGTGCTTCAATTAATTTTACAACTAATCCGGATTTCATATTTTAACTCCTTATTGGACATTATTGTACTTATGCTTGAAATTATACTTCTTTTTATCGAAAATGTCAATACAAAATTCGGACACCATTGGACATATTCTCTAATGTGAATCTATCATCTAAATTGATTTTGCTACATGCATAAATTTAAAATATTTAAATTAGCTTAACCTCTCAAGAATCAGATATATAAATCTATGTCTTACCAAGCACTGAATTTGGTTATCCAAATTCGCTTGTTAGGGGCAAAACCCCCTAAGACCCCATTATCATAATGACAGCAAATCTTAAGCTAAAATTAAGGATGCCA
>JAAWDM010000003.1 GCA_022793795.1 Bacillota bacterium
AATTATAAAAACCGTCAGGGGTTCCGTTCGGCCTTCGGGTCAAAACGAAGATTGTACAGCGCGCCTTCATGAAGGTCTGCCGGCGTCATACCTGCCACCGACTTAACGGTAGCTGTTGGGCCGTGCATATCTCTTCCCATCATCGGTGAGGATGCATCACAGAACGGTTCGCCTGCCAGTCTTCCGTCAGGAAGGGCGCCGGTTACCTGTCCATGAGGAATATTCATGGTCTGAGAATCGATACCGAAGGCATAGTAGCCGCCTCTAGCATCATGCCAATCCTGAACGATATTAGCGATGTAGTGCATCATCTCTTTATAGATACCATCCACATGTTCCTGATTATTGCCGTACTTCTCCGGCTTATTGAGCAGCAACTGACGAAGTCTTTCCTGGCCTTCAAAGTTGGTATCGCAGGCTTTAATCAACTCATCCATGGTAATATCCTTATCCTCAAACACGCATTTTTCCACTGCAGCGATGGAGTCGGCTAAGTTTGCTGCGCCTGTGATATACAAACCGCAGGTAGAATATTTGGCGCCGCCGTGTTGTACCGATTTACCGCTTTCCACACAGCCCTTAGTCACCATGGAGGCGAAAATCACCGGATAACGGTTCATATGAATACTCTGCATCAGGTTATATCCAGTTCTGATTAAATCATAGTGATGGATAATCTGCTTCTTCAGCGCATCCTTAAACTCTTCTATATTCTGAAAGTCTCTTGGATCTCCTGTTTCCAGTCCCATCAGCTTGCCAGTGGCCGGATCGACGCCGTTATGGAGGACAAATTCAATCATCTTTCCCATGTTTACATATCCTGCATCAGGGGAACCGTCAGCGCTGCCGCCCCCTGGAGCTGGCTGGGTACATCCAACAATGGTCCAATCTCTAGCTTCTTCAATGGTACTGCCCCGTCCCTTGCCAAGACAGATTTTAATGGCTGCTTCATCGCTGAAGAACCCTGGATTGGCCTGGCCTTCCTGAATCATTTTGCATCCTAGTTTAATCAGGTCCTCCGGAGTTTCCTCCCAGACTCTCACTGCCATAACAGGCTGTTTTACCTGAAGTTCGTCTGCCGCTTCCAGGCAAAGATAGGACAAATCGTTGGTAGCATCTTTGCCGTCCGGCGTCTGCCCGCCGATGACCAGAATCTGCCACATTGGGTATCCAGCAAAGGCGGTTGCGTACCAGTTGTCTCTTACCTCATAGACCTCGCAGGACTTGAGATAGAGACATTCCACCATCTCCAGAGCTTCCTCTCTGGTAATATTCTTTTCATCGAGAACATCCTTCTTGTAAAGCTGCCACATATATTGGTCGAATCTTCCAAATCCGCATGCAGTGGTGCAAACTTCGATATAGAAATAAACGTGTACGAACCATATCATCTGCACAGCTTGATAAAAGGTCTGCGGCGGGTTCTCAGGAACCACCTTACAGTTTTCTGCAATGGCCAAAAGTTCTTTTTTTCTCTTCTCGTCAGCGCAGCTTGCGGCTAATCTTTCCGCTTCTTCTGCCATTCTGTGAGCATATGTGATAAGTCCCTCGCACTGAATGATGCAGGCTTTCCAGAAATCCACCTTGGCCTGCTCCTCCATGGTCTGTGGAATCAGGTTATCAATATTTCTCTGACACTCCTCCATATATCCCTTCAGTCCCAGAGTCACAATCTTTTCGTGATCACAGGTGGTCTCGCCGGAAACGCCGTTTTCCAGACCAACACAGATAATATCGTCCTTTTCCAACGCCTTAATTTTAGCTGGCATAGCGGTTTCGGATATATCCTCCATAGCCTTCCCATCCCAGTATTTCAGGGTCTCAAGAATGGTGGCTTTATCTTCTGGCGAAATATAATATGGGTCTTTGCTTCTGGTAGAAAAATCATCGATGTCGCTGATATACCAGGAACTTGACTGAAATTCTGGGTGCAGGTTAGCGCCTCTATATGCATTGGTTGCTGTTCCCACCACCAATTCATCATCCATGATGAGGGTGGTCATATTTTCCATGATATACTTTATAACCTTCGCTCTAAAAATAGGAACTGCATCACCAGCAAACTTTTGATATGCTTCGGTTTGCAGCACTAATCTTTCTGCTGTAATCTGTGGAATGGTATCAAAATACTTTTCCCGCATACGTTTTACTCTTGGTGTTAACATATTTATCCTCCTTCCGAATATTACTTCTATACTATATATCATATATATCTGACTACCCTACAGCAAGAATCAACTTGCTATTTTTTATAATTGAATTGTCCGCGAAATTCACATGGTCTTCACATCAAATTCACATAAAACCAAGAAAAAACAATGGATTATGGGATGCTCTCTTTATCTTCCTTATATATAATTAGTTTGCTGTAACTCCTGATTATATTGCTAAATTTTCGTTAAAAAGTTTTCCTACCCTTTCTCAATCTGGTATATAATATAAACAATAATATTAGAAAATCGGCTTTACCATTGGTTTTGAACAAACAGCTTTGTTTTACAGGAGGATTTAGACATGTTATTTGAAAAAACAACATATCTGGATGACTTTCCCATCAATATTACTATCGCAAAAATCACGGAATATCCTGTTCACTATCACCAGGACGCAGAGTTTATCTATGTACTCAAAGGTGAAATTTGGTTGAAAAATGTAGGCCAGCATTATCTCCTCAAGGAGGGCGATATCTTCACCCAAAGCGCCAATGAAGTACATGCCTTAACTGCAACGGATCAAGAAAATATTGTGGCTATCATACGAGTTAGCAATCGTTTTTTCACCCAATATTTTCCTACTTTAACCAACGCGTGTTTCATGACCCATGGAACTGACAACAAAGCGCTCAAGCTGGATACCTTGCGGAAAATGCTCCTTCACATTTTACTGGACTATTCCAGAAGAAGTTTTCATTACAAAAGCGCCTGCATCGATCAGATGATTGAAGTGATTACCTACCTGAATCAGCATTTTAATCTGTTCGCCTTTGAAGGTTCTGTTGTAGTGAATTTTAAAAACGACAATCCTGTTATCATTGAGCGCATCAGTCGAATCATTAACTACGTCTACGCCAACCACTCAAGTAAAATTACCTTGGAAGATTTGGCGGAAAGAGAGCATTTAAGCACCTTTTATCTTTCTCATCTCATTCGCGACTGTATGGGCATCAGTTTTCAAGAGTTTCTCTGTTTTGCCAGGGCCGAAATGTCAGAAATTCCTTTGCTTGGAACCGACCGCAAAATCAGCGCCATCGCAAGAGATGTGGGCTTTTCCACCACTGCCTATTACAATAAGTTTTTTAGCAAATGGTTCGGTCACACCCCTTATGAATACCGCCAACTCTATATGCCGCGTATTCTCAGTTCTGTAAGACCTACTCGGTTTGAGGAACTTTCCGACAAGCAATCCATCACCTTAATCAAACATTGCCTGTCAGCCATCAGCGACCAGGAAAAAAGCGCTTCCTCTATCAATCAGCTTCATCTAACCATCGACGTGGACCCTACCATACCGCCTGTTATGGATATTCGCCATGCCCTTGAGGTGGCCATAACCCAAGAGGACTATCATACCATGGGAGAACGACTGATTAGCCTTCTCTATGAACTGAATGTTTCTAAAGTGGTTCTGACCTCCCCCCCAGGGGACAGTGAAACGGTAATGGCTCTCATTCAAAACCGACTCAATTTTCTCGGTTATGAGGTGACTATTACCTACGACAATGGTCTGTGCTGCGGGCCGTCAGCAGGATACGATTCCATTGCTGCTGCTATACACATCTTCCGCACATATTTTGCCTCAAGGGAAAATATTCTCCATTGCAAACTCCGAGATCAGGGTGAATCCTCTCAGATATTAAAGGGGCAGCCTGCCTGCATCACCTCCGCTCTTATCCCTAAACCTTCCTTTTATGCCTACCATCTGCTAAAGAATATAAAAGGAGAACTTCTTTACTGGGGAAAATATTACTATGTCATAAAAAACCATACGCCTCAAAACCATTCCTACACCATGGTTGTCATCAATTACAATGATGATATTCAGCGCCTCTATACCCGCAATGCCAGCGTCTATGAGGCAAGCGACATCATCAATTCCTTTAAAGACGAATTAAACATAGATTTCAGTATCCCTGTGGAACCTGGTCAATATATGATCGCAAAATATGCTTTATCCAATTCTAATTCCATCTTTGCTCATATGTCCCATTTAGGCTTTCCAGAAGTCTTTCCTCTTTCAGCGTCCTGGGCCCATATGCTTAACACCCAGCCCCAGGCGCAGGTAAGTCTGGAAGCCACCGGCGATATGCTTCATATCAGTTCCGCTATCAAAGGAGCTGGTATCCATGTCATCATAGCCACAAAGGCCGACTAGCAGTCTAAAAACTTACCACCTGTCTAAAAATATTTCGTCCTTTGTTTTCAGGTTTCCATCCATGACGGCTAAAACCATTGAAAAATAGCCTCCCGCCTGTTGGCATATATTTTGCATTTATTTCTTTGCAAAATATACAAAGTCAATAGGAGTGGAGGTTTTATCATGGAAAAAAGAATCGATATTGACGCCATCCCTGGCGAAAGATGGTTTCCCAAAGAAACCACTTTTGAAGCAGACATGGAAATGTACTGGGGTGATTTTGGCGTTGCATCGGAAGTAGATACACTGCGCGCTGTTCTCATGCGTAGACCTGGTAAAGAGATTGAACAATTCGACGCCAGTGCGGTTCGCTTTTCTGACGAACCCATCGACATAGAACTGATGCGAAAGCAGCACGACACCGTTACAGATATTTACCGTAAATTTGGTGTCAAGGTCTACTATGTGGACGAGCAAAGAGAAGACCGTCCCAACGCTGTATTTTGTCGGGACTTAATGTTTATGACACCGGAAGGCGCTATCATCACCCGTCCAGGCATGGCTGCACGGAGAGGTGAAGAACGATATGTGGCCAGAGCCTTAGCTAATATCGGAGTGCCGATATTGAAAACCATTACTAGCGATGGATTCTTTGAAGGAGCCAACGCCATGTGGGTTGACCGTCACACCTGCGTTCTGTCTACTGGCAGCCGCTGCAATCAAAGTGGGTTTGAACAGGTAAAGACGGAACTGGAACGGATGGGCGTTACGGTCTATCACATGCAGCAGCCTTACAGCAATATCCATATCGATGGTCTGATGAATCCTGCCAGCAACGATACCGTACTGATTCACGCTTCTCAGGTTCCTTATGACATCATCGATATGCTAAAAAAGAAGGGCTATAAGATATTAGAAGCTCCATCTCAGACAGAAGTGCGCGAAACCTTCGCCTGCAATTTTGTAGCTCTTGAACCGGGACACATTCTCATGTCAGAGGGCAATCCAAGAACCCAAGAACTGCTGGAAAACAACGGAATTAAAGTGGAAACGGTAAATATTTCTGAAATCATGAAGGGCCGCGGCGCACTGCACTGCATCACAGCCTATTTAAAGAGAGGATAACAATTATGACAGATTTGAACAATATGAAAAACACTTCCTGCTGCAAGGAGGATATCGACGCTCTTGCCGGCGAGAGATGGTTCCCAAAGGAATCCACTATCATTGACGATATGAAAGACTTATGGGGCGACTGGGGCGTCGCATCGGAAGTAGACGATTTAAAAGCCGTACTCATGCGTCGTCCTGGAAAAGAAATTGAAAACTTTGACTGGGAAGCTGCACGTTTCAAGGCTCCTATCGACCCAGAAAGATTTCGGGCTCAGCATGATGCTCTGGCTCAAATCTATCGGGATCACGGCGTTGCCGTTCACTATGTGGAGGAGCAGAGAGAGGATAAGCCTAACGCTCTCTTCTGCCGTGACTTAGTGTTGATGACGCCGGAAGGCGCTATCGTCACCAGACCGGCCATGGAAGCAAGACGCGGTGAAGAGCGTTATGCTGCCAAAGCCCTGGCTGATTTAGGCGTTCCTATCATCCGTACCATCTGCGGAGACGCTACTTTCGAGGGAGCTATGGTTATGTGGGTAGATCGTCACACCGCCATCTTGGCCTGCGGCGTCAGAACCAATACCAGCGGATATGCCATGGTTAAATCCGAATTGGAACGTATGGGTGTTACCGTATTACAAATGCAAGTACCTTACGGCCATGCTCATATCGATGGAAACCTGAACCTGGCCAGCCACGACGTAGCCATGATTCATGCGCCGCAGGTTCCTTATGACATCTGCGACGCATTAAAGAAAAAGGGTTATAAACTGTTGGAATGTCCTTCTCGTACAGAGGCAAAGGAAACCTTCGCTATCAATTTCGTAGCCATAAAGCCAGGTCTCATCGTTATGCCTGCAGGTAATCCAAGGAGCCAGGAGCTTCTGGAGAAAAACGGAATTCAGGTCATTCCAGTGGAATTTGACGAGGTTATGAAAGGCTTCGGCGCCATTCACTGCTGTACCGCCTTCTTAAAGAGAGGCTAGTAGAGAAGCAAACCAGTTTCATCCTCCGATGCCATTGAGAATTCTGGCAATCGAAGGTATCTTTTCCATAAAAAACAGAGGGACTATGGGCTTAGCTGGCTGAAACGTCAGTTAAATCCATAGTCCCTCCCTCTTTTTTGATTTAATATAACCGGATTTCTCCCAAGGCGGCAGCCATGATTCCCATCATGGAGTTAAAATCGAAAACAGGAAGCCCTGTCGCTGCTTGAATATCCCTTCCAAAGGGTGGAAGATCGGTACACTCTAAAAGAATTGCTCCCATATCCGGACAGTCCTCTCTTCCCTTCTTTACCACACTTAATATCTCCTGACGTACTGCCTCCACATCAAAGGCCTCATCTGGGTGAGTAAATATTTTGCCCCACTCCTGAGCGTTTTCAAGGCCCATCACATATAGGGCTGCATCCTCCCTGATGCCGCAGGCCGCAAAATGTTCCTTGGTCAAAGAGCCTCCGTTGGCTGTCAAAACGCCGATGGTTTTTCCTCCAATCAAGTTTTCAATGAAAGGAATCTGTAACAGGGCTGATGTGAATACAGGCACAGGTAGGGCCTGGCTCAATGCTTTTTGAAAGATGGCGTTAAAGCCGCAGCTTGTGGTAATGGCTTCAATACCTTCCTCCTCTACCAGCTTTTTGGATATGGCTATCATATCCTCCAAAAGTTTCTCACTGGGATGGGTAATCACCGTCTCCACACAGGCGCCCTCCACATGAATCATCCGCACATCAAAGGGATAAGAGGCTGGATTGGTACTGTTTCCTGGTAAACTCTCCAGCTGCAGCAGCCCCATAGGCACCTGTCCCTCCTCCCATCGCAAAATGGCGATCTCTGGTTTTTCCTTCATACGCTCTCCCTTTCCTCTTCCATCGTAATCACATTCATCCACTTTCTACTGTAATATCTTCGATAACACCAGACCACCTTTAGCACATCTCCCAAAGCCACCATCAACATGGCCCAAGGTAAAGACAGATGCAGCAGGAACACAGCTATAGCTGCCAAAGCGACCTGTGCCCCAAGGTTAAAGACGAAATCCATGACCATACAGAACACCGTATCGCCGCCAGCCCGAAGGACGCCGCATACCAACATATAGGCCAGCATTTTAGGCGCAAGGGCAATGGCCCAAGCCAACAGCGCATCCGTAAGAAGTTCTGTGGTGGCTGGATTGAACTGGTAGATGGCTGCCACCGGCCCCCGCAAAAGAACCAGCGCCACAGCCATCATCACATTGATGGCCCAGGTAATCTTAATAGCGATTCCCGCCTGCATATAGGCTCGCTCCGTCTTTCCTTTGCCCAGGGCGTTCCCCACCAAAACCGCGGTAGCGTTGCCAAGGCCAAAGTAAATGGACTGGAGGAATTCGCTGACTGTATTGGCCACCTGAGTAACTGCTAAAGCCGACGTACCTAATTTTCCATAGATGGAGAAGATGGCTGACATGGAAACGGCCCATCCGCCTTCTGTTATCACCACTGGCACCGCCGTCTTCATCACCATGAAAAATTCCGCCCGGCTAAAGGAAAAGAGTTCCGCTGGCCCTGTCTTAAAGGTATGTTCTTTTCTCGTATACACGTAGATAAACAAAGCTGCACATTCCAAGGCTCTAGCCGTCACCGTAGCGATGGCTGCGCCCCTCACCCCAAGCTGAGGCATCCCCAGATGGCCATAGATGAGGCAGTAGTTCAAACAGGTATTGACTGCCAAAGCCGCCCCATTGACAATGGTGGGCGCCAGCAAATCCTGAATGGCCCGAGAATTGTAATTGATGGCAAAGGACAGAGCCGCAAACAGGTAAGAGAAACAGGCGATTCTCAGGTACTGGGCTCCCAGCTCAACCACCTCTGGGTTATCATCAAATATTGCAATCAACTGTGGAGCCAGGAAAAAGCCGCAAGCTGTGAAAAAGCCTGCGATGATAAGCCCCATGGCATAGTCCATACCCAGTATTTTGCGGATACTCTTAATATCTCCCACACCGAAGTATTGGGCTGTGTAGATGGCTGCGCCGCTGTACAGTCCATAACACATGGTAGAAAAGATAAAATAGACCTGGTTGGCCGCGCCTACTGCAGCCAGGGCTTCTTCCCCCACCAGACCTATCATCAGCGTATCTACCAGATTCAATCCGATACTGATTAAATGCTGGATAATCACCGGAATGGCGATTACCAGCACCTTTCTATAAAACAGCTTTTTTTCTTCCACATATTCAAGACTCTGTGCTTGCATATACGATCCTTCCGTCTACCATGGTCATAGCCACGGTGATGTCTTTTATCTCATCGGCTGGAACCGAAAAAATATCTTCTGTAAGTACCACTAAGTCAGCCAACATGCCAGGCATCAGTCTACCCTTTCGATCTTCCTCCCCTGACATTCTTGCAGACATATAGGTGTAACCGTCGATGGCCTCCTTTAGAGTAAGCGCTTCTTCTGGATACCAACCCTCGGCTGGATCGCCGTCTAAATCTTTTCTGGTTACAGCCGAGTAAATGTTCAGCATAGGATTAAAACTCTCCACTGGGCAGTCGGTTCCCATGGCCATCTGGATTCCCATATCCTTCATGGTTCTCCAGTGATAGCTGGTCTTCATTCTTTCTGCGCCTACCCGTTCCTCTGCCATATGAAGGTCGTATTCAATAAAAATAGGCTGAATGTACACATGGAGTCCATCGGCTACCATTCTTTTGCACAGATCCTCATTCAAAATCTGGGCATGAATGATACCATGGCGAGGCTTGATATGAGGATACTTTTTCTGGGCTGCCTCAATGGCAGAAATGGCTTGCTCACAGGCTGCATCTCCAATGCAGTGCATCACTGCGCCAGTACCCATCTTATGAGCCCGCTCTACCACTTCAAAGAGACGGTTATCGTCGCTATAGACGGCAAAACCTTTGTTTCCCTTATCATCGCTGTAATCCTCTAGCAGCCATGCTGTCCGAGAACCTAGGGAACCATCGATGTATAGCTTTACTGTATCCAGTCTGAAGAAATCATCTCCTTCACCCAGCCTGTAGCCAGCTGCCATAAATTCATCGAAACGAGCCATGTCCGCCAGAGCGCACTGCTGGCTCACCCTTACACTCAGCCGGCCTTCAGCGATAAGCTGACGATAAGCCGTAATGATGTTTTTGAAATTTCTTCCTGGCAGGGTATCGAAATCGTCAGTCTGAATGGAGGTGATTCCTACCCGATTGGCATCTGCACAAGTCCTTAAAATCATGGATTTGATAGCCTCTACGCTAGGTTCCTCGATTTGATTGTACACCAGGTTCATCATTTCTGCGATGCTGCCTGTTGGGTCCCCATTCTCATCCACCTCGTAATGTCCATCATGAGGCTGTGGCATATTCCGGTCAAGTCCCATGACTTCCATGGCTTTGGTGTTTAAGGCTGAAATATGTCCGCAGATACGAACCGCATAGATGGGATGGTCTGTGGAAATTTCATCCAAGTCCTCTTTGGTTAGGTTGCGATTGTCCTCCCAGTTATCGTTGTTCCATCCGGCAGCCTCCACCCAGTTTCCTGCAGGAATCTGGTTTTTATCAATGTGATTTCGGATAATCCGTTTTACTTCTGCTCTGGAGGCAGCCCCTTCCAGGTCGGCGATGGTCTTTCCGTAACCATAGCTTAAAAGATGCATATGGCTGTCGTTAAATCCAGGCAATACGGTTTTTCCACCCAGATCGATGACCTCGCAGGCTTCCTTCGTCCCGCTTCCTTCTCCATCTTCAACCATCCCTAAAATCTCTTTATTGTCTCCCACTGCCAAAATGTGATGATCGCCAATGAGGATGGCTTCCGCCACCCTCTGGCTCTCATCGAGGCAATGAATGTTTCCGTTGATGAGCGCTCTTCTCATTTCTGCTCCCTCCCAGGATTAAAAGGCCTCTACCAGTTTATTAGGATCTACAAACTCGATTCCAAATTTATCTGCTGTTTCCTGGAGCGTCAATTTCCCCTGATAAGTAGTAAGACCTCTTCTCAGGCCTGGATTTTCTTTCAGGGCTCTTTCCACGCCCTTCTGGGCGATTTCAATGGCATATGGAATCGTGGCGTTGGACAGGGTTACGGACGCGGTCTTAGCAAATGCTGATGGAATATTGTCAACCGCATAATGGGTAATGCCTTCCTCCACATAAATCGGTTCTGCATGGTTGGTGCTTCTGCAGGTTTCGATGGCTCCATTGTCGTCACAAGCTACATCCACAATTAAAGCGCCTGGCTTCATCATTTTTAAGTCTTCCCTGTTAATCAGATGATCTTTTCTCGTCTTATCCCACAGGATGCAGTTGATGATAACGTCGGAGTTTTTCAGGCACTTTTCCAGATTGGCCCGATTGGAATACAGTAGCTCCACGTTATACGGCAAAATCTTTCTAGCTGCTTCCATGGATTTGGTATTGACTTCCAAAATCTGCACTTTGTTTCCAAAGTTGGCTGCCAGTTCTGCAGCTCCCATACCGCTGACGCCTGCGCCGATGATGGTCACAACAGGACTTTCCACACCGCATACGTTATTTAGAAGCACCCCCTGACCGCCATGAACGCTCTGGCTGAAGTGAAGAGCTGCCAGGAACCCGCCTTTGCCTGCAAGTTCGCTCATTGGCGCCAGCAATGGGAAGGTTCCATCTGGTGCGATAACATCCTCATAGGCGATGCTGGTACAGCCGGAGGACAGCAGATATTCGGTCTGCTCCAGGTGGGCGTTGGAATGGATATAGGTAAATATGATCTTTTTGTCATCGATGTAATGATACTCTTCTGGGAAGATTTCTTTTACCTTGTAAATCAACTGACCCTTGGCCCAGGCTTCTTCCTTATCCACAATCTTAGCGCCTACTGCTTCATAATCTGCATCGGTAAAATAGCTGCCCAGACCTGCGTCCTTTTCCACCAGGACTTCATGGCCTCTTCTCACCAATTCGCCCGCTGTGGTCGGCGTGACTGCCACTCTATTTTCATAAGGCTTAATTTCCTTTATCACGCTGATAATCATTTTGCTTCCTCCAGTCCCTTTCTTGCCAGTCTGCTGATATCAAGAGCCGGTCCAATGGCCACGCCCGGTTTGGTCTTCATATAGCTGATTAAATCTTCCAGCATATTGACTCTGCTGACTCTACCGATGCACTGTGGATGCAGTACCAAAGTCATCAGGCCGCCTTCTTCATACAGGCCGTCAAACTCGCTTTGCCAAATATCCCGTACATAGCTTGGGGAACAGATTCTTCTTCTCTCCGGCTGTTGCAAGGTGAAGAAGAAGTGAGATGTATCGTCATAGAGCCAAGAGAACGGCAACTCGATCAGTTTCTTGCCATCCTTGCCCATGTGATAATAGGGCCAATCGCAAGCCATGGTATTGGATGAATATTCAAATCCGCTGGCCATTACGTTATCGATGGTAGCTTGGGTCAAAATCGCTTCCGGCGCTCTATATCCCAGAGGCTCTACTCCCAGCAGTTCTTTCATAATCTTTTTGGACTTCTCTACCAGTTCCTTATCCTGCTCTGGAAAATACGTGGTCTCATGGAGATAACCATGATAGCCGATTTCGTGTCCACGTCTTACGATTTCTTTACAGATTTCTGTGTGCTGCTCAATGACCCACCCTGGGATGAAGAAGGTTGCCTTCAGTTCCTGGCGATCCAGCATATCTAAAATTCTAGGCACGCCTACCTTTGGGCCATAAGCCCCCTCTGCCATTAAATTAGGGTTATTTAAGCTATCCATGGTTCTGGAGAACCAAAACGTCTCTGCATCCAGGTCAAAGGTCAACGCCACGCCCATTTTCACGCCTTCTGGCCAATTCTTTCTCATCTCATATTCCTCCTTGTTTCTTTATGCCTCATATACCTGCTCGCCGTCGATCCAGGTTTCTAACACTTTAATCTCTTTGATTTCATCCTTTGGCGTCTCAAATACATCTGCATCTAGTACGACAAAGTTTGCCTGTTTTCCTACTTCCAGAGAGCCATACTTATCCTCATCCTTGGAAACGTATGCGCCGTAAACCGTATGCCACTTCACTGCTTCTAAAACGTCCAGCGCTTCCTCTGGATACCAGCCTTCTGGCGGGTTGCCGGAAAGGTCTCTTCTAGTCACATTGACCTGAATTCCCTCCATCACGTTTGGAGATTCAATCGGCAAGTCGGAACCAGCCGCTAAGCGAATTCCCTTCTTTCTCATGGTGTTATAGCAGTAGCTGGTCTTCATTCTCTCGCCTACACGGGCATCTGCAATGCTCCAGTCAGAATGGATATACATTGGCTGAATCAAACCAATAGCATCGATTTCCTGATATTTTTCAAAGATTCTCTCATTCATAATCTGGCTGTGAATGATGGATGGACGGAATCCCTTTTCCTTAATTTCATCTTTCACAGAAATACAGGAATCCAGGAAGGTCTCCACTGCTGCATCGCCGATGGCGTGAATGGTCAAATCAAAACCATGGTCTACCACCCGCTTTGCCATGGCGCTCATCTCTTCTCTGCTGAAATAGAGACATCCGCAAGTGTCCGGTTTATCGCTGTACGGCTCGTTTAAGCCTGCGCTCCATGCACCCAGGGAGCCGTCTCCCAAGAACTTAATCGGGCCTACCTTAATCTTGCCATACTGCTCCCAAGAATGGAATCCAAAATCAAAATATTCATCCATCTGTTCTGGTGTATGGATACGAAGCTGCAACACTAGATTTACTGGAATCTTACCTTGGGACGCCATTTCCAGATATGCTTCCCACAAGGTTCTCTTATCGTCTACAGAAGTAAAATCTTCTGTGTGGGCCACGGTGATTCCGTTTTTCACCATCTCCTTGCAGGCAAACTCCAGACATTCTTTCATCTGCTCCTTGTCGTGCATCTTTGGTACGCAGTTTCCAATCAAGCTCATGGCGCTTTCCAGCATTACGCCATTAGGAGAACCATCCTCAAAACGAACCAGTTCGCCACCCTGAGGGTCCGGCGTATCCTTATCGATTCCTGCAATCTTCATGGCTGCTGAATTGGCTACGCAGATGGTGCCGCAGCGGCGAGTCAACATAATCGGGTGGGTGTCTGAAATCTTGTCCAGATCCTTACAGGTCGGCCACTGACTGCCAGGATAAAGTTCCTGATCCCATCCAAAACCGGTTACCCACTGACCGTCAGGAATCTTTCTCTCTGCAATATAGTCCTTCATTACCGTAACGATATCTTCCGGACTTCTAGTATCATATAGACTAGCTGTAAAAAGCTCATAGATGGCATGATCCAAAAAATGAAGGTGGGCGTCCACAAAACCCGGCAATACGTCTCTTCCGCCCAGGTCAACGACCTGACAAGGGCCTGCTGCCTCACGCACCTCTTTTTCGCTTCCTACAGCGATAATCTTTCCGTCCTCACATGCCATAGCCTCAAACATTTGATTTTTTTCATCGATGGCTCTAATCCGGCCATTTATAAATAATTTTCTCATACGATTTTCTTCCCTCCTTATGGTATTACCCGTATCTTTTACTAAAATAAGGAGCAAAACCCGTGCCAAAGATAAAAAACAGGCGAGCGCTTCCCCTCTCACCTGTTTTTAATGGTTCCTTTGCCTGCAATCTCTTGATTTTACTGGTTTCTTTTCTTTATCGTCTCCACGACGAAATATCCTTTTTCGTCCAAAATTTAATCTATCCTTATAAAATAATTTTACCAGTGTCAATTATTTTTTCTTATGGCTGTTCCTGCTATCCTCACTCTGTTATGACTGGCCCAGCTAGGGTAAGACCATACTCTCTAATTTTATTATTTAAATTCTGCCTGGTAATGCCCAGCAAGTCGGTAGCCTGTGATAAATTGTCTGACCGTGAAAGGGCTTCCTCAATGAGCCGCTTTTCATAAGCCTTTACCGTCTCCTTCAAGGTACCCTTTAAGACTGGTTTTTCGACTCCTCCATTTTCATTGGCTTCGTCATACCAGCTGATATCCTCCATACGAATCAAGGTGCCAGTCACAAAGTTAAAACACCCTTCAATGGTATTTTTTAGTTCTCGCACATTGCCTGGCCAATCATAACTTTGAAAAAACATCTCTGCCTCACGGCTTAAGCCTAAAATCTGTTTCCCCAACGCCTTGTTATACTTCCTGATAAAATAATCGGTCAAATATGGTAAATCCCCTTCTCTCTCTTTCAACGTGGGAAGGTTAATCTGTACCACTTTAAGGCGATAATACAAGTCGCTTCGCATACTCCCTGCTTCTACCAGTTCCAAAGGTTCCTGATTGGAGGCTGCAATGATTCGTACATTGACCGGTATAGGCTCCACATCACCGACTCTGGTAATCACTCCATCCTCAATAGCTTTCAGCAGCTTAGCCTGCAACGCCAGACCCATGGTGTTGATTTCATCTAAAAAGAGAGTTCCGCCGTCAGCCGCTTCCATGAGGCCCGTCCGATTTTCCGCTCCAGTGAAACTGCCCCGCACCGTACCGAAGAGGATGCTTTCCAGAAGATTCTCGGGAATCGCCCCGCAATTTTGTGCAATAAACCGCTTCTGTTTCCGTTTTCCTCCCGTATGAATAGCCTCCGCAACCATTTCTTTACCTGTGCCGGTCTTTCCATAGATTAAAACCGAAGAATCAGTGTCAGCCACTTTAGCGATAATCTTCTTGATTTGCTCCATACCTGGCCAAACCGATTTAATATCCTCCACTGTATAAAGCTTATGATTGCCCACATCCATAGGCGTTACATAGATGTTGGGAAAACTGCCCTGTCCTGTTACATAGCGAGAAACCTCTGCCGCGCCGATGATATTCCCTTCTTCAAAGATGGGAATCGTCGTATTGATCTGCCTGATTCTCTGCCCTTTAAAAGTGGTCACGGTCTGCATCATATTTGCGGTAGGCGTTCCTTTGGTCAGAGCCTCCATAATCGTACTTTTTTCCAGATCAAGGAGGGGATAAATCTCCGAAAGATGTCGTCCGACCACATCCTCCTCCCGAAGGTCATTGATCTTCGGTCTCTTATTATGGTAATAGACGGCAATCCCATTTTTATCAAAGATAATGGCTCCATCAAAATAATTATACAGGTTTAATATTTCCTGTGCGCTCTCTCTGATCTTCAGCATACTACACCCCTCTACTTGTTGTATCCCGCTCCAATATCTTCAATTCCTTCATTTTGTTATTTAATGTCTGTCTGGTGATACCCAGCTTTTCTGCCGCTCTGGTCAGGTTATCGCTTTCGGAAATAACCCTTGTCACCAATCCATATTCAAAACGCCGCACCGCCTCCTTTAAGGATACGCCGCCGATTTCCATGACTGCCGTCTCCTCTTCTAAAGATGCGGTTTCATCCAAAGACCTTGACGTCTGTTTTAATGCATAAGCATCAAAGTCGTCTAAGCCCAGATAATCCCCCTCGCATAGGTTAAAGGCCCCTTCTATGGTATTTCTAAGTTCCCGTACATTGCCCGGCCAACTGTGTCTTTGAAACTTAGTCAATACCTTCGGTTCAACTCCCTTCACATTCCTACCCATGGTTCTGTTAAAAAAATCTATGTAATAGTCCACCAAGGGTTTGATATCCTCTTTACGGCTACGCAGAGGCGGAATCTTCAGATAGACTACCTTTAATCGGTAGTACAAATCCTCCCGCAGCGTTCCCTTTTCTACACAGGCAAGGGGGTCCTCATTGGTGGCGGCAATGATACGCACATCCACCGGAATTTCCTCGGTGCCACCGATACGCATGATGCGCTGCTCCTCAATCACTTTGAGAATCTTGGATTGAACGGCTAAATCCATGGAATTGATTTCATCCAAAAAGAGAGTTCCGCCGCTGGCCACCTCAAACAGTCCTTTCCGGTTTTCTGCGCCGGTAAAGCTACCTCGTACAGTGCCAAAGAGAAGGCTTTCCAGCAGATTCTCTGGAATTGCTGCACAGTTCTGTGAAAAGAACCGCTTTTGTTTTCTCGTGCCATTACTATGAATAGCCTTGGCTACCAATTCTTTTCCCGTTCCTGTCTCTCCATAAATCATAACGGTAGACTTGGTTGAAGAAACCTTGATGATACGCTCCTTCAAAAGTCTCATGGACTCTGATGCTGAAATGATATCCTCCAGCATCCACTGCTTTTCCCGAATTCCCCTCTCCTCTTCGGACAGGTAAATATTCATATATTTGTTCCGTTCCTCCAGATAGAGAAACACCTCGATGGCGCCGATAATTTTATCCTCATCAAAGATGGGTACTGTGTCACACAAGGCGCTATACCGCTCTCCTTTGTAATTGACTTCCTCCCGATAGATGTTGTTCTTGCTTTCTCCTGTGCGGATTACTTCTAATATATTGCTGTTTTCCTGTGTTACACTAGGGTATACTTCAAATAGACTCTTTCCTATAACTTCCTTTTCTGTCAAAGAGTTGATGTCGATTCTTCCGTTATAATAATATTCGATGATTCCTGACCGGTTGACCATGATGGCGCCAGCATAATAATTGTACAGGTTGAGAACCTGCTCCGCATAATTTGTCCAGTCCATACTTCCATCCTCTTCCTCATCTTTTTATGTAACTACTATACGTGATAGTTCCACTCTCTGTCAAGCCAACGATTTACTGGGATTATAAAATATTAGAAATTTTACATCGTAAAAAAGTTTTTTAACATACAGCTGTCTTTTTATGGATGTAACGTGATTGTTTTGCAAAACATAACTTCACAGTTTCTGCTTAAATTTCAGTCAGTTTCCATTTTTTATTATCTATTATGTTTTCTTAACGTGTCCTTGGCACAATTCCTGCACTATTCCTATGGACAAGAGGGAAAGCGTATGCAATTCATCTAATTTGACAAAGGAGGAACATCAATGTCGAACGAAAAAAAAGAAATCGCTAACCAAAGCCAAGGCGAATTTAAAAAAGAAATTGGTGTATTTGGTGGCGTCAGCGTTGTAGCAGGCATCATGATCGGTTCTGGTATTTTCTATCTGGGTTCTTATGTACTTCAGAGAGCAAACTACAGTGTCGGTACTGCGCTACTTTGCTGGTTAGTCGGCGGAATCGTCAGTCTGCTTGGCGCTCTCTGCTTCTCAGAACTGGGCGCATCCAGACCAAAAGCCGGAGGTCTTACTGTATATCTGAATGAAGTATATCATCCTATCGTAGGATATATGTACGGCTTCAGCCAGTGGCTCATCGCAAGCCCAGGCTCCATCGCCGCTGTGGCCATCGCCATTCCTACTGCACTTATTGACTTTTTCCCTGGTATGACCAATGGACAGGTAAAGCTCATCGCAATTATCCTTACCATTCTGTTTACCGTTTACAACATTATGGGTGTAAAAGAAGCCGGCGTTATGGCTAACATCACCCTGGTTGCCAGACTGCTTCCGATGGGTATCATCCTGGTTGCTGCTGTATTCATGGGTAACGTTATGCCAGATCTGGACCCAACTCCAGTGGATGCAAGCGGCGCGCCTGCCAGCTTCTGGGGAGGCATGAGCATCGTATCCTTTGCGGTACTATCCTCACTATGGGCTTATGAAGGTTGGTCCAATGTAGCCAATATCGCCGAGGAAATGAAGAATCCACAGAAGACTCTGCCTAAGGCTTTAATCTTCGGTGTTGGCGGCGTAACCATATTTTACATCCTGTTCAACTTCGCTATCATGAGAGTTATCCCTATCGAAGAAGCTAAGACCATGATCGAAGCTGATAACGTTTATCTGGGAACAGAGGTTGCCAGAAGACTGCTTGGTAACGCAGGTAGTATCCTGGTTGTTGCTGGTATGTTAATCGCTATGCTGGGTTCCTTGAACGGCCAGATTCTGGCATTCTCCAGAATCGCTTATGCAATGGCTCATGAAGGTCACTTCTTCAAGAACCAGGGCGTTCTCAACAAGAAAGGCGTTCCTGCCAACAGCTTGATTCTCCAGTGCATCCTGACCATCATCCTGATTCTCATGAGAAGCCTGGATCAGCTCACAACTCTGGTTGTATTCCTTGGTATGATCGGTTCCCTGCTGGGTGTTGCAGGCGTTATGGTTAACAGAATTCGGTTCCCTGAAATTGAAAAACCTTACAAGGTATGGGGCTATCCTGTAACCGTTATCATTGCCGTTATCATCTTCGCAGGTCTGATGGTAAATAACTTCATCGAAGATCCACTCATGTCCATCCTGGGTCTGATTATTGTCCCTGCTTTGGGCGCTGGTATCTATATCTACTATGATAAGAAGATGAAACAACAGAAATAAACAAATCTTACCTTAAAAAAGGACGGCGCTCATGTGCCGTCCTTTTTTTATCAACAAATTAAAAGCTGTTCTATATATGCCTTTCCATAGGCTTCGACTAATTTGCAATTTTCAAAGGCGGTTTTAAGGTCCTTTCCACAGGCCACCATTCCGTGATGGGCCATAATGCAAGCCGAACTGTTTCCCAGGGCCTTTACTGTATGTTCCACAAGCTCCTGGCTCCCAGGGCCACCGTATTCCGCCGTTCTAACCGCCGTACCCAAGCCAAGCTGCCCCTCCTGTTCCTCAATGGGCAAATCCTTTTCTGCCGCCGCAAAGACAGAACAAGCGGTAGAATGGGTATGAATGACAGCCATGACCTCTGGTCTTCTTTCGTAGATGGCGCCGTGAAGCCCTCTTTCCGATGTGGGCTTCAGCTTTCCCTCATAAGTCAAATCATCAATTTTAACCTTGACCATATCCTGACCAGTTAATGTCATATAATCCAGGCCAGAGGGGGTTACCAGCATATAGGTATCGTCAAGACGAGCCGACAGATTGCCCCATGTCCCCTGTACCAAGCCTTCGTCTACCAATCTTCTTCCATAAAAAGCCAACTCTTGGCGCAGGATAAGTTCCTGCCTGGTCATAAAATCAAGGGTCCGCTCTGTAGGCAGCTTCTCCTCCCTAACCTTAGAGTATGACTCCACATAAAACTGCCGCATGTCTCTAGCTTTCTTTTCATCCAGAGGTCTAGCTCCGCCAAGGACCTCTGCCTGCTCGCAGACCTGGGCAGATTTTTCCAATACGGTCATAGCAGTCACTGCCTCCTCCAAGGTTCTCCCACTGGTGACCGTATAACCGATTCCTCGGTTTTTTTCATCATATCCAATTCGAAAAAAGCACCCTGCCGATTCCTTCAGCGCTGTCGCCAGTTCCGCAGCGCTCTCCACAATCACTGCGGAATTTCCAACAATCTGCGCCATATCGTCTAATACCGCTGGGACGGTTTTCCCTGCTGCCAGACAACTTTGGCAGTAAGGCGTCTTTGAAACCACAATGGCCGAAAGCTCTGGAGAAAAAAGATTTTGCACAGAAACCACTTCCACATCCGTTTCCTGTATATGCTCTAAATCAGTACCCCTTCGGCTGGCCAAGACCCCCATTTTGCTGAACACAAAAAAATGGACATCGCCCACCGAATATGGCAGCCTCATCATATCCATACCGCATTTTTTCATTTGCTCCACAGCTCTATTGAGTTGGTATTCCTTTTCATTCATATCCTACCCTCTATTAAGCTAATCTGAAACCAACATATATGCCTGCCAGGCATCCCAATAAACTTAGAAGGATATAGACTGCACCCAACAGATAGTTTCCGTTCTGAAAGATAGTATAGGCTTCCAAAGAAAAAGTAGAAAAGGTGGTAAAACCTCCGCACAACCCTGTCTTTAAAAACAGCATAGTATGCTGCCCCATATCTTTCTTTGCCGCCATGCCGGTAATATATCCAATTAAAATGGCTCCAAGGATGTTGGTTATCAGCGTGGCCAATGGAACGCCACCTTTATAGGGTATCAAACTAATCCCGTAGCGAAGCATAGAACCCACTGCACCACCCAGGCCAACAACTAGCATGTTTATCATCTTAATATTCTCCTCGGTAAATCGAAAGTTTAGTATCTAATTGCTGGTTTTCAGGCGTTCCAAAATCCAAAATGTAACCGGCCTGAAAATAACATAACACCCATATCCGATCACTGCGCCAATTACATTGGTAATTAAATCCGTAATATCCGAAGACCTGAAACTATTGATAAGGGGCTGCAATAGTTCAATGCCCAAACTCATCAAAAAACAAAAAAGTACTGTTTTGCTAAATTTACCGGTTCTATTCTGAGTTAATGGGAACAGAAAACCAAAGGGTATGGTCATGATAACGTTCAATATTACCTGCCTAAAGAAATCTCCTCGCCCCATTGAAACATCTATAAACGGAACCAAATTCATAGGCGTATAGAGGTGATTTAGGACAAATGGGATAGAAGTTATGATCGGCATCAAAGTAAAAAAGAGCACAAAGGAAAGATATATATACATCAGTGTGTTGACAACCAATATGTCTCTGCCTTGGCTTTTCCACTTTCTGAAAAAAACAAAACCATATAGGAGCGCCAAAGCTGCAAAATCTATTACATCTAAAACAGTAAAAGCTATCATATATGCCATAGCAACCTTTCTTTCAACTAAAATAGGAATCTGTCTTGAGCGAAGACATGGATCAATCTCATATATTGTATGTTTTTGAGGGTAATATATCGACGGCCTGTCCAAAAATTCTCCTATATCCACTGGTTTTTTATAGATAATGTTGACTTTTTGGGAAAAAAGTTCTGAAAAGTCCCATCACATGGTTAAAACTAGTCACTGTTAAGGGATTGATATCAATATCTTCCATATTTTCTCTGAAATTTTTAATGATGTATGAGAAAATCCATAAGGATGTTCGATATATCCCATGAAAATAAGAGGAGTATATGAGAAATTCATCTTGTAGAGTTATGGGGCCAAATCGGTTTTTGTCTCCATACTATTATATAATCCCACGGTAAAGAATGCAACTACCATTATCATAGCAGGCGCCCTCTCGGGTTCGAGTCCCATTCTATCCTTAATGAAAAAAGACGACCTGCAGTCGTCTTTTTTGGCGGAGGACATGGGACTCGAACCCACGGGGCTGTTACACCTTACCGCATTTCCAATGCGGCTCCTTAG
>JAAWDM010000048.1 GCA_022793795.1 Bacillota bacterium
CCTCGATGGTGGTCATGGTAAACTGGGTGGATACCCCTTTATCAGACATGTACAGCGGTACATATTCATCGATAGGGGCTTTGGAAATCACCACTCCCGCAGCATGGGTGGAAGCATGGCGGGGCATCCCTTCAATGGCCCTGCACATGTCCAGTACCTGCCGTACCATCTCCTCATTTTCATATCTGGACAAAAGCTCTGGATTGGTTTCCAGCGCCTTGTCAATGGTCATATGCAAATCGAAAGGTATGGCTTTGGCAATGGCATCGGTATCAGCATAGCTGACGCTGAGGGCCCGCCCCACGTCTCTGACAGCAGCCTTGGCTTTCATGGTTCCAAAGGTGATAATCTGGGAAACCCTACCCTCTCCATATTTTCGCGTCACATAATCGATGACTTCCTGCCTTCTCTCATAGCAAAAATCGATGTCGATATCCGGCATACTGACTCGTTCTGGGTTGAGAAACCGCTCGAAGATGAGAGTATACTTAATCGGGTCGATATCGGTAATCTTCAGACAATAGGCCACCAGTGAGCCAGCCGCAGACCCTCGTCCCGGCCCCACCATAATCTTGTTCTGCTTGGCATAGTTGATAAAATCCCAAACAATTAAGAAATATTCCACGTATCCCATGGTGATGATGGTGTTCAGTTCATATTCCAGTCTTTCTCTTAAGCTCTCATCCGGTGCATCTCCATACCGATCCTTCAGGCCTTCATCACAAAGTTTTCGGAGATAGGTCTCGTTGTCCATTCCTTCTGGCGGTGTAAACTCTGGCAGATGATATTCACCAAACTTGAACTCCACATTACATTGTTCTGCAATTCTGTGTGTGTTTTCAATGGCTTCCGGTGTGGATGCAAACAGTTTTCGCATCTCGTCTTCGCTCTTTAAATAGAACTGGTCGTTTGGAAACCGCATCCGTTTCGGGTCGTCGATGGTGGTGGCCATCTGAATGGCTAAAAGCACGTCGTGGGCCTCTGCATCTTCTCTGCGTACGTAATGGACGTCATTGGTAGCTGCAAGAGGCAGATTCAGCTCTTTTGCCAGCCTTAACATGTTAGGCTTAATCCGTACTTCCTCTTCAAGTCCCTGGTCCTGTAATTCCAGGTAAAAATTTCCGTCTCCAAATATCTCATGAAGCTCCACCGCTTCTTTCTTGGCGCCTTCATAATCTCCGTTGAGCAGGCGATTTTGGATGTTGCCGGCAAGACAGGCCGACAAAGCGATGATTCCTTCGCTGTGCTGCCTCAGCACATCCTTATCGATTCTCGGTTTATAGTAATAGCCCTTGGTAAAACCCAGAGATACGATTTTAATCAGGTTCTTGTATCCAATCTCATTTTTGGCTAAAAGCACCAGATGTCCCTGATGCTTGTCCTTTTCTGCGTCCTTATCGGTCATCCTTCGCATGGCAGTA
Source organism: Bacillota bacterium (assembly GCA_022793795.1). Lineage (GTDB taxonomy): Bacteria > Bacillota > Clostridia > Peptostreptococcales > Anaerovoracaceae > RGIG7179. The sequence continues at coordinate 1,422 of JAAWDM010000048.1, forward strand.
TAGACTTCACAGCCAATAATCGGTTTGATGCCCTGCTTCTTACATTCTTTATAAAAATCGATTACGCCGAACATAACCCCATGGTCAGTGATGGCGATGCTGTCCATCCCCAGTTCCTTTGCGCGCCTTACCAAGTCCTTGATGCGGGCCGCCCCATCCAGCAAGCTGTATTCCGTATGTACATGCAGGTGTGTAAAAGCCATGTTTCTGCCTCCTTCTTATCCTTATAGTTTACCATATTTCTCGTGGTTTGGAAAGGGCTGAAACGGCCATCTATTGAAACTTCATCCGCAAGTCACTGTTTTCTCTACATTGTAATAAAACAACCCCTATATATCGAAGGCGCCCTCTAAAATTCTCATATATCAAGGCTAAAATGTCTGCATGTATCGACATTCCTTCCAATCAATACTGCTTTTTCCCTTATATTTTGTTAAACCCTTATATATTTCTATGTCGAGAAGGAAAAATGTCAATATTTCGCAGTGAATTATCATGCTTATATGAGAAATTTTGTACCCAGGGTCGATACATGGGCATTATTATTCCCTAATGTGGAGAAAACGTCCAGGCCAAACCTTTTGCTCCTACCTTTAGCTCCATTCTCTCATCGCTTCATACATAACGGCTCCAGCCAGTCAATGATACGCGCTACAACCTGTAAGTCCAAATGTCCCGCTGCATCGTCTGCTGTCAAAATTAAATTTTCTCCCAAGGTATATCCCGCCATGCTATACAGATTTAGCCTTTCTCCAAATTGTACCGCATAGTCCTTCTTTATTAGCATACCTAAATGTTCCCAAACCTTCACATTGCCATCTGCCAGCAAAAGAACCAAATCAGGATGAAGAGTTACAATTCCGCCGCCAGGCAGCTTTATCCGAAGTTCCTGCTCATAAACAAATCGAATTCTCCTCTCATATAGGGCATTGACGATCAAAGCCTCCGATTTGCTGCGCACCTTAAATCCGGCGGCAGTCCACTGGGTAAGCCCCTCTGTGCGAAATTCCTTTTGCCTCGATTCAGCATCGCAAATCCCTTCTTCCCGGAAAAATCTATCCCACTCCTCCATTTGGTATGCATCGCCGAATGTTGCCAACAGATGAGAATAATCGTAGGCTTCATAATATTTCTCCAACGCCTTTTGCTGTTTGATATTGTTCCTCAACACTTTAATAGCTTTTCGCAGGAATACCTTTCTTTGCAAAGCATAAAACAGAGCCTCGTCTTCCCTTCTCAAATGCCTTTCCACTTTCATGACCTTTTTTTCATGGCCCTCCGTCACATAGAAAACATGTTTATAATAGGTTTTCCTCCCTTTGCAATACCGTGTCAGACTGCCCCTCGGCGATGCCGCCAGCTCTTTCTCATAGCGTTCCAGCAGCTGCTCCTCCAATTTTATATCCCTTTCCAGTTCTGCTTTAAATCCTCTCATGGTCCCCCTTTGTCAAAACCCATTTTCTTCTTTTTATTACATTATATTCCATATTCCGCCAAAAGTAAAGCTCCATCTTGGCGAAACCTCCAGGACATGGTAAAATAGAGTGAAATGAGAAAGGAGATTCCCATGAGAAAATCATTGAAAATAGTTCTATGCTGCCTGCTGGCATTGGTTTTGCTCATAGCCAGTTATGTGGCCTACGTCTTTATTACATATTATCGCATTGAGGACAAGCTGTCCCTCACCCCAGAAAACACGACTTTAACCGTCGGTTTAGCCGTTCCCCAAGGCCAAAAGCTGAAAATCACTTCATGGAACATGGGCTTTGGAGCTTACACCGACGAATACAGCTTTTTTATGGACGGCGGAAAATATTCCCGCGGCTTCTCCGAAAAAATCGTCAGGGATACAGTAATCGCCATTGCTGGTAAGCTAAAGGCGCAGGACTCTGATTTTCTTCTGGTACAGGAGGTGGACATCGATTCCACTCGTTCCTATCACATGGACCAGAAAGCCATCTTGCAAGAAGCCCTGCCAGACAAATCAGCCACCTTTGCCCTTAACTATGATTCCCCATACCTATTTTGGCCTCTGATCAAGCCCCACGGAAAATCAGTAGCCGGTCTCCTCACCATGTCCGACTACCCTATTGCCTCGGCCCTCCGCCGCAGTCTGCCCATTCAAGAAGACTTTGCCAAACTCATTGACCTGGATCGCTGCTATACGGTGAACCGGATTCCAGTAGATAACGGCAAGGAATTGGTTCTATATAATTTCCACCTGTCAGCCTATACCACTGATCCAACCATTGCCGACCAGCAACTGGATATGCTATATGCCGATATGATGGCTGAATATAAAGCAGGCAACTACGTCATTGCCGGCGGAGACTTTAACAAGGACTTGTTAGGAGACTCGGCTGCCATCTTTGGCGTCAGCGGAGAGGATTATAGTTGGGCGCAGCCGCTAAAAGCCGAACTGATTCCTGACGGAATCAGCTTAATTGCACCTTTCGATGCTGCCAATCCCATTCCAAGCTGCCGCAATGCCGACGCACCATGGAATCCTGATACCAACTTTCAACTGACCATAGACGGCTTTCTGATATCCGATAACGTGGATGTGATTTCCTCTGCCGTAATAGATACCCAATTCGCCTGGTCTGACCACAACCCAGTGGAGTTGGAATTTCAACTAAAGTAGACCATAGCATGTGGCCGTCCTATCAGGGCGGCATTTTTTTGTGCCATCATTTTGCCCAATTCCCACACAATGGACTGGCAAGCTGCATATAGTATAGAAGTTTCTGGAGGTGAATTATGCCATTAGATACAAGAGAATTATTCGCCAGATTGATTCAATGCGAAGCTGGCGGCGAAGGGCGAGATGGAATGATGGCGGTTGCAACAGTGGTTATGAATCGAGCCACAGTTTCAGTAGGAGAATTCAGCCGCATCAATAATGGCGGCGATGTGCGCGCTATCATTACACAGCCCGGCCAGTTTGTCTGTATGCGAGAATCCGTCGGTGGCAGATACAACCCGCAAAATGTTTACAACATGCGTCCGACACAGGAACATTATGAGATCGTGGACTGGGCTATGAGCGGAGGCAGGCTGTTCGGTATTGACAACTCCTTGTTTTTCTTCAATCCCTATAGCGATACCTGTCCAACCTACTTTCCTACCAACGTAGGTGTAATACATAACCGCATCGGAGATCACTGTTTTTATATTCCTACCAGCCGCTATCCCGATACCTGATTTATGTCGGCAAATCCCCATCCTTTTATGCTTTTGGAGGATGGGTAAAATCCTTTAGACACTTAACACTTAAATCAATAGGAGGTTAGATATGGCACCATGTTGCACAAACACTGTCACACCAAAGATGATTAGAAACGGAGAGATGAAAATCGGAGATCGCATTTCTTTCACAGACCCTTCGATGCCCGCATCAGCTTCGAGTCAACCGGAGGAAAACTCCATAGAAGTGGCTGTACCAACGCCTCAAGCCGATTTAGAAGGAACAGCCGGTCCTGTCTCTGCACCGCCTTCTGATTCTGTTTTAGTCTCGGCTCCAGCCTCTGCATCCACTACGCAGACCACTACAACTACTACCTCGACATCTATGGCAGCCGCTTCTACAGGCGGGGCCTCCACAGGCGCTGCTCAAATGCCTGCTCCTTCACCATCCCCATCCAATATAGGCGGCACAATCCCAAGAGTAATTCCCCCTCGTTGCACTCCTTTAGCCTACAAACAGATGACTCCGTACATGGATCAAGTTACTATCACCAGTGTTGGGGAAGACCCTACAATTCAGGTTCCACAAACACCACTGACCACTGAAGAATTTTCAGAAACCATAAATGTTGCTGACACCCAAGCGTATATCGGTTTTTTGAGAACACAAATCGGCCGCTATATGCGTATCGAACAACTAATTGGTTCTGATACAGTTGAAGATCGTTATGGATTTTTGGTTGGTATCGGCACCAACTTCATCATCCTGCAGGAAGTTACTACTGGAAACATCATGGTAATCGACTTATTCTCCATCCGCTTAACCTACATATACTATTCAGAACCGATTCTGCCAGAATTCGCACCCCAATAGGACCTAGATAAAACAGGCGGGAAAGCTATCTTAGAACTTTCCCGCCTTAAATTATTTCAATTTCATATACAAAAGGGGATATGGATTCCCCTGCTCGTCATGGTCCGTCCGTTTGTAAACATGAAAACCCATATGCTCATAAAAGACTTTCGCCTGTGGATTCTGCTCATTGACAGCCAATTCATTGATTGCGTAATTCTCAATTCCATACTGAATTAGCCTTTTCCCCAAGCCCTTTCCACGTTCCTCAGGCGTAATAAAAAGCATCCCAAGTTTTTTCTCCTCAATTCCCATAAATGCAACCGGACAACTGTCCTTATTCTCCACAATTATCAAATGTGCGATCTCATTCAGGGCTTGCGGAAGATACTTTTTAATTTCCTGTACTTCACCTTCTGATAAAAACAGATGGGTCGCCTTTACAGACTTTTCCCAAACCTCTATTAACCGTTCTACCAGCCATGGCGTTATTTTCTCAACTTCTAAAATCTTCACTGGATTCACTGCTGCTGACCTCTTCAGCATCCTTTTTTAGTTCCGCGTACCGTTTAATCTTCTGAGTGCTGGTCTTTTCAAACTCCCCTTCTTTGATTTCCAGTTTCTTGATGGTCTTATAGTTGGACAGCTTTCTATTTACCAGACGAATCTGCTCCCAAATCAGTTTATAAACCTCTTCAGCGCCAAGTCCTTCTCCGTGAAGTTCTGCAATCCGCTCATAATCCGGCAAAGCCCTTACCGTGATAATAAGCTCCTTTTCCCCAGCAACCTCTTTGCCATAGACCATACATTCTTTAATCTCCTCCACATAAGACAGCAAACCTTCAATCTCCTCTGGGTAGATATTTTTACCGTTCTGGGTTACAATGACGTTTTTGCTTCGGCCGGTAATATAGACAAAATTGTCCTCATCCATATAGCCGATATCCCCGGAATTGAACCAACCGTCCTGGACTGCACGGGACGTTTCCTCCGGGTCTCTGTAGTAGCCCAGCATCACCGTATCGCCTTTAATCAGGATTTCACCCTCGCCTCGCTCGTTTGGATTCTTTATCTTAATCTCGTCGCAAAGCACAGTCTTTCCAGCAGATCCCACACGTCTATCAAAATCTGGGGTCACTGCTGAAATCGGTGCGGTTTCCGTCAGACCGTACCCCTGTAAGAAGAAGATTCCGATATCCTCAATCCACTTTCCCACAGCTAGCTCAATAGGCGCCGCAGCAGATACAATGATACGCAGACTGCCTCCCAGACTCTCATGAATATCCTTAAATACCTTCCGCTTGATGTCCACACCTACTGTTTGCAATGCATTGGTCAGGTGAATCATGGACCTTACCAACTTGGTTTTGCCGCTTTTATCGATGGTCTGGTTAATTTTTTTGTACAGAGTCTCGATGAGAAGCGGCACTGCCAACATAGCCGTCGGATGGGTCTCCTGCATGTCGTTTACGATGTGACGAAGGCCCTGACATACGGCGATGGAAGCGCCCACTGCCATAGGATAGAGGAATCCGATGGTGGACTCATATGTATGATGGAGGGGCAAAACAGAGAACATTCTATCCTCCGGATAAAGCATGACATATGGCGTAATAGCATTGATATTAGAAGCTAAATTCCGGTTACACAACATCACGCCCTTAGACTGGGAAGTGGTTCCTGAAGTGAACAGCAGCACAGAAAAGCCTTCCGGATCGATTTCTTTATCCATGAAGCTTTGGTCTCCATACTCTACCAGCACCTCGCCCTCGTTCTTTACATAATCCAGTCCCACGTAACGGCCATCAATCCCCGCGTCCGAATACATCTCAATGAAATATTTTACCCCAGGACACTTATTAGCCACCTTCTTCACCTGATCTTTCTTCTTTGGTGAATAGATCACTGCCGCAGCCTCGGCCCGCTTAATGACGTTTTCCAGTTCATTGTCTGGCAATTCCTTATCAGTAGGCACTGCAATGCCTACGCCGCAAAGCATGGCCATATAGGAAACATACCACTCATAGGTGGTCTCCCCTAATATGAGAATTTTCTCATCCTGCAGCTTGAAGGCACGGCTTAACCCCGTTCCCAAGTGAATGACATCGCTGCGAAATCTACCATAAGAAATCTCCTCAAAACTGCCCTTACGGTTGAATTTTTCCACAATAAACGGACGCTCTGCATACAGATTGGTGGAACGCTCAAAGACTTCTTTTATGGTCTTATAATTTGTTCCTGGATAGTAATCCTGCCGCTTCTTTGCCGCCTGCTTCTGCATTTCTGCAAGCATTTCCGGCGTATATGCTACATTTAATTCCTCGATGTCCTCGATGCCGTCCATCTTATATTTTGGAAACTTCAGATTAGGCATCTTTTTAATAAATCTTGCCATAAATGTACCCCCATGTTTTCTATGTAAATTCAGCGCCATCAATGATCAGGCGCCGAAAAACAGCTAACGCTTTAATAATATATTTTATCACACCTTGGTACGGAAAAGCAACCGTTTTAGCGATTTCCAGTGCAAAGGAATCAGCGGATACAGATATGGTTCACCGGACAAAGTTCTAGTTGTTGCCATGACCATAAAACTGATAAGGCCGCCTGCAATCATGCCCCCAAGGCCCAAGGTCCAAGTACCGATGAGCATCAGGATACGGGTAAATTTTACACCGTAGCTGAGTTCTATACTAGGCTGGGTGAAGCTGGCTAAAGACATGACTGCCATACATAGAATGGTCTGGGGAATAAACCAACCTGATTCAATGCTGAATTCTCCTAATATAAGGGCGCCGATGACAGAAAGAGACATACCTAAAGATTCCGGCGTATTTAACGACGCCAGCTTCAAGCCGTCCACTGCCAGTTCCAGCAGGATAAACTGCCAGAATAGAGGAATCGCGTAAGGCTCGTCCGGTACGAAAAAGGCCAGAATCTCTGGATTAAATACTTCGTCGTTGACCAACAGCAGATAAACTGGCGTCAGGAACAGGATTACCAAGAAATTCAGCGTCCGAAGAAGTCTGAAATAGTTTCCCGTCAGCTGCGGAAAATAATAATCGTCCACATCCTGTAAAAAGTCAAAGATTCCCACCGGCACTAACATGACGGTAGGCGAGTTGTCCACAATGATGGCGACTTTTCCCTCTGCGATATGGGCAGAAATAATATCCGGCCGCTGGGAGTATCGCACTTTAGGGAAGGGATTCCATCTTCCTCCCACCCGGGATTTTACCTGGCTTCCCACATTGGTTTGTCCATCATCACCTTTTCCGCTTTTATCCTTATTTTTTTTGCTCACCATGAGAATCTGTTCCAGTAAACTTTGGTCCCCCACGGTTAGCGCATCCAGATTTTCCTCCTGTTCCAGCCGTTTCATCATGGCCTTTATCTTTTTCACCAATCCATCGTCTGCTTTTCCCTTTATATAAACCATGGCCACATCGGTTTTAGATAGATTCCCTATGGTAAAGTTCTGAAAAATCAGATTGTTATCCCGAAGTCTGCGGCGAATCAAAGCTACATTTTGCATGAAGCCCTCCGTAAATCCATCCTTGGCGCCGCGAAGAGTTTTCTCCTTTTCCGGCTCCGCCACAGAGCGGGACGGATAGGATCTGCCGTCCATGATAATAATCTGATCCAGACCTTCCAACAGTAAAGGAACCAGACCGGAATACAACCTGGTCATGGCCTGAAAATAGCAATCATAAACCTGCTTATCAGACCAATTTCTTGGATCTTTCGGCGGCTTTTCTCCATCATCCGATGCCTTAGGCGCCACCAAAGTGGTATCTAAAAATGGCATATGAGTAGCAATAAATCTCTGGCTGGTGTGGATTCCATCCACATCCTTTGGCTGTACCTTCATGAGATAATCCATCACTCTCTGCATGATCTCTCCGTCGGTGAGCCCATCCACAAAATACATGACGCCCTGCCGTCCACCTACCATTACCTGTCGTTCAACTAAATCGAAACATTCGTCTAAAGGCAGTTCCTTTCGAAATAACTCCAAATATTTTTCATACATTCCGCACTTCCTCCATTCCTCCATGCTTCCATTTATTTTTCCACAGTTTTCCCCTTTCATACATTGCTATTTCATCCTTTTGCCGTTATAATAAATAAATGGGCCGCCATCCTTTCATGGCGGTGCGTTTTCAATTTGTAAAACTATTTTATCGGAGGTTACAATACATGGACTATCATAAACTGGCGGAGTTGCTGTTTCCCCATATCACAAAAACCCCTGACGACTATGAGGCTGCTTATCCAGCCAGAAACCTGGCTGATGGGGCTAAAGTTACCAGATTGGGCCCAAGTCCCACTGGATTTATCCATCTAGGCAATCTTTACGGCGCTTTTGTGGACGAGCGTCTAGCTCACCAGTCCGGCGGCAAATTTTATCTGAGAATTGAAGATACCGACGACAAGCGTTTTGTAGAGGGCGCGGTAGAAATCATCATAAAATCTCTGGAGTTCTTTGGAATCCGTTTTGACGAAGGCGCTACCATGGAAGGTGATATTGGCAGCTATGGTGACTACACCCAGAGCCATAGAGGCGAAATCTATCAGTGTTTTGCTAAGAAGCTGATATCTGAAGGCAAGGCCTACCCTTGTTTCCTTACAGAAGAGGAAATCGGAGAAATCCGCAACAAACAGGAAGCCTCTAAACAGAATCCAGGCATCTATGGCAAGTGGGCTGTCAGCCGGAACCTGACCATGGAGGAAATCGAAGAAAAGTTAGCCGCCGGTATGCCATATGTGATCCGTTTAAAGTCTGACGGCGACTTAAGCCTGCCAGAGGACCAGATTCGCCGCATTACAGTGGAGGACGCCATCCGCGGTCAACTGACTATGCCAGAAAACGACCAGGATACGGTTATTCTTAAGGCTACCGGTATTCCAACCTATCACTTTGCTCATGTGGTGGACGACCATCTGATGAGAACCACCCATGTGGTCAGGGGGGCAGAATGGCTCCCTTCCCTGCCTATTCATATCGAGTTGTTTGAAAAGCTGGGCTGGCAGCCGCCAATCTACTGTCATACTGCACAACTGATGAAGCTGGATGAAGAAGGCAATAAGAGAAAACTTTCCAAGAGAAAGGACCCTGAACTGTCCTTGGATTACTACCGCAATCAGGGCTATCACCCTGCAGCGGTACGGGAATACTTGCTGACCATCTTAAACTCCAACTTCGAGGAATGGCGCATAGCAAATCCTGATGCCGATATCGACGATTTTACCTTTACCACAGAGAAGATGAGTACCTCAGGCGCTCTCTTTGATTTAAACAAGCTCAATGACATCAGTAAAGACGTGCTTCTCAAAATCTGCGCTTCCGACCTGTTTGACTTTCTCAAAGGCTGGGCCATGGAATTCAAGCCAGAGCTTGTTCATCTCTTTGATGATAGAGCTTATCTGGAAAAAATTCTGGACATCGGCCGGGGCGAGGCCAAGCCGCGAAAGGACCACATCTACGCCCAACAGATGATAGAGAACATCAGCTACTTCTTCGACGATTTGTTTCAAATAGAAGATGAATTTCCTGGCGAAGCGTCGGCCGACGTTTCTGCCATTTTAACCGCCTATCTGTCCGGCTATGACCATAACGACGACCAGTCTGCCTGGTTCGATAAGATCCGCCAGATTGCCACTGACCTGGGCTATGCTGCCAAGCCGAAGGATTTTAAGAAAAATCCCGACCAGTATAAGGGTCACGTGGGCCACGTCAGCACAGTCATCCGTATCGCCCTCATGGGCCGTCAGCAGTCTCCTGACGTGTGGGAAATCCAGCAGATTCTCGGGGAAGAGCGGACAAGGGAGCGCATCGGCCGTTTTATCGCCTAATACCAATTACAGAGAGTATGAAAAGAGGACGCAGCTTAAAACTGCGCCCTCCTTTTTTATGCACTTTTATCTTTATGCATGTTCAGTGAAACTAATTACCGTAGCAGTTGCAGAAGATGATTACCAGCAGTAAGAAGAAAAACAGTAAGCTGGTATCTACGCCGCCGTCGCCTAAAAGTCCACAATTATTTCCCATAATATTCACCTGCTTCTTTCATATTTTTTTGATTTTAACTCATATTCAGTTGTAGTATAGAATATGCTTTTGCAGGAAATTGTGTGCATTTCACCAGAAAAAATTTCTATTTTTCTATAAACTGACTTAACAGGGCCATCTTTGCAATGGACTCATACTCCTCTTCGGTAATCTGATATACGATGGTATTTCCGCCCGCATTTAGATATGCAGATTTATCCTTGGCCTGGGCCACCTTAACCACATAAGGGTCTCCTTCTGCAAGTTCCAAGGTAAAGATCATATTCGGCTCGTCGAGGCCGTATTTCCTCATGTCCTGGGCATCAGCGTCATAGCTGACACAGTTATCGCAAGGTAACTTCTTCAAATTGTAAAATATATTGGTTGCGCCATAAGCGTCGCCGTCATAGGACTCTCCGTCCTCCGTATCAAAACGATAGACCTCTCCTACAAGATATGCACGAAAAGCGCCTTCTGGTCCTTCTACCCCATAGGCTGTAATATCACTGGCATTCATCCACTCTAAAGTGGGAGGCGCCACCAGATTCAGAAAGGTTTTCATGGTCTTTTCCACATCAGATTTAGCCACCAGATAAACGGTATCCGCTCCCTCCATAGCCACATAATACTGCTGTAAAATTGGGTTGAAATCACCGATGAGATAGGTCTTTTCCTCTCCATCGCCTATGGTCTTTATCACATATTGCGGCTGCTCCAGACCGAACTGGGCAAAGTATTGCCCCCCCTCTATAATTGCTCTATCAGGGCTCAAATCGTTAAACACATTGGCCATGGTGCCTACCAGAGTTTTATTGACTGGCGTATTCTCCTCAGCAGGATTATACCAGTCCCCTTTTTCCTTGACCATCTCATAGGCGTCTGCTCCATCGCTGACCCCCATGGTCTTGATATTGGTTTTCATATTTAAAGCAGTCATCAAATCGTCCTGCTCATTCTGGCTTAAGAGAAGATTAAAACAAGCGGCTCCTCCAAAGAGCAACAAACTCGCCACAGCCAGAATCAAGATCAATTTCAGCTCATGCCGTTTTCTTTTCTCTGACATTATCTTCTCTTCCTCCTGATCGTAACAACGATACCTATCGCCAAAATTATCAATGGAATCCCGCCCACTAGAATCACTTTCCATACATTCAGCGCTGAAGAATCGATGGTCAGGAATTGGGTGGATATGGTCTTACCATGGATGGAGGCTACCGGCTCTTCCTCCGATACCCAGCTGATGGCGCTTAAAAACATGGTCAAGTTGCCACCGCCCACATAAGCATCGATGGATGCATCGGAGATGTACTGGGAGGAGAACCAAATCATTCTAGCCTCGCCGCCGTTTGCCTTTTCCTTAAAGGACACACCCAGTTTAAATGGTCCTTCTATGGTCTCCTGTGAACTGGTAAAAATATTGGTAAAGAGGGATGCAGCAGTGTCAGAGGTCTGCAAAATTGTGGAGACCTCCACTGTATCTCTCAGGTTTTTATCCACAATGATACCCTTAGAGTTTGGCATCAACACATATTCCACTCCATCGGTTAGCACCTGATTACCTTCTGTAAGAATATACGGAAGCACATTGGCCGGATTATCCTCCATATACCTGCTCTGGTCACTTTCCGCTACAATACCCTTTTCCAGATAAGCGCCGAAATAGCCGGTCACTTTTTCCAGATTGGTGAAAGTCTGATCAGAATAACCGGTGACCAGCACCAGTCTCCCCCCCTCTTTCATATAGTCTAAAAGCACATTGGCCTCTTTTTCTGTCAAATCTTCGGTCAGGCCATTGACAACTACCGCATAGGCATCCTCTGGAATCTGGCTCTGTTCCATGAGCTTTAATTCCGCAGGCTCATATCCATCCAGACCCAAATAAGCCGCCGTACTGTCTGCCAGCTGACTTGCTCCGTGTCCCGATGTGAAATAGACCTTTTTCAGGGTATCGCTGGTGACAAATTGGATGGCGCTGTTAAGGTAATCTTCCAATACAAAGGAGGTTCCTGCAAAATAGTCGCCGTAATTCAATATCTGACGTCGCTCTCCCGACACTACGATGATGGTATTGTTGTCCACAGCTACCTTGCCTGTGTACTGCTCTACCATCTGAGGAGAAAAGGCAGGATCCACCTGTTCTACAGTAAGTCGATCGCTCTGGTCAGCATACAGGTTCAGCATCAAGGTGGTATTATCGTTTTCCTCTCCCTTTTCGCAAACCAGATATACCTCTACTGGTTTTTCCAGCTTGCTGACCAATTTCTTTGTATCATCGGAAATGGAATGAATTTTTTCTGTAGAAACGTCCAGGTTAGCCGTCTGGGTAGGTAACGCCGCTGCGAAGATGTTAATTCCCACTACCAGTACAACAGCCAAAATACATATGATGACACAGCGCAGGCCGTTGCCGTAATTTTCATTATTAAACATGGCCTTGGCGTCAAAAGGTTTCTTTTCCGCCGCCTTTTGGGTGGTCTTCTTCTCAAACTTCTTCATCTAGTTCCACCTCTTTCTCTCAAAGGTATATACGGTAAACAAAACAAACAACCCTGCGATGGACAGATAATAAATCGTTGTGTTCACATCAAAGATACCGTTCATAAAATTGTTTAACTTGGAAAATACGGCAATACTACTCAGCATCAGGTTAATCTTTCCCGCCACAAGGGTCATGCTGAATCGATACGCCACGTTGAGCAAAATCACCACGACTGCCGAAGGAATAATGGCGATATAGATGTTTTTCGTCATGAACCAGATGAAAATTGCCAGAAACACAGCCAGCAAGATAAACCCAATATAAGAGTTCTTTGCAGAAGGCGTAAGGTTTTCCAGGATACCATCCAGCTGATATAAGACAAACATGCCGCCGAAGCAAAGCACCGCCGATACGATGATACTCTCCGTCAAAGAGGAAATGAACATGCAGATAGCGCAGAGGGCTGCTCCCAGCAGAAAGATGGCGAACAGATTGCAATAAGCGCTGACCAAGTTTACCTGTCCATACATGGACATGATGAGAGGGTAACATCCCAGGATGGCCAATGGGATGAAAAGAATGGTCAGCAAGGCAAAATATTTTCCTAGGACGATGTCCTTAGAGGTTAGCGGCAAAGTATACAGGAGCTGCTCTGTCTTTTGTCTCTTTTCGTCGGTAAACACCCCAGCCGATACTACCGGTACCAAGAATACGAAGAAAAACGGCAGGTAGTTGATGGACTGCTCGAAACTGGCATAACCGTAATAAAAGTTATACATATAGCAGTAAATACCGCCCACCAAAACCACACAGGCCATAAACAGATAACCGGAAAAGGTGGAAAAATAGTTGTGCATATCTTTTTTGTAAATGGTAATCATCGTTCCTCCTCCTTTTGGCCGTCCAAAATCTTGATGAAAATATCCTCCAGGGATAGTTCCTTTTCTTCGATGGCCATGACCGGACACTTGGCTTCCATCAGGCTGACCGAAATCTTCTCCTGCATGGTCTGCGGGCTGGCGTTTCCTTTTATCTCAATAGTTATCAGGCCGCTTTGTGCTTCACCATCTGCAATCTGAGAAATCTCTGTAACTTCTTCAATCTGTTGTAAAGATTCCACAGCCCGTTGACTGTCTGCTTCCCGAACTTTGATGGAAATGAGACAGCCTCCATCCAGCTGGTGGGACAGGTTATCCGGCGTGTCGATGGCGATGAGCTTTCCCTTGGAGATGATCATAATTTTCTGACAGATCTCTGCAATTTCAGCCAAGATGTGGCTGCTCAAAATGACCGTATGCTCCTTTCCCAGTTCCTTTACCAGTTCACGAAACTCGATAATCTGCATAGGGTCCAGCCCCACCGTCGGCTCGTCCAATATGATAACCTTAGGGTCGCCTAAAATAGCTTGGGCCATGCCTACCCTCTGTCTATATCCTTTGGATAGGGTCTTAATCAGACGGTTCTGTACATCTGCAATGTTGGTCTTTTCGATGGCCTTATGGATTTCTTCTTTCAGCCTGCTCTTTTCTATCTTCTTTGCCTGCCCTACGAATTTCAGATATTCATAAGGGGTCATATCCATATAAACAGGGGGCAGTTCCGGTAGATAACCGATGCACCTTTTGGCTGCAATGGGTTCTTCCACAATGTCATGTCCATCGATCAATACCTGCCCTGCAGTTGGCGCCAGATAGCCGGTAATGATGTTCATGGTCGTACTCTTACCTGCTCCGTTGGGACCTAAAAAGCCGAATATCTGGTTTTCCTCCACAGAAAAACTCAAATGATCCAAAGCCAGGTGATTATCATATTTTTTTACTAAATCTTTGACCTCAATCAAAACTGTCACTCTCCTTATATGTTCATTTTCATTTATATGCCATACTTGTTCAGTTTACGGGAGATGGTGGACTGGTTCACGTCCAGCGCTTTTGCCATCCGTTCGGTAGTTCCCCACTCTTCCTTGGCCTTCTTTAAAAACAGCTTTTCAAACTCCTCTACAGCTTCCTTTAAGGTCGGCATCTTATCTTTCCGCTCTTCGTCCTGACGAATCCATGGTAAGTCGCTGCTATGGAGGTATTCTGAATTGCTGACCACTACCATGTTCTCCATGATATTCTTCAGTTCTCTGATATTTCCAGGCCACTCATAGGCTTCCAGTTCGCAGATCAGATCATAAGTCAGTTTCTTTTCCAATCCATACATCTTGTTAAACTTATTGATAAACTTGGTGGCCAGGGGAACGATTTCATCAATTCGTTCACGGAGAGGCGGTACCCTAAGGGAGACCACGTTGAGTCTATAATAAAGGTCGTCTCGGAATCGGCCTTCCCGTACCTCTTTTTCCAAATCTCTGTTGGTAGCTGCAATAATACGAACATTGACCGGAATTTCCTCATGCTGACCGATTTTCATGATGCTTCTAGTCTCCAGAACTCTAAGCAGTTTTACCTGCAAGGCCAGATCCATCTCGCCGATTTCATCTAAAAAGATCACGCCGCCGTCTGCCTGTTCGAAAAGACCCTTCTTTCCACCCTTGACAGCTCCCGTAAAGGAACCCTCTACATAACCGAACAGTTCTGATTCCAGCAGATTGACCGGAATAGCGCCGCAGTTGATAACCACAAAAGGCTTGTCTCTTCTTGTCACATCCTCATGGTGAATATATCTGGCCACCAGTTCTTTACCAGTTCCCGATTCCCCTGTAATCAGCACTGTAGTGTTATAGGTACTGACCCGTTTGGCCACTTCATAGATATCCCGCATCCGATTGTTAATGACCACAGTCTCGTCGTTAATATTGACCAGTTCTTTATTGATGCCCATGCTTTTAAGATAAATCTTCTCCATGGCCTGGGCCTCACTTAATTTCAATTTTAAATGGTTGATTTCCGAAAGGTCTCTCGTATTGACCACAACCTTAGTAATATTTCCTTCCTCATCAAAAAGGGGCCTTCCAGTCACCAGGATATGGTTGCCGTTTTTCGTATCGTGTTCCATAGACACTGGCCCTTTTTCACGTAGCACGTCTAAAACGATGGAACGTTTCATCCAGATAGGATTGAGCAATTCCGCCATATTATGACCTACTACTTCCTCCTGGGTGATACCCGTATTCCTCGTATAAGAAGAATTGGCAAAGATACAGTTTCCCTCTCCGTCTGATACCAGGATACCGTCGAAGGATGCTTCTAATATTTCTTTCAAGCCGTCCTGCAATAGTAATGCTTTCTTTTCTGCATCAATTTTAGGGCTGGATGTCTGTTCAGACATAGTTTTCATCCTCCTTCAAAATTTGTCTTCTCTGCTAGATTCAGCCGTTTTAGCCTCTTATCCACAGGCAGATGTTCTTTTCCTATTATAGCAAAAAGCCTTTCAATCTTCAATGCAAAATTGCATGGGCAATATGATGTTTTAACGTGTTTTTTCTTTCTCTTTTATCAAGAGTTCAACACATAGAGAAAGCCGCCCCTCTGGGGCGGCTCCCATAATACTCGTAATTGATCTTACTTTTCCCTTATGAGTTTCCTCTTATACCAGATTTGGTAAGAAAGTAGCCACTGCTGGTACATAGGTAGTGATACCAAGGACGACCAGACAGGCTAGGAAGAATGGTATCATCTTCGGAAGTACGTCCTCCATATTCAGCTTTCCTACACGGCAACCTACAAACAGGTTTGCTGCAAACGGCGGTGTAATCATACCGATTTCCAGGTTCAACAGCATGATACCTGCAAAGTGGATTGGATCAACGCCGAAGGAGGTTGCGATTGGAATCAGGATTGGACCAAGCAGCAGAATACTGGAGTTGGTTTCCATAAACATACCGACTACAATCAGCATTAAGTTCAGAATCAGCAAGAACACGATCTTACTGTGGGTGATGGAGAACATAGCCTCTGTCAGAATTGCAGGAATTCTAGTATATGTAATCATGATACCTGCAACAGACGCGAAGGTGTTCAACATAGCGATGGTGGAGGATGTAACTGCACCGTCAGACAGCAGTTTCACAATACCAACTTCCGGTTTCTTTTTTAAGAACAACGGATTGATAATCCAACCGATTAAAAGACCATAAGCTACAGCTACAGCGCCGGCTTCCGTCGGTGTAAAGATGCCGCCGTAAATTCCATAGAAAATAATAACCGGCATCAAAAGGGCTGTCATGGAATGCCAAGTTTCCATTACGATACCTTTTACATAAGGTCCAAACTGGAACGGTCCCTGCGTCACACGCGCTTTCTGCTCGTTCTTTCCATATGTGAAATAGTTGATAACGATATAGATAAGGCCCAGCAGAACACCAGGTGTTACAGTACACAGCCATACTTTCATCAGGTTCTCGCCCGCCATCATGGCATACAGGATACCAGGAATACTTGGCGGAATCAGAATACCCAAGAAGCCGCAGGCGCTGATTAAACCAGTTGCATAACGTCTATCATATCCGGCCTTTTCCAATTCCGGCAGCATCATACCACCGATACCGGTGATAGTAGCCAGAGAGGAACCAGTGATAGCGCCGAACAGCATACAGGTAACGATGGTTACTGCACCAGCTGCACCTCTCAAACGACCAATAAAGGAGTTAGCAAAACGCATGATAGCGCTGGAAATTCCAGAGGCAGCCATCAAATCACCTGCAAAGATAAAAGCAGGAATTGCCAGGAATGTAAACACGTTGAGGGAACCGAATACTTTCATAGCGATAGCTACGGAAGTACCGCCAGCCTTCATGTATACCAGAATTGCGCCGATACCCATGGAGAACGGAATAGGCACTCTTAAAAATGCCAGTAACAGGAAGATACCTAAAAACATCCAAAAATTAACCATTTGTTACAGCACCCCCCTTTCTCTTTCCTACAACAAAGATGTCAATAACGGATTCGATGGTATTGAGTACACTGTGGAATGCCATCAATACACAAGATACGGTAACCGGCAGACACATAATCCACATCGGCCACTCGTTAGCAGTGGTAATCTGATTCTTCGCTGCGATGTCGACATTGTACTCATACATCCAAATAGCGATGACAACAAAGAATATAACCTGCACCACGTTGGCAAAGATGTCTAGAAGGTCAAGCAGGGTTGTCCTTACCTTTTCATTCTTTACCTTTTCCACCAGACTGAGAACGATATCGATACCGATATGAGATCTCTCACGGATTGCTACGATCGCACCGGTAAAGCTGACACCAACATAGGTGTATCTAACCAGTTCTTCTGCCCAAGCCAGAGGCATGGAGAAGACGTAACGGCAAAATACCTGGATCAGCAGCAATGCCAGCATGATGGCAAAGGCAACCCATGTGACCGTTCTTTCGACCGTACAGAATCCATCGTTGATTCTGGTGATCACATTTTTCTTTTCCATAGTAATGATTCCTTTCATAAAATTGATGCCAATTCTAAAACATCTAAAATTAGATTTATAACATACATACTTCAATAAAAGCAATTATTATGCCAAAACATCAACCAGTCCACGCTAAAAAAACGCAAAACCTTTACAATCGACATACTTCGCAGAATTTCAACGTTTCCTGGCGTTCAAAATATTCTTTTTAGAAATCTTCTCCAACAGAAATCTCCATAAAGAAAAAATAGAAGAATAAAAGTGTGCATTTCTGCAAATATCTCGAATCGTCTATGCAAAATTGCATCATTCTCTAGTAAACGAAAGCCCTAGTAGAAACTCTGCCAGGGCTTATCGTAATCATATGTTCATACTGTTGAACTTTTAAATCAGCGCTTATGTAGCCTTTTTATAGACTAAGCTTCTTCACGGATTCTCTTAACAGCATCCTGGTCATAGTTGCCAGTAGCAGCATCGCTGTTCCATACCTTGTGAGCAGCGTCTTCCATATCAGCCTGGAACTGTTCAGTTGGGTCGATAACTTCGCAGCCACCTTCGTCAACCATCTTCTGGCTCATTTCACCAACGTCTTCTCTTAACAGAGTCTTACAATCTTCAACCATCTGGTCAACAGCGCTCTGCAGAGCAGCCTGCTGGTCAGCAGTTAAGCTATCCCACTTAGCAGGGTTTACAGCGATAACTGCAGATGCGAAGGAGTGGTTGGATTTAGTCCAGTATTTGTTGAACTGATGTAATCCGTTAGGATAGGACAGAGTAGGACCATTGTCCTGTCCATCTACAGTCTGCTGCTGCAGAGCGGATGGTAATTCAGTAAATGCCATGGAAGTAGGAACAGCACCCAGGTTTTCGAAGAATTCCAGGAACATAGGTGCTTCAGGAACTCTCATCTTCAGACCCTTGATGTCAGCGCCGCTTTCGATAGGCTTCTTGGAGTTGGAAATCCATCTGAAGTCGCAGTCGGTGATTCCCAGAATCTTAAAGCCCTGAGCCTCTGCATCCTTCTTGATAGTTTCGCCCATCCAACCATTGTAGATCAGGTTATCTACATCTTCATAAGTGGTTACAACGTAAGGCAGGTTTACAAAACCGATGTCAGTAACGATAGCATCGAAACCTACAGTGGAACCCAGGTACATGTCCAGAGTACCGTTCTGTACTGCTTCTGCGTGCTCCTTATCGGAACCCCATACGCCACCGAAGTCAACCTGTGCTTCCAGACTGCCGTTAGAAGCGGTCTTCAGGTTCTCTGCAAACTTCTGAGCTGCTTCATACCAAGCATGGGTAGTACCCTGAGTGGAACCGAAGTGCAGAACAACTGCTTCTGCATTAGCGCCGTCGCCGTCAGTCTGCGGAGCATCAGCATCATCGCTGCCGCAGCCAGCAAACATGAAGCACATTGACAGAATCATTACTAATGTTAATACTACTGATAAAGTCTTCTTCATCTTTTCTTTTCCTTTCTTTTTCCTTTTCTTTTCTGCTTTAAACAAAAGCAGGTAAACGTTAAATCGTTCCTCATTTAAGATTAAGCAATTTATGTGCCAAATTGATAAATTTTCGTCACTTTACCATCACATTACTTTTCATCAACTCTTTTGCACACAGAAAAATATTGGAACTTCAAGTATTTTAGCATATCCTTAATGCCAGGACTCTCCTGTTTTTCAACCAACTCTCATCACCCAATTTGTCGTTGCAACTTTGCTGCTTTGTAAAATAATGTAATTCCGCATGCAAAAATGCATTTTTAACGTAAAATCGATGCTATTTTGCACATTATAATTGCTATCTAATCCCCATGAAGGACCCGATCAACCGCCTTTTGAATGATGGACCCATCTTCCATGATGACTACATGATAGATCCTTTCTTCTACAATCTCCGATGGATTGGCTTCAGACACCCGCTTTACATGAATTTCTGCTTTGCCCTCTCCCAGACCATCGATTTTGCAGACGTATTTGCCCTCCTCCATTCCCGCTGAAGTTACGGAAAGAAGCTGCTGGCTTTCGCCTTCTAAGCTGTACTCCCAAGTGTAGCCGTCGTCTGTGGGAATGTTAAGCATGTACCCCTCCTCGTCATTCCAGTTAGTAAAGACAAGAAAGGCGATAACGATGATAGCCACCGTAGTTACGATAGCCTGAATCGTTCTCATTCTGCCGGCTTCTTGCTCAGGAGTCCGTTCTTTTCTCTCTCCTTCTTGCAATTCTGCATCAGGAGAAGGGACCGTCTCCTGCCCCTTCTCTTCTAACATTTCTGCTGATGTTTCCTCCGGCATATCTACCTGTACCAGGTCTTTTTCCTGATCCTGATCCATAATAGTTTTTCCTTATTTAATACCAGCAATGGCCTTAGCCAGTTCCTTCTTGCCCTGAATGTTGCCCTGACGTGCAATCATGATTCTCTGGGCCTGCGGGGAACCTGCTCCATGCATGGACTCGGTTCTGTATCCTACTGCAGAAGAGCCCAGGCAGATGTTCTCTAAGAATCTCATCACTCTCATTCTCTCCTCTGTACTGCACTTGCCGTTTCCTACAAAGAACTTGTTGCAGAAGTCTCCTATGGTCTCTCCATTTCTGCCTACCACTGTATCGGACTTGAAGTCCTTCTCTCCTGGCATGGTTACCATCAGGCCTCCTGCCACATCCTCTGCCAATCTTACGATTTCATATGGGAATCTGGTGACATTCTGCTTACATACATTGGCCAAAAGCAGGTCGATAATGTAGCTTCCAGATTCTGTCGGATGTCCCTCAGAGGAACATGCAATACCACAGCAGTATAAGGTCTCATTCAGGTGAGTCATCTCAATCAGCTTATCCTTGACTGCCGATGCCTTCTCCACTCCATTGTACTCTGCTGCCAGTGCAGTTGCCCCGATGACCACATCGCCGACTCCTACCTTACAGCCGCCGTAACTCTGTCTGTGGAATCCAGCGAATCTTTCTACTAACATACCAGCAAAGTCATACTCTCCTGCCATGAAGATATATTCGTTTGGAATAAATACGTCGTCAAATACTACCAATGCTTCCTGGCCGCCAAACTGTTTGTTACCTAAATCGATGTCTGCGCCTTCTTCCAGCTTTCTAGTGTCGCAGGACTGTCTTCCATAGATCATGAACATGCCTTCTGCATCGCTTGGACATGCAAAGGATACTGCATAATCCTTATCATCCGGACCCATGGCGATGGTCGGCATGATGATGTGCCAGTGGGAGTTCACGGAACCGGTCTGGTGGCACTTAGCGCCTCTAACTACGATACCGTCTTCTCTTCTCTCTTTGATTCTCACAAACAGGTCTGCATCATCCTGGGCATGTGGCGCTCTGCTTCTGTCTCCCTTCGGGTCTGTCATAGCGCCGTCTACCACCAGGTCGTTTTCCTGGATGAACTCTAAGAACTTCTTAAAGTTATCATGGTAAGTGGTGCCATATTTCTTGTCGATTTCATAAGTAGTGGAGTATACGGCGTTGAAGGCGTCCATACCTACGCATCTTTGGAAGCAGGATGCGGTCTTCTGTCCCAAGAGTCTTTGCATCTTCACTTTCTTTCTCAAATCGTCGGTACTCTGATGGATGTTTGCAAAACGGTTAATCTTCTTACCGGTCAGGTGAGAAGTGGCGGTCATCAGATCTTCGTACTGTGGGTCATGGGCCAGGTCATAGGTCATAGCCACGCAGTTGATGGATGGACGAATCATAGGATGGTCTACCCAGTTTTCAATCTTTTCTCCAAACATGTACACTCTAGTGTTTAGTTTTCTTAGGCTTTCGATATATTCTGCCCCTGTCATCATTGCCATAATGATTTTCTCCTTTTTTCATATTACATAAAATTTTTCAATGCAAATTCTACCCTTTGGGCATCGATATATCTCTTTTGACATATATCGACGCCCTACTATATATTTTGCACAATTCTGATATTTTTTCAAGCGTTATTTTTTTACAACATAGCCCTTGGCGGCTATGACCTTACAGAAGCATTTCAGTAAAACTCTGTACTCTGGTTCTAATCTGCTCAAAGGTGGCCAGCTGCTGGTCGATTTCCAGATACAGTTCAGGAATTCCTGCCTCTGCTAACTCTGCCTTGTAGATTGGATAATCGTATTCTTCTGGGTC
>JAAWDM010000049.1 GCA_022793795.1 Bacillota bacterium
CTTTCTTACAATCAGGCTTGAACAACTCTATTGTAATAGAAAGGGGTCTTTTTTGGTATAACCTTCGACGCGCACCCGCATAGCGGGTGGTTTTCTGTCTCCTCCACTTCGTTCCCTCGACTGGGCTTATAGCCCCATAATGCAAATAAAAAAACCGGCTTTCATGCCGGTTTTTTATACTCTTTATAACAACTGATAAAACAATCCCTTACTGGTACTGTACCACACCAGCATCCCATGGCCTCTTTTGCGAAGCCGTACCTGCAGGTCCCACTCTGGGTACTGTTTCATCAGCTCCATTCTATCTCCGGTAAGAAATGCCACGAAAGAAATGTAGTCGTCCTTTCTCATGGGATGGTCAGAGGTGATAAACCACTCATCCTCCACCACTTCCGTTTTTAAATCGTCGCCTTTCACCGGTGTCAAGGCTTCCAGCTTCCTACCGCAGCAGGATACCGCAGACTCACCCGTGCAGACCGTCACGTTGCCGCAGATGGGGCACACATAAAATTTACTCTTTTTCATATTTCCTCCTAGTTTGATTCCCCTTTCCCAAAGACAGTGTATCACAGCAGCCGTCAGGTCACAATCGACGCTCCGTAGAGTCCTCATCCATATCAGCCGATTCCCTTGTAAATCAGCCCCAGCACGAAGACCACAATGGTCAGCGGCACATAAATATATTTTGCAACGAAACCGAACCAGTTGGGCATGGGTCTCTTTCGGCCCTGACGAAGTTCTTCCATAATTTTATCAATTCCCAGCACATAATAGATAGAAATGGCGCCAAACACCGCTCCAAAAGGTACAATGATAATGGTCACAAAATCCATCCAGTTTCCCACCTTGGCTTCCTCTTCCAGAAGAAGTCCCACGGCCAGGCAGATGCCGCATGCCAGACAGACTGCCTTTTTCCGCTCTAGGTGAAAGCGATGCTGCCAGCTTTCGATAACCGCTTCAAACATATTCATCAAAGAAGTAATACCTGCAAAGGATACGGAAAGGAAGAAGATACCTGCAAAAAATCTTCCCATAAACATTTGCTGGAAAATCTTTGGTATGGTGATAAACATGAGGGATGGCCCTGCTCCTGGCTCAATTCCAAAGGAAAATACGGCAGGCATAATGGCCAGCGCCGCCAAAAGGGCCGCTATGGTGTCAAAGCCAGCAGTACACAGGGATGAACGCAAAATGTCTTCCTTCCGGCTCAAATAACTGCCATAGACGATCATGCCCGAGCCGGTAATGGACAGAGAAAAGAAAGCCTGTCCCATAGCCATAACCCAAGTATCCACCTGCCCCAAAAGTTCCCAACGAGGCACAAACAGAAAACGGTATCCTTCTACTGCCTGGGGCAAAAATGCTACCCGTATAGCCAGCGCCGCAAAGAGGATGAAAAAGACGGGCATCAATATTTTGTTCGCTTTCTCGATATGAGATGCCGAACCAGTGATAAGCAGAAGCATAGTCACCAATATCACAGCGATGTGCCATGGAAAACTGCCCAGAGTTCCTGTGGCCTGACTAAAATAAACAGAAGATTCTGTCTCCATCAGAGCGCCAGTGGCAACGCCGCCCAAAGAGCGAAGGACCCATCCAATGATAATAGAATAGCCGATGGCGATTCCCATGGAGCCCAAAAGTGGAATCCATCCCATGGCCTTTCCCACTCTGCCTGCCTTTCCCTTTTCCTCCCAGCAAAGGGCATAGGAGCCCAAGGTTCCGGTTCGGGCTTTTCTACCAATGGCAAATTCAGCCGAAAGTCCCACCGCGCCAAATAGAACGATAAAGAACAGATAAGGAATTAAAAATGCCGCTCCTCCATACTGTCCTAGTCGGTAGGGAAACAGCCAGATGTTTCCCAGCCCCACAGCAGAACCCACGCTTGCCAAAATAAAGGCAAAGGAACTGCTAAAGCTGCCGTTTTGATGTTTCATAACTACTCTCCTTCTTCTTTTATCTTATTTCCAAAAACTCTTATTTTTAAAACATTCCTAGGGATTTAAAGAGAAATATCCATCCAAACATGGTAATGCTGGCCAGCGCCGAAGAAAATACCACACAGTTTCCCGCCAGTTCTCCATCGCTGTCCATCTGTTCCGCCATGGTAAAGGAAGACACCGCTGTAGGCGAAGCAAACACTGCGATTAAGGTGACAAAAGCTACATCCCGAAGGCCAATAAGGGCTCCCAGAGTCAGGGCCACAGCCGGAATCACAATCAGGCGTCCTACCGTACAGATAACCAAATTCCTCTTGCAGTGTTCCAGGCTCTTCATATTCAGAGAAGCTCCCAGCACCAAAAGAGCCATCGGCGTGGCCACATTTTTCATGGAAACGACAACGCTTTCCACCACACCTGGAAGGGTTATATGAAATGGAATAGTCAAAGCTCCCAACAGCGCGCCGATAATCAGCGGATTGGTGGCAATGCCCTTTAAAATGTGAATCGGATCCGGTTTGCCGCCCCGAAAGATTTCCAAAATCACCACAGCCAATACATTATACAGGGGTACGATAACCGTCACCGCCAAGGCTGTTGTGGCCAGATTATCGCTGCCATAGATATTGGCAGCCATGGGAATCCCCATAATAACGAAATTGCTTCGATAGATGGCCTGAATCATAGTGCCTCGGCTTTTGTTAGACTTTTCCACCTTCATGACGACCGCCGTCGCGCAGAGCAAGCCAGCCAAAATCATAGCGATGCTAAATCCAATCAGTTTGATATCAAAGGCATCTCCGATTTCCGCGCCATACAGATTGGCAAACATCAGCGGCGGAAAAAAGACATTAAAGGTCAGCTTATTGAGCTGCTTAGCCACACTCTCACTCAAAAGCCCTTTATGCCGCACGAAAATCCCCACAGCCATGATGATAAACATGGGCATGACTGCCTCAATGGAAAGGATAAAGTTTTCAATCATCTTTCCTTACCTCTTCCAAACTGTCTATGCAGGCCCTTCTGTCAGCAATCCACATATCCGCTTTTTTATCATGAGAATCCATCGGTACGCTCTCTACCATCAAGGCCCTTCTGCACACCATGCAAGTAAACATGTTTTTAGAATATGCTTTCAGATACCTGTCGTAATATCCCTTTCCATGTCCCAGCCGATTGCCGGCCTCATCACAGGTCACACAGGGAATCAATGCAAAATCGATTTCTTCGCCAGGGATTTCAGGGCATGTTTGTTTGGGTTCCCTGATGCCATAAGCGCCAGTTTCCAAATCCTCTTTCGAATC
This sequence comes from Bacillota bacterium, assembly GCA_022793795.1. Taxonomy (GTDB): domain Bacteria; phylum Bacillota; class Clostridia; order Peptostreptococcales; family Anaerovoracaceae; genus RGIG7179. Next base: position 3,245 of record JAAWDM010000049.1, read on the forward strand.
GATTTGATAAACTTTCATGATACCATCCGCAAGGCATCTTGGCACGCCTACCCTCTTGCCCGCCTTCCATGCAGCCATAAGCAGGGGCCAGGTATCCGGTTCCCCAAATGCACTGATAAATCCCATGACGGTTTTGGCGTCTTTCCACTGTGGTAGGTCGAGAACCTGCTGCTGTATATCCAGATCTGCTTCCATACAGTATGCTGTAGGCAATCCTTTGATTCGCTCTTTGATTTCCTTTCGGATGGTTCCTTTTAATTCCGCTATTGTCATTGACATTCTCTCCTTTTGGGCAATCGTCTTTATCATATCACAGGTTCTGCTTAAAGGTCAAGGCATACACAAACGGTAACCTCCCCTGGCAGTTTCTCATATAAAGGCCATTTTTATAGGCAATATATCGATGGTCGCAGTTGAATTTCTCATATAACCCATAAATTCAAAGCTGATGTATCGAACATGTCAAAGGAAAATTCTCATACTTTTAACTTATCTGCCCTTATTATATCGGTTTTCCTCGCCGGATTCCATATTCCCTCCCTGTATGTTCAACATATCGTAGTAAAATTCCCACAATATATGAGAATTTCTTACCACCTGTTCGATATATCCTGCAAAAAAAGCCCCAATATATGAGAATTTCCCTCTACACCCGTATTTGCTCAAAAGCCATATTTCCTACACAATAAAAAAGGAGTTGTCGCACTAACCTCTCTTCCCCGTTAATACGACATCCCCCTTTCAGAGACTGTTTTATATTACATCAGTTCGCAAATCAGATTGCTCAGTTCCGTCGGATTGTCCACGGAAAGTCCGGCGATAAGCCGAGCCTGAGCATAGAGCAACTTGGCGTATTTATCTAGTTTCTCCTTTTCTTCCTCTACATCCATGTCCATAAGTCGCTGAGCGATTCTGTGATTCATATTGATTTCCAGCACCAATTCTGCCTTGACCTTTTCCTCCATCGGCATGGCGTTTAAAGTCTTTTCCATTTCTATGGAAAGCGCCCCCTCTGTAGTCAGACAGACCGGATGGTTCTTTAACCGATTGGTAAACCGGACTCCGCTGATTTCATCACCGATGGCATCCTTCAGAAGCGTCAACAAACCAGCAGCCTCCTGGTTTTGCTTAGAAAGAGCCTCTTTCTCCTCTTCACTGGACAGGTCTAAATCCTCTGCACAGATATTGACAAAGGTCTTGCCATCATATTCGCGGAGCATCTGAATGGCGAATTCGTCCACATTGTCGGTCATATATAAAATCTCATAGCCCTTTTCCTTGACCATATCGGTCTGTGGCAGCATATCGATTTTGTCCACCGTTTCGCCGCAGGCATAGAAAATCTTATCCTGGTCTTCTTTCATGCGACCCACATATTCCTTCAGCGTTACCATATCCTCCTCTGCTGAAGAGCGATACAAAAGCAAATCCTGAAGATTTTCCTTATGAAGGCCATAGTCGCTGTAGATGCCGTATTTCAACTGCAAACCGAACTGACGGAAGAATTCCTTATATCCTTCTCTGTCGTCAGCCAACATTTTTACCAGCTCATTCTTTACATTCCGCTCAATATTTTTGGCTATCATCTTAAGTTGCCGGTCATGCTGCAGCATTTCCCTGGAAATATTTAAAGAAAGGTCCGCGCTATCCACCAAACCGCGAACGAAGCTGAAATAATCTGGCAGCAAATCGGCGCACTTTTCCATAATCATCACACCGTTAGAATAAAGGGCCAATCCCTTTTGATACTCAGTGGTATAGTAATCATAAGAAGCCTTCTTTGGTACAAACAGCAGAGCATCATAGGAAACCACCCCTTCGATATTAGTATGAATCACCCTGGCAGGTTCATTGAAATCAAAGAATTTTTCCTGATAATACTGGTTGTATTCCTCCTTGGTAATATCCTTTTTATTCTTCTTCCAGATGGGCACCATGCTGTTGATGGTATGCTCCTCTGTTTCATAGATTACCTCTGGCTCGGCGGACGCATGGGCATCATCAGCCTTTGGAAGTTCCTTCCGCACCTGCTCCTCCATCTTAATCGGGTAGGTAATATAGTCGGAATATTTCTTAATCAAACTCTTAATCCGGTAGTTCTCTAAGAATTGGTCGTAATCCTCATCCTCAGTATTTTCCTTTAGATACAAAGTGATTTCCGTTCCATGTTCCAGCTTCTCACAAGGTTCAACGGTATAGCCGTCTGCGCCCTCCGACTCCCAGCAAAATCCTTCTGTGCTACTGTAGGCCAGGGTCTTTACCATAACTCTTTCGCTGACCATAAAGGCAGAATAAAATCCCACACCAAACTGGCCGATGATATCGATATCTTCCTTCGCCTCATTGTTCTGCTTAAAATCCAATGACCCGCTCTTTGCGATGGTACCCAGATTGGATTCCAACTCCTCCTGGGTCATGCCGATACCATTGTCAGAGATGGTAATGGTTCTTGCCTCTTTATCCGTAGCCACACGGATGCAGTAATCGTCTCTGTTCAGTCCTGTAATATTCTCTGCAAGCTGCTTATAATATAACTTGTCGATAGCGTCGCTGGCATTGGAGATCAGTTCACGCAAAAAAATCTCCTTATGTGTGTAAATGGAGTGAATCATCATATCCAGCAGTTTCTTTGACTCAGCTTTAAACTGTTTCTTCCTCATAATCGTTCCTCCCGTTCGACATATTGTTAGCACTTTAATCAATCGAGTGCTAACATCATGTAATAACTATACTGCTGAAACCAGAGGATGTCAAGTGTCATTCTGGTGAAAATCCTGCAGAGCATAAAAAAAGGAGCAGCATCTGCCCCTTTTTTATAGTTAATATTTCATTGTCTATGCAACTTCAGCTTCTAACTCGGCCATTTCTTTTTCAGCCTCCTCATCAGTCATCTTGTACATACCGATTCCGGTAATAGCCAAAATAACAGCAAAGATAATCGTTACATATGGCAATACTGTCCACAATGCATAACCGCCTTCGCCCCAAATCGGCATATTATCAAACAGGCCAGCATAGTAAGCGCCCGACAGGGACCATGGAATCAGACAGCCGAAGCAGGTTCCGATATCCTCCATACATCTGGAAAGAACCGGCATTCCCACTTTGTTCTTAATGAAGGATTTCTTATACATTTCACCCAGCATGATGAAGCCTACATATGCAGTACCAGTAGCAATCATGATTGCCAGCATAGTAACCTCTGCTGCTAGTACGCAGCTCAGTCTGCTCTTCAAATTGCCAATAGTTCTGCCCAGTACACAATCCAGATACCCACCTTTGGAGATCATAGCAGCTGCTGCAAATCCAGTAAAGCAAGTAAAGATTACACTGGCCATGGAGATGCTTCCTCCTCTTACCAGAATTTTTGTTAAAAATTCTGAAGTTTCAAAATCTTGCGGAATGGTATCAACCAGGCCCAATGAAAAACCGCTATATGCAGCAGTCATACCGTTTGCCAACGTGAAACCATGGCAGACCATACCTAAGATGATACAAAGAATGATATCCAATACTAAAGCTGGAATGACTGGCTTCTTTGCCAAGGCCGCATAGAAGATAATTCCAAACGGTACTAAAAGCAGAATATTTTTCCACCAGCAGAAATTGTAAATCATCATCAGTTCTTCCATCAATGTAGTAATGGTCTCATCAGTTGCCACACTGCCAAGATCACTGGTCATACCAGCAATCAGAAATACAATAGCTGAAACAATGGCTGCTGGTAATGTATCATACATCATAGAGCCAATATGGGTATATAAGTCAGTTCCAGCACATGCCGGCGCCATATTAGTAGTTTCAGACAGCGGAGACATTTTATCTCCAAAGATAGAGCCGGCTACAATCGCGCCAACCACAATCGGTAGATTTGCACCCATACCCATAGCCATTCCAAACATAGCTACACCAGCAGTACCTGCCGAAGTCCAAGAGGATCCGGTCAGCGTAGACATAATCAGGCAGAGTAAAAATGCGGACAGATAGATAAACTGTGGCGAAATTACCATAAATCCATAATAGATTACCATAGGAACCGCACCGCAGAAAATCATCGTGCCAATGATGCCGCCTGTACACCACATCATACATAAAGTTGGGATTACGCTCTTCATCTTAACACACAATGTTTCGAGACAGTCATCCCAAGGAATATGAAGCACCAGCATGTTCGCGCCGCCGGCAACGACTGCAACAAATAGAAGCAAATATCTATACTGCAGTCCTTTGATACATCCAGCAACCAAAATAACTACGGTAGCCAGAAGGACGAAAAGCGCCAGACCAAAGGAAGTGGTCTTAATTGGCTTCGTTTCTTTTGTCTTGCTCATTTTTCTTTTTCCTTTCACAATAATAAAAATATAAAATGAATATATATATGTACAGACTTCTGTCAACCCTTTAGATTTTCTCTAAAAGATGGACTTAAATCTATCATATGCCAATGGTTTCCAATCCACGCAAGGCGTTTCTCCTACTGCAACTTCAGCAAGTATTTTGCCGCTGACCGGTCCTAAACAAAAACCGTGAGCGGAATATCCTGCTGCGACCATAAGCCCTGGAACCTCTTCTACCGGCCCAATGACAGGAACCAAATCCTCACAAAGATCAATCCAGCCTGCCCAGGTTCTGATTACCTTCAGCTCTGCCAACGCAGGAAAATATGTCATAGTGCCTCTGCTAATAGCCGAAGCTGTGGGCTGAATGCATTGAAAAGTGTCCTTTTCAAAAATCGGATGATGTTCATGACCCGAATCTCCGCCCCAAACAAAGGAACCATGTTCCGTCTGATGTCCATAGGCGCCCCCAGACGCGCCTACTGCAGAAAACATGAAATCAAACATCGGCTTTGTTGCCTCTGTGACAAATATTTCAATCAATTTCTGACGGAATGGGAAATCCACGCCTACCGTATTGGCCAATGCCCGCGCCTGATAGGAGCAGGCCAGCACAATATGCTCACCTTCATAAACATTGCCATTGGCAGTTATGACCCGACGCGCTTTTCCTCTCACATTCTGAACAGCTACTGCCTCTTCTCCAGAATAGTATGCCACACCCAGATTGCGAGCCGCCCGATACATAGCCAATGTAGCTTTTAACGGATTGGCGCTACCATCAATATCGCATACCGCCGCACCGACTACTGAATCTCCCACATACGGACATCTCCTTTTAGCTTCTGCCCTATCGATGAGTTCTATGTTTACACCATAAGCCTCATTGGTTCTTTTTATGTTTTCCAAAGCAGGCAAATCTTTCTCATGAAACGCGAAACGGATGTTACCTCCTCTGTGATATTCAATATCTACACCAAGTTCATCGGCAAGATTAGGCCAGATGTTTTCCACTGCATATTTTGCCAAAGGAATCTCCGGCGCTAAACGACCTGACACACGAACACCTCCGCCATTTCTGGAGGACCCTCCGTTTCCAATGACTCCATCCTTGTCAATGACAATTACCTTCATTCCCTTTTTTGCTGCGTAATACGCAGTAGAACTGCCTACAATGCCACTGCCTACTACAATCATATCTGCACATCTTACGCTCATCACTCGGCCTCCTTTCCATAAACATTCATCGGAATTGGCCGCATCGGCGCCCGCGCTGTATTCTCTCCATCAGTGGAAATTCCTTTGGAAAGCTCCTTTTCCATAATCTGCTTCACCAGTCTGCCACAAGTCTGACCCTGGCATAAACCCATTCCTGTTCTCAAGTACCGCTTTACTTCCGTCATGGTAAACATACCTTCATGAATAGCTCTTCTGATTTCTCCCTTGGTAATTTCTTCGCACCTACAAATAATTAAATCGTCATCCGCCTCCGGAACATAAGGGCCGATGTCTATGGTTCTATCTAAATATTCTTTCATCTATTTCGCCTCCGTTTCCGGTTTATAAAATCTGGCTGCTCCTGCAAATTCCTTTGGTACTTTAATCGTAAGCAGCATGGTATGATCAAAGGTCTTGTTGGATTTCACACTGACAACCTCCGCCTGACAAATCCGTATTCCCTGACGGTTCAGCGCGCCTCCCAAATCACCAACCTCTGGTTTCGGTAAAAATTCATACGGCAATGTAATGGATGCATATCCCTCTTCATAGGTCTCGTCCACCAGGAAAATCGCCTGTCCCGGACAATTTGCCACACACATGCCGCAGCCGGTACATTTACTTCCCGCAACTACCCCCGGCAGCTTCGTAATATTCTCTCCCACCGAGATGCAACCAAATTTGCAAGCCTCCTGACAAGGATTGCATGGAATATTTTGGGTACACTCAATCACTGGATGAATCCCTGTATCATGAGAATCCACTGTTGGAACTGCCGCCAACTCCTCTTCCGTCATATATCCATGGTGCAAAAGGGACATGGATAAAGGATATCCTTCATCCGTTTCTGTTAACATCTTCCCTTTATTCGCCTTGCAAAACATACCCTGACGGAGCTGATTCAATGAGTCCACACATGCCTGGTACTGTCTTTCAAAATCTGGCTCCTCTATGAATTCACTGCGGCGTGCTGCACCTAATGCCGCAATTCTTCCTGTAATCATCGCGGAACTGGCTTCCTCAATCCCAGCCACATCTCCTGCTGCAAAAACACCTGGAATCGACGTTTCTCCGTATTCATTGGTCTCTGGTACTGCACCACCATTATTCACCATTTTACAACCAGCCATTCTAGCCAACTGCGACATTGGTGATAAGCCTACCGCCATACAAATGGTATCCACATCAAAATGCTTCTCCGTACCTGGTATTGGCTGGAAATGCTCGTCTACCTCCGCTATAACTACGCCGCTTACACGATCGCTTCCCTCAGCTTTCAATACAGTATGGGAGAGATAAAACGGCACGCCGGTTCTTGCCACCTTAGCTGCATGTACGCCGTAACCTCCGATTCTAGGCGCTGCATCAATAACCGCAGCAACCTGGCATCCTGCCTGCAATAGCTGAAAGCTGACTACCAATCCTACATTTCCGGAGCCTACCATCAAAACACGCTTTCCTGGCATTACCCCATGAAGATTCATCATGGTCTGTGCTGCGCCTGCACCGATTACCCCTGGTGTAGTCCAACCCTCAAATGGTATAACATTCTCAGCGGCTCCAGTGGCGATAATAATATTTTCTCCTCTAAAATGTTCAATCTGATCATCTCTCATAACAGAAATTCCCTTTATCTGAAACAATCCCAGTACGATGGAGTTCAAGGAAACCTCTACGCCTGCCTTCTCAGCCTCTGTCAAAAGTTCTTCACCGATTCGGATACCTCGGATTTTCGCTTTATGCTCTTTCGAACCAAAAAACTTATGTATCTGTTTAAACAGTTGTCCGCCAGGACGCTGATTTTCGTCAAAGACAATTACCTTCATGCCGCAGTTGGCAGCCTGAATTGCAGCAGACAGACCTGCTGGTCCTGCTCCGACTACGATAAGATCATAATGCTTTATCATCCTTCGTCTCCTCCTTTCTTCCAGTACCATACTGGGTTTCAACCACCATATTTTCCTCTAGTGGTGTGATACATGTTCTCGTATTGGCCTTCCCGTTTACGACCATAACGCAATCCGTACATCTTCCGATAGCGCAAAACATGCCTCTTGGCTCATGACGCTTAGTAGTATATCGATGGATCATCACATCAGCAGCACGAAGCGCCTCTGCGATAGGCTCTCCCTCATACCCAATCATATCTTTACCATCAAAGGTAAAATGTACGAGTCTGCCCTTTTCAAAATTTTCTAAAATGGGGTGTGTTTCAATTCTCATATCTGTTCCTTCCATTTTTTTATATTTATTGGCTGCAACTTTTGTAATGTCGATTGCTTTAC
>JAAWDM010000050.1 GCA_022793795.1 Bacillota bacterium
GCCGGTCACAGACTGATGTATCAGGTATAAGTTCTCCGTCTTTGTAATATCCTGACCAATATTTAAACTACCTGCATTTTTCACTCCGTCAATCAGCCTTAAATCAGAATTGGCGCTATTACATTGGAAGAAATGGAGAATTTCTGCAAGGACGCCGCACTGTTTACCTGCACCCAGTTCAATAAATTTTTCTCGACCCATTTTCAAACTTTTCACTTGAGCCGATAGCTTTTCATGGTATACCGTCTTTTCCAGTTTTTCCTGGAAACAATCGTATAGCTGTAAGTTTTCTTCAGCGGTAATGCCGTCAAAGGTGGATGGCTCCCGCTCTGCTTCACCCTTAGTTCTCTGCCAATACTTCAAAACCTTCTTTAAATAAACGGTCTGCCCTCCATCTAAGATTAGTTGATTGGCATTGCATATGGTATATTGCTTTCCAGATTTTCCATTTAGGTACATTCTAAATCCGTTCTGCATCAACAATGAGCCTATCAATATCTTCTCAAGGAGAATCCTCGGTTCTTTTAGTCCCAGCTTCTCTATACAATATGTCCTCAAATCGGCTTGGGAACCGATGGATGCCTGCATATGGAGTGGTACCGCTTCTATGGTTCTGCATCGTTTCCCCTTTTTCCCAGTATGCTCTACAATAAAGAAATAGGCCACAGTTGCTTTGTTGTATCCTCCATAGTTTTCAATGGATGTCAATGGCCCGTGGCCTTTTTGAGACACTTGTCCCTTTCCCTTTTTCAGCACATTCAAGTCGAACAGAGCGCCGCTGCCTTCTCTGGCCATTTTGGTAACCAGCACATTATTTTTGCCCATGGTTCTTTTCACCGTAGCCATAGCGCCATCCGTCCCATCGATAGTCGGCTGCCAAGCCACAATACCGTTTCGCTCAATTTTAAACTTATACATGGCATTTAAGCTATATGGCGTGTCCGGCCCTTTTTCCCTAAAAAAATTCCGTGGGTTAGCTGTAAACTTGCAATAAAATACATTACCTACCACGATATTCAAATAGGCGTCCTTGGCATGGTGGAAGTCGTTAAGCTCTCTGACCTTTATAAATTGATTTGCTATCACCCTTCCATCGCTCTCATCCTTTCTGTGACCTAGTTCAAAATCGTCCACGCCCTGTCGAAAGGCCGTTACATTCCTTGCCTTGGAATAGACCACATCGGTCTGCGGAAACATTTTGCAAAACATCCCTGCCACAGCCTTGGTACTCTGCTGGGTTTCCACCAACTGGCGGCTGACAAAGCCCACCTGCTCTTCTAGGGTAAAGCCGGTTCTTCTTACCAGCCGTTCATACTTTGTCTTTGAAATGAAATCCTTCTTTTGCAGCATATTCCAAAATGGCGTCATATTATCCTGAATTACCGGATCAAGGGGATACTTGTCCTTTTTGGCCGCATTCTCGTTCTTAAATACCAACACCCGATTGTCCAGACTATCATCCATCACCTTAGACTGGGGATAAATGTGGTCGATATCGCACTTTTCCAAGTCATCCAAATCGATAGTTTTGCCGGAATACATGGATTTTCCCAGCTGAATATAGTAAAGAAATAGCTTATCCCTTCTCAGTCTTTCCTCTGGCTCAAGCTGCAGAGACTCATATAGCTCCGGCTCCTCATTTTTACACGACTTATATAATTCCAGCAACTGGCCTTTTCTGCTTACCGTTCTCTTTTTCTCTACATTTTCCCCTCGGGCTACCTCTATGAATATTCTCTCAGGTTCCCGACCCAGAATTTTTACCAGTTCCTTCACGATTAAAATCGTCTGCCAGACCGCACGTTTTACCGGTGCAGACAGATGCAAATCCTCTAAGTCATCGTAGGAAATATTCCGTTCATCCGTTGCTGCCTCGCCGTTATACGATTTAATCAGGCCGGCATATGGCTCTGAATTGGCCATCAATTCCATGAAATTGGGATTCCCCTCCCTGTGGTACATGGCGGACAAAATCGACACATACTCTCCTGTACTTTCCTCAACAGCACAGATTTCAGTCAACAGTTCCTTGGAGAAATTACCCCATTCGCTATACTTCTTTTTTAGAATCTTCTGGATTTGCATCTTATCAAGGATTCGTCCGTAACGACCTTCCACCTTATCCCGCAGCATCTTTTTGTCATTGCCAAAGAGCAGGATATATCGAATGATATCCTCAACCATGGCCTTTTCAGAATCCGAAAAGACATCTTTCCCAAGGATTTCCTTAAAATCAATATATGCGGTCAGAGAGCCCTTAAAGTCTCCATCGATTCCTGTAATAAGAATCTCATCCCCTTTCCCAAAGTATCCTTCCTCCTGCAGATAACGTCTAAGCCTGTTTTGTTTCACCTTCCTTTCCCGCATAAACAGGTCGGTAAAAATCCTCTGTTTTAGCCCTACTGAAATCTTTTCTCCATTGATTTTCAAGTTATTCAGTTCATTTAAAACCCTATAGCTGCTATAGTACAACGAATCCTTTGGCAAAACGTCCTCACCCAACAAATATGTACACTTGTTGGTCATTCTTCTGATGAAACTCTCAGCGCTTTCTGCCCGGTCGATGATTTCATCAAAGTTCCACGGCCTTACAGGAATGCCATCCATCCCTTCTTTTCTCACCGCCCAGCAAAATTTCTGCCCCTTGTCTTTATGTGCATCATTTAATGGCCCCACATAGTAAGGAATTCTAAATTCCATAATTCCAAGAATCTTTTTACTTACTGTGACGCCCCTCTCGTCCTTCTCCTGCAAGAAAGGCAGATAAGTAGATGCATTCTCAAGGATTTTTTCCAGTTCCTTCCTGTGTATCTGAAACGGTATGACGCCGTTATCCTTTATCTTTTGCTTCTCCATGAAGGCGCCAGACTCAATTCGTGCCTTCAGTTTTCCATACTTTGTCTCATCAAAATTAGAAGCCGTCTTGAGCGCCTGTTTTTTCAAGAAATCACAAAACTCCTCCTGGGTGCAACGCTTCTCAATGATCCGCTTTTTTCCGCCTACCATGCAGCTGCCCACATAAGCGCTATAATTGGCCTTTTTTTCCTTTGGTACTCCAAAAACCTCCTTATAGGTTTCTCTCGGACAGCACTCCCTGATAAAAGATTTCAAACACTGCAAATCTGCCTTATGGGCCTCGTAGACAGCTACCTTGGCCTCAGAGATGGATTTCTTTCCTCCTAAAATACGCTGCAAAATCCCCCAATCATAAATGGCCTTTGCCTTTTCTATTAAAGCAAACCTGTCTGTTAAAATTGCCCGAAATTCCCCTTCATGCTCATCATAAGAGGTTCCCTTAAGGGATATCTTTGGCAGTTCACAATCTGCCAGACTTTCATCCAGAAATAGAACCTTTAGTTCCACCGTTCCGCCGGATAGTAGCTTCGCCAATTCTTCGACTGCCTTCTTTCCGTCCCTATCATCCTTATCAAAATCAAAGCGCTGCAGCAGTTCCTTCTTCTTTCCATTGACGCCCAACTGGTCATTGGATAAAATCTGCCCTGTCTTTTCCATATCAATACATTGGAATCTGATACCCAGCATCTCCTCCATTATACTGACCAGTTCCTCCATCATTTCTGACAGGCTGATATCTGCCACATCCTGAAAGGTTCCCTCATACAGAAAATGACCTCTATGCTTGATGATGTGATGAATTGCCAGATATACCAGGCGAATATCATGGGGCTGACAACTATCCATCAGTTCCTTTCTCAAATGATATATGGTCGGATACTCCTCAAAAAAATCTTGATCCATATAATCCTCGTCATGAAAAAAGCTGTCGGTCTGATGTTGTCTTTTATCCTCTGAGAGAAGTCCGCTGTCCCTTAGCCGCATAAAAAAGCCAAAATCCTTTTTCGCCATTTCCTCGGAAAAAAGTTCCTGTAATAGTGCAATCCTTTCCTTCCGTCTCAGATTCCGCCTTCGGGCAGTTCGATGAAGCCTCCGTTCCTCTGCAGTCTCCGCCTCATCAAAAAGCCGAACGCCCCACATGGCCTTACCATTAAACTTCATCAGATTATAGTTCATATCCGTCACTGCCCATCCCACTGAAGAAGTTCCAATATCCAATCCTAAAAAGTATTTTCCGAAAGTTTTTCTCATCTTATTGACACCTTTCCTTTCCCGATATACAATAAGGATGGTAGTTTTCTACCATACAAAATTACACTACAAGTTCAAATAAAAATTTATTCAATCCGCCTTGATAGGCTCCACAGTGTGTGGCTAAAAACTCGCAATCTGCGAGTTTTTTTATGAAAAAAAGAATATGGTACAATCTCCCAAGAACATTGTACCATATTCTTCCACTAAATTACAATCCTTTTAAATCTCCCACTGACACTGTCTTAAATCCACATGAAACTCATCCTTTAACGGCACCCCTTCACGAATAAGCAAAACGCCTTGCTCTCTCCAACCAGGAACCAGCCGTCCTGCATGGTTGACCACCCTATGACAAGGATATTCCCCATAATATTCAGCCATGGAAAGCGCCTTACCCACAAGGCGAGAGTTTTTCTCCCTGCCGATGAGCCTTGCAATCTGTCCATAGGTGGCCACACAGCCTTCCGGAATCTCTTCCACCACCGAAAGAATCTCGTAAATCAAATCCTCCTGCAAAACCTATCCTCCTATTCCATCCATTCCAAACCCTGACCCTCTATGGCGATAATCTCTTCTATGGGAATTACCCTTTCGTCTTCCATTATAATAGCCCCTCTATAGCGGTCTATTTTCTTCACCATGCCATGGATGCTCACATAGGCCCCCCCTGTTTTCTTTTCATCGGGAATAAAATAAGTGAACGAGACCTCCTCTTTAGGACCCAGTCCCACATTCTCCATAGCATCCTCAATGAGCCGCAGTTTTTCATTGAGCAGTTCCTTCTCGCTTTCATCCAGCGCTTTCCGCTCCTGAGTGAGCCTTCTGGTTTCCGCCATCACCGCCTTATGGTCCGTCAAAGCCGCAAATGGCGAAAACTGTGCCGCCCGATTATATAAACTCATCCGCGGGTGTTTTTTCGACGTAGGATGAGGCATGTCGATGATATCATCATAGCTGTGTATGTCCTTATTTCTCTGCAAAACATCTTTGCTCATGATTTCTCACCCTCCTTTTTGTGGCGGTATGACTTTTCATGCCAAGAAGTCTACGCCTTATGGCCTCCAATCTGGTTGTTTCGCTCTCTTGCGGTAGCGCCCTCTTCCAAACTCATTCCCTTGAGCACCGCATTTTTGCCGTACTTTTTCTTAATGGCCAATAGGGCTTTCTGCATTTCCCGTTCTTGGCAAAGAGCCTCCTCTTCCCTGGCATTTTCCTCCTTCAGCGCTTCATAATCGGTAAACAGATTGAGCTGCTCATAAGGTTCCTTTGGCGCCATCTCCGACTCCTTCACCACTCTGTTAGCCGTGATGTAAAGTCTTCGCACCAGCAAATCAGGATTTACAATCCGGTCATAAAGTTCCATAACTGCTTTCATAATCTGCTCTGTAGAAGAGGTTGGTTTCTTCAAATTCGTTGTTCCATGGCCATGTTTAGGTACCTTTCTTCCATAATGGTCGGTGGTGACAGGCCCTTTATAGGCACCCTTTCTTTTAGGGTCCGTCAAATTTTCCATGTCGTAGCCTACGTTCAGTACAATCTGGTCAGTTACCAGGCCCTTGTCCACCAAATCCAATACCAAGGCATCCGTCATCTCACCGACCACCAATTTGGCTTTTTCAAAGGAATAGGGCCCTAATAGCACCTGTCCCCCTCCCATGCTATTGGTTTCTGGTTTATATGCCTTAATCAACTCCATGGTGCAAGGCTCCCATCCCCAGGCATGGTCGATGAGAAGTTCTGCATTGACGCCAAACAGCTTATAGAGCAACTCCTCGTTATAGTATTCATGGGGCCCACCGACAGAACATTTTGCCACGTCACCCATGGTATAAAGTCCATGCTCTGCCAGCTTTTTTGCATAGCCCTTTCCCACACGCCAAAAATCAGTGATAGGCCTGTACTTCCAAAGAAATCTTCTGTATGCCATTTCATTCAATTCCGCGATTCGCACACCATTACCGTCCGGTACAGTATGTTTAGCCACAATGTCCATGGCCACTTTGCAAAGGTACAGATTGGTTCCGATTCCTGCCGTGGCTGTGATACCTGTAGTCCCCAGAATATCTTGGATGATGGTCATAGTAAGCTGCCGTGGAGTCATTTCATAAGTTTTCAGATAAGCGGTTACATCCATGAACACCTCGTCGATGGAGTATACGTGAATATCCTCTGGAGCCACATATTTTAGATACACGTCATAAATCCTGGCGCTATATTCCATATAGAGGGCCATACGCGGTGTGGCTACGATATAATCCACAGCCAGCGCAGGATTTTCCTTTAATTCCGATTCCCTTACCGATGTTCCGTTAAGCCTATAACCAGGCGCCTTCCTCCGTCGCTCCTCGTTGATAGCCTTTACCTGCTGTACCACTTCAAAGAGACGAGGTCTGCCAGAAATCCCATAGGCCTTTAAGGCAGGGGATACCGCCAAACAGATGGTTTTCTCCGTTCTGCTTGCATCAGCCACCACCAGATTAGTTGTAAGGGGATCCAGCCCTCGCTCTCTGCACTCCACAGACGCATAAAAGGATTTAATATCGATTGCGATATAGGTTTTGTCCATTACTCTTATTTCTTTTCTGAGCTTTTCGGCGTTTTAGGGGCTTTTGGCTTCTTAGGCTTTGGCATAGGTAGCTGTTTACAAGTCTCCCTTACCAGTTCTGTCAGCATCTGACGATCCTCTGTATCCTCTACTAGAAGATAGTTCTTGGCTCCCTGATAAGGCGGCGCCTCCTCCAGGGCCGGACAAAGAGTTTTTCCTGCTTCCGTGATTTTGATATACAGCTGATCGTCACAGATTACTGCAAATATTTTTCCATCGCAGTAAAGGCCATACTCCCCAAACATTTTCTTATAGGTAATTTCTCCCGCCTCCCGCAGCTGATCGACAATAAACTCCACATATTCGATTCTTGATGCCATTGTTCTTCTCCCTTTCATTTTGCGAACTTTTGTTCTTTTATCATACACTATCTCCCCAAACTTTTCAAGTACCACTTCCAGGATTATTTAGCTAGGCAATAGAGTAAATAAAAGTATCCAATGAAAGAGGCCGGACGGCAAATCATATTTAAAATCATATTTCTATAGTAAATAATAATTTAATAAGATATTATAATTTATAACTAATATCATATATAACAAAAATATAGATTATTCGTATATTATTTATTACAAAGGATGTTTTGCAAAAGAACTAGCATTTGCTCCAGGCATATGCGGTTTTGACAAACAGCCTTTGGTAGTAAAAAAAGGATGTGTGTTATATGAATCAGAATAATTTCTGCAACTGTAACCAGCATTATGGTAACAGTCAATGCGATCATTCCTATTGTGAGCGCTGCTCTACAGGAATGAGAGGAGAACAGGGACCCCAGGGTATTCAGGGTGACCCTGGATGTCCCGGACCAAAGGGCGACAGAGGCGAACCAGGCCCCATGGGGCCGCAGGGTATTCCGGGCGAACCAGGCGCAAGAGGTCCCATGGGTAATACCGGCCCTGTAGGGCCCACTGGAAATACTGGTCCCAAAGGCAGCCAGGGGCCTAGGGGTTATGCCGGTCCCCAGGGTATTCAAGGAGTCACTGGTCCTATTGGTCCTCAGGGTCCCAAGGGTTGTCCAGGAGCTACCGGCGATACTGGTCCCACTGGAGTCACCGGCCCTACTGGTGCAACTGGGGTAACTGGAGTCACTGGCCCTACTGGCGCGACTGGAGTAACTGGAATTACCGGTCCTACCGGCGCGACTGGGCTCTCTGGAGTCACCGGAGCGACTGGGGCAACCGGCCCCACTGGGGCGACTGGGGCAACTGGTCCTGCAGGATCTGCCAATGCCGAAACCATAATTCCTTTCTCCTGTTTCTACGCTGTGGGACTGACGACAACAGCCGACGGCGTCCCCGGATATCCCGTCTTTGTTGGATTCGGAGGCAGCATGCAAAATGGCATGCTATTGGGGGACACCATCGATATTCCCGCAACCAGCGAGGGAACTTACAGCTATGCTGTCCAGATGCCACATGCAGGAACAATAACGTCATTCAACGTATTTTTCAATGCAATTTCCATCGCCCCTTCACCGGATGTTACTATGGTTGTAACTGCACAGATGTATCAGTCTACCGCGCCTAATACTGGCTTTACGCCTATTGCCGGAACACAGCTTGATCTGACGCCTTCTCTAAAAGCAGAAAACGTCTCAGGTGCATTGCTGAAAGGCTCGCTTACAGGACTTAACATTCCTGTCGCAGCACAAACCAATCTACTGTTCGTGCTCTATGCAACTGGAAGTGGTAATATAAATTACCATACAGTAGTGGGATATGTAAATGCAGAATTAGGAATTTCTTAACTGTTCGATGAAAAGAAAACCGCATAAAACCGTGGGAATACGCTTTCCCACGGTTTAGCGGTTTTCTTTACAAATAAACAGGACATCCCTCTGTCATATTCTGACAAATGGATATCCTGTAAATTAACTTCTAAAAATTTATTTTTCCGTCGGCTTCATGGTCGGGAACAGGATAATATCCCTGATGCTCGGTGCATCGGTAATCAGCATGATGACTCTGTCGATGCCCACGCCCAGACCTCCAGTTGGCGGCAGGCCTACTTCAATAGCATTGACAAAATCCATATCCATCGGATGCGCTTCATCGTCCAAACCTGCATCCAACTGATGCTGCTGTTCTACGAAGCGCTCATACTGATCGATTGGGTCATTGAGTTCTGAGAAAGCGTTGGCAATTTCCCAACCATTGATGTACGCCTCGAAACGACGGGTGATACGAGGGTCTTTCGGGTCCCTCTTGGAGAGCGGAGAAATTTCCACCGGATGACCGGTAACGAATACAGGCCCATCCAGATAGCCTGGCACATCCTCGCAGAATTCCTCGAACATTTCTGCCAGAATCTTGCCGCGGCTCCAGCCCTTAACCTCATCCGGATCCATACCCTTAGCCAGCGCAGCCTCTCTCGCCTGCTCATCAGTATCGATTTTGCTAAAATCCACACCGGTGATTTCCTTTACTGCGTCAGCCATATCCAGTCGTCTCCAAGGAGGCGTAATATCAAAGTCCTTTCCCTGGTAAGTAATAATCGGAGTGCCGTTGACAGCCATAGCCGCCTTATAGACCAGCTGCTCTGTCACCTCCATGGTATTTTCCATGTTTCCATAGGCCATGTAGCATTCCATGGAAGTAAACTCTGGATTGTGGTTCCTGTCCATACCCTCGTTACGGAACATTTTTCCCATTTCATAGACTCTGTCTAAACCGCCTACAATGAGACGCTTTAAATAAAGTTCATTGGAAATACGCAGCTTCATATCGATATCCAAGGTGTTGTGGTGGGTGTTAAACGGTCTGGCATTGGCGCCGCCTGCAATGGTGGTCAAAATCGGTGTATCCACTTCCAGATAACCGAAATCCTCTTCCAGTACCCTCTTCATTTCCTTGATAATTCTGGAACGCTTTACAAACATATCTTTCACTTCTGGATTGACAATCAGGTCCACATATCTCTGACGATAACGCATGTCCTGATCCTTGAGGCCATGCCACTTATCCGGCAGTACCTGAATAGATTTTGACAACAGCACTACACGGGAAACCTTGATGGAAACCTCACCATGCTTTGTCTTAAATACAGCGCCCTCTACGCCCAGAATATCGCCGATATCATAGGTCTTAAACCACTTATATTCCTCTTCACCGATGGCATCCTTTCTCACATAGCACTGAATTCTTCCCTGCTTGTCCTGAATATCGATGAAAGAAGCCTTACCCATGTCGCGGAAGGCCATGATTCTACCTGCACAGGATACCTCTTCCTCCTCCATGGCTTCAAAATTGTCCTTGATGTCCATGCTGTGAGCAGTTACATTCCAGGTCTCGTTTAAAAACGGATTCCGCCCTGCTTCCTGCAGCGCTTTCAGCTTTTCGCGCCTGATTCTTCTTTGTTCGTTTAAGCTCTCTTCGCTTACCTCTGTCATTTCAGCTGCTTCCTCTGCAGTCTGATTTCTCATATCTTCTGTGCTCATCTATTTTTCCTCTCTATCCGTGTTTTCGTATTACTTTATCTCAATATATTGACATTCTTTACTGCTTGCTACTTGCTGATTTCCATAATTTTGTATACAAGAACGCCATCCGGTACGACGATTTCCACAACCTCGCCGACTTTTTTGCCTAGCAAATGCTGGCCTACCAGAGATTCATTGGAAATTTTCCCTGCAAACGGATCCGCCTCTGTAGAGCCGACGATAATAAACTCCATCTCCTCCTTGGAATCCACATCCTGTACCTTCACCTTCAGGCCTACGCTGACCTGATCCTTCGGCATCTCGTTTTCGTCAATGATCTTTGCCTTTCGGATCATGTTTTCCAGTTTGTTGATTCTCTCCTCCAGTTCCGCCTGTTCGTTCTTGGCCGAATCGTATTCAGAGTTTTCAGAAAGGTCTCCATAAGAAATCGCCTCTTTCAGTCTTTCGGAAACTTCCTTTCTTTTTACAGAAACCAGTTCCTCATGTTCTGCGACGATTTTGTCGTACCCTTCTTGGGTTAATAGAATTTCTTCTGCCATTTGCCTCTTCTCCTTCAACTTGATAAATTTTATTCTATTTGCTTATCCTACTTTACGTTTTTTTCGCAAATTTAATACCGGATTTTGTCCCTCGTGTGCAAAAAATTTAGAGTTTCAAAATCAGTCTGTAATTCTTTTTATTACATTTTGACTAAAGTCCAATCTCTTTGCAAAACATCTGCTTTCAAAGTTTTGCTTTTTAAACATATGCAATGTGTACGTTCCTGCTGTTGGTTAAATGAATCAATGTGGCGTAATTAATATCAAATTCCATGATGTCCCCCACCTGGTAGTCACGGGCTGCCTGCTGAACATCCATAATGGTATGGTCGCTGGAAGCGCCTAACACCTCGGCGCCGGTCTCCAACGGTAATAGCTCCATCGGGTCGCCGTAATCCACTTTACCCATGGCTAAAAGGACGCGTCTACGAATTCCTCTGTCCTCATATACCGGTCTATGTCCAAAGGCGTCTACACCTACGGTTCCTACTGGATGGCTAGGCTTATCCTTCACTTCGATGACCTCCGCCTTTAACCGGAAGCAATCCTGATACAGACGGCTTACATCATAGTGGTAAAACACGTCCATATCCCGCGCCAGCAAAATACCTTCTCCTACCCGCAGTAGATTGATACGTTTAGGCACATTGCCATCCCAAACCCGCAGCAGACTGCTGGTAGCGCCGCCTGAAATATATTCCAATTCACGGCCTAGCCGTTCCTCAATATGTTCTGCAATCTGTACCAGTTCTTCTAGCTTTTCCACAGTAGGCAGAATGGAACCATAACAACCTACATTGGTTCCGATTCCCACCAGCTGGATGTTAATCATCTTGTTCTCAATATATTCAGCGATGTCGGCTAATTCTTCCTTATCCCAATAGCCTTCCCGCAAATCTCCCATATCGGCCATGAGAATCACCTTATGAAGTTTTCCCTGCCGAGCTGCCTCCTGATTCAGCGCCTTTATCACTTCAACTTCGCTGTTCAAGCTGATATTTGTCAGCCTTACCACGTCCGAAGCCTCGCTGAGCATGGGGATTCTAATCATCATCATAGGTTTGGTAATGCCTGCATTTATGGCATCTTCAATCTGCTCCAGCCGAGAGGAGGCGATAAATGCTGCGCCGCCTTCATCAAACTGTTTGGCAACCTGAATATTTCCAGTAGCGCCCTTTATTACGCCAGCTACTTGAATTCCACAGCTTCCGCAACGTTCCACAACCTCTGCCACGTTATGCTTTAAATGGGCTAGATTGATCTCTAGCCGCGGGTATCTCTCCTTCATCTGTATCACAGTCCTCCTAACAGGCTCCCCATCAGACAAAATTTTTGCTGATGGCTACACCTATCCACATTAACTATATTTTGATATTCTAACACCTTTTGTATGGGAAAGCAAGATTTTTATAGGAAAAAGCAGCCGGAGATGGGCCTGCTTTTTCACTGGCTGTCACCGCGGCTGCTTTTTTGCGTTATGGTACATTGAAACTTAATTCGTTAAATTTTCTGAAAGATCGGTTTATGCTGGCGGAATACTGTATAGTATTTCAATCCGCAGTCTTTCACCATTTCGCCAACCTCACGGAACCCTTCTCCAATTCTGGAGGATACGTGGGCGTCTGAACCGAAGGTAATAATCTCGCCTCCAAGCTGAACATAGCGGCGAATGATGTCCATATTAGGATTGGTCATATTCTTCGCCTTAAACTTGGAAGTATTGCACTCGATTCCCCGTCCGCTGTTAATCAGTTCCTTCAAAATTTCATCCAAAATATCTGCATATTTTGTATAGGTAAACTTTTCGTTGGCTCCAGGCGCATACCGAAGGATAAAATCCATATGGCCTGCCACATCGAAACCGCGAAAACCCTTTATATTTTCCAGTTCTTCCTGAAAATACAGTCTAACCGCTTCCTCCACATCTACACCGTCATAATGACGCTTATCCTCTGCATCCATCCCCTGAAAAGTATGGGTGGATCCAATGATAAAATCCAAAGGAAAACGTGCTGCAAAATCAGTGAGTTTCTCTACCAAATGATTCTGCATCCCCAGTTCGATTCCCAAAAGCGCTTCTATCTTATCCCGATACTTCTCTCGAACGGAAATCAACTTATCCATATAGGCCTGAATTGCCTTATCATCTCCCCGATCGTCGATAAGAAAGGTAAAATAATCTGGCGGAAAAGCTGGTGCATCGAAGTCCTGATGGTCTGTAATGCAGATTTGCTTCATTCCCAGCCCAATAGCCCTTTCTATCTGCTCCTCCACAGGAACGATAGAATCGCTGGACCACCTGGTATGTACATGCATATCGGAAATCATGATTATGCCTCTTCCTCTTCGCCTTCATACGGCTTGATGCAAATGCCGGTTGCTGCATAAACATATGCAATCACCCAAACCGCATAACTCATAAAGCAGTATGGTAGATAAGCGCCAATGGATACGCCCAGCACTGACGGATAGTATACGCCAGAACCTGACCAAGGAATGAAGCCGGCCATACCGGTTCCAAAGTCTTCCATAGTTCTGGACAAATTCAAGGTAGAAAGGCCCATTTCCTTATACTTTTCATTGTACATCTCTCCAGTGAGCAGCAGCGCCAGGGAAGAACTTCCGCCAATGGCAACCAGGATTACTACAGAGATGGATGTTGCAAGGATCAGTGTGAATCTGGTCTTTACAGACTTGAGCAGCTTACCAAGGAGAACCTCAATAGCTCCGATCTGTTCCATGATACCTGCAAAATAGAAGCAGATATAGATCAAGATAAAGGATTTAAGCATGGAGGACAGACCGCCTCTATTAAGCAGTTTAATAGCGTCTGCACCTGCATCTGCTGCTACAAAACCATCTTTTACATGTTCCACCATTTCCAGATTGAAACCGCCATACAGAGCTGTAATTCCGTCGCTGAGCAGAAATCATCATAACTACTGTAGAAGATTTTTTTGTAATTGCCCCATATACCACGATAACCAACGGCAGCAATACAATAATGTTCCAATTATATACAGTGTCTAAGGTATCCAGAAGCTGTAAAGTGTTGTCTGGCAAACCACTTCCTGTTGCCTCTGTTCTGATACCCATGATCGCATAAATGATAAGTCCGATAATTGCAGCAGGGATTACAGTCTTAGACATATGTCCAATGTGTTTAAAGATGTCATTCTTTGTGGACAGAGCCGCAAGAATAGTTGTATCAGACAGCGACGACAACTTATCTCCAAAAATAGCACCAGTATAACAAGCTCCTGCAACTGCTGCGATATTTACATTCGGCATTGCGGTTGCGATACCCATCATAGCGATACCAGCCGTTGCAGCTGAACCCCAGGAGGTTCCTGTGCAGGTCGAAAAAATTGCACACAAGATAAAGGCAGATACCAGAATCCATTTCTCACTTACCAGCTGTACGCCATAATAAATGAACATTGGAATGGTTCCAGAATACATCCATGCACCTAACAGGAATCCAACTGCAAGCAGTACGGACATTGCAGGCGCCGCCGACTTAATCTTTTCAGCAGTATAGCTTTCCATTTCTTCCCAGGTATATCCACAGTACCAGCCGATGAAAACTACAAATGATACGGCTATGGCAATCAGCGGTGGTGCAGCCAAATCTGCCAATGACCCGAAAAAGAAGATTACAAGTAATACCAGTACGGACGCTAACGCCATAAACATGCTCGGTTTTCTTTTTTCACGCACCGGACGCGGCTTTTTTTCCTTTTTCTCTTTCATATATATTCTCCTTTTTGAATATATTTTTTGGATGTAACAACATAATAGCAGGATTTTAAGAGGCATATACCTGTATAATAAAAGCGAGTCATACCTTTCGTGTGCATAAGGCCATACTAATTCCCTTTGTACACGGAAGGTAGTTTTTCAGGGGGTGAAAAAATGTATTATGTGATGATTGCCTTAGGCTTATCTTTTGCATATATCAACGGAATGCATGATGGGGGAACGATTGTAGCCACCACCATCTCCTCTCGCCTGACACCGGCCCGAAAGGCTGTATTCATTGCTGGTATCGCCAACTTTCTAGGCGCTCTTTTTTTAGGTACAGAGGTAGCGCAGACCATTTCCGAAAATATCGTCAGCTTTCCTCTCACCCAGAGTCATTCCGCAGCCTGTTGCTACATATTTGTCATTTCAGCCTTTGCGGGCAGCATGGTTTGGAACATCTTTACCTGGGTGGTAAAGTTACCCTCCAGCGCGTCCCACTCCATGATCGGTTCCATGATTGGCGGAGGTATCGCGGCTTACGGCTTAGTCTCCATCCAATGGATGGCTGTCTTTGTCAAAGTAATTTTAGCCATGCTGATTTCACCGCTCATCGGATTTGCAGCTGGCTTTCTATTTTTAAAGATTATGAATAGCCTGCTAAAAAACGCCACTATCGCCTGTAACAAATGGATTATTCTGTTCCACAAACTGAGCAGCTTTTTTCTGGCTTTCAGTTATGGCAGCAACGATTCCCAAAAGGTTATGGGACTGGTGGTCATCGGTCTTGCGGCAAAAGCCGGCTCTGGCCCTTCAGTTCCCCTCTGGCTTATGGTCAGTGCATCTTTAGCATTGGCTCTGGGCACCATCACAGGGGGCTATAATATGATTAAGACCGTAGGCATGGATATCTGCAAAATCGATATCCATAACTCCTTTGCCTCCCAGGTTGCCACCATATTCGTGGTAACTCTGGCCAATCTGACAGGACTTCCTATCAGCGCGACCCAGGTTATCACCTCGTCAGTCATGGGCGTAGGAACTGGAAAAACGCCAAAATCGGTCAACTGGGGTATCACAAAAAAAATACTCCTTGCCTGGGTTATCACCATTCCTGCTTCTGCATTGATCGGATACATCATATTTCAACTCATTTGGCTATTACACTAGGAGGACAATATGGAAAAAAAGCAATATTTCTTTACGAAAAAGGAACGACCTGATTTTTATATCATGTTACAAAACCAGTGTCATATCACAGCCCAGAGTATCTCTCTGTTGCTCCAATTTCTTTCTGACCGTCAGGAACCTCTGGCAGAGGAAATCGAGCAGTGTGAAAAGCGGGCCGATAAAGTGCGGCGGGAGCTCATCGATTATGTAGAGAACTCCTTTATCACGCCTTTGGACCGCCACGATTTGTTTGCCGTTTCCCGTTCCATCGATGACGTCACCGATAAGATTAAGGATTTAAAGGATTTTCTCCTGTTCTTTACTTACGAACCTACGGAAAAACATGTGGAAATGATTCGGCTCATCGAACAATCCATCTACAGCCTTTGCAGCGCCATCAACGAATGGAGCGGAGCCAATCCCGACGCTTTCTGGGAAAACTTGGTGAAGGCCAAAAAGAATGAAAATCAGATTAAGCGACTTTACTGGGAAAACATTGACAGCCTGGAAAGCACTGACCTTCCGCTGAAAGACGTTATCATCATGCGCGAATTTTCCAAGGATCTAAACAGTCTGGCCAACAAAATCGGCAAGGCCGCAGACCGCATCAGCGATATGAAAATCAAATCCATTAAATAAGGCCGGAGGATTGTTCCCCTCCGACCTTATATTTTTATACTTTGTACCATTCATCAACCTTTTAACCTATGGTTCGGTTTAAAAGATAGATCCGCACCGCTACCGAAAGTTCTTCATAAAAAGCCTGCTCCGTGGCCCCTTCCTGTCCCAGAAGTTCCCGCACCTTGGACAGCCGGTAGCGCACCGTATTGGCATGACAGTTACATGCTGTTGCCGTTGCCCCAATATCTCCATTACAGACCACAAAAGAAATCACCGTCTGTAAAAGCTCCTCCCGATTGAGAAACGGCCTCATAACCGATTCGCTAAACTGCTCCAAGGCATAATGATTTTTTAGCGGAATCAGATAACGAAATATCCCGATATTTTGATAGGCTCCGTATGCTCTTCCCTCTACAGATATGCTAGCCACATAAGTATGATAACTCTCTCTGATACACCTGTCCAGACGTTCAAAAGGATTGTGCATCCCGCTTCGGCAGACCAGCACAAGATTCCTGTCTATGGCCAAGTTTTCCAGGGTCTCGGTGAGAATTAATTCAAAGGATTCCTCCTTCTCAAGAGCGCCGGTCATAATGATGAAGATGCCCTTCCCATATCTACACAGCATAATCTTGTTTCGGATATTTCGATTGAGATAGTAATTGCGAAAAACTCTGGCCAAATCCAAGCCTGTCTCACCACCTGCTGGCGGCGCCAGATATGCCGCCATGGCAAACCGCTTAAACATAAAGGATACCGATTTGCTGATTTCCTCCACCTCATATTTGGACAGTTTGTTTTCAATCATCTTGGTCAACTTTTCTTCGGTGAGAATGAGGGTATCGTCCTGCTGTACTGCCTCCGTGATACCGAAGATAATGTCTTCGAAATAAGGTTCTTTCCCAAAGACAAAGAGAGGATAATCCTTTTCATTGCAAAAATCTATCACCTCTTGGGGCGCTGCGTCAAATATCACATTCTTAAAGGCAAAGCCAGAGGTTCCCATCTCCCACAGGGTTTTAATAGCATCTAAAATCTGCGTCTCATCGTTTTGGGCGAACAACAGACTGGAAATGATGAAACTGCTGGGCTCAAAAGGCTGTTCGTTGTCATAGACCACCCCACGAGCAAACTCGTAGTCGGCGATACCTGCCGAACAGACAATCCGATCAAGGCCGCCCTCGCCTGCAAGAATCTTCATGCCCCGCATACTGTTTAGCTGCAGCAAATCTTTTAATTTCAACGCCATACCCAGTTCCTCCTCTCTATACCCTTGACTCTCAGAGCTCCTAAACGATCTCGTAGCTGCATCCTGCAAACACCGTGTCGAATCGGCAGATGCCTCGATATTGACAGAAGGTACATGCCGACCGCTCCTTGGTTTTCATAGGATGAATTTTAATATCTCCTTCCACCAACCTGTTGCATACAGCCTTGGTCTTTTCCCAGGTTTCCTCCATGAGCCCCGCAAAATCTTCCTCGCTGAGCAAACTCTCTTTGCTGGTGCCTGTAACCTTTTCCTTACCGGCTCTTAGGGGTACGATATCCGAAAACCCGCTGAAATCTCCTGCAATGTTCTCAATCACCTGTGGGTCGTCCACCATAACCCCATTTAATTTAAAATTCTTTCGAATTTCCTGTTCCAAAGTCTCCCTGTCAAGGTCCTTGCCGGTTCCATCCACCAAAGGCTCGGAAATCTTAAAATAAAACACCCCTGCCGGCCGCCGCACCTCTTCACAGGCGGCCTTTAGGTACAGCATGAGTTGAAGCCGATAACCTGCTTTCGCCTCCTTGACACTGAAATTTTCATTTCCCGTCTTATAGTCAATAATCTTAACCCGCTCATCCGGCAGATAATCCACCCTGTCAATCTTTCCTTCTATATATACGGTCTCCTCCCCCGCCTGTACCTCAATGGCTGGAATCTGTCCACCTCTGCGAAAGCCCACCTCAAAATCATTTCTCACGATCTGACCGGCTCTCACCTGCTCCACCACTGTCCAGCAAACCTTATCGCAAATATCGAAGATTCTCTGACTCCGGTAGGTTTCCTCCTTCCCCTGGCAGAAAAGTCCTTCTCGATAATTGGCAAGCTGCTGCCGCGCTGTCTCCTCCACCAAGGCGCGGCACTGGTCTCTAGTCACAGTCATCCATGGCGACAGAGGATGGGTTACCTCCAAGTCTTCCCGCGTCAAAGTTCTTGTCAGGGTCATGAGACATTCATGATAAATATCGCCAATTTCCCTAGGTGCAATCTGAAATACTCGCCGCTCCTCCGGACGAAGTCCATAGGCCACGAAATGAGAAAAAGGACACCTGGAAAAACGCTCCAATCTGGATGGACTTAAAGATATGGCTCCCTCTGGATTTTTTAAATATAGCTGTCTCGCCCCATATTTTCCTAAGGATTCCTGACTGTTGGTAAAGGCCAATCCGTCGCCAATGACTGCTACGGCTTCCGGCTTGTTTCGTCCATACCAATCGATGGCTGTAAGCCACTCATCGTCAATCCCTTCTCCATCGCAAACCTGCTGCAAAGCCTCTGTCAAGTGACGCAAACCACTGACGCCGCCGTGAATCAAAGGCAATGGATTTTGCTGGTTCAGTACATCCCTTTCCTCCTTTAGCCCAGGGAAGATGGATTTTAACTTTAGATAAATGGCAGAAGGCTTACATGCTTTTCCCTCGCCGTCGGCCAGCGCATAACTCATCCACAGGTACCTCCTTGGTTTAGATAGATTCCTGTAAATAGCCAAACGCTCCTCCATGAGCGCCACTGAATCCACTTTGCAGAGAGCATGTCCCTTTTGTTCAAACAGCTCTTTTTCCTCTCGGCTAAACAATCCCGCTGCCGGATCCTCCTGGGGCAGAATTCCTTCGTTGGCTCCAATGACCACCAGGGCCTCTATATCGCTGATTCTGGTTCGCTGCATGGCGCCCATGACAAGCCCATCCTTGGTTGGCGGCAACATGCCGATTTCCACCTGGGAAAGTCCGGCTTGAAAGATTTCAGTAAATACCTTTCCGTCAAAGCCCTCGGCTCCCATGATTTCGATCATCTGGTCTAGGATGCCGATGATGCAGCCCCAAATCTGTCCAGTCTCCTCCGCCAAATCCACTCGGCCCAGTTCTTCCTGCTGTTCCATAAAGCCGAGAATTCTGTCTGGCAGCTTCACCTCTTCATATAACAGGCTGTAGAGTCCATAGATAAAATCTGCTGTGGTCTGGTTTTGTTTTTTTGTCAGTTTTTCCAGGGCCAGGCCCGGCTCCATGGCCTTCTGCCTTAATGTGTCAAGGCCAGAAATTCCTTCTTCACCATACTCGCTGACACCCTTAGTAAAAGACCTTTTCCAACCCTTTCGCCGTATCCGATATTTCACAGCATAGTTTTCCAGTTTTGTTACCTGCTCTCTGGTTAAAGGGCCAAAACCCGATTTCAGCACGCGAAACAAGTCCTCTGTCCGCCATCCATCCATGACCGCGTCCAGAAGGGCCAATAAATACTGCACCACCGGGCTAGATAAAATATCTCGGCTGCTGTCGCTAAAAATCTCCAAACCATACTCTTGAAACACCCGCTTGATAATGGGCCCTCGGATTTCCTGGTCATTGCAAACCACCCGAATATCTCTATATTTCAGGCCCTGCTCCCGTACCAGATAAAGGATATAAGAAGCAGCGCTCTCCGCCTCGTTATACAATCCGGCAGCCGCCACCAATGTGACCCCTTTTCCATCCTCCGACTTTCTGGAGGGCAGGGCATACAGCTGCCTTTCAATGTGAGCCATGGCAGGGGCCTTCTTTTCAGTTATCTCCGCGTCCAGGACTGACGGCGATGACTGAGGGATCTTGCTCCTGCGCGATTCTGCCCCCACCGATGCTGCGGTCTTTTCCAGGTTCTCCATGACGATGCCAGTGAGATAAAACAGCTCCTGATCCTGGCAACTCTGATCCCATGTGACCACCACGTGAACCTGTGCGGCCTTGGCTATGAGCTGGCCGATGACCGACAATGCCTTGGGCGCAAAACTGTCAAATCCATAAATCCACACCTGATTGTCCTCAATGAGGGCTGACCTTTGGATTTTGCTGAGGAACAAATCAATATAATCCTCGGAATCCGTATATTTGCCTTTAATTCGTTCCTCATAACGTCCATAGAGCAGGGACAGGTCAGCCAGCTTCCTGCCTGTATAGGTGTCCTGACCAGCCTCCTGGGCCATGGCCTTAAGGTCGCCAATGCCGCAGTTATATTGCTTTAACTCTGATATGAAATTATTGACCATCTCAATGAAGGAGTTTCGCGTTTCCAGGCCGCGAAAGACCTGAAGGCGTTCCCGCTCCTCCCGGGCCACCTGGGCCAGAATCATATGACGACCGTATTTATCGATAAAGGTCTGCTTTGTTCCCCCCAGTTCGGACAAAATCCGGCTGCCCAGCCGTGACATGGAAAGCACCTCCACATCCATCAGTCCCTCTGCACCTAAATAGCGAAAGGCTTGCTGCTCCGCTTCCAGGGTGTACTGATCCGGTACGATGAGAAGGGCCCGCGGCTCCGCTCTGCCGCTGCTTGCACCATGGGCCTTTATCCTGTCAAATATGAATTTTTCTTTATCCACATCCTCACGAGAATAGTAAATATTCAGCATCGCCTAAAGCCTTTCTATCAGCTCCACCAAATCCATAGGGGTTTTTATGGTAAAATCAGCCACAGCCTTTCCCACCTGCTGGTTTTCATCGCTGGTAATCCGCCAATCCACCAGCGCTGACCGGACCCCTGCATTGTTAGCGCACTTAATGTCAAAAGGGCTGTCTCCCACCATGATGGAGTCTTGGGCTGTTGCACCCAGCTTTTTCATGGCCAATAGCAGGGGCTCTGGATTGGGTTTATGTACATCGGTATCGTCGCAGTTGACCATATCGTCAAAATACGATGTGATGTTTAACTGGTTCATATACCTTAGAGCAGACTCCCTAGTTCTGGAGGTAACGATGCCGATTTGACAGCCTGCCTCCTTTAAAGCCTTCAGCATGTCCACAATGCCTGGAAAAAGACGAACCAGCTTCTCCGCTTCCTTTACCTGAAAGGTTCGGTAGGTCACCGCCGCATCCTCTGGGTCTACCTCTGGAAACTCTCTTGCCATGGTCAGCAAAAGGGGCTCTCCAAAGCATCTGGTAATCCGCTCCACCGATACCTCATGACCCAGGTAGGTCTGGTAAGTATGCTGCCAGGAGGCAATAATCACATCGTTGGTGTTGACCAAAGTTCCGTCGAAATCAAATAAAATATTGCGTATCATCTAAATCTAATGCTCCTTTATAACTTCATGGTCAAACCGATTTTTTTCTTGTCATAGTCAATGGAAATAATCTTGACTTTCACCGTATCGCCTACCGACACCACATCCATAGGGTGTTTCACATACTTATCGCTTAACTGCGATATATGCACCAGGCCGTCGTTTTTCACTCCGATGTCCACAAAGGCGCCGAAATCTACCACGTTGCGAACCGTTCCGGTCATCTCCATGTCGATTTTCAAATCCTCAAAGGACTTTACATCGTTGCGGAATACCACCGGCGGCGCATCTTCACGAGGGTCTCTGGCCGGCTTTTTCATTTCTTCTATAATATCCCCCAGGGTCATCTCACCCAAGCCCAACTCCTGTGCCATGAGGGAAACGCTCTGGGAAAAAGATTTTGCAGGGTAGACCGACTTAATCTTTGCTTCAATGGTCTGATCCCCGCCCCGCTGAATGGCGGCGCTGTCCACGCTGAGTTTCTCCATCATAGCCCGAGCTGCCTGGTAAGACTCTGGATGAACGGAAGTGGCGTCCAAAGGCTCCCTGCCGTCGGAAATTCTCAAAAATCCAGCGCACTGTCCAAAGGCCTTTTCTCCCAGCTTCGGCACCTTCATCAATTCCTTCCGGCTCTGAAAGCTGCCGTGTTCCTCCCGGTAAGCTACGATATTCTTGGCGATACCCATGTTGATACCTGCCACATAGCTCAATAACGATGGGGAGGCCGTGTTCAAATCCACCCCCACTCGGTTTACACAGTTTTCCACCACACCCCGCAAAGCGCCCTCTAGCAGCTTCTGATTGATGTCGTGCTGATACTGGCCCACGCCGATGCTCTTTGGGTCAATCTTCACCAGTTCGGCCAGAGGGTCCTGAAGACGGCGGCCCAAAGACATGGCCCCTCTAGTGGTCACATCCAAATCTGGATATTCCTCTGTGGCCAGTTTGGATGCAGAGTAAACAGAAGCTCCTGCTTCGTTGACGATGGTGTACTGAATGGGATATCCGTTTTTCTTGATGAATCCGGCCACCACCTCCTCGGTTTCCCTGGAACCGGTACCGTTGCCGATGACGATAATATCGGTGTGGAACTTGTCCACCAGCTTTTTCAGCGCCGCCTCGGCGCCTGCAATATCCTTCTTGGGCTCTGTTGGGTAGATGGTAGTATAGGCTTTCAGCTTCCCCGTTTCGTCCAAAACCGCCACCTTGCAGCCGGTTCGATAGCCTGGGTCAATGCTGATGATTCGCTTACCCTTTACCGGCGGCGCCATAAGCAGACTTTCCGTATTTTTTGCAAAAATCTTCACTGCCTCTGCTTCTGCTCTTTCGGTTAGCATGTTTCGCATCTCTCGCTCAATGGACGGGGCCATAAGCCGCTTATATGCATCGGTAATGGTATCCTGTAACAATGGATAAAAGATGGACTTTTCATTTCTAAGGACAGATTTTCCTATGAGTTGATGAATTCGCTCTGCATCTACGCTGACCTTAACCTTCAGCTTCTTTTCCTTTTCTCCTCTGTTGATGGCCAACACCCTGTGGTTAGGAATCTTCGCCAGGGCTTCCTGATGGTCATAGTACATATCGTAAACTGTCTTTTCCTCTGGGTCTACTCCTTCGGTGACCATAAGACCGGCCTGATAGGTTGCCTGTCTTACCTCTCCCACGATTTCTGCATCGTCGGCTATGGTTTCGGCGATGATGTCCATGGCTCCCTGCAAAGCGTCTGCTGCCGTCTCAATCTCTTTTTCCGGGTTGATGTATGGCTCCGCTGCATCCTCCGGCCTTCCCTCTGTCAAAAGCTGGGCGTACAGCACCATGGCCAAGGGCTCCAATCCCCGTTCTCTGGCCTTGGAAGCTCTGGTGGCTTTTTTCTGCTTAAAGGGTTTATATAAATCCTCCACCCTCTGCAAAACCTCTGCTTTTTGGATTTCGGCTGCCAGTTCTTCTGTCAGCTTGCCCTGCTCTTCGATGAGGCGGATGACCTCTTCCTTTCTCTCTTCCAGATTCCTCAGGTATTTCAGTCTCTCATCCATATCTCTCAAAATCACGTCGGACAGGCCGCCGGTCACTTCTTTTCTATATCTGGCGATGAAGGGAATGGTGTTTCCCTCATCGATTAACTCCACCGTATGTTCCACCTGGGAAACCTTGATGTTAAATTCACTCGCTAATTTTTGGATAATATTCATAAATGTCCTTCCTGTTTTACTCCTCTCTCTGCCGCAGCTTTTCATTGATGAAATAGTCGATATCGCCATCCATCACTGCCTGCACGTTGCTGGTCTCTGCTCCGGTTCTATGATCCTTGACCATGGTATATGGCTGGAACACATAGGAACGAATCTGGGAACCCCATGTATTCATGGAGTAATCGCCCTTCAGTTCCTTGAGATTTTCCTTATGCTCCTGCTCTGCCAATTCCGTCAGCCTTGCCATCAAAATCTTCATGGCCATCTCTTTATTCTGATGTTGGCTTCGTTCGTTTTGGCAGGTGACCACAATATTGGTAGGCAAATGGGTGATTCGGATGGCGGAATCAGTCTTGTTGACATGCTGTCCACCTGCCCCGCTGCTTCGGTAGGTATCGATTCTCAAATCCTCCGGGTCGATTTCCACCGTAATATCCTCTTCCAGCTCCGGCGTCACTTCCAACATGGCAAAAGAGGTCTGCCGCTTTCCCGCCGCATTAAACGGAGAGATTCTCACCAGCCTGTGAACCCCCTTTTCATTTTTCAGATAGCCGTATACATTTTCACCGGACACCAAAAAAGTGGCGCTCTTGATTCCCGCCTCTGTATCGTCCTGCAAATCTAGCAGTTTCACACTGTAGTTCTTTTTTTCACACCAACGGGTATACATGCGAAGCAGCATAGAGGCCCAATCC
The DNA here is from genome assembly GCA_022793795.1 of Bacillota bacterium. GTDB lineage: Bacteria > Bacillota > Clostridia > Peptostreptococcales > Anaerovoracaceae > RGIG7179. The sequence goes on from JAAWDM010000050.1 coordinate 24,413, forward strand.
ATGGCATCCACACCGCCGGTTCCCGCATGAATGGAAAGGATAGCATTGCAATGGTCGTACTTTCCCGTGAGAAGAGTGCGAAGCCGCATCTCCTCCAGCTTTTGCTTCAAATCGTCAAATAGCGATTGAATCTCCTGGGCCATCTGATCCAGATCTTCCTGACTGCTACCGCCGGCTTCCTCCATCTCTGCCAGCTCAATCAGTTCCTCCACATCACCAAGGCCCCTTTCCAAACTGCGAAACTCTTCCAGGGTCTGCTCCATGGACTTTTTCTCCCGCATGATCTTCTGGGCATATTCTAAATGATTCCAAAAATCTTCCTGCTCAATCTCACGATTGGTTCTCTCAAGTTCCGACTCTAATTTAGCCAGGTCAAAGAGAGTCACCGACTTCCATTAGGATAGGCTTTAACGCCGGAATTTCGGACTTGATTCCATCAAGCTGAATCATGTTTGTTCCTCCTTATCGCTCTTCATTTTTCAAAGATATACTCCTTAAAATTTTAACACAAACCCCCGTCCCTCCTCAAGCCGGTTTTGAAAAGAATGTGGTTTATTTTTCGGTGCAAAACGTTCCCCCGCGAGGCTTCCTCCAAAAGTCATCCGAAATCGTCGATTTTCAAATTTTATGTATAACAAAACTCCCGATTTTCATCCGAAATTCTTAAAATCCCTCAAAAATGTATAACACCGCCTTTAGCGATACGACGCGCAGGGTGCAAATGACCTCAAGAAAAGGGTGAATATGAGAATCATTCCTATATTCACCCTACATTTTACCATTATATGTAAATTTCATCTTGTCAATCGTATGCTCCAAGGAGCTGTGGTATACATTTTTGAAAGAAAATCAATTTTTCGGATGACTTTCTCTCCGTGGAGCTTTATGAAACCACCTGGCCAGCCTCAAGATAGCCATCCAACACATCAAACACCTGATGGTCAGGCTTCATCCACAGGGTTTGTTTCCCCGGAATTGCAAACCAGATACTGTTTTCCTCTGTCTGAAAACTGAACATTTGCTCTTCTCCATCTGAAAGGAGTACCAAAATTACATAGGAAATCCCTTTGGTTCCATCCCCGCCGTTATATGGCAAGCGTCTTCCTTCCACCAGCAAAATGTCTTCCAAAAAACTTTTGATTTCTTTCTGTTCCGTCAACTCAACCCTAAGTTCCACCGGCGCAAACTTGTCAATAATGACCTTCTCAATTTGTGTATGCCCCGCATCCACGTTCCAATATTCAGCCAGGGAGACAGGCCCCAGCCCATAAAGAAGCAAAACCGCCGCAAGCGCAATAATCAGTAACACACCAAACCAAAGTTTTTTATGTTTTCTCAATTCCATTCTACCTCTCCTTTTCTTAGTACAGTTTTTTGAGTATACTCTTCTTCCTCGTTTAATGCAACAAACTTACACTATAAATTCGAAGTAAAGTTTCCCTCAAAAAATACAAGACCCCTATATAACAATTTTATAGAGGTCTTGTAAAATCTTATCTACATTTTATTATAATTATATTCTCTATTTTATATCATATGTAAATATAGATTTGTAATGCTATCAAAGAATTTAATCATATAAATATTGTACTGAATATCCATCTGCAGGAAACCATTCCCATTGTCCCTCATAAAGTCTGGCAGTAAACTTCGCCGCAATCTGCACACCTGTTATAGATGTGTATTTCGCCAACATGGTATACACTTCATTTACCATATTAGTCTGGTTAATTGTAGATAAATTACAGAAAGCATTTGCAACAGTTGCTACCCAACTGAAATTAGGAAGTAATCCTGCAATAAGCATTCCGGCCTCTTTTACTACGGCGGTAGTTCCTAAGGGATACATATCAACAAACTGTCTCCTTGTATATGTCGCAAATGGAGACCATGCATAATCGCTGGAGCTTGTCTGTCAGATAAATACTTTTTTGCCATTTTGTTTCTCCTTTCATTTCAAGGCATTTAGAACTTTGTCTCTGCCTTGCTCTTTTTCTTTTGTTTGTTTTATAATCTGTTCGAACTGATTACACTAATAAAAACGCTTTTGGTAGCACATTTGTAAACCTGCCTAAAAATTTTAAAAGTTTCATTTGGCAGTTTCTCTGTCTCCTTTGGATATATGTGTATTTACTGGAAAACCAGGAAACCTCTTCTCAAATTTTACAAGAAGCACATGCCCCGCACATAGCATACCATGCTTTCATCATCTCCCGAATAAAATTCCATTCTTTTGTACATCCTACTCCTATTAGTAAATCGCCGCCCGAAGAGGCGGTACATACTACTCCTCACAAAAAAGCGAGGATGTTTCATAGGAGTAAAAACATGAAAAAATCTCATTCAAATGCACAAACCGGCGTACAAAACACCCAAGAGGTCCATACCCTCAGTTTTTCTAAGTTAACCGCTATGATTATCGGTTCCACCATTGGCGGCGGCATTTTCACCACCGCAGGGGATATGGCCAGAGCAGGCGCTCATACTGGAAGCGTCCTTATCGGCTGGCTCATCTGCGGCATCGGCATGTTCGGCCTGATGATGTGTTTCTTTGGTTTAAATAAGGAAAGGCCCGACTTGACCAACGGCGTCTATAGTTATGCCCGCGAAGGCTTTGGCGAATTCGTAGGTTTTCATTCAGCCTGGGGTTACTGGGTCAGCGCCTTTCTATGCAATGTATCCTACACCACCCTGCTCTTCGGTGCTCTGGGCTACTTTTTCCCAGTCTTCGGCGCTGGCAATAATCCCGTCTCCGTGGTTTGCGCCTCCGTTCTCATCTGGCTCCTTACCTGGCTGGTACTGCGGGGCGTTAAGGAAGCTGCGGCTCTCAACCTGATTACCACCATCAGCAAAATCATTCCTATTTTGGTGTTTATCATTGCCGTTCTCTTTGTGGGCGCGTTTAAGCCCTCTGTTTTCATGGAAAACTTCTGGGGAACCGATGGCGCCAGCGATAATCAAGTTTTAGGACTGCCCCTGGCAGACCAGATTAAAGCCACCACTGCCGCTACTGTCTGGTCCTTTATCGGTGTGGAAGGCGCAGTGGTCCTTTCCGGCAGAGCAGAGCGTGCCAGCGATGTTGGAAAAGCCTCTCTCACTGGCTTTATCGGAATCCTGGCCATTTATGTTATGGTTGCCATTCTAAGCATGGGGGTTTTGACCACCGAAGAACTGGCTGCTCTGGACAATCCCCAGATGGCAGGGATTTTGGAAGTAGCTGTAGGCCCATGGGGCGCAATTCTAGTCAATATCGGCGTCATCCTTTCCCTAGCTGGCGCGCTTTTGGGCTGGACAATCTTAGCGGCGGACTGTCCTTATTCTGCGGCCAAACAGGGCGTGTTTATGAAAATCTTCACTCGCTCCAACCAGAACGGCTCCCCTACCTTCTCCCTATTTTTAACCAATGGTCTGGTGCAGTTCTTCCTTATCATCAGCCTGTTCAGCGATTCTACCTACCAAGTGTTCTATTACATGAGCGCCACCATGATTATGGTTCCCTATTTCTTAAGCGCCCTGTATTACCTGAAGCTGCTTTGGGACTCCCGTCAGGCCTCGTCCTCTCCGTCTCTTTCTGCCTGGATTTTCGCTGTCATCGGCACGGTCTATGGCCTTTGGATGATTTATTCCTCTGGTCTGGAGCAGTTTTTAATCTCCTCCATCTTATATGCGCCGGGAATCATCGTCTTTGCCCTAGGAAAACGTGAACGAGGCGACCAGGTTTTTATAAGGAAATACGAAGTAGTCATCGCCGTGCTGCTGACCTTGCTGGCGGTTATCTCCCTGGTTATGATCGCCATAGGTAAACTGAATCCACTATAATGCTTCCTTTTTAATCTATTTCCTTCTGAATACTTTACTTTTCTTCCTTATCATTGTATATTGTGAGTATCTAAACAGTTAGGCGGGGTGCATATGGAATACATGGACGTAAAAATCGCTGCCCAGCGCTGGTGTCTTTCGGAACGCCGTGTCAGTGGATTTTGCAGAGAAGGCCGCATCCCTGGCGCCGAAAAGAGGGGAAAAGCTGGTATATTCCAGAGGACGTCCCTCGCCCTACAGACCAGCGAAAGCAGACTGATGCCCACATCCAGTCCATACGCCCCTTTCCCTTGGCGCCCTGTGCCGCATGCTCCACCATCATCACGGTATCGCGCCCATCATTATCATAGACGAATACGACACCCCCATTCAGCAAGGACATGTCCACGGCTATTACCAGGAGTTCGTCAGCTTTATGCGTAGCTTCTTTTCCTCAGGGCTCAAGGATAACCACAGTCTGTCCTTCGCTTTCCTTACGGGAATCCTTCGGGTGACTAGGGAAAGCATTTTTAGCGAACTCAACAATCTGAAGGTCTACTCTGCGCTGGACGAGCGATACAGTGAGTATTTTGGATTTACGGAAAAGCAGGTGGTAATCCTGACCAAAGGAGGAAATTTCAATGGATCGAACTGAACATGTGGAGCTGGCTGTATTATGCTTAGTATATAACGAAAACGCTTATCTTTTGCAGGACAAGGTCAGCGAAGTTTGGAAAGGTTACACTTTGCCTGGCGGCCATATCGAACCAGGCGAGTCCATCACAAACGCCGTCATTCGCGAAGTGAAGGAAGAAACCGGCCTGACCATTTTTGCGCCCAAACTGCGAGGTATTAAGCAATTTCCCATCGCAAATGGGCGATACATAGTTTTTCTATTCAGCGCCGACCAATTTGAGGGTGAGTTGACCTCCTCCGAGGAAGGGAATATGTACTGGATTCCAAAAGACCAGCTCCATACCGTCAACTTAGTAGAGGATTTTAATGAATTGCTTCAAGTCATATTAGATGATAATTTAATCGAATTTCAATATGTCGGCCAGGATAATAACTGGAAGGTTTTGTTGCATTAGTGTGCAAACATATCCTAGCAAAAAAGGTTAATCTGAAGGAGTAAGAAAAATGGAACTAAAACGTATATCAATCGATGACTTAGAAATTATATGGAAGATGCAAATAGAAGCCTTTTCTGATCTACTGGATAAATATCAGGATTATGAAACAAATCCAGGAAACGAGTCAAAAGAACGATTGAAGGCAAAACTTTTGCAAAAAGCCACATACTTTTATTATATCGTTCAAGATGGTCAAACTGTAGGCGCCATTCGAATTGTGGACAACCATGACGGAACCCCCAAAAGAATTGCCCCTATTTTTATCATGAAGCGCTACAGAAACAAAGGGCTTGCCCAAAGGGCAATTATGATGGTAGAGGCCATCCATGGCAAAAATAATTGGCAGCTGGATACAATCCTGCAGGAAAAGCAGAATTGCTACCTATATGAAAAAATGGGCTACCGGCGAACTGGAAAAATGGAAAAAGTAAATGGCAAAATGGACATTGTCGATTACGAAAAAATTTAGGGTAGCTGGTAATGATCTAAAACTCTTCTGGCTCGCTATAATCTGGAGATAGCAAATCGGCGCCCTTCTCCGTAATCCGCGTTCCGTACCTGCCCTTTCCTATCTCAATGAGACCTTCCTGCTGAAGCTGTTCCAGCATCAAGCGCAGGGCTCTGTCGCTAAGGCAAACACCTTGGTCTTTTAAAATCTCTGCCAAAGTAGAACGGCCGACACCATGAGATATCCTTGTGTTTTGCCTGATTAACTTTAGAACTTCCTTCTGCACTTCTGTTGCCGATAGGCAGTCTCCTGATGGACAGTCCTCTTCCCAGAGATATTCAGGAAAGGAAGAAAGGGTTTTATAGTATGTACAAAAGTTTTCCAGTTCTCGAACATTTCCTGGCCATGGATATGCCGTAAGCCGCTCTGTCTCCTTGGGTGTTAAATTGTAATAATCTGTTCCGAGAAAATATTTCAGCAAAGGAATAATATCTTTCCCTCTTTTTCTAAGGGGAGAAATCCGAAGAGGGAGAATATTCAGGCGATAAAACAAATCGCTTCGAAAGGTTTTCTCCTGGACTGCACGTTTTAAATCTTTGTTTGTTGCAGCGATCAAGCGTATATCAATGTTAATGATGCGGTCGCTTCCGATTCGCATAATCTGTTTTTCCTGGATGACTCGCAACAGGCTGGATTGCAAATTGGGCGAAATATCCCCAATTTCATCCAGAAAAATGGTTCCATGGTTAGCCTGCTCAAACAGACCAATCTTACCTTTTGCATTGGCCCCTGTGAAAGCGCCAGGTTCATATCCAAACAATTCGCTTTCCAAAAGGCTTTCTGGCAGTGCGGCGCAATTTACCGCTACAAATGGAGCATCAGCACGACGAGAACTATTATGAATTGCTTGTGCAAAGATTTCCTTACCGGTTCCGCTTTCGCCATAAATCAGTACCGTATGCTCTGATAAGGCAATCTGCTTTGCAATATGGATTGATTTTTGAATTTCTTCTGATTCATGGACAATATCCTGAAAATGATGTTTTGCCACATGTCCTTTTTGCTGGTTTATTTTATTAACAGATAGCTGTTGATTCTCCTCTTTTAGGATTATATAATACCCTATGACTTCATCGATAAGCTGAATCGGATATCTGTCATAATGATAGTTTTTCCCATGGAGGGTTATATACGGATTCTTGGATGCATTGTCAGCATATCGGCCTAATTGAGCAAATTGATCTGGGTCTAGGGCATTTCCATTGGTCTTTCGAAAAATTTCTTCCGCCTTTTTATTAGCATAGATAATATGCATATACTGATCTGTCAAAAAGACACATTCTTCACTGGAGTTTGTAACATAGCTGAGCATTTCCGATTTCAGATATTCGTAAGTATAATTTGCATCAAAAGAAGGGCTCGGCTCTGCCAGAGACCTTACATACCGGAATATATTGCGGTTAATCACATTATTATCCAAATCCAGTAGCTTCATCAATCGAAACATAGTATCAAAGCTGACTTTTCGGTAACCTATGTCAATCACCGTTTTAATATGGGATGGTACAAAATGTTTCTCAGCAGGTGTAATGGCCAAGGATAGGCCGTCATAGATTCCTGTATTGGTTAGTTTTCCATCAAAGGGAACCATATTCAAATGACTGATGCCGATTTCGTAAAACATGTTTATGGTATTGATTGCAGTGCTGTAGGAATCGTTGACAACCAGTACGGTTGTACCTGCTGGAATATCCTGCAGGGTCTTTAGCACATCCTGCTCAATACTTCTGTTTATCTTAATTACATTGCTGAAATCAGCGATGTATTCTTTTGCTTTTTGAAAGACTCTCTCATCCACTGCAAGAAAAGCGTCAGCATAAAGCATCTGGTTCTCTTCTAAATCTGCCATAAAACAGCTCTCAAATGTAACATAATCTTCAAATACTGCCCGCAGATTGTTGTGTATGAATTCATCTGCGCCGGTGTTACTTAGAGCCTTGGGACTTCTATAAAGGATGATGACTTTTTTCATGAAATGTACTCCTGCAATTTATGAGATATTGGTACTAAGTATACCACGCCAAGCAATAAGGCACAATATAATTAAACCGAATTGTTCCTATTATTTTTTTATGATTTTCCCGAAATATATAGATTTATGCCGATTTTATCTTTCATAACAATGGCACATAATTTGCAGATATATTATGCAAAAGCAATATTTTGCTATTGTGGGATGTAAATACATATGGCTGATGAGATCGGCATTGAATCAGCTCCCATCCCCAGGCCGTTATTATTTATTTATGGAAAAGAAAGGTATTAAGATGAAAGAGAAGAAAAAACATTTTGAAATGCCCCACGTACTCATCGTGCTGCTCCTCATTATGCTCGCAGTTGCACTTCTAACGTATATCGTGCCTAGCGGCGCTTTTGAACGAGTGTACGACGCTGAAACGGATCGGGAAATTGTGCAACCAGATAAGTTTTTCTTTTTGGACGAAAAGGATCCTATTGGATTTTTAGACTTCTTCCAGGCGATTTACCAGGGCTTTGTAGAAGGCGCTGATATCATTGCCGGCTTGCTCATTACTTGTGGCGTTCTCAACTTTTTGGAGGAAACAGGAACCTTTGTGCAGGTCTTACAAAAATCATGGGAATTGCGGAAAGAAACCGCTCCTTTAAGCTGGGTGTCATTCTGATTTTCTTTGTTGCATTTGCAGGAATGGGTATTCTTGGTTTTGGCGAAGCTTCCTTCCCATTCTATGGCATTACAACATCCGTCATATTAGCCATTGGCTATGATCGAGTTGCAGCAATGGCAACCATCATGATGGCCTCCTGTGCTGGATGGGCAAGCGGTATGCTGAACATGTACACGACCGGAATTTCACAGAAGATTGTGGGCCTGCCTATTTTTTCAGGCCTCTGGTACAGAGTTATCTGTTTCTCCGTATTCTTTGTTTTAGCCCTAATCAGCGTACTGTTATACTGCCGCAAAATTACAAAGGACCCTTCCAAGAGCTATATTGCCGATGAATATGAGCGTCAGTTAAAAGGCGAAGTAGAAATTGAAGGTATCAAGAATAAGGTAGAAATGACCCATAAGCATGGTCTTGCTCTCGGAATCTATGTAGTTTTCCTGATTTTCCAGGGATACTGCTGTGCAACGAAAGGCTGGGGCCTTGGCGAGGTTGCCGGTCTGTATATTATTTATGCAATCATTTTATCCGTTATCTTCCGCGTTAATCCAAGCAAAGCTGTGGAAAGCATCATGCGCGGCTCAGCAGGCGTTTTAACCGCCGGTTTCGTAATCGGCATGGCTCGCTCTATTATGATCGTCCTTGAAAAAGGCGATATTGTCGATACGATTGTATACTACATGGGACAGATGCTGACTGGAAAAGGCCCTGCGTTTACCATCCTCCTTCTCTTCATTTTCGTCACCATCCTGAACTTCTTTGTGGACTCCGGTTCCGGAAAAGCCGTTATGATGATGCCGATTATGAGTCCTCTGGGAAAAATCCTTGGAATCAACCAACAGGTAATGGTGCTGACCTATCAGTTTGGCGATGGATTTACCGACTACTTATGGCCAGCAGGCGCATTGGTTCCTTGCCAGTTATGCGGTCTGAAATACAACATTTGGCTTAAGTTTGCAGCCAGCGCAATGACCATTCAGCTAGTTGCTGGTTATGTAATGGTACTCATCGCTCAGTATATCAACCTTGGTCCATTCTAAATTTGAAAGTGGTGTATAAAAATGAAAAAAATATTTATTAGCGCTGATATTGAAGGTGTCAGCGGAATTACCAGCTGGGAGGCAACCAGAACCGGCGGTAAGGGATACGAAGCAGCTTGCAGGCAGATGGCGCGGGAAACCGCTGCCGCCTGCAGAGCCGCATTGGCCTGCGGCTACGGTGTAGTTGTCAAAGACGGGCATGAGGATGCGATGAATATCGGACATGAATTGCTGCCTGAGGAGGCCGAACTAATTTCCGGCTGGACATGTTCGCCTCTATCCATGCTTGGCGGAATCGATGATACTTTCGCAGGAATCATTTACATCGGTTACCACTCTGGCGCATGGACCAGCACAAGTCCCCTGAAACATACTTGTGAGGACTATGTATACAACTGGTTCAAAATTAACGACAGATATGCGTCTGAATTCACCATCAATGCAGGAGTCGCCGACCAACTTGGTATTCCTTCCTTGTTGCTGTCCGGTGATGCTGGTATTTGTCGTGAAGCAGAAGCAGAGTATCCAGGAATCGTTACGGTTCCAACAAAAAAAGGCATGGGAAATGCAACATGGAACGTGCATCCAGATAAGGTTGTTCGAGAGATCGAAGCTGCTGTGACAGAGGTATTATCCAAGCCGCTGCCAGCTCCTAGACCTCTTGCTTCATCTTATACCATGACCCTATGTTATAAGGAATTTCAAAAGGCCATGTCTGCATCCTGGTTCCCAGGTGTTAAGAAACTAGATGATTACACCGTTTCATATACGGCAGACACGCCGATGGAACTATCCAGATGCCGGTATTTTGTTGGCTAAAATAGCAGAGAATTAAAAAGTGACGCAGGAATTTGAAAGATATTCTGCGTCACTTTTTCTATTTTACCGTGAAATGAAACTTCACACCACCCCGGCTCCTATCTAAATACACCTGGTCAAAACATTTTTGTCCATAGATGTGTAATCCTCTTAATTGGTTCACCGCCAGCGCATATATTTTGTCCAGAGCAATGTCTATCCCTTCCAATTCCATATTGGCGGAAACCACACGGACAAGATACTTCATATACCCCGGAGGAAACAGTTCCTCCCCAGGGATTACAAACTCCTTTGCGTCGGACTCCTTTGCTCTTTTCATCAATGGAGCAATCATTTCAGGGGATAGAACCAGAATGTCATACTCGCCCCCAATCTTAACCGCACACTCCCTCATACATTCTGGCGCCTTAATTCTCGGTTCCTCTCAATCGCTCTACCAACCCTTCTTTTGAAAAACTGTTCATGGATATGAGGGTAATCACAAAAGGTACGATGATTAACACGATCCCATAAGCAAGGCCTAAAATTGTTGGGAATTGGAATGCCATATAAAACGCCCCTATATCGTAAAGAACCCGACTCAATATATAACCGCATATGGTTCCAATGGTCATGGTCACGCCCACAGTAACGATAACTAAAATCATACTCTCCCCTAGAATCATTCTCCGAATCTGTCCTTTGCTCATGCCAATGGATTCCAGCATGGCAAGTTCCTGTTTTCGGGTGACGATATTGGTAATCAACGTGTTCATCATGCTCAGAATGCTGAACATCATAATGAAAATAGCAAGACCGCTAATTGCTCCAAACATCTGGCTTACAGTCTGTGCACAGGAAATTCTTTTGTCTGCAAGGGTTTCAAGGTCCAACTCCGGTTGTGCTCCTATGAGCTGTTCTAGGGTTTCTCCTATAGCAGCCTCCTTGTCTGCCTCTGTGGATACCAGCAGGCCGGAATTTAAGCTATGGTAAGAAACCAACTTCAAAGCTGCCTGTTCCGGCATTAAAAACCATCCTTCCATACTGTCTCCATGGTCTATCACATAGGCCTGATCCAAAATACCAAGGATCATAACATCCTTTTCAGCTGTCCTATTGCCATCATAGTAATGCAGAGTAATACTATCGCCTACCGCAAATCTCCAGCCATAAATCTCCTCTGCCGTGTCGTTACCTGCCACGAGGATATAATCGCCGCTCATCAGCTTCTCATCGTCAGCGCTTCCCTCTTCCAGATACTTGCCAATGTCTTTCAATTCCCCGTCGGTCAGAGGATACACCATATCGTCGTTTTCATATTCATCATTTTTCGGATAATCGTATTTGACGCCAAACCCTTTCACCTCTTTTACGCTTTTCACACCGTCTAAAGCAGAGATTTCTTTTACCATCTTATCTCCCAGGATTTCCTCTGCCTGTAGCCCGCTCAGTCCATTCTCATTTAATGCAATGGCTCCTGTAGAATAACAAATATTAAATTCTGCTTCTTTAAAATAGCCTTGCCTTGCGTAATTGTCTTTGTCAAAGGAGGACATATAGGTAGCTGCTGTCATAAAAAGAATCCCGCCCAATGCCAGAGAGGCCATTGTAATGACCGTCTTCTTTCTGTTCTTGGAAAAGTTCATCATGGCCAGGCCAAAGGGCGTTAAGTTGCGGCATAACTTTTTACTCCCTGTCTTTTTCATGGTTTCCTGGGGCACATAGCGTAACGCTTCCATGGGCGAAACAGCTGCTGCAAGGCGTGCAGGCTTGTGTACGGAAATCATGGTAATGACATATACCGCTGTGAAAACAAGTGTGATAATCCAAATAGTATTCCCCATAGAAAAACCATCTGGAATCATAAAATATCCTGCAAGGCCGCCGATTGCAATGCCAATGGGCGCCCCGCGAAGGAACAGAATTCCGCCCTCACGGGAAACCAACTTTTTCATCTGCTTTTTGGTCATGCCGATGGTGCGAAGCTGTCCAAACTGATGAATTCTTCCAATCACTGACAAATAAAACACCCCATAAATGACCAGTATGCAGGCCAGGAGAATCACGGCGCCAATCAAACCATAAAGGGTAACGGCCTGCGTATCTATGGATAGAGAATCGATAAAACCATTATATGGACTTACATACTCTCTTTCGATACCTGCATCCTTTCCAATGAGATACATGGCTTCCTTACATTCCTCTGGACCCATCTCTGTGGCGCCATATAGCTTAGCATACACTTCATAAGGCTGGTCTTTTAACTGGCTTCCATTTCTGGCATAGCTTTCAGAAAGAAATATGGAAAACTGTTTGGCTGTCTCTCCACCCTTTAAAATACCCGATACTTGAAAGGTTTCTGTGTTTCCATCATAAAAGTCAAGGGTTATGTCGCTGCCAACGGCGGGCTCAACGCCCATCTTTTGCAGCATTACCGCCTGCACTGCAACTTCATCCTCACTTTCAGGCAACCTGCCCTTTTCCAGCTCTCCAACCTGTATTTCATCCGATAACTGACTGATATAATAAGGCATCACGTCAAATCCATCCATTTCGGATAAAATCCCCATTTTTACCTGTATCTGATAAGCGATGCGCTCATCTTCTTGCAAAGTTTTTACCTGCTCCTCCGTAAGCTCATAGTAGCCCACCTGCTGCCTGTGAGACAGAATATTTTTCTCCTGTTGATCCCGCCCTGCCGCAAACATGAGAACTGCTGTCAGCAGCGCAGAAGCCAAAATAATGGTAATCATCACGAAAATATTGCGCATACGGCTTGCCTTTATACTCTGTCTCGACATGAAAGAAATCGTATTTGTCCTTATCTTTTTCTCTGCCATTTCTCTAGCCCCCCCTATGGATGAATTTTACCGTCTTCAATGCGAATTCTCACATCTGCCTTTTCTGCAATTTCAGGATTGTGAGTAATCATGACGATGGTCTGCCGAAACTTCTGGCTGGTCATCTTCAAAAGGTCGATGACTTTATCGCTCGTACGACTGTCCAGATTTCCTGTAGGTTCGTCAGCCAAAATAATAGCAGGTTTTGATATCAATGCTCGAGCAATAGCCACCCTCTGCTGTTGGCCGCCTGAAAGATGGCTAGGGTAATTCTGAAGTTTCCCCTCCAGTTCCAAAAAACCTATAATTTCTTCTAAAAATTCTTTATCCTCAACCTTGCCGTCCAGGCGAACAGGCAACACCATATTTTCATAGGCTGTCAGATAAGGAATCAGATTATAGTTTTGAAAGATAAACCCGATTCGCTGACGGCGGAATACGGTAAGCTGCTCTTCCGTCAGCTTTTCAAGGCTTTTCCCCTCCACCTGTACACTGCCTGACGTAGGTACATCCAAACCGCCCAGCATATTCAAAAGGGTAGATTTTCCGCTGCCCGAAGTACCGATAATGGCCACGAACTGGCCTCCTTCCACAGATAAGTTCACATCATCCAAGGCCTTTACCAGGCTCTCATCCTTCCCATAATACTTCTTCAAATGGGATGCGTTTAATATACTCATAACCATTCCTCCTTAGTTCTTCCTTTCGTTTGATATCCACATCATATTCCTTTTTCAGAAAGACGCAATAGGAGACGCATCTTCTAATATCTACACTGCAAAATCTAAATAAAAGCAAAGAAAAACCTGCTGTCCGTCGATGGACAGCAGGTTTGCCTACAAACTTACTTGGGAATCGGTATTAAGATTTTCAGGGTAAATTTCTTGTTCTCTGTCTTTATAGTCAGGCGCCCATCATATTTTTCTACAGCTCGTTTTATATTGGGAATCCCAAAGCCGTGAAGGAAGTCGTCCTTTTTCGTGGTACCGCCTTGAATGGCTCCGCTTCCCTCCATGCAGTTATTCTCTATCAGGACAGAAAGGAAATTTTGTATTCTCCCGGCCTTTACCAGGATTGCTCCCTCTCCTTCTGGCAACTTCTCGCTGGCCTCGATGGCGTTATCCAGACCATTTCCAAAGATGGTGCTGATGTCCAAGGCCTCTATAAAACCTAAGCCACCCAGGTCCGCAGTAACAGAGAACTCAATATGTTTTCGTCTGGCCGTCTCTGCCTTTTCCTTTAGGATAATATCGAGAACGTCGTTCCCCGTATGTAGATAATCCTCATACTCGGCTACTTCCTGCTGCAATCGTTCTATCATTTCCATGGTTTCCGGGCAGTCCATCTGCCGCTGCAATACCAGCAGATGATTTTTCATATCGTGATAGATGGCCCGCACCCGTTCCTCTGTATCCATTCGCTCATTATGATAGAGTTGCTTCATTTCCAATTCCTGTGCATGATAGGATGTCTGTATAGACATGCAGATATATGCAATCAGGTATATGCCTCCAAAGCTGGAAAAGATGGATGCGCCGCATATGGGGTAGATGATCAATGGATTTTCCGGCATAAAATATATGATTGTAAAGATTGCGATAAAGGGCGCCAGCATCAAGGCGTCTACCACGAGCCACATCTTTGTGGTCAGATTCCAAGTAATCTGCTTGAGATATTTCCGTAAGAACTGCCATAACAACACCCAAAATAACAGCCGGAGCAGCAAAGACATGGTATGAATGGCTGTACTCATTAGCAAGGTTTCTTCTGTCCATCCCATAGACATTTCCTCTGGCCCGTTGGTTACAGCAAAAAATATCCTTGCACCAATATCCTGCATGAGGTAATTTACGGCAATCATGGCTGGATAAAAAACTAGAACTGCCGTCAGCTTTTCCGCCCAGTATCCCAGGTGAAACGCCGTAATATATATGGAAAGTCCCAAAAGGGCTCCAAGGAGGTTGGAAAGATCGTTGGAATAAATCACTATCGCAGACAAAAAGCCGCATACACCAAACGCCGCTATCCGCAAGAACAGATTTTGCCGTAAAGGTAAAAACATGTGCAGCATCCAGAAGAAGACCAACGCATAGCACCATTCCAGAACAAAGGAAAGCGCATCTAAAAAGGAAATCATAGCATATCCCCCCAGTAATCGGTCAGTTTCATCATAAACCCTTTACGTTTGGGTTGACTGATGGGAATACGCTCTCCAGTGGTCAAAACAAGTTCCAACCCCTCCACCCCTTTTACATAGGACAGATTGACGATAAAACTCTGATGACACTGGGCAAACTGGGGCTGGGAGCAAAGGAGCGAAGCAATCTCCTTCATATTTTTATAGATCACCTGTGCCTGCCCCTCAAAATGAACCATAACGTTGCGCTTGTCCGTTTCTCCATAACGCAAGTCCTTATATAGCACCTTGTATTTGCCGCTATCATTAGAAAAGCTCAAATACAACTCCTCTTTCCCTTGGTAATGGGCAAAATAGCGGTCAAGCTCCATTTTTAAAACCCTGTATTTTACTGGCTTTAAAAGATAGTTGACCGCGCCGTATTCATAGCCTTTCCACACATACTGTTTCAATGATGTCAAAAAAATAAGGCCTACAGCGCTGTCTATTTTTCGGATTGCTTCGGCAGTTTTCAGGCCGTTTAGCTTTTCCATTTTGATGTCCATAAAAATCAGGTCATATTCTCCATTGTATTTTTCCACCAGTTCGCTGCCGTCGTGATAATGGAAAAAGCAAAATTCTCTGCCCGTTTCATCTGCATATCGCTCTAAATGACCTTGCAATTCATTGATGAGTATATCTTCATCGTCACAAATCCCTATCTTGAACACCTTCCTACTCCCTTTGTCATATATAAATTGGCCCCATTTATTATATATAAAAATATATCGAAAATCAAGGCCATGAAAGAGGTGGGTTGTGCCACGGCAAGCCAATATTCCTGTCACGCCCATGGCTTCCCACCAGAGGGATTCCCTCTAATTTCTACACTTTTTATCTATATATAAAAAATGTCGAACGACTTTCCGAAATTTCGATATTTTTTTGCTACATGGAAAAAACATCGGAGATTTGCCGTGTTTCACCAATAGGTAGTATCTCTCTTTCTCTCCTACAAAGGGGCGAACCATGTTTTGCCTCATGAAATTTTACAAATTCTTCCCATTTCATTATGAATCAATAGAAGATAACCAAAAAAATTCGATATTTTAAAGGAATATCCAGTAAAATATCGAAAATATTTTTACAAACTCGATAGTTTGTTTATATATAAAGAAACTATCGAAACTCTTTACATAACCATCACATTGCAGTTCTTCACTCAGCCTACTTCAACTTTTTCTGTTTTCCGGTAGCCGATGTGATGTCGATTCTCCAGATGGCCGTTCGGGCCAAGCTTCGTGCAATGGCTTCATCAAAGTGTTCCATATTGTGTGGCGTATGACGCTGACAAAGCAGCCGAAGGGCATGAATCTTTTCCTGCTCATCGATAATCTCAACCGCCTCGCCTCGCAGAATCGCTGACTGAAACCCAGTGGTAAAATCGTCAGGCGGCCTGAAGGTTTCACCTACACAAGAAAGGCAGACCTTGGGATTGTTTCTCAAACATTCAATTTTAAACCCGCTCTGGGCGCTGTGAAAAAAAATGTGATTCTCTTCCCTGACTATGGAAATAGGTAAGGAATAGGGGCTTCCTGACGGGTCAACAAAAGCCATAGTCGCCCATTGGCACTGATCTGCTATGGCCCATGCAAAGGCTTCTGGCATCTCACGGTCTTTTCTTCTCATCGGCAGCCCTCCATTCCTGCACTTATTCATAGTTCTTTTCTGCTACTGCTCCAAATCCTTATTCATACAGCAGTTCTTGTACTTCTTGCCAGAGCCGCATGGACATGGATCATTTCTGCCCACCTTTGGTCCCTGACGGCGAACGGTTTCCGGCTTCTTTGGTTCCTCAGGTTTGGGAGCCTGTTTCGGCATCTGTCCTCCTGCTAGACCTCCTGCACCCTGGCCGCCGTTTCCACTCTGCCGTGCCAGAGACGCTGCATCACCCTGGAAATCCGCTTTCCGGCCTTCTCCCCCGCCGATGACGGATTTTCGCTGGGTAGTGGTATTCACTGTCACGTTGTAGCAGTATTTCACCGTATCCTGCTGGATATCACCGATCATCTCCTCAAACATGTCAAAGCCCTCATTGGCATAAGCAGCAGCTGGGTCAATGTGGCCCAGAGCGCGAAGGCCAATACCTTCCTTCAAATCATCCATGGCCTGAATATGATCCATCCACCGATTGTCAACTACCCGGAGAAGAATCATCCGCTCTACCTCACGCATCCGCTCGCTGCCCACCTCGGCTTCCTTAGCGTCATACATGGTTCGGAAAATAGATTTTGCATCCTCTTCCAGTTTCTCTTCTGATAAATCCCGGATTTCCTCATCGGTATAGGAAATGCCAGGGAACTGTTCGGTGATTCTCCTGAGATTTTCCGAAAGACCTGCAATATCCCACTCCTCGGCAAACTTGCTGTCCACGGTAATCGGTTTCACCAGATTTTCAACCAGGCCGTCCATCATGCCCAGGATATTTTCCTTCAAGTCCTCGCCGAAAAGAACCTTGCGACGCTCATCATAAATGACCTCACGTTGCTTATTCATCACATTATCGTATTGCAACACATATTTTCTGATTTCAAAGTTTCTGCCTTCCACCTTCTTCTGGGCGTTTTCAATGGTTTTGGAAAGCATCCCTGCGCCTATGGCCTCATCCTGCATACCGAACTTATCCATCACAGTCTGAATTCTCTCTCCGCCAAAGAGTCGCATCAAATCGTCCTCCAAAGATATGAAAAACTGAGTCTCACCTGGGTCGCCCTGACGACCGGAACGTCCACGAAGCTGATTATCGATACGTCTTGATTCGTGACGCTCTGTACCGATGATGCATAGGCCTCCCAAATCTACCACCTGCTGCTGTTCGTCAGCCCGCTCGTCCTTAAACTGTTGGTGTAGTTTCTGGAAGGTTTCTCTGGCCCGATTCATCTCTGGATCATCGCTGGTAACAAAGCTGGTGGCAAAGGAAATCTGTTCCTCCGTAAAACCTTCCTTCTCCATCTCTTTTTTCGCTTCAAATTCCGGGTTTCCGCCCAGGATAATATCTGTACCACGACCAGCCATGTTGGTTGCAATGGTCACAGCCCCAAGGCGTCCCGCCTCTGCTACAATAGCAGCTTCCTTTTCATGCTGCTTTGCATTGAGGACGTTGTGTTTTACGCCCCGCTTTTTCAGCATATCGCTGATCTTTTCCGAATTCTCAATGGAAATGGTGCCCACCAATACCGGCTGTCCGGTGGCATGCTTCTCTGCAATACACTCTGCGATGGCCTTAAACTTGGCAGCCTCCGTGCCGAAGATGGCATCGTCTTGGTCGATTCTAGCAATAGGCTTATTGGTAGGAATTACCACAACATCCATATTATAGATGTCTCGGAATTCCTCTTCCTCCGTCTTGGCCGTACCAGTCATGCCCGCCAGCTTGTTGTACATTCTAAAATAGTTCTGCAAAGTGATGGTAGCCAGGGTTTTGGACTCGGAACGGACGAATACCCCTTCCTTGGCCTCAATGGCCTGGTGAAGACCACCGTTATACCGACGGCCAAACATGAGACGACCGGTGAACTCATCGACAATGATGATTTCCCCATCCTTTACGATATAGTCCACATCCCGTTTCATAATATTTCTGGCCTTGAGAGCCTCCAAAACGTGATGGTTGATTTCCATATTTTCCGGGTCGCCGAAGTTTTCAATGTTAAAATATTTCTCCGCCTTATTGATACCTTCGTCGGTGAGACCTACCCGTTTTTCCTTCTCCTCAATGGTAAAATCCTCTTCCTCCCGCAGGGTTTTAACAAAATTATCGGCAATCTGATATAAGTCGGTGGATTTATCCCCTCTTCCGGAAATAATCAGCGGCGTTCTAGCTTCATCGATTAAAATGGAGTCCACCTCGTCGATGATGGCATAGTTGAGTTCCCGCTGGGTCAACTGCTCTCGATAAGTCACCATGTTGTCTCTCAAATAATCGAAGCCAAACTCGTTGTTGGTTCCGTAAGTAATATCAGCAGCATAAGCCGCCTTTCTCGTCTTGTCGCTGATACCATGAATCACACAGCCAACCGTAAGCCCCAGGAAAGAATAGATTTTACCCATCCACTCGGCGTCACGTTTTGCCAGGTAATCGTTGACCGTAATGACATGAACCCCCTTGCCCTCCAAGGCGTTAAGATACACCGGCAGAGTTGCTACTAAGGTCTTTCCTTCACCGGTTTTCATCTCCGCGATACGCCCTTGATGAAGAACAATGCCGCCGATAACCTGCACCTTAAAGTGCTTCATCCCTACGCTTCTCCAGGCCGCCTCTCTGCACACAGCAAAAGCCTCTGGCAGTAGGTCGTCCAGAGTCTCACCGCCGGCAATTCTCTCCTTAAACTCCGGTGTTTTCGCCTTCAGCTGTTCATCGCTTAAAGCCGCCATCTCGTCTTCCAGGGCCATAACCTTGTCGGCAATGGCGCTTACCTTCTTTACCTCGCGAGCGTTTAAATCGCCCAAAATCTTTTCCATAAAACCCATGGTTTCTACCCCTTTCTATTCCTCACTCGGTATCTCTGTCACCGTCATGTTAATTTCCAGTGATTTCCTCTCATCAGCCTTGGTCACAGTCACCTCAAACCGTTTGAAATCCGCTTCGTATACGAACTGATCGCCCACGGCTGGCAATTTATCCAGCTGCAATACCACCCAACCGTTGACTGTGGTGGCGTCGTTAATTTCTTCATCCACATCAAAATAGTCAAACATCTTTTCCACATTGGTACTGCAAAGCACTCTATATGTGCCGTCCTGCTGCTGCACAATGTCCTGTAGCTGCTCCCCATCGTGTTCGTCATAGATTTCACCCACAAGTTCCTCTATGATATCCTCCATGGTGACCAAACCCGACGTACCGCCATATTCATCCACAATGATGGCGATATGGGTTTTGCCCAGCTGAAGCCTTTTTAAAAGTTGTGAGATTTTCATGGAACCTGCCACGAAGATAACTGGCTTTACGTAAGCTGATACCGGCGTTTCTCGCCCTTTAATAAAGTTATGGAAGTCTTTCTGATTCAATACCCCTACTATGTTGTCTAAATCGTCCTCATAAACCGGAAGGCGGCTAAACCCTGTATCCAAAAACAGTTGAGCAATTTCCTCTTCGTCCTCATCGATCTCTATGGCGATGATGTCTACTCTTGGTGTAAGTACATCCCATGCTTCCAAGTCGTTAAACTCTATGGCATTCTGTATCAATTCGCTCTGGCCTTCGTCGATGCCTCCCTCTGTCTCCGCCTCCTCTACAATAGTGAGCAGTTCATCCTCTGTAATCGGTCTGCTTCCATCCACATGAAACAGCTTTGCCAGCAGCTTCTTCCACTGTGCAAAAATCCAGTTAATGGGTGTAAGCGCCACCATAAGAAACTGGATAATGGGCGCCGAAAACATAGCGAAGCCCTCGGCCTTTTCCTTGGCAATACTTTTAGGGGAAATCTCACCGAACACCAACACCACAACCGTGGTCACTGCGGTAGCGATGGTAGCTCCATAGGCCGGATACAGCTTTAAGAAAAACACTGTGGCAATGGATGACATGGCGATATTGACGATATTGTTTCCCACCAAAACCGTGGAAAGCATGGTATCATAATTCTCCGAAAGTTCAAGAACCTCCTTGGCCCGTTTATTCCCATCTCCAGCCAGATTCTTGAGCCGAATCCGATTGGCCGAAGTAAAAGCCGTCTCTGTAGCCGAAAAATAGGCCGAAAACACCACTAAAACACCGATTGCGATAATATATTGCATTTTTAAAAACCTCCGTTGTTTATTCTACCATATTATGTCTTATAAATCAAAGATTCCACTGTGTTTTTCTCTTATTTTCAATCCATCTTCACACAATCTTTGCGTCCGTCTTTATCGTCATCCAGTTCAAAACTATTGGTTGACATTTCTCTCCTCAGTCGTTATAATAAACAAAACACCATATTTCTATAGAAAGGAGTCTGGCACATGTCAACCAAACTGACACTTTTGGAAGTGCTAAATCAAAATACCAATACATATCTATCAGGACAAGCTCTTGCCGACCAACTAGGTTTATCTCGAAACGCAGTCTGGAAAGCCATTAAAAAACTGCAAGAACAGGGCTTTACCATAGAAAGCAAATCTGGCATTGGCTATCGGCTTTTAAAGCAGACTGACATCGTCACCAAGGACTATCTTCAGGAACATATCAAATTCCCTTGCAAATATCATGTCTTTGATGTGGTGGACTCTACCAATCTGGTGGCTCGCACCATAGATGATTGCACCGTTCCCCATATTATTGTTGCCAACGAGCAGACCAAGGGGCGGGGCAGACTGGGAAGAAGCTTTTATTCCCCGGCCAATACCGGACTTTATATGACCATTGTATTTCGTCCCGACTTTAGTTTAGATAAATCCATGTTGATAACCACCTTTGCAGCCATTGCAGTCTGCCGCGC
The DNA here is from genome assembly GCA_022793795.1 of Bacillota bacterium. Lineage (GTDB taxonomy): Bacteria > Bacillota > Clostridia > Peptostreptococcales > Anaerovoracaceae > RGIG7179. The sequence continues at coordinate 45,770 of JAAWDM010000050.1, forward strand.
CATCGAGCAGATAACAGGTCTGCATCCAAAGATTAAATGGGTCAACGATATCTACCTAAACGATAAAAAACTCTGTGGAATTGGCACTGAAGCCCAAACCAGCTTTGAAACGGGAAATATCGACAAGATTCTTATCGGTATCGGCGTCAACTGCTTTGCAGCCCCCATGCCCGAAGAGCTTCTCGATGTAGCCACCTTCATTGAGAATCCGCTCAAGGAATTTACTCGCAGCGACCTCGCCGCTACTATCGTCAATGAGTTTTTTAGCATATTAGAAGAAGCTGATACAAAAAAACTGATTCGAGAATATAAATCCCGCTCTTTTATTTTGGGCCATCAGATTATGATTTATAACACCATTACTGGCAGTTCACCAGATAAAGATACGAAAGGGATTCGCGCCCGAGCCATCGACATCGACCAAAATGGAGGTCTTGTGGTGGAATACTTGGAGGGACGTAGAATGAGAGAAATGGAAACAATTACATCAGGGGAGGTATCAATTAGAAAATGGGACGCTTAAACGAAACATCTACAACCAATCATGAATCGAAAAAATCTGACCGGGCTCAATCAGCTGCCCGCCTTAATGGCCTGATCCTTGCCGGCGTTTTTGCCGCAGTTACCACGGTTTGCTCCTGGATTACCGTACCGCTGCCTTTCACGCCGGTGCCGGTCAATCTGGCCCTGCTGGGCGTCTATCTCACTGGTGGACTGCTGGGCCCTTACTTTGGATTTTATAGTCAGCTCATCTTCGTTCTTTTGGGAGCTATCGGCGTGCCGGTCTTTGCTGGATTCAGCGGAGGCTTTGGCATCTTGACAGGCCCTACGGGAGGCTATATCATCGGCTATATCTTTGCCGCTGTTCTGGTAGGTATGTTATCAGAAATTGGCCCTTCTGCTGTAAAAAAGCATACGTTTATCCGTCTGCTATTAGCCTGTTTCATCGGCATGACTGTCTGCTATGCTTTCGGTACAGCTTGGTATATGATTTCCACTGGCGCCGGTCTGTGGACAGCGCTGGTAAACTGCGTATTTCCCTTCCTTCCAGGGGACGCTGTTAAAATCCTTTTGGCTGCCATGCTGATAAACAGATTGAAACCTATCCTTTCTAGTAAGCTCTAAGATGAGAAAAGAGGCTGTTGCCCCAATGTGCAACAGCCTCTTTTTTAAACGCTTATGGAATTTCCCCCTCTTCAATGTATCCGTACTGCACCATGCACTGTACCACCTGCTTCCGCCGCTGTTCCGCCAAATCTGGACTGACATCCGGCGAATAGACTGAAGGTGCGTTGGGAATCCCAGCCAGCAGTGTACACTCGTAGTCAGTCATATCCTTTGGCGCTTTATCGAAATATCCCATGGATGCATCGTACACATTATAATATCCTGAACCAAAATAGATGGAATTTAGATAAAACTCTAAAATTTCATCCTTTTCATATAAATTTTCAATATGAAGAGCCATCAGTAGTTCTGCCACTTTGCGGTCAAATTTTTTATTCAGATCAAAATACCATATCTTTGCAAGCTGTTGGGTGATGGTGCTGCCGCCCTCCACCAACTCTTTTTCCTGAAAATTCCGTATCACTGCCCTGGCTGTAGACCGAAGGTTGAATCCATGATGCTCATAAAAACTTCTGTCCTCCACGGCCAGCACCGCATCCAAATAGGTCTTAGGCAGCTTCGTTAGCGGCGTAAAATGTTCCTGCCCTGTGACTTCTTCCACCTTCTCCTCTAGCGGAAGCTCCTCCAAAGCCTTCTCGTACATTTGGTATCCATCATAAAAGGTAATCCCCACCCATGCGATAACCACCAGAAGGGCTAAAGCCAATATTTTTTTAATAAGTCTCATTTCCTCTTTATCCCCTGTTTCAGTTTAATATTCGATATCTTACTCCTTAATTGTGCCGTCGGCGTGAAATACTGGCAGTTTTTCCAAGTAGATGATGTCGTCTCTTTCTGCCGCTTCCCCCTCGGCCAGGACGGTCATTCTGCCCACGATATTTCCCCCTACCTGATTTACCAAGGTTTCGATGGACTTCAGCGACTCTCCCGTGCTGATGACATCGTCCACAATGAGAACCCGTCTGCCCGCCATCAGATCAGCCTCTTGTTGCCCTATGCAAAGAGTCTGCACATGGTCAGTGGTAATGGAATCCACCTCTGTCTTGATGATATTGGTCATATATAGCTTCGGCCCTTTTCTAGCCACAATATAGTCGTTAACCCCAGCCTGGCGAGCCATCTCATGAACCAGCGGAATCCCTTTGGACTCGGCAGTAATCATAATATCAAACTCCGGAGCCTTGGCCAGAAGTTCTTTAGCTGCCGCCACCGTAATCTCTACATCGCCAAACATGATAAATGCACCAATATATAAATCGTCCGTTACTCTGCAAAGCGGAAGCTGTCTCTTTAGTCCCGCTATGGTCATCTCGTAAAACATGGTTTCTCATTCCTTTCATCCTTTGGAAAATTATATGCCGACATGGATTGCCTTCTATTTATATATTATACTATTTCCCTGTCTGCCTTGCAATACCTTACCGATACCCTCCATTGATACAACCTATACAAAAAGAGGCCGCCCGAAGCAGCCCCTTTTATATTATCCAATTCTCTATTACATGGTGATAAAGATAAACTTCAGGCAGAACAGAATTCCGATGATCGCTACCATCACGTCCTTCTTAGTAAACTTTCCAGTGAACAGGGTAATCAAGGTGTAAGTGATAGCGCCGATACCGATACCATTAGCGATGGAGTAGGTCAGCGGCATCATAATTAAGGTCAGGAAAGCCGGTACCGCAGCGCCAATATCGTCCATATCAACCTTGCGGAAGTTACCTAGCATCAGAACGCCCACATAAATCAGAGCCGGTGCAGTGGCACAGCCTGGTACGATGCTTGCCAGAGGGCTTAAGAATAAGCACACGAAGAAGCAGATTGCAACCACCAGTGAAGTCAGACCGGTTCTGCCGCCAGCAGCCACGCCAGCAGCCGATTCCACAAATGTAGTACAGGTGGAAGTACCTAAAACTGCACCAGATACAGTAGCAACCGAGTCACAGGTCATACACTTGTCCAAATTCTGAGGGTCACCGTTTTCATCTAACAGATTGGCCTGGGAAGCGGTTCCATATAGGGTGCCGATGGTATCGAACATGTCCACCAGACAGAAGGTAATAATGTACATGATAGCGCTGAATACACCGCCTACAAACTCTGGGCTAAAAGCATGGGCCCAAGAGGAACCCTTGAACACTCCAACCACGCCTACTTCAGCGAAATCCTTGAAGGATTGTCCAACCTGAGCGATGTCAAAAGAAGGAGTGGTGCCAGTGCAGATATAATACAGAATCGTGGTAATCACGATACCGATAATTACAGCGCCGGAAACTTTTTTCTTGGATAAAATTCCAATGATAATGAAGCCAACCAATGCCAGTAGAGCTGGAATTACTGTAGAGATACCGCCCTCTCCATTGATTGCTCCGTGGATATCCACAAATTGAGTCAAAGTATACTGGTTTGCCTGAATGATACCTACATTCTGGAAACCGATATATGCGATGAACAGACCAATACCTGCCGGAATAGCCTTTTTGAGACATTCTGGCATGGCCTTAGCGATATACTGACGAGCGCCAGTCACCGATAATACCAGGAAGATGATACCGGAAATCAGGATAATAACCAAGCCTGCCTGATATCCTTGCACCGCATCGCCGCCACTGATAACCTGCGGCAGAATAAAGCTGACAAAGAAGAAGGAGTTTAGTCCCATTCCGCAAGCCTGTGCAAAAGGCATCTTTGCGTACAGAGCCATCAAAAGCGTTCCGATGGTCGCCGCTAAAATAGAAGCCACATAGACAGCATTCCATATCTGCCCCAGCCCCTCTGTAAAACCTGTTACCTGATTGGGGTTAACGAAGATGATGTAGGCCATTGCAAAAAATGTAGTAAAACCTGCAATCACCTCTGTCTTGACCGTGGAATCATGTTCCTTGATTTTGAAAAATTTTTCCATGTTAGGTCTGTTCCTTTCTTTGAATAAACATGAGCAGCGGAACGACTCAAATTACCGTTCCAAAAATGAAAAAAGATATTCCCAATATATCACATTTCTATCACAAATTCAACAATTTTTTATGAAAAATGCATAAAAACCATTCATGTATATTGTATTTTTTCTCATACATAGTTGCTTTTTTTCTCCAGTTATGCTACACTGTGGCCTATATTTTGTTTTTATATGACAAAATATAGGCTGTATTTCAGCGCTAAATTGTATAAAACCCACTGTTTTTTATTCAAAACTATCTGGGAGATTTGGAGGAAAGATAAGAATGAGTAAAAAAAGAACACTCACCATGGATGGAAACACTGCCGCCGCACATGTTTCCTATGCATTTACCGACGTTGCGGCCATCTATCCGATTACACCTTCTTCGGTCATGTCTGAGGTGGTAGACGAATGGTCTGCCTATGGCAAAAAGAATATCTTTGGCCAGACCGTAAAGATTGCGGAAATGCAATCGGAATCCGGCGCGGCAGGCACCGTACACGGCAGTCTTACCGCCGGCGCATTGACCACCACCTACACTTCATCGCAAGGTCTTTTGCTGATGATTCCCAATATGTACAAAATCGCCGGCGAACTACTTCCAGGGGTCTTTCATGTTGCTGCCAGAACGGTAGCCAGCCACGCCCTTTGCATCTTTGGCGACCACTCTGACGTTATGGCCACCAGGCAGACCGGCTTTGCCATGCTGGCATCTGGCTCCGTACAGGAAGTCATGGACTTAGGCGGCATCGCCCATCTGGCGTCCATCAAATCGCGGATACCCTTCCTGCATTTCTTCGATGGGTTCCGTACTTCTCATGAAATTCAAAAGATTGAAGTCTTAGAATACGAAGACTTGAAAAATCTGCTGGACTGGGATGCTTTAGCAGAGTTCCGTGCACGGGCCCTAAATCCGGAACATCCGGTCATCCGCGGTACCGCCCAGAACCCTGACATTTTCTTTCAGAGCAGAGAAGCATCCAACAAGTTTTACGATGCTGTGCCGGATATCGTCGCCGAATACATGGATAAAATCAGTGAGCTAACCGGCCGTACATACCATCCTTTCGACTATGTCGGCGCGCCGGATGCAAAAAACATCATCGTCGCCATGGGTTCTGTCTGCGAGACCATCGAAGAGACCATGAACAAGCTGATAGCGGAAGGCCATAAGGTAGGATTAATCAAAGTCCGCCTATACCGGCCTTTCTCTAAAAAGCATTTCCTTGAGGCCCTGCCTCGGACAGTAGAGCGTATCGCCGTACTGGACAGAACCAAGGAACCAGGCGCTTTGGGGGAACCTCTTTATCAGGATGTCCGTACTGCTCTTTACGGCACAAAATATGCCCCTGAGGTTTATGGCGGTCGCTACGGTCTGGGCTCCAAAGATGTAACGCCAGGTATGATTCATTCGGTCTTTGACAATCTGTATCACAAACATCCAAAGGATCACTTTACCGTAGGCATTGAGGACGATGTAACCGGTCATTCTCTGCCACATACGGTAGGCATTGCCAGAGAACCGGAAGGCACCATTAAATGCAAATTCTGGGGTCTGGGCTCCGATGGTACGGTAGGCGCCAACAAGACAGCCATTAAAATCATCGGAGACAAGACAGATTTGTATGCTCAAGGATATTTTTCCTACGACTCCAAAAAGTCAGGAGGCATTACGGTTTCCCATCTTCGTTTCGGTAAGTCGCCGATTCAGTCCACCTATCTGATTAACAGGGCTGACTTCGTGGCCTGTCATAACCAGGCTTACCTGCGGCAATACGACATGCTGAAAGACTTAAAGGACGGTGGGACCTTCCTCCTCAACACCCTTTGCGATGAAAAGGCCCTTGAGGATTACCTGCCTGCATCAGTAAAGCGGGCATTGGCAAAGAAACAGGCCAAATTCTATATCATCGACGCCTGGAAAATTGCCGAGGAAATTGGTCTAGGAAACCGTATCAATATGATTATGCAAGCCGCCTTCTTTAAGCTGACCGGCGTCATTCCCATTGAGGACGCTGTTAAATATCTAAAGGAAGGCATTGAAAAGACCTATAAGCGCAAAGGCCCTGCCGTGGTAGAAATGAACTGGAAGGCTGTGGATGCAGGCATCGACGCCATCCATCAGGTGGAAGTTCCAGACCATTGGCTAGAAGCAGAAGACCCTATGGAAAAGGTTTTAGACCTGCCGGAATTCGTAGAAGAACTGCTGATTCCTATCAACAAACAGGAAGGGGACGACTTGCCAGTCAGCGCCTTTTCCTCCATTGTGGACGGCACCTTCCCGTCAGGCACCAGTAAATATGAAAAACGAGGCGTTGCCATCTATCTGCCTCATTGGGAAGCAGAAAAATGTATCCAATGCAATCAGTGTTCCTTTGTCTGCCCTCATAGCGCCATTCGCCCTGTGCTGCTGACAGGCCAAGAAAAGGCCGACGCCCCAACAGATTTTGCGACCAAACCGGCAACCGGCGAAGTCTTGTCCGGACTCCACTACAGGATGCAACTCTCTTCTCTGGACTGTCTGGGCTGCGGCAACTGTGCCGATATCTGCCCGTCCAAGGAGAAAGCCCTGGTCATGAAGCCTTATGCCCAGGAAGCTGCCACCCAAGCTGCCAACTGGGAATACTCTCTGACCGTACCCCGTAAGGATAAACTTATGGATAAACATTCGGTCAAAGGCAGTCAATTCGCTAAGCCGTACATCGAATTTTCCGGCGCCTGCGCTGGCTGCGGAGAGACACCGTATATCAAGCTGATTACCCAGCTCTTTGGGGATAGAATGATTATCGCCAATGCCACCGGCTGTTCCTCCATTTGGGGCGCCTCCGCGCCTTCCATGCCATACTGTACCGATGAAGCGGGCCGCGGCCCTGCCTGGGGAAATTCTCTCTTTGAGGATAACGCAGAATACGGTTATGGTATGCTTTTGGCAACCAAACAGATGCGGGAGAGAATCGAGACCAATATGCGAGCCCTATTGGAACTGGATATCGATGAAAACCTCAGGGAAGCCTTTAAGGAATGGCTGGAATACAAGGAGGATGGTCAGGAATCCAGAGATAAAAGCGACAAGGTTCTTGCTGCCATCGATGAAATGGTCACCAGCGACAGCGTCATTCAGAGCCTGTGTCAGCGAATCGTAGACCTGAAGGACTATCTGGTGAAAAAATCCGTATGGGCCATCGGCGGCGACGGCTGGGCCTATGACATCGGTTACGGCGGTTTAGACCATGTATTGGCTTCTGGGGAAAATATCAACATTCTGGTGTTCGATACGGAAGTTTATTCCAACACCGGCGGTCAGGCTTCTAAAGCCACCCCTGCAGCTGCCATCGCCAAATTTGCTGCCTCCGGTAAGCGGATTAAAAAGAAAGACCTAGGTATGATGGCCATGTCCTATGGCTATGTCTATGTGGCTCAGGTCGGTATGGGCGCAGATAAGAAACAACTCATAGACGCCATCACTGAGGCAGAGGCTTACAACGGCCCTTCCCTGATTATCGCCTATGCGCCATGTATCAATCACGGTCTGAAAAAGGGCATGGGAAAATCCCAGGAAAATATAAAGGAAGCCGTAGAGTCTGGCTATTGGAATCTCTATCGTTTCAATCCTGCTTTAAAGGCCAAAGGCCAGAACCCATTCACATTGGATTCTGCAGCGCCTAGCAGAAGCTTCCGCGACTTTATCATGGATCAGACCCGTTATTCCTCCTTGGTAAAAGAGTTCCCAGAAATTGCCGATAAACTCCTTACCATGACCAAAGAGGATGCCATGAATCGATACGCAACCTACAAAAAATTGGCAGAAATGCCTGTAGACTAAATGGTACAACCTTAAAAAAGGGAGCTGCAACCCATTTAAGACATAATCGTCTAACCTGGCTGCAGTTCCTTTTTTCTTATGGGACCATGAGCCCGGCCAAGGGAACGAGGAGAAGGAGAGGCATGACATTGCAATGGACCAGTAAGATAAGCCTTGTTGACACACTTCTTAAAATCAGCAAGTTTGGTCAAAAATCCATCCATATTCTCCCATTTAAGAGCCTTTTTCAAAGGTTGCACATGGAAATTTTGTCACGACTCCCTTTGTTTTGCAAACTTAGTCAACGTTTTCAGCCAATTTTGTTGACACATAGCCTAGAAAACGACAAATGAGTCAACATAGCAGAGTCGATACTAAAAGGCTGTCGCCCAAACGGTAACTTTCCGTTCATGCGACAGCCCCAGCGCGGCCACCGGTTTGACTGGTGGCCGCGATTCTTTTACCTTCTATTCATATTGAACGGCAAGAGGGACAATCTCCTGCTTGCCGGTATCAAAATCTCCCACCATGTAATTTCCCGACTGTACCCACTCTGCATAAAGTATATCCAGACAGTAAGCCGTATCCCCAATGATGGCGCAGCAGATACCCTTACCATCTACCGCAGACAATACATAATATAACGGCTCGTCAGCAGAGGTCAAATCCGCCAATGCATAAAACACATCCAGCAAGGGTATCATTTATGGATGCAAGGATAAACGGCTTTTGAACCCATTGATCTCCCTGATGAAAAGCATAAATATCATACTGATAGGGATAGTTCTCTGCCACTGGAGTTTCTCGCTCCGAAACAGCCACTGCCGCAAAATATAGGGAGATACCCTTCTCTCGATTCTGTAGAATCCGCTCCTCCATTGTGGTGTAATCAAAAGATTGTAACCGATAAACATCCTTTGACCACATGACAATACAGACCGCCAGAATCAACAATGGTACTATTGGAAGACGTTTCTGTTTTCCGGCTTCCATCTTCAAATCTTTTCCTGGGATTTCTGTAAAAACGCTTTGGTCTTTTCCGACTTCGGATGGTCGAATACCTCCTCTGGCGTTCCCATCTCTTCAATCTGACCGTCAGCCATGAAGATGACCTTATCGGCCACACCCTTGGCAAACTCCATCTCGTGGGTCACCACAATCATGGTGCTGTCGCTGTCCTTTAAACCCTTGATAACCTTCAGCACTTCACCGGTCAATTCCGGATCCAGGGCCGATGTGGGCTCATCAAAACATAGAATATCCGGTTCCATCATAAGCGCTCTGGCAATGGCTACCCGCTGCTGCTGCCCGCCGGAAAGCTGGCAAGGATAACTTTCCAGCTTGTCAGAAAGACCTACCCGCTCGATGAGCTGCAAGGCCCGCTTTTCCAACTGGTCAGGAGTTCCTTTTTTTAATAGTGTGGGCGCAAGTCTGACGTTTTCCAGCACATTATACTGGGGAAACAGGTTAAAGGATTGGAATACCAAACCGAAATGCAACCTGTTCTCCCGAATTTCCACCTCGTTGTGAATATCCGTCACGCCGCCTTCATAGATGGTCTGACCGCCTACCGTAATGGTTCCTTCATGGGCGAATTCCAGGAAATTCAAACAACGAAGAAGGGTTGTCTTTCCTCCGCCGGAGGAACCGATGATGGCCAATACCTCCCCTTTTTCCAGGGAAAAATTGATGCCCTTTAACACCGTCGTCTTTCCAAAACTCTTCTTTAAATTCTTTACTTCCAATATTGCCATGGCTGCCTCCTAACTGCTGAAATATCCCAGCTTCTTCTCTACCCAAGCGAAGAATATGGTCAAAAGTCCGCTGAACAGCAGATAGAATATGGCTGTAGTAAGCAGCGGCCATATGATACCATCGCTCTTGATGAAAGCCTGACCTGCCCAAATCAGCTCGTACACTGCGATAACCCTGGCCAAAGAAGTATCTTTAATCAGGTTGATGAACTCGTTGCCCATAGGCGGTATGATTCTCTTAATGACCTGCAGCAATACGATTTTGAAGAAAATCTGCCGCTTGGTCAGTCCCAGCACCTGTCCGGCTTCATACTGGCCTTTGGAAATGCTTTCAATGCCGCCCCGGTAGATTTCAGAAAAATAGCAGGCGTAATTGATGATGAAGGCCACCATCACCGCTATGAATCTGCCCGTACCGCTGCCGCCCCAGATATTGTTTCCAAAGAGTAACCCCGGGCCATAGTAAATCACGATTAACTGTAGCAGTAAGGGCGTTCCCCGCATAATCCATACTAAAAATCTGGAAATCATCCGAATGGGAAAAAACCTGCTCATGGAGCCAAAGGAAATGACTAGCCCCAGAGGCAAAGACCCCAACAAAGTGAGGAAAAATATTTCGATTGTAACCACAAATCCACTGGATAGGGACAGTATTACTTCCTGAAACATAAACTATGTATCCTTCTTTCGTCTTTTGTCTGGCCTTATTTCTGTTCGATCATGAAATCTTTCAGGCTATACTTTTCTGCAACTTCCAGCATGGTGCCGTCTGCATAGATATCCTTTAAGAACTGGTTCAGCTCTGCTGCCAAATCGGAACCCTTTCTGAATCCAACTACATCCTGCTCCTCATTTAAAATCAGGCCATATGCTAAGTCTTCATAGCTGGTTCCTTCTCCAACCAGAGCGGCTGCAATCAAAACGTCCACGATAGCTGCTTCCGAGGTACCTGCTGCAACTTCCATAACTGCGTCAGCCTGGGTCTGTACTGCGGTAAAATCACATTCTAAACGCTCTGCAACTCCCTGACCCATGGAACCCGCTTCTACTGCAAAACTCAATTCCTTCAAAGATTCTTCGGTCTGGTACTGGCCGATCTTATCCTTAGCCATGACCAGAATCTGTCCGTTGGTGCAGTACGGATTGCTGACTTCCATACCCTTCTTCACTTCATCTGTCGGCGTCATACCGTTCCAAACCATATCGATGCTCTTGTTATCCAGTTCCATAATCTTGTTATCCCACTCGATTACTACAAACTCGATGTCCACACCCAGTTTCTCTGCGAAAGCCTTGGACAGGTCTGCATCCAGGCCGACCCACTCTCCGTTTTCTTCGTAATCCATCGGTGGATAATCGGTAATACCTACCACCAGCGTTCCCTTATCCTGTACATAAGCCTTATCGGATTCAGCTGCCTGGCCCTGATCGTCACCGCCGTCATCACTGCCGCAGGCCGCCATTGCAAATACCATCACAAACATGAGTAAAACTGCCAATACTTTTTTTAAATTCTTCATTTTATATGTATCCTTTCTTATTTTAATGTCCCTCTGGGCAAAACAGGTTGGCCGATTGCCTAGGGGAATGAATTGTCATGACGCTATTATACTTTAACGCGGTAAAAAAGTAAAGTGTTTTCTGCAAAAAAGAAGGCCCATAAAATCAAAAACGATTCCACAGACCTTCCTCTTATGATTCGCTTAAAACTACTTTAATGAACCCATATATTTCAGCGTTCTAATCAGTTGGGCGGTATAACTCATCTCATTATCATACCAGGAAACGATTCTCACCTCGTAGATTTTGGTACCGCATCTTTGAGCCAATGTCTGAGTGGCATCGAAGAGGGAACCGTAACTCATGCCGATGATGTCGCTGGATACCAGTTCTTCTTCTGTATAGCCAAAGGACTCGTTGGCAGCCGCTTTCATGGCCGCATTGATGCCTTCTACACTTACGCTTTCCGTCTCATCCTTTACCGTTGCGTCTAAAATGGTGATGGAACCCGATGGTACTGGCACTCTCTGAGCAGAACCGATGAGCTTACCTGCCAGTTCTGGAATTACAAGGCCGATGGCCTTAGCTGCGCCGGTGCTGTTTGGAACGATATTGACAGCGCCAGCCCTTGCCCTACGAAAATCTCCTTTTCTGTGAGGGCCATCGAGAATCATCTGGTCTCCGGTATAGGCGTGGATGGTGGTCATGAAGCCGGTTCTCACTTCTCTATAATCGTTTAAAGCCTTAGCCATAGGGGCCAGGCAGTTGGTGGTACAGCTTGCGCCAGAAACGATTACATCGTCTTTAGTCAAATTCTGGTGGTTAACCCCATATACGATGGTTGGCAGGTCATTTCCTGCAGGAGCAGAAATCAGCACCTTCTTTGCACCTGCATCGATGTGCGCTTGAGATTTTGCTTTGGAAGCAAAAAATCCGGTACATTCCAGCACCACGTCCACACCCAGCTTTCCCCATGGGAGATTCTTTGGGTCTGGTTCTGAATAGATGTCGATGGCTTTGCCGTCTACGATTAAGTGGGAATCGTCACAGGTTACATCGTGGCCCTTGTACGCCCCCTGTACGCTGTCATATTTTAGCAGGTAGCAAAGCATCTCTGCCTTGGTCAAATCGTTGATTGCAACTACCTCCACCTCTGGGTCGCCAAAGATTTTACGAAACGCCAGTCTGCCGATTCTTCCGAATCCGTTGATCGCAACTTTCATACTCATTTTCTGTTCCTCCTGTTTTCATCGCATAAAACAATTCTCTGCTTTTCTATTTGTCAACCTCTTTCACGGTTGTATACTGTTTAAACGCCTCTGCCTCTAGCCTATTGGTTATGATGCTGCAATCCTCAATCCTGCCAAAGGACATGGCTGAAACCACTCCAAACTTAGAACTATCCGCCAAAACATAGGCCATATAGGAATGTTTTAGGGCCGCTTCCTTGACCTGTGCCTCATCCAGGTCGGCTGTAGTCAAGCCCCGCTCTATATCGATTCCGCTGGCTCCCATAAAGCACTTGGTAAAATTACACTTTTCGATAAACCGTACCGTGCTTTCTCCCACAATGGAAAGGGTCTTACTCTTTAAGTTTCCCCCGGTCATGTAAACTTTAAACCCTCTTTGCGCCAGCTTTTGACCATGAATAATCCCATTGGTCACATAGGTAACGGTGTCGTTATGAAAAAAGTCAATCATATGCTCAGTGGTGGTTCCGGAATCAAGAAAAACAAAATCGTTGTCCTCAATCAGTGCGGCTGCATACCTGGCAATGGCCTCCTTCTCCTTTACATGAAGGAAAGCCTTCTCCCTAGCATCCTCCTCCACTGTGCGAATTCGTTTATCCATGGCAATGGCGCCACCGAATACCTTGCACAGCTTTCCTTCTTTGTCCAGTTCGTTGATGTCTCTTCTAATGGTTGATTCGCTGGAGTCGAGAGCCTGTGCTAGATGGGTGACTTTCACTGCGCCTCTCTTTTCAATTTCTGATAAAATGATACGATGCCGCTCTTCCTGTAGCACGATGCCCTCCCTTCTCACCGCCTTGTTTTTCCACCCCTATCATATCACTTCCACAATCAAAGTCAAGCATTTTCTTTCAAAATAATTCAAATTATATCAAACTATTTCAAATTATATCATATAGCCTCAATTATCTTGATGCCACTGTCAATGGTATGATATTATAAATAAATGGAGGTTGGGAGATGAATTCAAAACTATTTTCAAAAGATTTTACATTGGTTGTTATCGGTCAAATTATCTCTTTATTTGGCAACGCTACCATAAGATTTGCACTGCCCCTATACTTATTGAATCTGACAGGTTCGTCAGCGCTTTATGGAACGGTTACGGCCTGTGCTTTTATTCCTGCCATTGCGATGTCCCCCATCGGTGGTATTGTGGCTGATAGGATAAACAAGAGGAACATCATGGTGGCGCTGGATTTTTTCACAGCAGCGGTTATCTTAATTTTTTCTCTGCTCATGAACGAAATTGACCTTGTGCTGCTCCTAGCGGTTACGTTGATGCTCTTATATGGTATTGCGGGAGCATATATGCCGTCAGTACAGGCCAGTATTCCTGTATTGGTAAGCCAGGAGCATCTGATGGCCGCAAATTCTATTATCAATACCATCAGTTCCTTTGCCTCTTTAGTGGGGCCTGTCCTTGGAGGCGTTTTATATAGCGCATATGGATTGGAACCCGTTCTGTGGGTTTGCATGATATCCTTTACCCTGTCGGCCGTTATGGAGATTTTCATTAAAATACCTTTCCAGAAGCAACCTCTTGGCGGCAGTATATTCAAAATCGTCAAAAGCGATCTTTCAGAGAGTATTGGGTTTATCCGAAAAGACCAGCCTATTATCTGGAAGGCGCTTCTCGTTGTCTGTGGGATCAACCTATTTCTGTCGGCAATGATAATTGTAGCCTTGCCATATCTGATAACAGAAGTCCTGGATTTGGAACCATCACAGGCCAACAAACTCTATGGCTTTGCAGAAGGCGCCCTAGCCGCAGGCGGACTTTTGGGAGGTCTGGCCGCTGGTATCTTCGCAAACAAACTGGAAATTCATAGGGCTGGAAATCTGCTTATCGCTTGCGCTATTTGTGTATTCCCTATGGGCATTTCATTGATACTGTTTTCTTCTGGAATGATGAATTATATGATTATCACCTTATGCTGCTTTACCATCATGGTATTTTCTACGGTCTTTACCGTCCAGGTGCTATCCTTTGTTCAGGCCGAAACGCCGCAAAATCTAATCGGAAAAGTGATAGCTGTCATTCTCACCTTTTCCATGTGCGCCCAGCCATTGGGCAATGCCGTATATGGTATTCTGTTTGAAATCTGTAAGGACTTTGAATATGTGGTTATTTTATTTTCAGGCATTGCATCTCTTCTGGTTGCCATTAGCGCAACAAATATTTTCACAAAAATAGGGACGCAGCGCTAACGGTTATTTTCCATCAACGCAGCATCCCCACTTTTATTTCATGTTTTCTATTCCACTTCCACGCCGTGGTTCTTCAGCTCTGCTACAACGAAATCTCTGTCTTTTCTGATTTCTTCCATGATGTAAGCTACATCCTCTTCGGTGGCTTTCTTCATGTTGTAGTTCTTAACACAGTTCTTCACATAGGACTTCTTGGAGTGTTCCAAATCGAACTCTCTGGCTTTGATCTGACCAGGGTCAGCTGGGAATACCAGAGACTTTCCAGGTACTTCCTCATCTGGATCGCCGAATCTTACATCGATGCCGTTTTCCTTAGCAAAGGTCAGCTGCGGCATTACGTGCTTGCCTGCGCCAGTATATTCGGTTTCCTGTACGACCAAAATCTGGTCTTCGTCCATTTCCTGTGCCAACGCAAATGCAGCAGTCAGGGAAGTGTTTCCGGCAGGGCCTCTCTCGTAGCCTTCCAAAACGGCTAAAGCCTGGGTGATATAGAATACTTCTCCCTGCTTTACGGTAACCAGTCTATCCATATATCTTAAGGTTCTAGCTGCATTTCTCGGGCAGTCGGAACGATCCGGCCAAGTTACGAACGGCAGGCCAAAACCGGTATGTCCTGTGGTGCAGGATTTCTTATTAAAGTCCTTATCGGAAGCCATGTGAAGTCCCGACAAGTCGATACAAGCGCCGTAAACTTTGGTATCCTTAGCGCCGGCCTTCAGCAGACCTCTAGCGGTACCAGTCAGGTTTCCGCCGCCAGCGTTGGTGCAAACGACCACATCCGGATCCTTTCCGAATCTTTCTCTGCACTGCTCTGCAATCTCATAACCCAAAGTCTCTACGCCAGCGATACCGAACGGTGTATATAAGGAAGCGTTAAAGAATCCTGTATCTTCCAGCAGGGACAGATGGGTGGAGAACAGTTCAGGGCCTACGGTCAGTTGTACAACCTCTGCGCCGTATGCTTCGCAAATTCTCTGCTTTTCCAGAATCTCAGGCTGTCCAACTTTTCTGTCGTCATAACATTCCTGTACAACGATGCACTTTAATCCATGCATTGCAGCCTGTGCAGCCACAGCAGCGCCATAGTTGCCGGAAGTTGCGGCGATAACGCCCTTGTAGCCCAGCTTCTTAGCGTGGTGAACAGCGATGGAAGCTCTTCTGGCCTTGAAACTTCCAGAAGCATTGGCAGCTTCATCCTTGACGAAAATTCTGGCGCCCTTGCCTGCCGGCGCATACTTTCTTGCCAATGCAGTCAGGTTTCTAAGTTCTACCAGCGGCGTGTTGCCTACGCCGTGGGACAGCTGGATTTCTCTCATCTCTTCCATGGAGTATCCAACCTTTTCCATCATGCCCTCATAATCAAAACCGATGCCTTCGTATTCAAATTCATCGTAATCGATTCTCATAGCGTTTTTAATAATATCATTCTTACGGGCGTTAATCGCGTTATAGGATTTATCTAATGCCATTATTTTTCACCTCCGAATAATATTTCTTTTAGCTGTAATTCAACCTGCAAAAGCTCCGGCTGGAATTCGCCGTAGTCGTGAATATATCTTGGATTTACATCGCAAAGGACGCCCTTGGCCATCCGGCCGTTTACTGTCTTAATTTCTACTTCTTCGCCCATTTCGGCGTCACTCTGTGCAATCCCCTTTACCCAGAGCTTTAAATCGCACGCCTGTGTGTCTTCAGGAACCTGAGGCGCTCTTTGTCCGGCTGGCAGTACGATGTTTTGCACCTGTACCCAATCACCTTTTTTTGCACTTGCCATTGCAATTACTCCTTTCAAAAAACGATTTACGCAGCGCTAAAAACGGGTCTCTATCCTCCCCGTTTTTGCACAAAATTCTTCTTATACAGTCTACCCTTTAGTTATAACCCATTTTCGCTACAATTTCAACACTATGGGAGAAAAAATTTTCTATCGCACTGGTACGATTTCCATCCAGTACCCGTCTGGGTCTTCAATGAAATAAACACCCAGGCTTTCATTTTCAAAGCAGATGCATCCCATTTCCTTATGCTTCTCATGGGCCTTGTCGATATCCGCGGTGCGGAATCCGATGTGAATCTCATTGTCTCCCAGATCATAAGGGTCTTTCCGATCTCTATACCAGGTCAACTCCAATCTATAAGTGGATGGCGACGAATCGCTGGCCAGAAAAACGATTTTCCAGCTGCCGTCCTCTGCCTCCATCCGGCGAACCTCCGTAAGTCCCAATGCCTCCTCATAAAAAGCCATGGATTTTTCTAAATCCAGTACGGTGATACAGCTGTGATACATTTCAAATTTCATAGGTATTGCTCCTCCCTTTTCGTTTCTTCAGTACTCTTTTCTTTCATTTTAATATATTTCAAGCAGAAAGGAAAGCCAACTAGCTTTCTTCTTGATAAAAAAATTATGAAATACGTTTGGAAATGACAGCAAATTATGATACAATAAAGGTATCTATTCGAAAAAGGAGGGGTTTTCATGCCGATATTCGGATTCACCGTCAGCATGGCGGTCGTCTGGTTGGCGCTGGCCTTGATCTTTCTGGTCATTGAGGGGATTTCCATTGGACTTACATCCATCTGGTTTGCCGCAGGCGCCTTCGTCGCATTGCTTTTATCCTTGTTCGATGCAGCTATATGGTTACAGATCGCCGTTTTCCTCATTGTATCCATCTGCCTTTTGGTCTTTACCCGAAAGATTTTCGTAGAAAAGCTAAAAGCCGGTTCTGAAAAGACTAACGTGGATGCTTTGATTGGGGAGGAAGGTCTGGTAATCGCAGAAATTCAGCCTTTCGCTACCGGTCAGGTAAAGGTTGGCGGCCAGATTTGGACCGCCGTCGGGCAGGACACGGGAATGTCCATCGAAAAAGACACGCTGATTAAGGTCGCTGCCATCGAAGGGGTAAAGCTGGTTGTCATACCAGCAGAATAATTTGATCTGAGATTTTAATTGCCCTCGTTTCTCAAAACGCGTGGGTGAAGAAAGGAAAAGTTATGGACGCTATCATTAAATTGGTTATCGTTGTCATCGCTCTTTTGGTTCTGATCTGGCTGTTGGTTTCCAACATCCGGGTTGTACCGCAGGCAAAGGCTTATGTTGTAGAACGGCTAGGGGCTTATCATTCCACTTGGCAGGTGGGTCTTCACTTTAAAATTCCTCTAATCGATAAGATTTCTCGTAAGGTTTCTTTAAAAGAGAAGGTCATTGACTTCCCACCGCAACCGGTTATCACCAAGGATAATGTAACCATGGAAATTGACACTGTGGTATATTTCCAGATTACTGATCCGAAGCTCTATACCTATGGCGTGGAAAGTCCAATGGATGCTATTGAAAACTTAACTGCAACCACCCTTAGAAATATCATCGGTGAACTGGAACTGGACGAATCTCTCACCAGTAGAGAGCATATCAATACTAAAATCCGTATGGTATTAGATGAAGCCACCGACCCATGGGGTATCAAAATTAATCGTGTAGAGGTAAAGAACATTACGCCGCCTAAGGACATCCAGGTAGCCATGGAAAAACAGATGCGTGCAGAACGTGAACGTCGTGAAGCCATTCTGATTGCAGAAGGTGAAAAGAAGTCAAAGGTGTTAATTGCAGAAGGTCAAAAGGAAGCCGCCATCTTACAGGCAGAAGCCGACAAGCAGGCCGCAATTTTGCAGGCTGAAGCTACCAAGCAGAAAGCCATCAAGGAGGCAGAGGGTGAATCAGAAGCCATTCTGATGATTAACAAAGCCACAGCCGATGGTCTTAGAATGATTAAGGAAGCTGGCGCTGACGATGCAGTTATTAAGTTGAAGAGTCTGGAAGCCTTCGAAAAGGCAGCAGACGGTCAATCCACTAAGATTATCATTCCTTCTGAAATCCAAGGTTTAGCGGGACTGGCAACCTCGGTAAAAGAATTTGTAAAAGACTGATTCCATATAATAAAGTAAATGAATTAAGAAATAGATGCTGCTTTGGCCAGTAATTCTCGCTAAAGCAGCGTTTTTTATGATGAAATCTTTTGGCGCAGGAAGTTAAAGAAGAGCCAGACTGCATATTACCGCAGTCTGGCTCCTCTCTTTTCATATATCTATCGCTAGTCTCCTAGCTAACTTTTGCCTCCAGCTCTCCTACTGGTTTGCTTTCCTTGTGTTTCTTCCCCTACTTCTCTGCAGTCTTGGTCTTTTTCAGTCCAAACGCTGCGC
>JAAWDM010000051.1 GCA_022793795.1 Bacillota bacterium
CCGGTTGGGCCTGTCGCTCCATCGGCTCCCGTCGGACCAGTTGGGCCTGTCGCTCCATCGGCTCCCGTTGGACCGGTTGGGCCTGTCGCTCCATCGGCTCCCGTCGGACCAGTTGGGCCTGTCGCTCCATCGGCTCCCGTCGAACCGGTTGGGCCTGTCGCTCCATCGGCTCCCGTTGGACCGGTTGGGCCTGTCGGGCCATCATCACCTGGACATCCCTTAGGCCCCTGCGGACCAATTGGGCCAGTTACACCCTGTATTCCTTGTGGACCAGTTACACCTTGTGGTCCCATGGAACCGGTTGCTCCTGTTGGGCCCATTGGTCCCGGAATACCTCTTGGACCCTGCGGGCCAATATCTCCCTGTGGGCCGACCGGACCGATTGGACCTGCTGGACCTGCCGGACCCTGTGGGCCGATATCTCCCTGTGGACCAATACAGCCAGGATCACCTTTCGGGCCAATATCACCACGAACGCCCTGAATACCCTGAATTCCTTGTGGACCTGCATAACCTCTTGGACCGGTACAACCCCTTGGACCGGTGTTTCCAGTAGGACCTACCGGTCCTGTATTTCCTCTCGGTCCTCTTGGACCAGGCGCGCCTGGAATACCCTGGGGGCCTGCTGGACCTGGCTCTCCTCTGTCCCCCTTAGGGCCAGGACAGCCATTATCTCCTTTGATGCCTTGCGGACCGGACGGCCCCTGGTCACCCTTAGGTCCTGCCGGACCGCGTTGACAGCAATTCAAACTGCACTGACTCTGGCAGCAGTTGTATAAATTATTTTGACTCATTTAAATTTCACCCTCATGAAATAATTTAGAAAAAGACCTAAAAAACACTCTTTTTCTACATATATTTTATGCAGTTCTGAAATTGTTGCTACTTTTAATTGCTAAAAAAAGCAGCAGGTATACAGCACAAAATGTCCTTCGGCCCCCGCTTTGCAAAGAAAGATTTACAGGCCAGCAAAATATTGTTTATTATAAAGGTATGCCTGAGAATATGGCTTGCAAACGCCCGCTCTTTCGTTATACGCCTCTGCCTTCTGTCGATCGCCTAATCTATCATAACATACGCACAATTGTAAAAGCGGGATATAATCATAGCAGTCCGGCAAAATAAAACCTCCCGCACATTCATTTTTAGGTGTATTCAGCGCTGTCTCATACCAGTAGACCGCATTATGCGGATTATCATGCTCTAAAAAATACTTTCCAATTTCGCAGCATAATTCTGCTCTTGGTACATCAAAACTCATGCTGCGTAAGAGCGCCATCAATGCAGACTGCTCCTGTCCCATTCGGGAATAGCAACTGGAGCAGATAGAGCACGCCTCTATTTTATTTTCCACCCATCCTCCTTCCGAA
The DNA here is from genome assembly GCA_022793795.1 of Bacillota bacterium. Taxonomy (GTDB): domain Bacteria; phylum Bacillota; class Clostridia; order Peptostreptococcales; family Anaerovoracaceae; genus RGIG7179. Next base: position 1,371 of record JAAWDM010000051.1, read on the forward strand.
AGCAGAAACTGTTCCAATACAGAAACTGCTTCTTCATATTCCTTATGATAGTACAACTCCCGTCCATAATAATACTGCTGGCGTGGGTCTAAAGATTTTCCATCTGTAAGCATTTTTCGATATATTCTTAGGTTCCTGTCCGGGTCTCCTGCACCTATTTTTCTGTGGCTAATTGCAATATCAGAATACATGACCTTCCCCTCTGGCGGAATCACTTCATGCACTTCCCCAACCCAGCGATATTGTGGAGAATTTCTGATCCATCTTTCCCTAAAATAAGAAAAGGACGGCCTGCCGGCTTCATCAAAGGAAGTGTCATATTTCATCATTACAATGTCTATATCCGATGGTAAAGATTGCTTCAACCGCAAAAATTTGTCCTTTTCTGGTTCTTCCATGATGTCGTCAGCGTCCATCCACATACAATAGTCTTTAGATGCCTTGGAAAAAGAATAGTTCCTGGCATCAGCAAAGTCATCCTTCCATGGATATGAATAGACATTCGTTGTATATTTAGATACTATTTCCACCGTTCGGTCAGTAGAGCCAGTGTCTACAATAATGATTTCGTCTACAAGTTCTGCCACGCTGTCGAGACAGCGAGCAATGTGCATTTCCTCGTTCTTCACGATCATGCAAAGGCTGATTGTCGGCATATTGTCTCATCCTCCTTTTTCATTTCCTGCATAAGGTTGTGTTTAACACAATAGTATATGCACTAAAAAGAAATTCCGTTTTTAGAAACTTCCAATATGCATGTTGGAGCATTACTTTCGGGTGACAAAAAATCAAGACCACGTGCATTGGTATATCAATGCACGTGGTCTTACTACCTTCTTTATGTTCTTCTATCAAATAATTCCGTCACTATTTCAATCATTTAATAAGTTTCGTCAACAGCCTTTTTAAATACATCTACAATCTCATCGCCGATAGAGGCTCTGATATCTTTTTCAACATCTGCAGTAAGTTCAACTGCTTTCGCTTTTTCCGCATCTGAAAGTCCTTCAATCTTCATATTGTTATCTGTTAAAATCTTCATATTATTGGCTACATCCGAGATTGCGTCTTTTTTAGCCCACTCAATGGCCAACTGTGCCGCTTCATCGATGATGGCCTGTTGTTCTGCTGTCAAATCCTTATAGATTGGCTGGCTCATCATGAAAATAGTGGTATTGAAAATCATATCCAGTGTAGTTGCGTAATCAAGTATTTCATAATATTTTCCGCTGGCTATAATATCAAAAGGCTGTTCCTGTCCATCGATTGTATTTTGCTCGATTGCGGTAAACACTTCAGAGTAAGCCATTGGCGTCGGATTGGCGCCCAACGCTTTCCATGCAGCAATGTGATTTGCATTCTCCATGGTTCTGATTTTAAGGCCCTTCATATCTGCCAAGGAGCCGATTTCCTTTTTTGTTACCATGACGCGGAAACCCAGGCCCAGATATCCCAGACCCTTAATATTGGCTTCTTCCAAATAGCTCAAAGTGCTTTTTACCGCTTCTGTATCAAATACCTTATATACATTTTCCATTGTCTCTTCTGGAGTTGCACAGGACTTAAAGAGGAACGGAACATCAAATACCGCCATCTTTGGTTGGAAGTTTACAGTCGGAGCTGCCGAAGTCAGGGTGAATGCAATATCTCCTGCCTGCAAAGATTCAATCAGTGCAGTCTCATTGGAGTAATTGGGAATCACCTGAATCTCAATGGCCCCATCACTCAAACGCTCTACTTCCTCTTTAAACTTTAATCCCAGGCGATGGGTGTTGGAATCTTCTGCAACTGGATGTGCATATTGCAAAACGATTTTATCGGATTTACCAGAATCCGCATCATTGCTACAGCCAGTCAGTATGGTTACAGAGGTAACCATACATATAACGAGAATCAGACTTAAAAACTTTTTCATTTCTTTACCTCCTCAATAATATTTACAAATAGTTTATCCTTGTAGCAATAGTGCCGGAACAAATATTGGTACATAAGTTACAACCAGCAACGCGGCGATGAGAATCAGGAATGGTTTCCAGATTTCCTTCACCAACTCTTCGATGGAAAGCTTTGATATGGAGCTGACAATGAACAGATTTACTGCCATAGGAGGTGTCATCAGACCGATTGCCAGATTTACAACCATGATGATACCAAAGTGAACTGGATCAATCCCCATGGATACGGCCACCGGACATAGAATCGGAGCCAAAATCATAACAGAGGAAAGGGTTTCCATAAAAATTCCTACTAAAAGCAGCAATACATTTACGAACAGCAGGAACAGGAATTTGTTATCAGTGATGGATAAAATCATATCAGCTACCTGCTGCGGCACCTCATTTAAGATCAGGATATTTCCAAATATGGTTGCGCCTCCTAAAATAATCAAAATCGGCCCGACCTGCTTTGCACTGGTCAGTAAAATATCATAACACTCTGACAGTTTTACAGTTTTATATACAAATACACTGACAATGAATCCATAAGCAGTGGCAATACCAGCAGCCTCAGTTGGAGTAAAGTAACCTCCATAAATTCCACCAAGAATAATAACTGGCATTAGAATAGCTAAAAAGGAACTCTTGATGATCTGCCACGGGCTTTTCTCCTGATTTACCTTTACATTTTCATTGGTTAAATCACGACGCCTGCAAAAGAAATAGCAATATATCATCAGAAACAATGCAACGATACAGGCTGGCAATATTCCGGCCTTAAACAGGGAGCCTATGGACTCTCCGGTTCCCACTCCATATAAAATCAACGAAAGGCTTGGTGGCATTACAATGGCAAGTCCCCCAGCACAAGCGACGATAGAAGCGCTGAACGCTTTAGGATATCCCATTCTTACCATAGCCGGAATCATAATCGCTCCTACAGCCGCGGTATCTGCTGCGCCGGCTCCGGACAATGCGCCAAACATAAGGCAGCAGGCCACTACTGCCATGGGTACGCCACCAGTAAACCGCCCTACCACCAAATGAGCTAAATCGAATAGTCTTTCGGATATTCCCCCACGACTCATAATCTCTCCAGCCAGTAAAAATAACGGAACTGCCAGAATCGGAAAGGAATCATATGCGGAAACCAAGGTTCTTAAGGCATAACCCCCACTCATAATTCCTGTAGAAAGAGCTGTAAGAACAGAGGATAATCCCACAGAAACACCGACAGGAATCGATAAAATCATAAATACGATTAGTAATCCAAATAGCATTGCCATGATCTCATCCTCCTATTTTTTCTGCATTTCGATTCATTTTGAAATCCCGAATTGCTTTTATCGTTACCTTAATCAGTCGTATCATTACCAGCGTAAATCCTATAGGAGCTGCTAGAAATACCAGATACTTGGGTATTCCCAAAGACGGGCTGGTTTGTCCTGACTGGATAAAGTCCATTACTACTTGCACACCAAAGACCAACATAAGGCAGGAATAAATGAAAAATACTGTGTTAGACAATAAGGTTAATGCAAACTGAAATTTTTCACCTAATAATCCTTTAAAGAAGGTGATTGAAATATGCCTGTCCTCTTTTACTGCAAGACCAAATCCAAGAAAAATCATCCAGATAAATACATATCGAATACTTTCTTCAGACCAGCTTAATGAGGCGCCCATAACGTGTCTCATAAAAATCTGCAATATCATACAGCAAGCCATATAAGCGAGTAAAACAACCAGAATTACTTCCTCCAGGTTTGCAGCCATCCATTTCATTGTTTTTGTTAAACGATTCATTCTATTATCCTCACCTAATCTTTACCAGGACCTTTACCAGATCTTTGCCCTCACGCAATGGTCTCATGCCGTCCTCAATCATCCGATCAAAAGGTACTACTGCCGAAATGAGTTTTTCGATTGGAAACGTACGATCTCCCAATAACTGAATTGCCTTTTCATAATCATCATAAGTGTATACTCTGCTGCCTACAATATTGACCTCTTTTAAAATCGCTTGTCCTATTTCCACGCTTGGAATTGATTTGAACATACCGGCAGTAAGAAGGGTTCCTCTGACCTTCACCGCCTTGAGACAGGTATTTAATGCATCTTCTACACCGACCAGTTCAAATGCTTTATCCGCTTTCTTGCCGCCTAGTTTTTCAATGATTTCATTAAGATAGCCTTCCTTTCGGATATCTACCGGAATCATGCCTAACTCTTCTGCCAGGTTCAGTTTATAGGAATTCATGTCCGTGATGACAATCTTGGAAGCGCCTGATCTTTTCGCAATCAACCCTACCAGCAATCCAATGGGTCCTGCTCCTGAAATCATCACTGTGTCGCCATACATAACCTCTGCTCTGCGAACCATATGTACTGCTACTGAAACGGGCTCACATGTGGCGCACCTTTCCAGACTGATATCTTCGGATATCTTATGGATTCTATCCATCCTGGTATTCACATATTCTGCAAACAGCCCTGGTCTATCTATGCCATGAATCTTAAAATGATCGCACACGTTATAGTAACCCTGCTTGCATGGATCACACTCGCCACAGTTGTCCAGAGGTTCCAAGACAATTCTATCTCCAACCTTAAATCCAGTATCTTCGTGTCCGTTTAAGTTCACAATTGTGCCAACTCCCTCATGGCCCAGAATAACCGGTCCAGCAATTCTGTCAAAGCCGCCCTTCCATGCCACTACATCAGAGCCGCATATTCCCACATATGACATTTCAACTAAAATTTCATTGTCCTCTAAAGAAGGTACCGGAACCTCATCTAAATATATATCCTGCTTTGCCGGGCTGTAAAATAATGCTTTCATATCATTTCCTCCTATTCAAATCCCAATATGGACAATATTTTATCGGCTGCAATTTCAACCGCTAGGGTCGGTTTTTCAAAAAGAACATCCCTGTCATATACAAACGGATTCTCCTTTATTTCGCGCTGTAGCGTTTTGAAAAAGGGTATTCTCAGCGCAGTGCCAACGTTAATCTTTCCCACGCCAGTATTCTTTAGTCTGAAAAGATCTTCTTCTGAAATACCGCTGCCTCCATGGATTACCAGAGGCTTTTCTGTATGCCTTTCCAATTCTCGCAAGCTTGTAAAGCTAATCTTAGAATCTCGTGTCTGCATGCGATGTACTTGTCCTATGGCTACAGCAATCCAGTCCATTTGGCCCTCATCAGAAAATCTCTCCAATTCCATAGGTTCTGTACAGATATCCTTTGCTCTGCCTGGAATATCCTCGTAAGGAACTGAGCCTATTTCACCTTCTACTGCCACATCGTATCGACTTGCTTCTTCTATAACACGTCGAATATTGTAAATGTTTTCTTCAATCGGCAACTGTGAACCATCATACATGACAGAAGAAAAGCCTGACTTAATTCCTTCTATTACAGTATCCGGACACGAGCAATGATCCAGATGAACGCCTATGGAAACCGGAAGACTCTCAATCATTGGCTTTAGCATATCAATCCAGCTTTTCATTGGCATGAGCTTTAATGCATCCTTATTTATCATTAAAAAAACTGGTGCATTTCGTTTCACGGCCGCCCGAATCACGCCAATTGCATCTTCAGCGCCAAAAATATTAAATCCTGCGATGATTTTGGATTCTTGCGCTGCCGCTTTAACCTCTTCGCGCAAATTACTAAGCATGCTTTACCTCTTTCATCTCCATTTCATGTGTTCTCATAAACTCTTCCAGTTCAGCGGCAGTCGGCGATGACTCAGAACAACTATATCGCGAAACAACAATGGACGCCGCAGCAGCGCCTTCTGCCATTGCAGTTTTTAACGTTTTTCCGTGGGTCAGCCCTGTAAGAAGACCTGCTGCAAACGCATCCCCTGCGCCAAAGGTTTTCTTCAAGTCCGCAGCATAAATCCCTCCTTGTATTTTCTCACCATCTTTTGTCCATGCCATTGACCCATCGGCGCCATATTTTACGATTACCAGACTTGCACCTTTCTCAATCAATGTGTTTGCAATGAATTCATCATTGTTTGATGTATCGTCCCAAATGTTTTGCATCACCCTAAATTCATCAGAAGTTCCCACAATAATGTCCGCTTTTTCGCAAAACATGGTGTAATACAGGGACGACTCCTTCGGGCAGTTCCAGGTGTAGGGACGATAATCTAAATCGAAAGCAATCGCTACGCCGTGTCTTTTTGCATAATATGCTGCTATAAAAGCTGCTTCTCTGGATGGACTCTTGGCCAGGGCAGTACCAGATACTAAAAGAATCCGAGAATCTGCAATATACCGCTCGTCTATATCTTCAAATGTCAGATTTAAGTCTGCTACCATATCACGGTATAATATAGACCCGCTTTTTAAGGGTGACATAATCTCTGTGATTGCCAGACAGTTCTTAGCGCCGGATTCGTCTCTTGCCACCTGGGATGAATCCACTCCGTATTGGTCTAATTTATTTAAAATAAATGTGCCCAACTTATCATCAGATACACGGCCGATAAATCCAACTTTCGCACCTAACTTTGCTGCACCAATTGCAATGTTGGCTGGCGATCCGCCTACTGTGGGGCTAAATGATTTGACTTCATGAAGCTCACAATGATAATCATTACAATTCAAATCAATTCCCAATCGTCCCAGGCAAATTAGGTCATATTTTGAATTTTTGTTGTCCAACATGTTTTCACCTCTCTTCTTTTTACTTTCTTTCGTTTTCTTTCGTTTTTGTTATAAAAATCATAATATATGCAATTTCGAAAGTCAATACGAAAGTTAATCGAAATATTTTATGTCTTTTATTTGCTTTTTTTACCGCAATTTGATATAATATTTCCAATTCAATTCGAAAGTTGGTATTTATAATGATTCCAAAAAAAGAACGCCTTTTACGCATAAAAGAAAGATTGGCCGAGGAGGACTATGTTTCCAGTAAGGAACTGGCTGAGGACTTCAAAGTCAGCGAGGTAACAATTCGAAAGGACTTATCGGAACTGGCTGATTTGAAACATATCGAAAGAACCTTTGGGGGAGCAGTTCTTTGTGACACAGCGGAACAAGAATTCTCGATAGATCACAAGAATATCCTTACCGCTTTTAGAAATATGCCCTCTCAAACACTTAAAAAATATAAGCTCTTAGCAGCAAAGGCTTTGGAGTTTGTAGAACCAGGCGATACCCTCTTTTTGGGTTCTGGCGTAACATGTTGTATCTTCGCAGAACTGTTACCAAAGAATTATAATTTATCGGTGGTCACCAATAACCTTTCTGCGCTTTCTAGTCTAATAGAGAAAAATATCAATGTGTTTCTTGTTGGCGGTGAAATCGCCACTGTTACAGGGAACGCATACTTTTCCAGTATCGCTGATCCAGGAGAGTATTTAAAATCGATTTGCGTCAATAAGGCATTTACAAGCTGCTATGGCATTGATACAAGTGCAGGCATCACGGTGGAATCTATTATCAGTTCCTATATTTTTAAGGCCCTCCCCAACATTCAGGAGGCGTGGCATATTATGGTTACACCAGAAAAAATCGGAAGAGTCGGTATGTATAAAATTTGTGCCATCGAAAACGCAGAAAGAATCATTTACCTTGATATTCCTGAGTCTTTCCGGCAACATTGTTTGGAAAAAGGCGTTGCACTGACAAAAGCTGTATAACTTTTCAAAAACATAAAAACCCCCGAACCGCTTGCTTTCATGCAGTTCGGGGTTTTAACTTCTTTATAGTCTTTTCACTGACAATTAGTCTGCAACGTAAGGCAGTAATGCTACGATTCTTGCTCTCTTGATTGCAGTGGTCACTTCTCTCTGATGCATTGCACAAGTACCAGTGATTCTCTTCGGCAAAATCTTGCCTCTTTCAGTCACGTACTTTTTCAGCTTTTCTACATCTTTGTAGTCGATTCTTTCAGTCTTATCAGCGCAGAACTGGCATACTTTTTTTCTTCTCATGCCACCGCCACGTCTCTTATCCATCATGGTCAATATCTCCTTTCTGCTCGCTTCGCTCGCAGAGCCTTCGCCGAAAGCAGAGCTTCCGACTCACGCATCTTCACGCGTACGAAACGTCTTGATGTTTGGCGCTTCGCTCGCAGAGCCTTCGCCGAAAGCGAAACGTCTTAGATTTTCAATGAATTATTTAGAATGGGATGTCTTCGTCAATGGCCGAAAATCCTTCTGGCGCTGCATCCACACTGGCCCCTGGTGCAGAAGGTCTATAATTCTGCTGCGGTCTTTCGCCTCTTTCGTTTCGGTCGCCCCATTCTAAAAATTCTACTCTGTCTGCAACGACATCTGTGGTGTAAACGGTTGCACCGTCCTTGTTGGTATAGCTACCGGTCTGGATTCTTCCTTGAACACCGACCAGTCGCCCCTTTGCAAGAAATCTTTCACAGTTTTCTGCCTGTTTTCCAAATACAGTGACCCGCGGAAAATCGGTCTGTTTCTCTGCACCGGCTCTTACCGGTCTGTCGATGGCAACGGTAAAAGTTGCAACCGCCATTTGAGTTCCAGCCGTATAGCGGATTTCAGGATCTCTTGTCAATCTTCCAATTAGCACAACACTGTTCATATCACACCTCGTTCCTATTTCTCATCCTTGTTGATGATGATGTGTCTCATTACATTGTCAGAAATTCTAAGTCTTCTGTCAAGTTCTTTTGGTAATGTCGGATTGCCCTGGAATTCTACTACAACATAGTATCCCTCTTCCTTCTTCTCGATTGGATAGGCAAGTTTCTTCATTCCCAAAACTTCTACTTTTCCAACTTCTCCATCTGCAGCAATGATAGACTGAACGGTCTCAACTGTTGCATCCTTCTTTTCATCTTCTAAAGTAGGATTGATAATGAACATAACTTCATAATTTGTCATTTGTTTCACCTCCCTATGGACTATATGGCGACAGGTTCTCCTGTCGCAGAGAATTGCACAGAAAATTCCATGCCTAATTATTATACTATATTCTTCAAGAAATGCAAGAACTATTTTGCTACGCCCTTTTCCAAAAGAAAATCAAATACTCGGTCGTATAGCAAAGAAATCATGATGCCGCTCTGTTTGGCGTACTCCTCGATAGTCATGGAATACTGGGTCTTAAATTCTTTCTCCGTCATTTCATTTTCTTTCAGTACATCGTCCAAGTAGGACTGTTTTTCCTCATTGGAAAGCTCCAGATTGTTTTCCCTGGCAATGGCGTAAAGAACCATTTCTTCCTTTACAGCCTTTTCTGCGCTTTCTTTCATTTCCGCATTGAAATCTTCTTCTGTGGTATTTAAAACTGATTCCAATGCAGTCTCAAAAGTCATACCATACTGACTGCAGAGAGATTTGAAATTCTCTGTCAACTCCTGTTGCTTTTCGCCAACCTCCTTTTCTGGATACTTGATCACTTCAGAAGCTTCTAGCACCTTATCCCAGATTTCCTCACCGGCATTATACTCAGCAGTTTCTAGCTTATCTGCATATAAATTGGCCTCCAAGTCCTCCTTGTACGCCTGTACTGTCTCAAAGCCCAGATTTTTTGTCACAAAAGTATCGTTAAGTTCTGGCAATTTAACATCAAAAAGTTTGCTTACCGTAATGTCAAACATGGCCTCCTTGCCAGCCATTTCGCTGGAAAGCTCATAATCGTCTGGAAATTTGGTCTCTACCTCAAACTGGTCTCCTACATTTTTTCCCACCAGGGCCTTATCAATATCCTCAAGAACCTGGCCTTTTCCCACCTGAATGGTGTAATCTTGGGACTGACCGTTGCCGACCTTCTCTCCTTCCACTTCAAGTTCATAGTGGATGCTCACATAATCGTTCTTTTTAATTTTACCCTCTGTCAGTTCCTTCTGGTCGCTGTATTTCTGCAGAACCTTTTCAATCTCTGTCTGGATTTCCTCATCGGTAACTTCCACTTGATAAGCAGTATATTCAATTCCCGTATAATTGCCAACCTTAACATAGTCGGTTAAGTCATAGTCATATACGGCTTCATCCTTGCTGCATCCTGCTAAAACCATGGCCATTGTTAAAGTACAAATCAATGATCCTGCTATATGTCTTTTCATAATTCCATCCCGCGCCCGCATGTCCTTTGCTCTTCAAACTCCATATGTGGGCAGCGTTCCTCCTTTAGGCTTTGCTTCTGTTCTTATTTTATCTCACTTTTGTGTTATATTCAAGGTGATTCGGCTATCGCCGCCTGAAATTACTTCCACAGCTTATCTGGGTACTCGCCTTTATCCTTCATGGATTGCAATGCGTCTACTACGCTCTGTTTATCCTCTTTATATGTAACGCCGTACCATCTGTCCATGGATTTCAGAACTTTCACGTCCGCCTTATTTTCATGAATCAACTGGTCTACCACTCCCGGAAGAAAATATTCCCCTTTCATAGGATTTTCCTTCAATGTTCCGTCCAAAAACGCAGGGAATCTATTTTCCATCTCTCTCAGCATGGAGGGTGTAAATCCCCAGAAATTCATGGATACGGTGGCGCCTCTCTCAAGTTCTTCCCATCGACCATTCTCTTCATAGACGATTTTATCGTCTTGCCACTGAATCTTGGTTCGTTCCGTAATTTCAGTGAGCAGCCCTTCCGGCGATGTTTTGCAGACGCCACGGGAAACAAAGCCGTTTTCAGTTAAAGTGTTTTCCAGCTGATAGCCTACCATGCAGTAGTGATATTTTGCACCGTCCGTTTCCTGCCAGTCATCCTCAGCTTTTTCTAAAAATTCATAGATGCTCTGAAACGCTCCAGGGCCATAATAATCGTCGGCATTAATGACCGCAATGGGACCGTCTACCAATTTCCTGGCTGCCAGCACTGCATGAGCCGTTCCCCAAGGCTTCACCCGTCCCTCCGGCACATGGTAGCCCTTAGGCAAATCGGAAAGTTCCTGGTAGGCATACTGGATTTCCATATATTTTCCCGCTCTATCGTCGATTAACCCTCGAAAATCCTGTTCGTTTTCCCGTTTAATGACAAACACCGCTTTTTTAAATCCTGCCATCATAGCGTCATACAGTGAAAAATCTAAAATAATTTCACCGCCGTTTCCAACCGGCTCAATCTGTTTCAAACCGCCAAACCGGCTACCCATTCCGGCTGCCATAATCACTAACGTAGGCTCTTTCATATCTATCGATTCCTTTCCCGCCTTTGGCTCTTTTCCTTTAGGCTATATTTTAACACATTTTCATGAACTTTGCAAAACAGCTGCAAAAATCATAACCACTCTTCTTAAGGATATGGTAAAATACTAGGTATAAAAAAATTTTTAATGAGAATAGGAGCATAACCATGATAAAAACCATGAAAGATGCAGAAAGAGACGCGGTTCTGCATGTTGCGGATTTGATGGTAGCCGCCGCAAAGACAGCGCCAAAGGGCAGCGGCAGAGATACCATAGAGGCCTGCGTCCTCACTGGAGAGGATAAAGACAAACTGGCCGATGCCATGCGTAAACTGGGACAAAAGTTTAATGAGGAATTTATCATACGGGATGCAGGAAATGTAGATGGTAGTCATTGCGTGGTCATCATCGGCTGCCGCAGTACGCCTTTTGGTCTTAATAACTGCCATATGTGCGGTTTTGAAAACTGTGGGGAAATGAAAAAGGCTGGCACTAACTGCGTGTTTAATGTGACTGACCTGGGTATTGCCGTTGGTTCCGCCATATCAGTTGCTGCAGATCATCGCATTGACAACCGGGTATTATACTCCGCGGGAAAGGGCGCCATTGAAATGGGCTGTCTCTCCAAGGATGTAAAAATCTGCTATGGTGTTCCTCTGGGCGCTGCATCCAAGAGCATCTATTTCGACAGAGGGCCAGGCTCCGTATTGTTTTAACGGTTCTGGCGCTTTTCTAAATTCTTCAATATGCAAATTGCTAAAATCAGCACAATATCACCGATGCACCATCCAGTGAGCACATCGGTTGGCCAATGGACGCCTACATAGATTCTGCTAGGCCCGATAAATATGGCTAAAAATAGGCATATCCCCGACAAAATCCTGCGAAGATACGGGTTCTTACAATGGTTCTGAATCAAATAAAATAGCAATCCATATACAATAACAGAAGTGACGGAATGACCGCTGGGAAAGGAATAACCTCCCTGGGTCACCAGGTGAAGGGATACATCGGGCCTTGCTCTGAAAAATATATGCTTTAAAGGCTTATAGATCATAAGGCCGGTAGCCGCTGCCAGGGAAACCGGTAGTCCATAGGTTTTTCTGTTTGGCAGCAGCAAAAGGACTGCACAGAGGGCCACGATGGTGGTCGGGTCGCACAGATGGGTAATCAGCTTTACCGGTATATTTAGCCAGTCGGTCCTTAAATCAAAAAACCAAGACTGCACCGTCAAATCAATAGGTAAAGGAGCCAAATCATAACGAGCCCCCACCTGATAGCACAAAAAAACAACTGCCGTAAGAAGCGCTGCTGCCAAGGTACAGGCAGCAGCCCCATATCCCTTTTTCATCATAAAATCTTCCCCCTCTTTGACTATATTCTTCCATTCAGTATACCAATAAGCCTTGGTGATGTCAGCAATAATTTATGAAAATGAAAGGAGTTTTTTCATTCTTATTTAGATAATGATGGGTAGAAATCCAGATTTATATAGAAACTATCTTCCATTTTGTGTTACAATATTGATATGTAGTTTATCGGCGCAGCGTTTTTCAGCAGGCTGTGGTAAAGGAGGTTTATAAACATGAAGATTATCCCCAATCTTCCAGGTCTTACGGTGCTTCTTAAGGCCCTTGGGAGGGTAAAAAAATATATAAAGCCCATTGAACAAAACAGAGCCGCAGGTAACTTTGAAGAAGAGCGTAAACTCATTCTCGAAGCCTGTCAAATCTTTGCTGCTGACGTATCTAAGGGGCTTGACATTAAATATAATGTGATTCATCCAGAAAATCTGCCAAAGGAGGGACCGGTGGTCTTTATCAGCAATCATCAATCCTATGCAGATATTCTAACATTCCTTTATGTGATTAAAAATCACCAGATTGGATTCATTGCCAAAGATGAGCTGAAAAAGGCCCCTTTCATCGGAAACTGGATTTTGAGAATCCGCGGACTTTTCATGGAAAGGGGAGATGTGCGCTCCTCTCTGGTCACCATTAACGAAGGAGCCCGTTACCTAAAGGATGGATTTTCTCTTGTCATATTTCCAGAGGGCACCAGGAGCCAGAGAAAAGAAATGGCAGAATTTAAGCCAGGCAGTCTAAAACTAGCCACCAAGGCCCGGGTTCCCATCATACCTATTACCATAGACGGAAGCTACCATGTATTTGAAGAACGGGGCGCTATGACCAAGGGGCAGACCGTGGACTTCATGGTTCATCCAGCCATTGACACTGCCTCCTTAGACAGAAAACAGCTTGGAGACCTGCCGGAGCAGGTAGAAGAAACCATCCGTCAGGGACTTGCAACTTTGCAAAGGAACCAATAAGACAAATCATCTCCGGCAAATCGTCGGTTTCACAAAGAAGGAGCTGTCGCACAGCCTACTGAAAAGTTGACCAGAGCGACAACTCCTTTTTTATGAGTTTTCTGGATTTTTTCACTTTTATAATGAACCATTATTTTTAACTTAATTCCTTCTTTTAAGAAAAATAAGTATAAAAATTTCAACTCCAACATGGATTCATGCCCTTCATATGGCTAAAATTCACTACAAACCGTCTATTTTCAGGCTCTAATACCGAATCTTTCCTAACCAATTATACTCATTTTCTCAAAAAGCCGATTTTCGGTTAAGCTTTCACAATTTCGTTATACCCCAAAAATCAAAAAGTTCCATATAAGTTAAATATTTACGGAATCCCCATTAAAAAGGAAAGGCTTCACCCCAACGGTCATTTTATCTTCCAAGACCCAATCCAAAGTTTTTCTTTACCCTGGCCATGGTCTTTTGGGCGATGGCATCGGCACGCTGAGCGCCCTCCTTTAAGATGTCCATGAGTTCATCGGAGTGACGAATCTCCTCATACCGAGCTTTAATTGGAGCCAGCGCTTCTACTGTCACTTCCACCAAATCCTTCTTGAAGTCACCATAACCTTTGCCTGCATACTGGGCCTCCAGCTTTTCCACACTTTTGTCGGCCAGAACGCTGTAAATATTTAAAAGGTTGCTGATTCCCGGCTTATTTTCCACGTCAAAGCGAATGATTCCTTCCGAATCGGTGGTGGCCTTCATGATGGACTTCTTAATCTTAGAAGGCTCATCCAGAAGAGAAATGCGAGAGTGAATATTCTCTGCACTCTTGCTCATCTTTTTGGTAGGGTCATCTAAGGCCATGATGCGAGCGCCCTCCTTTAAGAAGCGGCCGTCAGGAATGACGAAGGTCTTTTCATATTTATTGTTGATACGGGTAGCCAAATCCCTGCATATTTCGATGTGCTGTTTCTGGTCGTTTCCCACCGGAACCACATCCGTATCGTACAGTAAAATATCTGCCGCCATGAGAATCGGATAGGTGAAAAGCCCTGTTGGCGCCGACTCTTTATTTTTGCTCTTGTCCTTAAATTGTGTCATTCTCGACAATTCTCCTGTGTAGGAGTTACAGGTAAGTACCCAGGATAATTCCGCATGACCGGACACGTCGGATTGGACGAAAACGATGGACTTTTTAGGGTCTATTCCTACTGCCAAGTAGAGAGCCGCCACATCCAAAGTATGTTCTCTTAATGTTTTCGGGTCCTGAGGCACGGTGATGGCATGCATATCTACAATACAGTAGATACATTCATTGTCATCCTGCAATTCTACAAATTGTTTCAATGCGCCCAGATAATTACCCAGGTGAATGTTTCCTGTGGGCTGTACACCAGAAAATACACGTTTCATAAGTTTCTTACCTTCTTTCTATTTACCGATTGATCTCTTTTTTAAACCGCTCTACAATGGCCCTCTCTGCCCGGGAAACCGTCATCTGCGATACGCCGAGAGCCTGGGCAATCTCTGCCTGGGACTTATTAAACAGGAATCTCTCCTTAAAGACGTATCGATATGTATCGCTGAGCTTCTCAAGGACAGCGGTGATAATCTCATTAATTTCAATTCTCTCATATCCGATTTCTTCAAATCCAATATATTTTTCTAAAATATTTTCTTCCCCATCGTCGGCCAGATTGTTGCCAGCGCCATCCAGAGAAAAAGTACCGTAGGCTTTGGCGCTTTCCATGGCCTGCATAATCTGCTCATGGGAAAATCCAGTGGCTTCGGAAATCTCCTCCAAGTTAGGGGCTCGTCCCAATTCTGTCGTCAGTTGATCCTTTACCTCCTGAACTTTGGAGGAAATTTCTTTAAGACGGCGAGGCACCTTTAAACTCCACTGTTTATCTCTAAAATATTTTTTTATTTCACCGAGAATTGTAGGTGTGGCAAAGCTTTTAAATTCAAAGCCTTTGGTTGGATCAAACCGCTCTACCGCAGAAACTAGCGCTAGGGCTCCCACCTGATACAAGTCGTCATAATCCACACCTTTTCCCAGATATTTTCTGATGAGAATATCCACCATATACAGATTCTCCTCTACCAACTGGTTTCGAAGTTCGATGGTAGGGTGG
The DNA here is from genome assembly GCA_022793795.1 of Bacillota bacterium. Lineage (GTDB taxonomy): Bacteria > Bacillota > Clostridia > Peptostreptococcales > Anaerovoracaceae > RGIG7179. Next base: position 16,893 of record JAAWDM010000051.1, read on the forward strand.
GCTGCATATTCCTTGAAAAGCTCTGATGTCATTTACGTTTCACCATTTTTATCGTCTTCTTACCATAGGGATGATCGATGAGTTCTACTTCGTTCATAAGGGACTGGACAACGCACATGCCCAGATTTCCTTCATTTGGACAATCCAGACAAGGCTTGGCCAGTTTTTCCAGCACATGACCTTGACTGTTATCTGTCACGTAGATTTCCAGAAGATTGGATTCTGTCACACATTCCACTGTGTATTCTTCTGCAAATCCAGAAAGACCGTGGCAGGAAACGTTTTTACATGCTTCGCTGACCGCCGTCTTAATGTCTTCTATCTCTTCAATATCAAATCCAGCCATGTCGGCAATGGAACTAATTGCTAACCTGACCATGGTCAGATAGGCCGGTTTTCCCGGAATGGTAAATTTCACTTTATCTGCCATTTTCTTTGCTTCCTTTCATCTCTATGAATATCTAAAGGCAATAGCCTTTAGATATTCATGGTTTCCTGCTCACTGTCGGATTCTTCTTTTGAGCCCTTTTCACTGTCCTCTTCATTTAGAGAATCCTCTTTGATGACCTTGGCCAGAGCGATAATGTTTACATCTTCATCCACATTCATAATCTTAACGCCTTGGGTTGCTCTGCCCAGTCTAGAAACTTCGCTGGCTGCCATACGGATAATGACGCCGTTGGAGTTAATCAGCATAATATCGTCGTCTTCGCTGACCACCATAGCGCCTACCAGTTCTCCGGTCTTTTTGAATTTCGCCTTATCGTAGGTCAAAAGTCCCTTGCCACCGCGAACCTGAATCTTATAGTCCTCCACTCTGGTTCTCTTTCCATAACCGTTGCGGGTTACTACCAGAAGTTCCTGACCTGGTTCCACCAACTCCATGGAAACGACTTCGTCGCCTTTTTCCAGATTGATGGCTCTCACACCAGCTGCGATTCTACCCATCGGTCTCACATCATCTTCGGAGAAGCAGATACATTTACCGTGTTTGGTTACGATGATAACATTGTTTCTACCTGTGGTCTGCTGAATTCCGATTAGTTCGTCGCCTTCTTTCAGATTCATGGCGATTAGACCAGTCTTTCTGTTGGTATCAAAGTTAGACAGAGACGTCTTTTTGATGGTACCATCCTTGGTCACAGCGATGAGATACTGATCCTCTGCAAACTCTTTAATTGGAATTACCGCTGTCACCCGTTCTCTGGACATGAGGTTGAGGAAGTTGACAATCGGCGTGCCCTTGGCTGTTCTAGTTGCCTCCGGAATCTCGTAAGCCTTAATCTTATGAGCCTTACCTGTGTTGGTAAAGAACATGAGATAATCATGAGTCGATGTCATAATCAGATTCTTTACGAAATCGTTTTCCTTGGTGGTAAGACCTGTAATGCCTTTGCCGCCGCGGCGCTGGACTCTATAGGTATCCACCGGCACTCTCTTAACATATCCAAGATGGGTCATGGTAATGCACACATTTTCTTCCTGAATCAGGTCTTCTTCGTCGATTTCCTGAGCGTCGGCTTTAATCTTGGTACGCCGCTTATCGCCCCATTTATCTCTGATTTCTAACAGTTCATCCTTGACTACGCCCATCAGCTTGTGTTCGTCTGCAAGGAGTTCGTTATAATAGGCGATTTTCTTTAACAGTTCCTGATACTCATTTTCGATCTTCTCTTTTTCCAAACCCTGGAGCCTTCTGAGCTGCATGTCCAAGATGGCTTGGGCCTGAATTTCTGAAAGACCAAACCGTTCCATGAGCCGTTCTTTGGCATCGTTATAGCTGTTTCTAATGATATGAATGATTTCGTCTATATTGTCTAAGGCGATTCGTAAGCCTTCCAAAATGTGAGCTCTTGCTTCCGCCTTCTTCTTGTCATAGATGGTTCTTCTGGTGACCACTTCTTTCTGGTGTTTCAGGTATTCCACCAGCATTTCCTTCAGAGTGCAAATCTTTGGTTTGCCGTCCACCAGAGCCAGCATAATCATGGACACACTGTCCTGTAACTGGGTATGCTTATATAGTCTGTTTAAAATAATATTGGCATTGGCGTCCTTCTTCAGTTCGATGACAATACGCATACCCTTACGGCTGGATTCATCTCTGATGGCTGTAATGCCTTCCACCCGCTTATCTCTCACCAAGTCGGCAATCTTTTCGATGAGTCTAGCCTTGTTGACCTGATAAGGAATCTCCGTCACCACAATTTGTTGCTTTCCATGAGAGGTTTCCTCTATTTCTGATACAGAGCGCACCAAGGCCTTTCCTTGACCAGTGCGATAAGCCTCCCGCATGGAGGATTTTCCTAAGATCATAGCGCCGGTTGGAAAGTCGGGCCCCTTTACAATCTTTATCAAATCGTCTACCGTGGATTCCGGCTCGTCGATGAGTTTTACCGACGCATCGATTACCTCGCAGAGATTGTGAGGAGGAATAGAGGTAGCCATACCTACGGCAATACCATTAGAACCGTTTACCAGAAGGTTTGGAAATCTGGCTGGAAGTACGTTTGGTTCCTTTTCCTCTCCATCAAAGTTAGGACTAAAGTCCACCGTATCCTTATCGATATCCCGGAGCATCTGCAAAGCCAGGGGAGTCATTCTTGCTTCTGTATAACGCATGGCTGCAGCGCCGTCTCCATCCACAGAACCAAAGTTTCCGTGGCCGTCTACAAGGGTATAACGGATGCTGAAAGGCTGTGCCAGACGGACCATGGCGTCATAAATGGAGGAGTCGCCATGTGGGTGGTATTTACCCATGACTTCACCCACAATACGGGCCGACTTTTTATGAGGTTTATCCGGCGTTACGCCCAGACCATCCATACCATAGAGAATTCTTCTGTGTACAGGCTTTAGACCATCCCGAACGTCAGGGAGAGCCCGCTGAACGATAACGCTCATGGCATAGTCAATATAGGAGTCTTTCATCTCCTTATTGATCTCATGCTGAATTAGCTTTTGATCTTCTAAAAATGTTGCCATTTACTTTTTTCCTCCTTCATTAAATATCCAGCGTAGCATAATGGGCGTTATCTTCGATAAATTTCTTTCTTGGAGGAACCTTATCGCCCATCAGCGTAGAAAATATCTGATCTGCAGCAGCGCTATCTTCGATGGTAATCTGAATCAGCGTTCTGTGTTTAAAGTCCATGGTGGTATCCCAGAGCTGCTCTGCATCCATTTCACCAAGACCCTTGTATCTTTGGATATCCACCTTTCCAGGCTTGTCCGCCAGGGAAGCCAGCAATCTTTCCTGCTCTTTCTCACTATAGGTATAGTACACATCCTTTCCCTTTTTCACTTGGAATAGGGGAGGTTGGGCAGCATAAATATAACCGCCTTCGATAAGAGGTTTCATATACCGATAGAAGAAGGTAAGAAGCAATGTTCTGATATGAGCGCCATCCACGTCGGCATCGGTCATAATGATAATCTTATGATAGCGAAGTTTTTCAATATTAAAATCCTCGCCGATACCGCATCCAAAGGCAGTAATCATATTTTTAATTTCATCAGAATTCAAAATACGATCCAGTCTGGCTTTCTCCACATTTAAGATTTTACCGCGAAGAGGAAGAATTGCCTGACGTTTTCTATCTCTGCCGTCCTTGGCAGAGCCCCCTGCGGAATCACCCTCGACTAAGAAAATCTCACAATTAGCTGGGTCTTTATCTGAGCAATCAGCCAATTTTCCAGGCAGAGAAAAGCTGTCCAAAGCCCCTTTTCTTCTAGTCATATCTCTGGCTTTTCTGGCCGCCTCTCTGGCCCTAGCAGCACGTACGCATTTTTCTAAGATGATTTTAGCCGGCGCAGGATTTTCCTCTAAAAAGGCCATCAGATATTCGCCGGTAGTCGTCTCTACGAAACCTCTGATTTCACTGTTTCCCAGTTTCGCTTTGGTCTGGCCTTCAAACTGTGGTTCTGCCAGTTTTACAGAGATGATGGCCGTCAGACCTTCTCTCACGTCGTCGCCGCTTAGAGGGGTATCGTTATCTTTCAGAATTTTTGCCTTTCTGCCATAATCGTTGATGACTCTGGTGAGAGCGCTCTTAAAGCCTACCAGATGGGTACCGCCGTCTGTAGTGTGAATATTATTGGCATAGCCCAAAATCAATTCGTTGTAACTATCGGTATACTGCATGGCCACTTCTATCTCATAGGTCTCTTTGGACACCTCAAAGTAAACCACCTCTTGATGAAGGGCTTCCTTGCTTCGATTCTGATAGAGAACAAATTCCTTTAATCCTCCTTCATAGTGGAAAGTTTCGCTCTTTTTCTGTCCGGCTCTTTCGTCCTTAAAGATAATCTTGATACCTTTATTCAAAAAAGCCATCTCTCTCAGTCTATGTTCTAAAGTGCCATAATCAAATACTGTGGTTTCCGTGAAAATTTCTGGATCCGGCCAAAATATGGTCTTGGAACCTGTCTTTTTCGTCTCCCCAATAATTTCAAGAGGGGTTACGGTTTTGCCTCTTTCATAGGACTGTTTATAGATATTTCCATTTCTCTTGATTTCCACTTCCATATGGGTAGAAAGGGCGTTTACAACGGAAGCGCCTACGCCGTGAAGTCCGCCGGAGACCTTATATCCTCCTCCGCCAAACTTACCGCCAGCATGAAGCACTGTATGAATGACTTCTACCGCTGGAATTCCCATCTTTGGATGTTTGTCCACTGGCATACCTCGTCCGTCATCCTCTACCATGATGGAATTATCGCTCTGAATGGTTACATGAATATTTTTACAATAACCTGCTAAGGCTTCATCTATACTGTTATCTACGATTTCATAAACCAGGTGATGCAGTCCCCTTGGCCCGGTGCTGCCGATATACATACCTGGCCTTTTTCGAACTGCTTCCAGCCCTTCCAAAACCTGTATCTGGGCCGCATCATACTGGCCGTTCATTTTTTCCTCTAAGCTCATAGTTTCACCTTTCTTTTTTGTTGTTCTCTGCCTTATATGCAGACTTTCCCTTTATAAAATACACTCCTTTAGTTTACCACTTTTTCAGGGTGATTTCAATAAAAATCCTAAATATATCTTATTTTATCATATGTATTAAAAAAATCGCCCAGAAGGGCGATTTTTTAGTAATTAAGGGGTATTATTTTTCAAAGTAATGTCTTGAATTTTTTCACTGAATTAGTCATCATGCTTTTAAATAGCGGCGCCGCCTGATTAGCTGCTTCCTGTACCTCTTCATGGGTTAATGCATTGCCTGTAATTCCAGCTGCCATATTACATACACAAGAGATACCGCATATCTTCATACCCATATGATTTGCTACGATAGCTTCCACCACAGTAGACATTCCCACTGCATCCACACCCATGGTCTGTAACATTTTAATTTCAGCAGGAGACTCAAATGACGGACCTGTCAACTGAGCATAAACACCTTCTTTTAAATCAACGCCTGCTTCCTGGGCTGCCTGACGAATCATTTCCTGTAAATCCATATCGTATACATGGGTCATATCAGGAAATCTGGTTCCCAACTCATCCATGTTAGGGCCAATAAGAGGATTTGGCACGAATACAGAAATATGATCGGTTAGCATCATAAAATCTCCCGCTCTGTAATCAGGATTGATTCCGCCGGAAGCATTGGTTAAAAACAGAATTTCAGCGCCCATCATCTTCATCAATCTAGTAGGAAGCACCACATCGCTGATAGGGTATCCTTCGTAATAATGGACACGTCCTTTCATACATACCACTGGAACGTCTCCCACATGACCAAAGATAAATTTTCCTGCATGGCCTGGCACAGTGGATACAGGAAATCCCTCTATATCATGATAATCTATCTCATATAAGACTTCTATATCATCGGCATAATCACCAAGGCCAGAACCAAGGACAATAGCAACCTTTGGTTGAAACTTTTCTAAATCCACTTTTTTCTGAATACTTTCATAACATGTAAGCAACTTTTCATATACTGGGTTCATAAGACTCCTCCCTTACCTTTCCTCCTTCTACAAAAAATACCTTTCCCGCCGGAAGGGTTCTTCTCAAAGCATCGGGTATCTCTGTAGTTGTAATAAACATCTGTCTGTCCGACAAAGATTTTACCAAAAATTCCTGTCGCTCTAAATCCAGCTCACTCATCACATCGTCAAGAATCAAAATTCCATCCTCATCGGTCTCTTCTCGAATCAAATTTAGCTCCGCCAGTTTCAGAGATAAAGCGGCTGTTCTCTGCTGTCCCTGAGAACCATAGCTTCTGGCATCGATGTCACCGATTAAAAAACTCATATCGTCCTTATGGGGACCTCTGGTGGTAGTCCTCTGTCTCATATCGTTTCCATAGGATTCTCCAATCAAATGATAATAATAATCCTCTTGGGAAGACAGATTCTCCATCATCTTAATATTTGGTTCATATTGGATGGAAAGATGCTCCTTTTCATTGGTAATAGAATAATGGATATCATGACTGATTTGACTGATTTTATCTATGAAATCCCGCCGCATCATCATAATGGAAGCCCCATATTTTGCAAGCTGCATATCCCATACGTCTAAAATGGACCGATTTATGTCCATTTCCTTTAAGTAAGCGTTTCGCTGAATTAGCGCCTTCTTAAAATTATAAAAATTCTCATAATACTTAGGACGAAGCTGCGAAAGTTCTCTGTCTATAAATCTTCGCCGTTTTTCCGGTTCATCCTTTACAATCTTTAAGTCCTCTGGAGAAAATATGACAATATAAAGATTTTTTAAAAGCTCTGACGCTTTCTTAATCTTTACTCCATCTATTTTTACCGATTTTTTTGATTCTTTGCTAATCATCATATCCACAGTGGTAGGTAGGTATGATTTTTCAGCATGTACCTTAATTCGACCATAGTCCTTGCCAAAGAGAATCATCTCTGCATCCTTATTGGTGCGGAAAGACTTTCCCATGGAACAGATGTAGATGGACTCGATGAGATTAGTCTTTCCTTGAGCGTTTTTTCCCAGAATCAGATTGACGTTCCTATGAAATTTTAAATCCAGTTCTTCATAATTTCTAAAATTGTGAAGAGATACATCTGTAATATACATATATTTTAATTATTTGTAATTCTCACTGGCAGAATCAGATATTCAAACTGATTTCCGTCCATTGGCTGTACCAGACAAGGACTGATACTAGTATGGAACAACATAACGATTTCTTCTTCTTCTATGACTTTCAGTACATCCATCAGATATTTAGAGTTAAAACCAATGATCAAATCATTTCCTTCCTTGGAAATCATCACTTCTTCTCTCACATTTCCTTCTTCTGATTTAGAAGTAATTTCCATGCTATTATCAGTAATGGAAAGTTTAATCAGATTGTTCTTGCCCACCTTAGCTAAAAGGGAAGCTCTCTCAATACTATTGAGAAAATCGCTTCTGTTTACTACCACTCTGATTTCATTATTCTTAGGAATGATGTCTCTATATTTTACAAACTCTCCTTCCAAAAGTCGAAGAACGATCTTTATATCCTCTATGATGAAGATTGCTCTCTTTTCATTGATATAAAGACTGACTTGGTCGTTTGCTTCTGTATCAGCTTCACCGATAATCTTGCTAATTTCTCCTAAAATCTTAGCTGGAATGACGATGCTTTCCCGCTCTTTATTGAGCATTTCTTCTCTGGAAATAGCCATACGGAAACCATCCAGAGCAATCATATTGAGACTTTTTTCCTGCATTTCTACCAAAACGCCAGTGATAACGCCTCTAGCTTCATCGATGCTGGCGGCAAAAGAGGTTTTTCGAATCATGTCCTTTAGGATATCCTTATCGAATAAAATAAGGTCGGAGGTATCCTCTGGCATATTGATGGTAGGAAATTCGTCAGCAGGAAGCCCTATGATATGAAATTCAGAATTTGCACAATTTATCTTTACTTCTTCATCTATAAGTTCCATAGTAACCATGGCATTTGGAAGTTTACGGATAATATCTCCAAATAGCTTTGCATAGACTACAATTTCTCCTGGTTGATAGTTTTCTACCTTTAAAGTTTTTTCAATACTTAAGTCAAGGTCAGATGCAGACATGGTCAGTTTGCCGTCTTCGCTGACTTTTAATAAAATTCCTTTTAGGATAGGAATGGTGGTTCTGGAAGTGACGGCTTTGGAAACAATATTGAGTGCTTTTGAAAGCGCTTGTTGCTCGCAGGAAAATTTCATAATATACCTCCGCTGTTATATTGATTATTTATATTTCTTTATAGTAATAGTAGTAGTAGGGGCTGTGGAATCTATGGATAAGTCCTAAGACCCTGATAAAATACGGTAATATCTCTTTGGATAAAATTGTGGATAGAAAAGAAATTTTATCCTTTTAATCCGTAATCTGTTCTTTTAAGGTGTCGATAAGTTGGGCCAAAGAAGGATCTGCTCCTATTTCATCCTCAATTTTTTCACAGGCATACATAACCGTGGTGTAATGTTTACCTCCAAACATTTGCCCGATTTTTGGAAGAGAGTAATCTGTCATTTCTCTTATGAGATACATGGCAACCTGTCTAGGATAAGCGATGTTGTTGCTTTTTTTTGAAGATTCCAGGTCGGATATTTTAATGTTATAGTGCTTGCATATGACCTTTTTTATCTTTTCTGGCGTGACCTTTACATCACCGTCGTTTAAAATATCTTTTAGGGTTCTCCTTGCAAAATTCTTATCCGGCTTTTCGTCAAGAAGATGGGAAAAGGATACGATGCGGGTAAAGGCGCCTTCCAATTCTCTAATGTTATCCTTAATCTTTTCTGCAATCATGCAGATAACATCATAAAGATCGTCATCAACCTCAATGTTGAGGTTTTCTGCCTTTTTTCTTAAGATTGCTACCCTGGTTTCATAATCTGGCGGCTGGATATCTGCAATCAAATTCCACTGAAATCGGGAACGAAGCCGTTCTTCCAGATTGACCAGTTTGGTTGGCGCTCTGTCGCTGGAAATGATAATCTGTTTATTATTATCATATAAGGTATTAAATGTATGGAAAAATTCTTCTTGTGTGCTTTCCTTTCCTTCCAGAAATTGTACATCGTCGATAAGAAGAACGTCCAGCTTTCGATATTTGGATTTAAATTCATTCATCTTATGCTCTTGAAGAGCTCTAATCAGTTCATTGGCAAACATTTCCGAGGAAACATAAAGTACGTTTTGGTTCGGATTGTTTTCCAAAAGGTAGATGCCAATGGCATGCATCAGATGGGTTTTTCCAAGACCGGAACCTCCATAGATAAAGAGAGGGTTATAGGCCTCTGAAGGAGATTCGGCCACGGCTAGAGACGCTGCATGGGCATACTTGTTACTGTTTCCCACCACAAAATTTTCAAAGTTGTATCTGGGATTAAAAATCTTTTGATGATTTAAGCTGCTTTTTAAGGAACTCATGTCCATGGTTTTTGCGCTGTCTTTTGGTGCAGACTTCTCTTGATTTTTGTTATCCTCTTTATATTCCTCCATATCCTTTATGATAATCTTATATTTGTTATGAAGCACTTCTTCAAAGTGATCTCCGATTACGGATATGTATCTGTTTTTTAGAACGCTCAGCAAAAAATTGATATCGATTCCCTTGGTCTTGGTAATGCCTAGATAAATGATTTTCAATTCTTCATCTATTTTATATATTTCAATGGGTTCAATCCAGGTTTCATAACTTACATCTGTGGTGGCTTCCTTTAGCCCTAAGCGAACCTTTTCTAAAATTTTGTCGTATTTGTTCATAGATGATTCCTCTATTAAAATTGATTTTCTATTTTTGCGGCTTTCTTCTATTGTATATAAAAAGTTATCCACAAGCAAGTATGAATTGTAAGGATTTAAAAAATAAACTTTTTTAGAAGTTATCCATGATATGTGGATAACTCTGTGCATGAATTCCTCATATAGAAAGGGCTTCTTTATCCTTGACAGATGAATAAATTTAGAATAACCTGTCATCAATATGATAGAAAAGTTTAAGAAAGAGGTTTTTTATGGAAAATATGGTAGAAACCATTTTTAATTCTGATATATATGGACAGAAGAAGGTCGATAAATTGTTGGAACAGACAGGAATCAGACGGGATAGAAATTTAGATTATACCTGTGGAATCTATGATGAAAAGGAAAATCTCATCGCAACAGGAAGCTGTTTTCAAAATACTCTTCGATGTCTTGCTGTAGATAAGGATCATCAAGGAGAAGGATTTCTAAATAAAATCGTAAGTCATCTGATGGATATTCAGATAAAGAGAGGAAATTCCCATATATTTTTATATACCACGAAAAAAAGCTCTGTTCTTTTGAAAGACCTAGGGTTTTATGAAATCGTTTGTGTAGATGATGAATTGGTTTTTATGGAAAACAGAAAGTATGGATTTGAGGAATACTGCTATACTCTTGAAAAAGAGAGAACAGAAGGAGAAAGAATTGCAGCAATCGTAATGAATGGTAATCCTTTTACCCTCGGTCATCAATATTTGATAGAAAAAGCAGCCCTTGAAAATGATATGGTACATGTCTTTGTACTCAGTGAGGAGGTTGGCCCTATTCCATTTGCTATTAGAAAAAGATTGATATGTGAAGGAACCTCTCATCTGTCCAATATAATGATTCACGATGGAGGTCCATATATCATAAGTACATCCACATTCCCAGGTTATTTTTTTCCTGATGAGGATGCTGCCGTTATCACTCAGGCTAAGCTAGATGTCGTTATCTTTCATCAAATCGCAAAAAGAATGGGCATTAAAAGAAGATATGTGGGTGAGGAAAAGAACAGTCACGTTACATCTATCTATAATAAAATTATGAAAAAATATCTTCCATTAATGGGGATTGTATGTAAAGTGATTCCACGTCTTATGGAAGGAGAAATGGTAATCAGCGCCAGTACAGTACGCCAGGCCATTCATGACGATGAATTTGAAAAGGTTTTTTGTATGCTTCCGGAAAGCACCATCAAATATTTTTTATCTGAGGAGGCTGCTCCTGTTATAGATGTAATCAAGTCACAAGAAAATCCATGCCATGATTGGAGGAAAGAATGAGAGAAGTTACATTGGAAGAAATGCTGTCAGCAAGAGAAGAGAGATGGTATCGACAGGAAAAATGCATAAGCAGATTTAAAGCAACTATTATTTCATTCACCATGAATATTCCAGGTCCAGTAAAGGACTCACCTTTAATTCGCAGAGCCTTTGAGACAGGATATGAAATGCTTGCTGAAAGGTTAAAAAACCAGAATGTTTCTATTCTTTATAGCGAAGAAAAAAGAAATTGGACAGGCTGCGAGGCTTTATTAGCCGTTGATGAGGATGCTTTAGAAATTAAAAAGATATGTACGTCTATAGAGGATAAAATTCCCATGGGGCGTCTTTTTGATATGGATGTGATAGATAAATGGGGAAATAAACTGAATCGTCAACAAGTGAAAGGAGGCCCAAGAGACTGTATTGTATGCGGCGCTCAAGGGAGGGGATGTGCTTCCCGCCGGATTCACACCGTGGAAGAACTTTATGGCGCAGCGGTCAAACTTATGGAAGAACATTTTGCCCTATCCGACCGTAAGAAGGTTGCCGCATTGGTAACAAAAAGTTTAATGGAGGAAATATGCACGACTCCCAAACCAGGTCTTGTGGATTGTAATAATAACGGAAGTCACAGGGATATGAATCTGTTTACTTTCATCAGCAGCATTTCATCTTTGATTCCGTACTGGGAAAAATGTGTAGAAATTGGACAAAAAACTGAGAAAGCCAGCCCAGAGGATACCTTTTATGTGCTGAGAAATGCTGGTAAGGAAGCGGAACATGCCATGTTTCATGCGACGAAAGGGGTCAACACCAATAAAGGCGCTATTTTTACTTTAGGAATTCTCTGCGGCGCTTTAGGAAGAGTATGGAAGGCTTATGAACCTTATGGAGATCTTGAAAAGATTTTGGAGGAGTGTGGAAAGATAGCTGCTGCTGCGATGCGGACAGATTTTGACCATGACAATCCTCATGCTATACCGGAAACGGCGGGAAAAAGACTTTATTTCCAATATGGAATAAAAGGTATCCGCGGCGAGGTAGCTGATGGTCTTCCCAGTGTAAAAAACATAGCGCTTCCTGTTTTGAAACAGGAGATTTTGAAGGGAAGCAGCAGAAATGACGCTGGCGTCATTACATTGCTATACCTGATCGCACAGGGAAAGGATACCAATATGATAAGCCGCGGCGGTATGGAATTGGCTAAATCGGCTATTTATAAAGTAAAAGAACTGATAAAAAATGAAAATCGTCCATCTATGGAAGATGTGAGATCTTTAGATGAATGGTTTATGAAGAATAATCTTTCGCCAGGGGGCTGTGCAGACCTTCTTTCTGTCACCTATTTTCTCTATGATTTAGAGATGGAAAGCTGGTAATCTTTAGCCTTTGTAGCACTCCAACAGGATTTTAATAAATTCCTTTGCTGCAGGGGTCAGAGATTCTTTTTTTTCATAGGCTACCACAAGGGTACGCCTGGTATCGATTCCATCGATATGATAATATACATTGCCGCCGTTTTCATTACGAGTGGCAAATATCATATATGGAATAAAGCTGATACCCACACCGGCAGAAACTAGAGCATTGGCCGTATTGATATAGCTGGTTTCAAATACGATATTGGGTTCGAAGTTAGCCAGATGGCAGGCCTCTATTCCAATAGTTCTAAGACGCTGTCCTGGTCTTAACATGATAAATGGATCATTGCGGAAGTGATTCATATTTATATGACAAAATCCATCCTCTCCCGGCGTAATCAGTCCATTGATGGGATGATTTTTCGGTAAAGCCAAAAAAGTCTCTTCAGAAACGATAGTCTCATATTCAAAATTTGGATTTTGAATGGGCAAGGGAACCAGAATAAAATCTATTTTACCCATGGAAAGCTGTCTCTCAAGAGTTTCTGAAATATCTTCTACAATGGTAATGCCAATATTGGGATAGATGCTGTGAAATTTCATGTAGGGTTTCGAAAAGTAAAATTGACTGAATAGAGGGGTAACGCCAATGGTCAGTTTTCCTGTTTCAATGTTTTGAATCTTATGCATCTGTTTTTTGATATGATTGCTGTGTTCTAAAATCTTAATAGCATCCTCTAAAAAGAGTTGTCCTGCATCTGTAAGGATGACTTCTGTTCTTTTTCGTACAAATAAGGATATCCCCAGTTCCGCTTCCAATTTTTGAATCGCTTGGCTTAGAGCAGGCTGAGAAATATATAAGGCTTCTGCTGCCAATGAAAACTTCTTTTTTTCTGCAATGGTGACCACATATTCAATATCTCTTAATTGCATAAGAATCTAAAACCTCATTTCGTTAAGTTTTACTTATGATAACCATTATATCTATATATTTTATTTTTTCAATGGCCCATGCTAAAATATTGACAAAATAAAGATAAAAGTATTTAAGTAAATGAATGAAGAAGAGGGGATTTTATGCAGCCAATTTTAGAGTATATTGACCATTCATCAGAGAAGTACATAGAAGAGTTAAGTAAGCTGTGTGCAAACAGAAGCATAAAGGGAGATAAAGGGGGATTGAGGAAAACAAAGGAGCAGATTGTAGAGAAACTGATCTGTTTAGGATTTGAGGTCAATGAGGAACTAGGACCAACTGGCGTGCCAGTTATTATGGCCAAACGGCAGGAGGAACATGGGCCCAATATCCTATTCTATAACCATTACGACGTAGTACCGGAGGGAGACAGGGATGGATGGTTCCACGACCCCTATGACCCTATCATAAAGGATGGATATATCTTTGGAAGAGGTGTTTCAGATAATAAGGGGGGACTGATGGCCAGGCTGCAGGCCATGGAGGCTATCATAGAAAAAGAAGGAAAACTGCCATGTACCGTATCTCTTCTATATGACGGAGAAGAAGAAAGTGGCAGCAATACCATCAAGTATTTAATCCAGAATTCTTCCAAGTCTCTTTCCATCATAAAGGACGCTGATCTATGTATTTGGGAAAATGGAAGAATTCTTCCTGATGAAAGTCCGGAGGCAGCATTTGGTGTCAGATGCATGTTAGCCCTTGAATTGACAGTTGAAACGTCCAACGGAGAGGAGCATGGAAGAATGGGAGCAGAACTTCCCAACGCGGCATGGAGACTCATTTGGGCGCTGGCGTCATTAAAAGATGAAGAGGAAAAAATTTTGCTAGACGGATTTTATGATGATGTTCTAGATCCTACAGAAGAAGACTTGAAGGTGATATCCTCTTATCCTTATGACGAAGAAGATGTTCTAAGAAAAAAAGAAATCGATTCTTTTGTTTTAGGTTTGACAGGAGAAGAGTTAAAGGAAAAGATTTTTTTACAGCCTTCCATGACGGTTAGTGGGCTGGAATCAGGCCAAAGTCAGGAGCAGGAATACAGAAATATTGTACCAAGCACAGCCATGGCTAGAATTTCTGTGATTCTTGTACCAAATCAAACGGCGGAAGATATATTAAAAAAGATAAAAGATCATTTACAGAAAAAGGGGTTTGGTGATGTGAAGGTGTCTTGTGAGTCCTCTGATGGGTTCCCAGTTCGGACGACCCTTGCATCACCGTGGAGATGCATATTGGAAAGGGCGGCAGAAAAGGTATATGAAAGGCCACTGACGCCATCCATCACTCAGCTTGGCAGCGGTCCAGCATATATGATCAGATCCGTTTCGTCAGATTTTCCGATCATTTGTGCCTGTGGCGTTTCCTCCCTTACCTCGGGAAATCATTCTACCAGGGAGAATATTAGGGTAAAGGATTATATAAATGGTATCAAGTATACTGCAGCTTTTCTTGAAGAAGCTTCAGTAAGCTGGATATAAATCAGCAATGGCTATTTTCTAGGTATTTGAAAGGAAATTGATTATGATTATTGAAAATAATCCAATCGAAGCGGCCAGATCTTATAGAATGTCTCGATGGGGCAGGGATTCATCACGTTTCCATTGAAGCCTTGAAGGAAAAGGCTTATAGCCTAGTGGGAAAGCCTGATGACCTTCAGTGGGAGGATAGAATTATTGCTATTTTGGAGGCCCGAGACGGCACGATTTTAGATGTGGTCCGGAAAATTAGACCTTATACATTGGATGGGAGCCATTGAGACTCCCTCTTTCTATTTTTGAAAGGAGAGCAAATATGCGTAGACTTTGGCTAAATGGCATTATCGACAGTATGGATGAAAATATGAGACGCTACGAAGCGTTGGGAGCGGAAGATGGGCGGATTGTTTTTTTGGGTGACAGTCAGGAAGCGCTAAAACTTCACTGGGATGAAATAAGGGATTTACAGGGCGCCCAGATGCTTCCAGGCTTTCAGGATTCCCATATGCATCTGCTCCATTATGCTTCCTTTCAGAAAAATATATCCCTGTCCGCCATGTCCTCTATCGATGAGGTGATTCAGCGCTGCAGGGAGCGGATTCAACGAGAAAAGCCCGCCTATTTAATCGGTGTGGGCTGGAATCAGGATTACCTAATAGAAAAACGGATGATCACCAGAGATGATTTGGATCAGATTTCAAAAGAGATTCCCGTATGTGCGGTCAGAGCCTGTTTGCACGTAGCGGTATGTAATTCTCCCATGATTGCGCGGATTCAGGAGTTGAAAGACCTTCCTGCCCAAGTGAAAAAGGATATCGACTACAAAAGAGGCATCATAAAAGAAAACGCAGCAAGAATCTATATGGATGCACTGCCGTCATACAGCGACGAGGAGATTTGCAAGATGATTGAGGAGGCACAGGGAGAGATGAACGCCTGTGGCATTACTGGAATCCAGTCCGACGACCTCCTTTCCCTTGCTGGCGTGGATCCCATCAGGCTAATTGCTCTCTTTCGAAAGATGGAGGAGGAGGGAAGACTGACCATTCGTATCTATGAGCAGTGTCTCATCGATCAGGAGAACTTTCCTAGGCTGCAAAAAATTAGAAGCCATAGGGATGACAGAGAGAGCCTGTTTCGAACAGGGCCGAGAAAGATTTTGCAGGATGGCTCTCTGGGCGCAAAAACGGCAGAACTGGAAGCGGGATATTTCAGTGAACCGGATTGCCATGGCGTAACAAATCATACAGAGGAGGAGCTTTATACCCTGATTCGGGATGCCCATTTGAAAAAGATGGATGTGGCGGTTCATGCTATCGGGGATTTAGCTCTTAAGAAGGTTTGCAATATGATCGAACAGGTGAATCATGAAAATCCATGGTATGGCCATCGTCATGGTATCGTTCATGTGCAGGTTACCAGCCTGCAGCTTTTAAATCAGATGAAACGGCAGGGCATACAGGCTTTTGTCCAGCCAATCTTTATCGACTACGATATGAATATCATCGAAGATTGTGTGGGCGCCGGCCGTTTGAAGGATTGTTATGTTTGGAAAACCATGAGGGATATGGGAATTCACGTTTCAGGCGGTTCAGACTGTCCGGTGGAATCTTTCAATATTTTAGAAAACATACAGGCGGCAGTCACAAGAAGGAATCGGAAGAGTACCAAATCCTTTTTGCCGGAGCAAGCGTTGTCCATGGAGGAGGCGGTGAGAATGTTTACCATCGATGGAGCATGGGCTTGCAGGGATGAAAGGGTTAGAGGAACATTGGAAATGGGCAAATATGCCGATATGGTAGTGGTGAGCGAAAATCTTTTCGCCTTGAGCGGAGAGGAACTTGGGCGTGTCAAAGTGCTGGAAACAATCCTCAATGGACGAACCGTGTTTTTGGCATAGGTTTGCCTCTCGGGCTTGACACAGCTGCTTTTTTGAAGTATACTACTTTAGTATCTGTGTGCCATTGGAATTTAGATGCACACAAAAGTTTTAATTTTGTTATGAAGGGAGAAAACTGATTATGAAAATGACTTACCAACCAAAGAAGCGTCAGAGAATGAAAGAGCATGGCTTCAGAAAGAGAATGTCTACCAAAAATGGCAGAAACGTTCTGAAGAGAAGAAGAGCTAGAGGCAGAAAGAAATTAACCGCTTAATTTCCTTTAACCAAAGATACGCTTAAAATTGAAAAGAGGAAGCATGCTGAAAAAAAATGTTTTGCGAAGAAAAACAGATTTTTCCGCTGTTTATAATAGAGGAAAATCTGTTGGAGACAGATATGTAGTTCTGTTTTACAGAGCAAATGGTCTTTCTTATCATAGGACAGGTTTTTTAGCAAGTAAGAAAGTTGGGAATAGTGTCAGGAGGAACAGGGCCAGAAGATTGATGAAAGAAAGCTATCGTCATCTTCAGCACAGAATTCCTAGTGATGGGGTGCATTATGATCTTATCATCATCGCTCGGAACACCATTTCCGGCAAGAAATGTGCAGAAGTAGAAAGATCGCTTCTTTCTGCATTCAAAAGAACCGGGGTAATTAAGAAATAATGAAATATATAAGTTCTTTATGTAAAAGAATTTTGATAGGTCTGGTTAGGTTTTATCAGATTTGTATTTCTCCTCTATTTCCACCTACCTGTCGGTTTACGCCTACCTGTTCGGTATATTTTATCCAAGCTGTGGAAAAGTATGGGCCGCTAAAAGGTAGTTACTTAGGAATAAAGCGAATTCTAAAGTGTCATCCATGGCATGAAGGTGGTTATGATCCTTTAGAATAATGGAGGAAATGAATGGGATTATTTGCAACACCCTTAGCTTATCTGCTTACATGGATATATGATTTTATCGGTAATTACGGAATTACGCTTATTATTTTGACTTTGGCCGTAAAATTATGTTTATATCCGCTTTATGCGAAACAGATTAAGTCTACGACAAAGATGTCTAGCATACAGCCTAAATTGCAGGAAATCCAGCAGAAATACGCGAAAGACAAAGCATTGATGAATGAAAAGGTTGCTGAACTATATAAACAAGAAGGCGTTAGCATGACCAGCGGATGTATGCCGATGATTGTTCAGACGTTCATCATCATGGGACTTTTTACTTTGTTAAGGAATCCGATGGCATATTTACCTGGAAGCAATTCCAATGAAATGCTATTTGCGATTCATGAGTCTTTCCTTTGGATGAAAGATTTGGCTCAACCTGATAAATGGATCCTTCCTATTGCTGCAGGCGTCGCTACCTATATTTCATTTACCATGTCTCAGAGAAATGGTATGAATGCAGGCGGAGCTAGTATGCAGCAGATGAACGTCATGAATAAAATGATGAAATATATTTTCCCGATTACAATTCTGGTTATGGCCAGAACTTATCCGGCAGGTTTGGCAATTTATTGGTTCTTTAGCCAGGTCATTCAGATTTTCTACAATATCCGCTTCAATCAGCTGAGAAAGAAAATGAAAGAAGAAAGTATGCCAAAGGGAAAGAAGAGAAGTAAGGTAAAAGCATAAGTACATTGGAGGAAAGAACAAATATGGATTTTTCTGAAAAATGGGGTACAGATGTGGATACAGCTGTCAAGCTGGCTCTCCAAGATCTGAATCTTACAATAGATGAAGTTGATGTAACTGTTTTAGAAGAACCTTCCAGAGGGTTTTTCGGTATTGGGTCCAAACTTGCTTTAGTTAGAGTAGAGAAAAAGAAGGCTTTCAAAGAAGAAGTAAAAGTAGAGCCGAAAACAGAAACATTTCATACAGAGCCGATTGAAAAATCGGAAGAAAAAGTTTCAAGAGCAGCAAAGGACGAAGAGGATAGTCAAAAATCTGCTTCCAAAAGAAATAATAATAGAAGAGATAGAAACAGATCAAAGAATCATCATAAAAATAGAGAAAACAGAGAATTCGATCAGGTTTTAGAACCGGTTATCGAAAGAATTCCTGATGATCAACTTACGCCATGTGAAGATCATGCGGCTCTTAAGTTTTTAGAGGAAGTGACTGAGCAGATGGGACTTTCTTTAAATATTACTGCCAAAGAGGGAGGCGACGCTCTCTATATCGATATTCAGGGAAAGGATTCTGGTACTGTCATCGGTAAACGAGGACAAACATTGGATGCCATTCAATATCTGACCAGTTTGGTGGTAAATAAGGAGCAGGAAAAGTACACCAGAGTCGTTGTAGATGCAGAGAATTATCGAGCAAAACGGGAAAAGACTTTGGAACTTCTGGCTATGCGCCTGGCTAATAAGGTGGTAAAGACCAGAAGAAGCGTGAAGCTGGAGCCAATGAATCCTTATGAAAGAAAGGTGATTCATGCCACGCTTCAAAATCATCCTCATGTTATGACGAAAAGTGAGGGACAAGACCCATATAGAAGGGTTATCATCGAATTAAAGAATTAACATCGTAAGGATAGCCCGCTTTTCATGGCGGGCTGTTTTCGTATGATTTTGTTTTTAGCTAGGCCCATGTGAATCAGCGAAGGAGAAGATTTATGGAAGATACCATAGCAGCTATTGCCACAGCCCTAGGAGAAGGGGGCATCGGTATTGTTAGAATTAGCGGTGAAGAATCTTTGCCTATTTTAAAAAAGATATTTATAGGAAAAGAAATTAAGAACAGGGTTCTTACCTATGGACATATTAAAGAAACGGATACTAATCAGATGATCGATGAAGTTATGGTGGTATACATGGAAAAACCCCATTCCTATACTACGGAGGATGTGGTAGAAATTCAGTGTCATGGCAGTATCGTTTCTCTTCGCAAAATTTTATCCCTGGTCCTTCAAAGCGGCGCACGTTTAGCAGAGCCAGGAGAGTTCACTAAGCGGGCGTTTTTGGGAGGAAGGCTTGATCTTTCTCAGGCGGAAGCGGTAATCGACTTGATAAGGGCCAAATCGGATAAAACTTTTGATGTGGCGCTCAATCAGCTGGAAGGAAAGTTTTCCCTGGAAATTAAGGAGATTCGCAGCCTTTTGGTGGATATTTTAGTGGACATTACAGTGAATATCGATTATCCTGATGAGGATATAGAAGAGATGACCTATGAAAAATTGGAAAAGGGTTTGGTTCAGGTAAAGGAAAGGATTGACAGGCTCCTCTCCACTGCAGATACGGGACGAATTTTAAAAGAAGGTCTAAGCGTGGCCATCATTGGTAAACCCAATGTGGGGAAGTCGTCTCTGATGAATTGTCTGTTAAGGGAGACCAGAGCCATTGTGACGGAAATTCCTGGAACCACCAGAGACACCATCGAAGAGATGGTATCTATCAGAAATATTCCTGTGAAGCTGGTGGATACAGCAGGTATTCGAAAAACCGAGGATATCATTGAAAAGATAGGTATTGAAAAGAGTAAGGATTCCTTTAATAAGGCGGATTTGGTCATTTTCGTTTTGGACGGAAGTAGAGATTTAGAGGAAGAGGATGAAGAGATTCTATCCGTCCTGATGGATAAAGAAGCCATTGTGGTGATAAACAAGTCAGATTTAAAGCAACAGATTTCTGTGGAAGATTTGAAGAAACGGCTTCCAAAGGCAAAATTCATCATCTCTTCCATGAAAGAGGGAATTGGTATTTCAGAGATAGAGGATGATATAGAGCAGAGAGTATTCAGCGGGCAGGTAAAGCAGGCCAGCAGCGTTATGGTTACCAATGTGCGTCACAAACATCTGCTGGAGCAGGCTGAAAGTTCAGTAAGCGATGGACTTTCCATGACGAAAATCCATGAGCCTCTGGAATTTATTGAAATCGATATCAATCGGTGCTATGAAATTTTAGGAGAGATTATCGGAGAGACCGCATCCGACGACATTATCAACGAAGTGTTTGCCCGATTCTGTCTGGGCAAGTAAAGGTGAGAGATATGGAACAAATTTTTATGGGTGAATACGATATCATCGTGGTAGGGGCTGGACATGCCGGCTGCGAGGCGGCTTTGGCCTGTGCCAGAATGGGGAAAAGGACGTTGCTCTTTTCCATGAATTTAGAAGCCATAGCCATGATGCCCTGCAATCCTTCCATCGGAGGCACGGGAAAAGGCCATCTGGTAAGAGAAATCGATGCCCTGGGCGGTGAGATGGGAAAAAATATCGATAAGACTTTCATTCAGAGCAAGATGCTCAACACAGCCAAGGGTCCTGCCGTCCATTCCTTAAGAGCCCAGGCGGATAAAAATCATTATCATCTGGAGATGAAAAAGACCATTGAACATACGGACAATTTGGATATGCGTCAGGGAGAAATCGTCGATTTGATTGTAGAGAATCAAAAGGTGGTAGGGGTTAAAACCAGGACCCATACCTTCTATAAAGCTAAGGCGGTAATCTTAGCTACGGGAACCTTCCTTCGCGGAAAAATTTTCATCGGCGATAGCGTATTTGCCAGCGGCCCCAACGGACTTGCGCCTTCCAATGCGCTTGCAGATAATCTGAGGGCTCACGGTATGAAACTGCGCCGGTTTAAGACAGGAACCCCTGCCCGCTGCTTAGCCCAAAGTCTTGATTACAGTAAGATGGAAGAGCAAAGGGGGGACGAACATATCGTACCGTTTTCCTTTATGAATGATGAGGTTGGAACCAATCAGGTTTCCTGCTGGCTCACTTATACCAATGAGGAGACCCATAAGGTCATTCGCGCTAATTTTCATCGCTCGGCTTTGTTCGGAGGACAGATTGAAGGCATCGGGCCAAGATATTGTCCGTCCATTGAGGATAAAGTAAATCGGTTTGCCGACAAAGAGAGGCATCAGCTATTTATCGAGCCAGAAGGACTGGATACTGACGAAATGTACATTCAGGGGATGTCTTCCAGCCTTCCGGAGGATGTACAGCTTGCTTTTTATAGGACCATAGCGGGTTTGGAAAATATTCGCATCGTTCGTCCGGCCTATGCCATCGAATACGATTGCATCGATCCTTTGGATTTGAAGCTGAATTTAGAATATCGGTATATTGAAAACTTATTCTGCGCCGGCCAGTTCAATGGAAGTTCCGGTTATGAGGAAGCAGCAGCTCAGGGTCTCATGGCTGGCATCAATGCAGCTCTTAAAATTTCCGGAAAAAATCCGTTGGTTCTGGGAAGAAACGAGGCTTATATTGGCGTTCTCATCGACGATTTAGTGACCAAAGGTACCAATGAACCTTATAGAATTATGACCAGCAGAGCCGAATATAGGCTGGTTTTAAGGCAAGACAATGCAGATCAACGGCTTACGGAAATAAGTTACAGTATAGGATTGGCAACTAAGGAAAGATTTGACAGATACTTGAAGAAGAAGGAGGCTGTTGCACAGGAGGTTAAGCGACTAACAGAAAAGATGGTATCTCCCAAAGAGTCCAATGACTTTCTCATTGCCCATGGAACTTCTCCCCTGCAAAACAAGGTCTCCATGGCAGAACTTCTTCGCCGTCCGCAGATTACCTATGAGGCTCTTAAGGAGATAGATGATGACTCCAGGCCGATACTCTCCTACCATGAGGTTACTCAGCTGGAAGTACAGATAAAATATGAAGGATATATCGGCAAACAAATGCAGCAGATTGAGCGTTTTAAAAAATTGGAGGATAAAAAGCTAAAACAGGACTTTGACTATGGACAGATAGAGGGACTTCGCATTGAAGCGATTCAAAAATTGAATCAGATAAAGCCCGCTTCCGTTGGGCAGGCTTCCCGTATCTCCGGCGTTTCACCGGCTGATATCAATGTACTGTTAGTCCATTTAGAGAAGCAGAGAAGGGGTGGAAATCGTTGAGTCCAGAAAAAGAAAATATGAAAACCATGGCAGAGATTTTGGACAGGTTGGGGCAGCCTTGGGATGAAAACCGATTGGCACAGTTTGAGACATACATGGAGGGAGTCCTTTCTTGGAATGAGAAGGTAAACCTTACTGCTATTACAGACCGTCAAATGTTTCTCGTGAAACATTTTGCAGACTCGTTGCTATGTCTGCCTTTTGAAGAATATAAAAAAGCCAAAAGGGTAATAGATGTAGGCACGGGAGCCGGCTTTCCAGGAGCGCCTTTAGCCATCATGTCTTCGGATAAGGAATTTGTTCTCATGGATTCTTTAAATAAAAGACTGAAAATCATCGATGAATTGACAGAAAAAATAGGTCTTACCAATGTGCAAACCATTCACGCCCGGGCAGAGGATTTGGCACGAGATAAGGGTCACAGAGAAAAGTACGATTTATGCGTGTCCAGGGCTGTAGCTAATTTAGCTACTTTAGCCGAATACTGCATTCCCTTTATTAAGGTGGGTGGGTATCTCCTTGCTTATAAAGGACCGGATGCAGATGCAGAAATAGAGGAGGCAAGAAAGGCAATTTCCATATTAGGCGGTCAGCTTGTGAAGGTAGAAAAGACACCCCTTGCTGGTTTTGACCTGGATCACCGGATTTTGTTTATAAAAAAGATGAAAAATACATCGTCGAAATATCCCAGAAAATCGGGAATTCCGTCGAAAGAGCCCCTGAAATAGCGAATTCAGGGGTTTTTTGATAGAAAAAAGTTTCCACAAAAGGCTGGGGAAATGGTACTATTTCCCTATGAAAGGGCTTGTACAAATGTATTTTTACCCTCGCCAGACAAAGTGTGTGTTTGTCAGGCGAGGGTATCATAAAAATAGGAGGGGGAAAGGATGTTAGAACTTCTGAATAAAAAAAGTGGGTTTTGGCCGGTGTTTTCTACGGACAAGCAAACAGAACAGGAACAGGTAGTGCAGGTAGAGTTAGTAGAGCAGGAGGAGGATATCAAGGTAAGTCAAATACCTATGGAAGACATCTTCGCCAATCCAGAACAGCCTAGAAAGATATTTAGCGATGAGGAATTAAGAGAACTTTCAGATTCTATTAAGGATTATGGCGTTTTGCAGCCGATTCTGGTAAAACCAAAGGGAGATGGGACCTATTTTTTGATCGCTGGAGAAAGACGATATCGGGCTTCTAAATTGGCAGGGCTAAAAAAGATACCAGCCATTGTAAGAGAAATGGAAGAAGAGGAGGCGGCGTTGGTGGCCTTAGTGGAGAACGTACAGCGGGAAAACCTCAATTACATAGAAGAAGCAAAAGCTTATAGAAAGCTAATGGAAGATTTTAATCTGACCCAGGGGGATATTGCGAAAAAAGTGGGAAAACAACAATCCACAATCTCCAATAAGATTCGAATTTTATCTTTACCTGAAGAGATTCAGATGTCTCTTACAGAAAATAAGCTGACAGAACGTCATGCCAGGGCATTGCTGAAACTTTCCGATGAAAGCGATAGGAGACAGGTCATAGATAGAATTGTAAAGAATAGTCTGAATGTGAAGCAAACAGAAAAACTAATTGACGATCTGCTTCGCAGTCAGGAGGAGCAGAGAAGTAAAAAAAGAAAGGTTAATTATATCAGCTATAAAATTTATGTAAATACCTTACGAAAAGCATTCATGCAGATTAAAGAAATGGAAAATAATGTGAATTTCTCCCAAGAAGATAAAGGCGATTTTTTAGAAGTAAAAATCACCATCCCTAAGAAGGTGGGCTTCGCTGATTAGATTTTGAAAGCAAACTTTCTTATTTCATGAAAAAGATAGATGTTTCACGTGAAACATCTATCTTTTTCACATAAATAGGTAGAAATTATGATAGAATTAGTATATAATAATCTAATAAATCCAAAAAGGGGATACACAAGTGAAACGGGAGGATATAAGTTGGGAAAATCAATCGCAATATTTAATCAAAAAGGAGGCGTAGGCAAGACTACAACCAATATCAATTTAGCAGCTTGTCTTGCGCTCAAAGGAAAAAAAGTTTTAATCTTGGATATTGATCCGCAAGGGAATACCACCAGCGGCATTGGTGTGTCAAAGAAAACTCTGGATAAAACAGTTTATAATATTTTGGTGGATCATGATTTTGACCCAGAGGAAGCCATTATTCAAACTACAGTTCCTAACTTAGACTTAATTCCTGCAAGCGTGGATCTGGCAGGGGCAGAGGTTGAATTGGTACAGATGAAGGGAAGAGAAATTTCCTTAAAGATGGGACTTGATAAAATCAGAGATAAATATGATTATATTTTTATTGATTGTCCGCCATCTTTGGGCCTTTTAACCATCAATTCTCTAACTGCTGTAGACAGTGTGTTGATTCCTATTCAATGCGAGTTTTATGCGCTGGAAGGAGTCAGTCAACTGGTCAGCACCATAGAGTTGGTGAAGAAGAGTTTAAATCCGAAGTTAACTGTGCAAGGGGTTATTTTGAGCATGTTTGACGGGAGAACCAATCTGTCGGTCCAGGTGGTGCAGGAGGTAAAGAAATACTTTGGCGGTAAAGTATATTCCACAGTAATCCCAAGAAACGTAAGGCTTGCAGAGGCGCCTAGCTATGGTATGCCTATTACAGAATATGACCCGAAATCCAGAGGAGCGGAAGCCTATATGGATTTTGCCGAAGAGTTCTTAGATTTGGAGGAAGAATAGATGGCGGCAGGGAAAAAAGGCGGACTAGGTAGAGGGTTGGATGCACTGTTTGCGGACGTATCTGTTCCTGCGCCGATAGAGCAGGAAAAAGTAAGAGCGGAAGAGACCGCGGCTCAATATGGAGATAGAGTGACTTATATCAATATTCACGATATCATGCCAAATGGGAACCAGCCGAGAAAGACCTTCCAGGAAGAGAAGATTGAAGAACTGGCCCTTTCCATAAAGGAGCATGGTATCATACAACCTATTGTTGTCCGCTCAAAGAAGACGGGATATGAAATTGTAGCTGGTGAGCGAAGATGGAGAGCTGCCAGAAAAGCTGGTTTAGTTCAAGTGCCATGTCTTATCAGAGAGTTTAATGATGAACAAAATATGCTCATCGCTATCATCGAAAATATGCAGCGGGAAGACTTAAATCCCATTGAAGAGGCAGAAGGCCTCAATCAGATGATTGCCACCTTTGGACTAACCCAGGAACAGGTGTCTAAAAGTGTAGGAAAGAGCAGACCTTATATTGCCAATGCCCTTCGGCTTCTTAAATTGCCTGCGTATATCCAGGAAAAAATGGAGGCAGGGGAAATATCCGCTGGCCATGGAAGAACTTTAATTATGGTAGAGGATGAGGAAATCCGTAGAGCAATCTGCCAGCGGATTATCAGTGAAGGTTTATCTGTTCGGGAAACAGAACGGCTGGTGGCAGATATTGGGAAACCAAGTCCCAAAAAACCAAGAAAAAAGGTGAAGAACCCTAATACGGCTAAAGCGGAAGAAGAGCTGAAGGAAGTTTTAGGAACCAAGGTCAACATCATAGAAAACGGAAAAAAACGAAAAATTGAAATAGAGTGCTATAGTTTGGAAGAGATCAATCGGATTATAGAACTGTTGAAAAAACTAGGTTAAGGGAGGATGTTTCACATGAAACTACTGATACTCCTTATGGTTATTTGGAATCTCATCACCTTCTTTATGATGGGATTGGATAAGTGGAAAGCTAAAAAAGAAAAGCAACGTATACCAGAACGGACACTGATAGAGTGCAGTTTCATCATGGGCGCCATCGGTATCGGCGCAGGTATGCTGGCCTTTCATCATAAGACCAGAAAACTAAAATTTCAAATTCTTGTGCCTTTGTCTCTTGTTGTCAACGGACTGGTCATTTATGGACTGGTAGCGCTGGAAATTGTGTAGACAGATAACAGACATAAGAATGAAAACAAAAGATAATCGAGAGCTGCAGGATTCCTTTGCAGCTCTCGTGCTGTCATAGGAGGAAATTCAACAGCAAAGCTGAATTGGATGAGAAAGGATATTTTCATGGAACTCTTTATAAAACGAGCGATGGACATATTTGAAACATGTCAAAGACTGCTTTTAGAGGAGTCGATTCCCATATCTAAAAATTTAGCGCCCCTACAGATTAACCACAGAGCCAAAAGCAGGTTTGGATGCTGTAAAAAACATCCAGGTACAGGGGAAGTATTTCAGATAGAGATTTCCAAGGTTATGGAATCAGCAGCTGACAGGGAGATAGAGGAAGTGCTTCTTCACGAATTACTTCACACTTGCCCAGGATGTATGAACCACGGAGAAAGGTGGAAGGGCTATGCCAACTACCTCAATGAGAAATACGGATATAGAATAAAAACCTCGTCAAGCTACAGTGAGTTCGGTCTGGAAAAGCCAGAGAGCAGAGAACAGATTCACTATAGGATTGTCTGTAAAAGTTGTGGTATGGAAATAGAACGAAAGCGAAGAAGCAAGCTGGTGAAAAATGTAAAGAGATACCGCTGCGGTAAATGTGGCGGGAAACTGGAAATTCGCTAAATTCCACTACATCTTGTAGATGAAAATTCCTTGCGTTTATGGTAAAATAGAAAGGGTATGTCATTAAGAGCAAAAGATTATCACAAAAGCAACACTCATATGAAGTGTGATAATGGTATACTGATAGAATAGGAGGGAAATATGGCTGATTACGGATTGGAAAAACGCTTTTTTTCCTTTATCCCGATGCCGGTCTGTATTATCAACAGACAAGGTAAAGTGGTGGAAGCCAGCAGCAGGATGGGGGAAGTGTTCCTTTATGATAGAATTAAAGACGCGGACATTTTTGCTTTGACAGGTATCAAAGTGGGTGATCTTTATGCTGCAGCCGAAAAGGAAGAACACCCTCTTTTAAGCAGGAATGAAAAGATATTTAAGTTGATGCTGAACAAGGAGGATTCCACAGATGAGAATTCTCTGTTGACCATTCTGTTTAACGATGTAAGCGGATTGGAGGACTTAAAGGAACGCTATAATAATGAAAAAAGTTGTATCGCTAAAATTCAAGTGGATAATTACGATGAATTGACCAACAGTACCTCCACCAATATGCGAATCGCCCTATCAGGAGAAATTGATAAAAAGATTCATGGATGGGGGGCCAAATACAATGCGGCAGTCAATCGGATCAGAAACAATATGTATGTGATGGTCTTTGAACAGCAGTATTTGGAGAAGTTGATTCAAAATAAATTTGATATATTAGACGATGTGAGAGCTATAGAAAGCGACGCAGATTTTCCGCCTAGCTTAAGTATTGGCGTAGGCGTAGGCGGCAGAACGCCGGTTCAGACCGAGGCCTATGCTGATGCAGCTTTGGACTTGGCCCTGGGAAGAGGAGGAGACCAGGCAGTTATTAAACGAAATATTAAAATTGAGTATTTCGGAGGTAAACTGCAAACTGTTGAGAAAAGCAATAAGGGAAAATCCAGAATCGTAGGACACGCATTAAAACAACTGGTAGAACAGGCCAAAAAGATATTCATCATGGGGCATCAAAATCCAGATATGGATTCCTTCGGCGCGGCACTTGGGATTGCCAGATTTTGCGAATTATATGATAAAAAGGCCAGCATTGTTATTGAAGATTTTAATGAGACTTTGCAGACCATTTATAATCACGCCAAGGAAAGCGAACTCTACCAGATGATAAGCAATGAAAAAGCTGTGGCCCAGGCAGATAGCGACAGTTTGGTCATCGTGGTGGACACCCATCGCCCTAGCATCGTTCAATGCAGACAGCTTTTAGAGATTACCGATAAAATCGTAGTAATTGATCACCATCGCAAAACAGAGGAGTTTATTGAAAATCCGGTGCTTGCCTATATGGAGTCTTATGCTTCATCGACCAGTGAGTTGGTTGCAGAGATTTTACAGTATATGGCTAGTAAAAAAAGTGTGATGAAGTTAGAAGCAGAGGCGCTTTTGGCAGGAATGACAATGGATACCAATGGGTTTGCAGTAAAGACAGGAGTACGTACCTTTGAAGCGGCGGCATGGCTCAGACGCCAAGGGGCAGATACTACAGAGGTCAAACGATTTTTCCAAAGGGATCAGGTAACCTTTCGTATTAATTCCAAGGCCCTTGCTGCAGCTAAGTTTTATGAAAACGGCATGGCCATGTCCATCTGCGATGAGGCCCATGCCGATGAGCAGGTGATCTGTGCCCAGGTGGCAGACCAGCTTTTGACCATAAAGGGAATTCGCGTTTCTTTTGTAATCGGCGCCAACTTGGAAGGAAAAACTGTTATCAGCGCCCGCTCGTTAGGTGCAGTCAATGTGCAGGTCATCATGGAAAAGTTCAATGGAGGCGGTCATCTGACCACAGCGGCGGCTCAGGTGGATATGCCGAAGGAAGAGGCAGCAGAAAAGATTATGAAGATGATGGAGGAAATATTACAATGATTGTTATTTTAAATAGAGATGTAAAGGGAACTGGTAAAGCAGGCGATGTGGTAAAGGTCAGCGACGGATATGCAAGAAATATGTTGCTACCTAAGGGATATGCCACTGAAGCCACGGATGGAAATATCAGAAATCTGGAAAAGCAGAAAGCCATTGCTGCTGAAAAGAAGGCAGAAGAAAGGGCAGCAGCTCAGGCCCTGGCTGAAAAGATCAAGGATATCTCTGTGACCATTAAGACTAAGGCAGGAGACGGTGGCAGAATCTTTGGTTCTATTACCTCTAAGGATATCGCTGACGCAGTGAAGTCCCAGCACAAACTGACTGTGGATAAAAAGAAGATTCAGCTCACAGGGCCGATTAAGCAAACAGGGGAGTTACAGGTGGATATTAAACTTTATCCAGAGATTGTTGCCTCTCTGAAAGTTATCATTGTCGCCGAATAAGCAGGCTGTCAGGAGGCAAACATGGTAGAGAGAATTCCGCCCCATAATGAAGAGGCAGAACGATGCGTTCTCGGCGCAGCTATGCTGAGTAAAGACGCGCTTTATGATGTGATTGAAGAGGTTACGGCAGATGAGTTCTATAATGAAAGCCATCGGGAAATTTTTCGGGCTATCATGGATCTATATAGAGAGAACGCGCCTGTGGATATGCTGACCACCTGCGAGAAGTTGAAGAGCAAGAAGGCTCTTGACATGGTTGGCGGCAGAGCGTATATCGCAACTTTAACCACTGAAGTGCCTACAACTACCAATGCAGGGGAATATGCCAAAATCGTATCGGAAAAAGCGGCGCTGCGTCAGCTCATTGGCGCTGCTGAGGAGATTATGGACAAGGGGTACGATGGAAAGGACGATGCCAAAGAGGTACTTAACTTTGCGGAGGCAAGTATCTTTCAGATTGGTCAAAAGCGCCAAAAAAACGACTATACCCAGATTCAGGATATTTTGCTCAAAAATGTAGAGATTATTGATGAGGCTTCTAAGAATCAGGGAAAAGTGGTGGGAATTCCCACTGGATTTAAAGACCTAGATGAGAAGACTTCCGGCCTCCATCGCTCTGACTTGATTATTCTGGCAGCAAGACCGGCCATGGGAAAGACAGCCTTTGCTTTAAATATCGCCCAGCAGACAGCGGTAAAGGCAGGCTCTTCCGTATTGATTTTCAGCTTGGAGATGTCCAAGGAACAGCTGGGGCAAAGACTTTTAGCCATTCAGGCCCGTGTGGAGATGCAGAAGCTAAAGACAGGAACTTTAGATAGAAAAGATTGGGACAGGCTAAATATGGCTCTGGATGAACTGCATAGTTCTAAGATTTTCATTGATGATACACCTGGCATTTCTATTATGGAGATGCGAAACAAGTGCAGGCGGTTAAAGGCAGAGCATGGGCTGGATTTAGTGGTCATCGACTATCTACAGCTCATGCAGTTTGATGGAAGAGCCGATAGCCGGCAGCAGGAAATCAGCGCAATTTCCAGACATCTAAAACTTTTGGCAAGAGAAATGGATTGTCCAGTTATCGTCCTTTCCCAGCTTTCCCGTGCGCCGGAAATGCGTCAGGATCACAGACCGATTTTATCCGATTTGAGAGAATCTGGCTCCATTGAGCAGGATGCGGATATCGTTATTTTCTTATATCGAGATGATTACTATAATCCAGACAACACAGAAAAACATGGAATCTGTGAGGTGAATATCGCCAAGCATAGAAGCGGCCCGACGGATAAGATTGAACTTACATGGGTTGAGCGTTACACCAAGTTCAGCGATAAGGCGCTTTAGAAAAATTTTGCATAATGGAGAAAAGCAATGAGTTTTATCAGAAGCAAGAGTAGAGAATTCTACCTTCTGACCAGTGACATTGAAAATATCTTTCTAAATGAATATATGCCGGCAGCGCCAGGGGATTTTGTAAAGGTTTATCTGTTTGGACTGATGTATGGACAGCACCAGATGGAAATGAGCCATGAAAAGATGGCGAAATTGCTTCGTATTTCTAAAGAAACGGTGGCTCAGGCGTGGAACTATTGGGCTGATATGAAGGTGGTAAAAAAGCATCTTAAAGGAAACAATGGTTTGCTGGATTATGATATAGAATTTGTCAATCTACGGGAGCAGATGTATGCAGGTTCGGATTCGGAACTGAAGGAAGAGACGCCATCCCTGAACGATGTACAGGCGCTCATACAGAACCAGGATTTGAAAATGTTGATTGCAGATGTTGAAAGAATTACAGGTAGAATTCTTTCCCCGAAAGAAACACAGGAAATCTATTCATGGATTCAGGATTTCGACGCTGGCTCAGAACTGATTTGTTATGCTTTTACATATTGTTATCGGCGAGGAAAGACCAATATAAACTATGTCTCTAAAGTGGTAGAACAGTGGAGCAAACAAGGGTTTCAGACAGAAGAGGACGCCAAAAGATATTTGGAAGAAGTGGAAAGCAGATATGCGGTACACAAACGGGTATTGCAGGCTTTAGGTTTGAACCGCGGAGCCACAGAAGCAGAAAAGCAGATGATGAACGTCTGGTTTGACGAGATGCATTTTAACATGGAGCGTGTTTTGGAAGCATGTAGCAGAACCATTTCCATCTCCAATCCTAATCTCCGTTATGTAAATAAGATATTGGAGAATTGGTATCAGGAAGCGAAGAATGACGGAAGGGATGTAAATAAGAAGGTAACAGTTACACAGACTGTTTTAAATAAATATTATGAATTTCTCCGGAAAAAGGCGGAACGAGAGGCACAGGAGCGGAAAGAAGAAATTTACCGCTTGATTCCGCGGATTGAAGAAATCGATAAGCAGATTGGAGAACTGGGAGCTAATATTTCCAGAAATCTGTTGTCTGGCCGGGACCAACAGACCCTTTCAAAGAGCAGAAAGCAGATGGAGAGCCTGGAAGGGGAACGAGCGGTTCTATTGACAGAAAATAATTTTAACATAGATTATACAGACATAAAATATGCTTGCGAATTGTGCAAGGATACTGGTATGACAGAAGACGGACTGCGTTGTTCCTGCGTAGCAAGAAGGACAGAAGAGGCAGAAGTATGGCAAAAAACAAACTAAAATCAAAAAAATCTAAAAATACACATAAATCGTCCCCAAAGGGAGAATTTCAAAAACAAAAGAAAGAACCCAAAGACGATAAGACAGTGGACATGCCAAAGAGCCGCCTAAAGGAACGGGGAGATTTTTTCGTGGATCTGGGAGCTGCCGTTATTTATGGTATGGATGAAATCTGTGATGAAATCGGCGATATTGGCAAGGCTGGTGCAGAGGATATTATCAATGTAGCGGCAGGGCTTGTCTTTATTTACGATAAACTAGCAGACTTAATCGGTTGGATTGTAGGTAAGACCTTTATCCAAATTGTGAGAAAAGTCCATGACGGCCGCATGAAGATGCAGCGGTATAGGGCAGAAATCCTAAAGACAGGGCTGGCATTTTTGGTAGCAGCCACAGGTATTACGGCGCTGTTTGCGTCCATTACTGATTATGAATATGCTTACCACGGCAGAACCTTGGGAATTGTCAGCGAGCAGCAGGATGTCATAGAGATTTTAGATATGGTAGGCGAGGAACTTACCAAGGAATATGGCTCCAACGTTTCCATCGATGCAAAGACGGATATTACCTTTAAACCCGTTATTTCCTATGGAAAGGAAATCGATGATGCAGATACTGTATTGAAAAGATTCACATATATGGGCGATATCCAGGCCCAGGCTTATGCCATTTATGCCAATGGAGAACTTTTGGCAATTGTAGAGAGCCAGAAGGTAGCCCAGGATTTATTGGATCAGATTTTGCAGGATTATCTGAAAGACGACGATAGAACAGAGTATGAATACGTGGGTTTTGCAGAGGAAATTAAAATTCAGCCCTATAACACCACTTTGGCCAATGTGACCAGTAAAGCGTCTGCATATAAAAAGATTAAAAACGGCGGACAGGAAGAACGGTCTTATGAGGTGGAAGCAGGGGATACCCTGTCAGGTATCTGTGAGAAGTTGGACGTTAGTCTGGAAGAGTTAAAGGATATGAATCCAGGTCTTGACGAGGATGTAACCCTTCATTTAGGCGACAAATTTGTCATTACAGAAGAGGTCCCTCTTTTAACAGTAGAGACCGTGGAGGTAGCCACATATGCTGAAACAGTTAAGTATGAAACAAAACATAAAAAGTCGGATAGTTATTATGAAGGGGAAGAGATTGTAACCAGAGAAGGTAAAAATGGAAAGGCCAGAGTAACAGCCAGGTTGACCAAACATAATGGAAAGACCGTAGAAAAGGATGTTTTGGAGACCAAGATTATTCAGGAGCCAGTAGATAAGATTGTGGTGGAGGGCACTAAGAAAGTGCCGCCAAAGAAGGGAACCGGTTCCTTCATTAGACCTGTAAACGTGCCGGTATATTCGGGCTATGGATGGAGATGGGGTCGTATGCATTATGGTATTGACCTTTCCACTTCTGTAGGTACGCCGATTTATGCTGCTGACGGCGGTACGGTTACGCTGGCTGGCACCTATTATGGTTATGGGCTGACGGTTATCATTGACCATGGCGGCGGATACACCACTCTGTATGGTCATTGCAGCGCCCTTTACGTTTCCGCTGGTCAGCAGGTTTACCAAGGACAACATATTGCGGCAGTAGGAAATACAGGAAATAGTACCGGGCCGCATTGTCATTTTGAAATTAAGAAAAACGGCGTCAATGTAAATCCGTCGGATTATGTATAAAGGATATGTGCAGGGCAGTTCTGAACTGGCCTGCATTTCCATATAATCTATTGGAGCAATGCTCCAAACCTATGGGAAAGAAAGGAGCAGATTATATGGATAATCATCATATCGGAATCGATAATCGGGAAAAGATCACGATTACCCAGGTACTGGATGTAGATGCCTTCGATGAGGAGACCCTTTGGGCCAACTTGGTGGAAGGTGGAATCGAAATTACAGGGGAGAAGCTGAATATAGAGAAATTGGATTTACAGGAAGGGTTGCTGATCGTAACAGGAAGAATCTCTTCACTAGCCTATACAGATAAGAAGAATAAGGAAAAGAAGCGCATATTTGGCGGCTTGCTGGGAAAATGACGGCGCTGATTGAAAAACAGCTGGTAATCATGGGCGTCATGGTGTACTGCGGGCTGACAGCGGGATTGGTGAATCATACAGTCTTTGTATTCCGTAAACGGTTTGTCAAAAATAAATGGTGCAGTGGTCTCATACAGATTTTAGGGCTTTTGCTTACTGGTTGGTGTATCGGAGAGTTTCTTTACTATAGCAGCTACGGAAAAATTACTGGTCTGGGAGTCGGAAGTTTTTTTGTAGGACTGTGGATATGGAAAAAGCTTTTATGTAGGGATACAAAAGATGGGGAGAAACAATGGCGAAAAAAGGAAGCAGACTCAGAGAATTCGAAAAGAACAATCGGGTATTGGATATTACCAATACGCAGCAGGAACGCCAAAAAAAGAAAAGCACAGGAAAAAAAGTGAAAACGGGAAATCCATCCGAGCAGGGAAAGAAACCATTGAATTTGGTTAAACTGGTCGGAATTGGGGTTTCCCTGGTTTTCGTTATGGTTGTAGCCATATCCATTAAAAATATTTATGACCTTAAGGTTAGAGAGAGCGCGTTGCTGGACAAGCATCAGGAACTATTAAAGATAGAGGAGACCCTAAAACTGGAATTGGAAAATGTCAATTCTGATGCATATATCGAGGAGCAGGCGCGGAAAGAATTGAAATTGATTAAGGGAAACGAGTTGATTTTCCACTTTTCCGATGAACCGATGAAAAAGGATAGTAAAAAGGATGACTGAATTTAAAAAGCTGAAGATTGAGCAGGTTATTGTAGTAGAGGGGCGGGATGATACCAATGCGGTTTTACGGGCTATTGACGGTATGACCATTGAAACCCACGGTTTTGGAATTCGAAGGGAGACATGGAATATTTTAGAGAAAGCCTATGAAGAGAAAGGGCTCATTATCTTTACAGACCCTGATTTCAGCGGTGAGGAAATTCGCAGAAAGCTGACAGCCAGATTTCCTAATAGCGGCCAGGCATTTCTCACCCGCAGAGAGGCGGAAAAGAAGGGAGACATCGGTATTGAAAACGCTAGACCGGAGGATATTGCCGCAGCCATCAGCAAGGTACATTTTATTAGCCCTAAAGGCAAAGACAGGGGAGGGAGCCAGACGTGCATAGACAGGGAAGCAGATTCCCCAGTGTTCGCGGAGACTGACCTGATTGCAGCAGGACTTTTGGGCGGAGACCAGGCGCGGGCCCGAAGGGAGGCCCTGGGTGCGGTTTTAGGCATTGGCTATGGAAACGGCAAGGCTTTTTTGAAAAAACTAAATCAGTTTCATATCAGCCGTAAAGAATTTGAAGAGGCCCTGAAAGGATTAGAAGAATGAAGTTATATCAGCCATCTACGGTGAATGAACTTAGAAACCGTTATGGATTTAAAATCACCAAGAGTTTGGGACAGAATTTTTTGACGGACAAACATATTATAGATCAAATCATTGATAGCGCAGATATCCAGCCTGACGATTTAGTGATTGAAATCGGACCTGGGCTGGGCGTTATTACCTATGAGGCGGCCCAGAAGGCTAAGCGAGTCATCGCCATAGAGATCGATAAGAATCTGCTTCCCATACTCCATGAAACCTTGGGAGAACTGGAACATGTTACGGTACTGAATCAAGATATTTTGAAAAGCGACGTCAATGAAATCATTACAGCCGTTAAGGAGCAGGAGCATATCGGTGGTGTGAAAATCATAGGAAATCTGCCGTATTATATTACCACGCCAATCGTTATGAAGTTGCTTGAGGAAGGCGTGGATGCAGACAGTATCACTGTAATGATGCAAAAGGAGGTGGCGGAGCGAATCCAGTCGTCGCCAGGAAAAAAGACCTATGGGGCAATTTCGGTGGCAGTTCAATATTACTGTCAGGTTGAAATGGTGGCAAAAGTACCAAGAGACGTATTCATTCCGCAGCCCAATGTGGATTCTGCTGTACTTCGGTTACTTCTCCGAAAGGAGAAACCGGTTGAGCTTTTGGATGAAGCCATGTTTTTTGCATGTATACGGGCAGGATTTGGACAGCGGAGAAAAACACTTCTCAATTCGCTGACAGGCGTCAAGGGGATGACGAAAGGTTTAGCAGAGGAAGCACTATCAGAAGCGAAGATTGAACCGACTAGAAGAGGGGAAACCTTGGATTTAGAAGAATTTGCAGCACTGTCTAACGCAGTTACACGGAGATTATGAAGAAATAAGGGAATTAGGGGAGGATATGAGATCAATGGATAAGTTCAATAAGTTTGAAAAGCTGGACCGGCAGATTGAAGAAACCATTCATCAGGTGGAGACCATGGATGGTCACGCTTTTTTCGAAAAGTTCGTACATAACAGTTTTGGGTTTGCCATGGTGTGGGCCCTGTTTCTCAATCTGCTCATAGAAACTTTAGGCAGATTCAGCACCACCTCTTTATTTGGGGGAATACAGTTCTTTATCAACGAGCCTATTATATTTTTATATAATACTTTGATTATCTTTACTACCATTTTGGCTGCTTCTATCTTTCGCAGGAGGGTATTTGCCTTTACCATTATCAGCATCTTTTGGCTGGCTATCGGGATTGCCAACGGTGTGATTCTAACCCAAAGAATGACGCCTTTTACGGTAAAAGATTTGAGTAATCTGGAGGATGGCCTTACCATCGTTACCAATTATCTATCCACATGGCAAATTGTTTTGGCAGGCGGCGGTATTGCCCTTGCTCTTTTAGCCCTGGTTCTGCTTTTTATCAAAGGGCCTAAGAAGAAAACACCGGTAAAATGGAAGAGGAATTTAGTGGTAGTTTTGCTCATGGGGCTGATTACATCAGGCTCCACATCTATCATGGTACAGGCAGGGAAAGTGGAAACCTTTTTTGGAAATCTGACCTATGCTTACCGAGATTACGGTGTGGTGTACTGCTTTATCAATACCTGGCTAAATACAGGTATTAGTAAGCCGTCTGGATACAGTCAGACACAGATACAGAATATTTTTAACAAGGATGAACTGGGCAGCGACCATGCGATACGATTAGAGGAAAAGGATGAGGATGAAAAGTATCCTAACATTCTCTTCCTGCAGTTGGAGTCCTTTATCGACCCGACTACAGTCAATTATCTGAAGTTTTCTCAGGACCCATGTCCAAACTTCCGTAAGATGCTTGAAGATTACAGCAGCGGCGAACTGACAGTACCAGCTTGCGGCGCTGGTACGGCCAATGTGGAATTTGAGGTGTTGACTGGTCTTAGTGTGAAATTCTTTGGGCCAGGGGAATATCCTTACAAGGCGGTTCTTCGGGATAAGCCGGCTGAAAGTTTAGCCTTTGATTTAAAGAGCTTGGGCTTTAAGAGCCATGCTATTCATAACCACAGGGCTGTATTTTACAATCGGAATACGGTGTTTGCCAACATCGGATTTGACACCTTTACCAGTGTGGAGTACATGAAGGATGTGGTAAAGACGCCGAAGAACTGGGCCAAGGATGATGTGCTGGTAGGATGTATTATGGATGCCCTTACGGCTACAGAAGAACGGGACATGATTTATACCATTTCTGTCCAAGGCCATGGAAAGTATCCGTCTGAACAGGTTATTGAAAATCCGGTGATTCAAGTGACAGAGGCGCCCACAGAGGAACTGAAGTGGAAGTGGGAGTATTATGCCAATCAGATTTACGAGATGGATCAGTTCATTAAAGAACTGACGGATACATTGTCTAAATACGATGAACCAGTAATTTTAGCCATGTATGGCGATCACATTCCAGCTATTGATTTGGCAGAGAATGATTTAGAAAACGGAAATCTGTATGGAACCCAATATATTTTATGGTCCAACTTCGACATGGAAAAGGATGATGAAAATCTATATACCTATCAGTTGACTGCCCATATTATGGACAGAATTGGTATGGAGGTAGGCACCGCCTTTACCTATCAGCTCAATCATAAGAATAGTGAAACGTATTTAGACGATTTGAAGGCTTTAGGATATGATATGCTCTATGGTAAATACTTTATCTATGGCGGTTCCAATCCATTTACAACCGCCAAGATGAAGATGGGCGTAAAGAACATTAAAATTACCGATGTGGTAAAGATCGGTGAAAAGTATTACATTAAAGGTGAGAATTTTACCCAGTATAGTAAGGTGACGTTAGACGGAAGAGAGCTGGCCACCATCTATTTAGGGGAGAATGTGCTTGGTCTTTTAGAGGATGTGGACCCGCAGGATGCGCCGAACATGAAGGTAAGCCAGATCGAAACCAAGAGCAACGAAATACTTAGCACAACGGAATAGCGGACGCAGAGAGGATATAGAAATGAAAACACTAGAGACGAACAGACTTCTTTTAAATGAGTGGAGTTTAAGCGATGAGGATATTGATGGTCTTTATGGTTATGCAAAGGACCCTGAGGTAGGTCCTGCTGCTGGATGGAAACCCCATGAAAGCAGGGAGGAATCCAAAGAGATTATTGTGGATTTGTTTATTCCCCATGAGGTTTTTGCCATTAGGGAAAAGGAAAGCGGCAGAATTGTAGGTAGCATTGGATTAGAACCGGATCGGCGACGGGAAAATGTAAAGAGCATGGAACTGGGCTATTCTCTGGACAAAGATAGCTGGGGAAAGGGGTATATGACAGAGGCCGCTAAAGCGGTGATTGATTATGCTTTTATGGAACTGGATTTGGTGATTCTTGCCATTTGTACTGGCCCCGATAACCGTCGTTCCCAGAGAGTGATCGAAAAGTGCGGATTTGTCTATGAGGGACGGCAGCGAAAGGGATATCATATCTATGATGGCAGCGATAGAGATAATTTGTTGTTTTCTATGACGAGAGAGGAATGGGAAGCGAGCAGATGAACAGAGTAAAACGGATTGTCTTAAGGTTGTTTGTGGTATGCATCGTCTTGGGGATTTTAGGTGTGATGACGGTTTTTATTGTCAGCAATGTGGTGAAAAACAATACCAAGGATGATATTTTATATATCGTCCGTGGCGAAGTAGAATTTAATCCGGTTAGCAGAGACTCGCTGCAAGCCTTTGATGCGGACTGCATCATGGTACTGGGGGCAGGGATTAAGGATAGCGAAACCCCTAGCGATATGTTAAGAGATCGTTTGGACGTGGGAATCGCTTTATATAAGGCAGGTTTGGCGCCCAAACTTCTTCTCACAGGTGATAATGGACAAGTCTCCCATAACGAGATTCATGTGATGCTGAATTATGCCAAGGCGGCGGGTGTACCCGAGGAGGATTTGTTCTGCGACCATGCAGGATTTTCCACCTATGATTCCATGCACCGAGCTTCCAGTATCTTTCAGGCAGAAAGGATTATCGTGGTGACCCAGGAGTATCATCAATATCGAGCCCTATATATCGGGGAAAAGCTGGGGCTTACTGTGGTAGGCGTTGGTTCAGACCAGCGAAGCTATTTTGGAGATAGTATGCGAGAGATGCGGGAAATGCTGGCCCGATTTAAGGATTTCTTTAAGGTCATGGTAAAAAGCGAGCCTGTATTGGGAGGGGAAGCCATTCCTATCAGCGGTAGCGGCCTTATCAGCCATGGGGAGTAAGGAAAGTCTGGGGAACATTTCAGATAAAAAAGCATAGTATATAGAGGGCAATGCCCTCTATTTTAAATTATGAGGAATGATGCTATGATTTATCTGGATAATGGAGCCACTTCGTTTCCCAAGCCGCGGGGAATGGTGGCCGCAATGGAAGAATGTATGATGCAGTATTGCGGCAATCCGGGACGTTCTGGCCATGCCATGTCCCTGAAAACAGGGGAAGCTGTATACCGCGCCAGACGAAGCGTGGCGGAGCTTCTTCATACAGACCATGGAGATCGAGTGATCTTTACCAAGAATACGACCGAATCTCTTAACATGGGACTTTATGGAATTTTGCAAGACGGCGACCATGTGATTACCACCTCCATGGAGCATAATTCAGTGCTTCGACCGCTGAAGGCGCTGGAAAAAAGGGGTATCAGCCAGACTATAATACAGGCTGACACGGAGGGATTTGTTTCTCCAATGGATTTTGAAAAATATGTAAGGCCCAATACTCGGCTTATCGTAGTCACCGGCGCGTCTAATGTAACGGGGACGAAGATGCCTATAGAAGAAATCGGGAGGATGGCTAAAAAAAGAGGAATACTTTACATGGTAGATGGGGCGCAAGCAGTGGGATGTGTAGATATTGATGTGGAGGCTATGCATATCGACCTATTGGCTTTTCCCGGGCATAAGGGGCTTTTAGGTCCGTTAGGTACCGGTGGACTTTATGTGGGGCCTAGCG
Organism: Bacillota bacterium; assembly: GCA_022793795.1. Taxonomy (GTDB): domain Bacteria; phylum Bacillota; class Clostridia; order Peptostreptococcales; family Anaerovoracaceae; genus RGIG7179. Next base: position 57,339 of record JAAWDM010000051.1, read on the forward strand.
TGGAGATAGAACCGCTGCTCATGGGAGGTACAGGAACCGAATCGAAAAGCAGAATCCAGCCAAAGACTTATCCTGAAGGGTTTGAAGCAGGAACAGTCAATGCGCCAGGTATTATCGGTTTGGGGTATGCGGCAGATTATGTGCGGCGAATTGGGGTGGATGTCATTGGACAGTATGAAGAGGAATTGATCTGCTATCTGGAAGAGAAGCTAAAAAATATGGAGTTTATACAAACCTATGGTCCGGCGCCTAGCCGAAAGACAGGAATTACTTTGCTCAATGTGGACGGATATAATGGGGAGGAGATTACTTCCATGCTAAGCGATCGATATGGCATTGCAGTTCGCGGTGGCTACCATTGTGCGGGCCTTGCACATAAGACCATTGGTACATGGAATCAGGGAGCGGTTCGGGTCAGCGTAGGGCCATACAATAAGAGAAGCGACATGGATCGGCTTGCGGATGCATTATGGATCATGGGAAAACAGGCCGCAGACGAGAAGAAGTGATTTTTTCACAAAATAGACAAGAAAGTATGATACAATAAACCCATCGGGACGCACGCCGGCGCCCACGCAGAGAAAAATAAACAAAAGTTGGAGACTTAAGATGAAAATCAAAAAAATATCTAAAGATAAAAAGATGAAAGGAAATCTGCATAAAAAAGTAATGGCAGCTTTCATGATTTTGCTCCTTGCTCTTTGCAGTTTTGGATGCGGGAAGGACGATAGTGAACCAAATACGGAAGATGGAGATACGCCCATTCAGCTGGAACCCATTGAAGACGGGCCGGAAGGGGATGGCTTTATTACCCTCAATCCCGATGGAAAATCAGCAAACTACGATGAGGCTGTCAATGATGAAACCAAGGATATTAAGGAAAGCGACTATTCAGCTGATGAGGAGCAGACAGAATTTGACTTTGGATTTTCAGTCAGTTCGAAATTCACTCTGTCGGACATGGTAAAAAAGGTGGATTACACTGACCTTTCATCTCTTGTTACAGATATGGAAACAGGTTTGTCAGCTGCCGCCAGCAGCGCATTTGGTGGTAATTTTAGCGGTTTCAGCGACTATGATGAGGACGATGAGGATGAAATCGATAAGTTGGCTTATGCCATTGTCATTGAAGATGACGATACGGAAGGCCGCACCCTGGAGCGGGGGGTGTACCATCATATAATAGAACAGCATTTTCAATATATCGCTTTAAGTTCGCGGAACTATTATGAAGTGAACGACAGCAATTTAGACGCCATTATAAAAGATGCAAAAAAGGCCATGGGTATCACCATATCTAAAAGCAGATTAAAAAAGGGATTGGAGATTGCTCTGAAAAATGCCAACGAAAAGAAGGATTATTATTCTCTCTGTGACGTAAGAATTATAAATGGCAACGGCTTTACGGAAACCATTAAGGTTACAGCGGATTGTTTCTGCAGTGAGGAAGATGAAGTCGGTTACTACGTTTACGTGGAACGGGAACGGTGTTATAACTGATTACATGAGATAGAAAAAACACCACAAATTTCTAATAGATGTTTTGCAACGTGCCTGCTATTTGACGCTTACAAGAATCAGCGATTTAAGTTAAAGAATAGAAAAAACCGGGGCTATCGTACGATTGACTATTTAGTCATCTGTATGGTAGCCCTATTTTTATGCGCAGTAAGTTTAATAAACATATACCAAAAGAAAAAGGTTTAAAAAAATTAAAAAATAGTGTTGACAAATGCGTATAATTATATTAAACTAACATTGTCGGGATAGTTTAAAATAATTAAATATCGCTGACAAAGAATGGAAGGGCGCGGCAGCAGAGGTTTCAGCAGCCAGAGAAAAAGGAGGTGAGAGTAAAATGATAGCAGGTATCATGGAAGGAATCCGCGAAACTCTTTTACAGGAGTTTGGAGAAGGATACAGCCTATATGTGGACACAGCAGAAGAGAATAAACAGAAACCCTGTTTTTTAATTAGCTGTACCAACCTGACAATGAAACCCTACAGAGGAAAGAGATACTGGCATACCTGCCGGTTTCTAATTCGGTATTTAACCGATGGAGCGGAGAAGCAAATGGAGTATGCAGCAGTCAGCGAAAGACTCTTTGATTGCTTACATCTGCTTGCAGTAGAAGGAGAACTTTTACGGGGCACCGAGATGACAGCCCAACTTACCGATGAAGGTCTGAACTTTACCGTCAATTATGACTATTTTCGTTATCTGACCGATGCAGAACCTAAGATGGATGTCTTTGGCGGTACGATAACCGAAGTGAAAGGATGATGTTATGGAAAAGAAAAAGGGAAAACAAGAAGCAGAGACGGCGAAACTTTATACAAAAAAAGCATTGCTTACATCTGCACAGTTCCAAAACAGAAGAGACATGCTAGATGTTTTAATCGAGGATGAGGAGGAGATTTCCATCCTGGAAGCACAGAAAAGATTAGAAAAATTTATGAAAAGGAAGGTGAAATAATATGGCATTAGGCGGAGGAATTTGGGAAACACAGAACAAGGTATTGCCAGGAGCCTATATCAATTTTGTATCAGCAGCCAATGCAGACTCACGGCTCAGCGAGAGAGGATATGTGACCATGCCGCTGGAACTGGACTGGGGAACAGACGGTGAAATCTTTGAGATAACGGCGGACGACTTCAAGACGAAAGCGCTGGATATCTTTGGATATGATTTTGGCCATGAAAAGATGAAAGGACTAAGAGACCTGTTCATGTATGCCAAGACTCTTTATGGGTACAGGCTCAACAGCGGCGCCAAGGCAGCCTGCGACTTTGCAACGGCCAGATGCAGCGGCATCCGAGGAAACGATTTAAAGGTAATCATCAGTAAAAACGTAGACGACGAGACCAAGTTCGATGTAACCGGTTATCTGGGTACATACAAAGTCGGAACCCAGACCGTATCTTCAGCAGCAGAATTACAGGACGATGGATTTTTCGTCTGGAAAAAGGATGCGAATTTGGCAGCAACCGCAGGGGTTGCTCTCACCGGCGGCGCCAACGGAACAGTGGATGGCAGCGCCTATCAGGAGTATCTGGATCTGGCGGAAAGCTATAGCTTTAACACCATGGGCATTGTGACCACAGATGAGGATATAAAGAATTTGTGCGTCAACTATGTAAAACGTATGCGCCAGCAGGTAGGCGTCAAGTTCCAGTTGGTAGCTTATGGCTGCCATGGAGATTTTGAGGGCGTCATCAATGTAAAGAATAAGGCTTTAGATAACGATTGGTCGCCGGCAGCAGCAGTTTATTGGGTGAGCGGCGTATCCGCCGGTTGTGGAGTGAGCGAATCCAACACCAACCGAAAGTATGACGGCGAGTTTACACTGGATTGCAATTATACCCAGACACAGCTGATGGACGCCATGAAAGCAGGAGAATATGTTTTCCATAGAGTGGGTTCAGAGGTTCGGGTATTGGCGGACATTAACTCCTTTGTTTCCTTTACAGAAGAAAAAAGTCAGCTGTTCAGCGATAATCAGACCATTCGCGTCATCGACCAGATTGCCAACGATGATGCAGTGCTCTTTAATACCAAGTATTTGGGCAGAGTGCCTAACGATGAAAGCGGTAGAATCAGCCTGTGGAGCGACTTGGTAAAATCCAGAAAACTGTTGCAGGACATCCGCGCCATCGAGAATTTTAGTGATTCTGACGTAACGGTTACAGGCGGAGAAGAGAGAAAATCCATTGCTGTGACCCAGCAGATTACTGTAGTTGGGGCAATGGAAAAATTGTATATGACAGTAAGGGTTATGTAGGAAGGAGAAAGATATGGCTACAAATAATATTAGAATGCGCGGCAAGGACGCGATGCAGGCAGGAATGGCCGAATGTTACGTTAAGATTGGGGACAATCGATACAATTTCATGCAGGCCCTCAATCTGGAGGCTAAAATTGAAAGAACCAAATCAGAGGTGCCAATTTTAGGAAGACCTGGAAAGGGCAATAAGACCACAGGATGGAAGGGAACCGGCTCCGCCACTTTCCATTTCAATACTTCCATCTTCAGAGAAATCGCCAAACACTATAAAGAGACCGGCGAAGACATCTACTTCGACATCCAGATTACCAATGAAGACCCAACTTCTGCTGCAGGTCGCCAGACGGTGATTCTCATCGACTGCAACTTTGATAATCTGATTCTGGCCAAGTTTGATGCAGACGGAGAGTATCTGGATGAAAGTTTTGACTTCACCTTTGACGATTTCAGCATGCCGGAAACCTTCAATTTGCTGGACGGCATGATGGCATAAGAAGGCATAGGATAAGGAGGAAAAGATATGAGCGATTTTTCACGGTTTATGAAGCAAAACCAGATAAAAGAAGAGAATACCAAGTATGCGGCTACCAAAAGTTTGGTGGATGAAAATGGAAAACCGCTTCTTTGGGAAATCAGACCCATTACCACCAGCATGAACGACGACATCATTGAGGAGTGTTCCTACGATGTGCAGATTCCAGGGAAGCCGGGCATGTACCGAACCAAGGTCAATCAGTCTAAATTTAAAGCAAGGTTAATCTGTGCTTCGGTGGTATACCCTAATCTCAACAGCGTAGAATTACAAAACTCTTACGGCGTGCGGAGCGATGTGGAACTGATTAAGGAGATGATTCCAAACTCTGGCGAGTATAACAGATTCATCGAATTTATCAATGATTTTAACGACTTCACATCACTTCAGGAAGACGTGGATGAAGCAAAAAACTAATAGAGGGAGGCGATTATGATGCAGTTTTTGCACATCATTGCCTCCAGGAACTACATATACTTCCTTCTGCATACATGCAGATGGGCCGAAGGGAAAAAGCCTTTGTGCTGGCTTCCATTCAGGTTCGGGCTGAACGAGAGCGGAAGGAAGCAGAAAAAACAAAGAGAAAGGGGCGTTAAATATGATGGCATCTATTCTAGAGCAAAACAGTAGTATTACAAGCCTGCAAAACGTTAACGCAGCACTTTCGAGGATGTCAGGGTATTTGTCTATAGTCGATGGGAAATTGGAAGGCGGACTTAATTTTGATGTCTTTCGGTATGCCGAAAGACAGTCCAGCATGTTTAATTCCCAGTTGCAGCGTATTGAGGCCAATGTAAATCAGGTTGCTGCAGCCACAGAGGAAGCGACTGCCGGAACAAAGGAGGCCGTCAAGGAAGCCGAAAAACTTCCAACCATTGTAGAAACTGCCCAAAAGAAGTATGGAGAGTTAAAAGCAAAAATAGCAAGTATTCAATCTGTCTGTGAAAAGGTGAAAAGTGTTATGGATTTTTCTGACCAGATCACCCAAAGTACCACTAGACTCAACATGCTGACAGGCAGTAAGAAAGAAACCGACCAGTTGCAAAGCCAGATTATGGCTTCTGCCAACCGAACGGGAACCTCCTATTTAAGCCAGGTAGATGTAATTTCCGACCTAGGAATAGATGCAGGCGGTGTGTTTCATTCCAACGAGGAAATCCTTCAGTTTGCTGAAAATCTCAATAAGGAATTTGCCATCTGCGGAGCCAGTCAGCAGGAGATGGCACAGAATTCCCAGCAGCTTGCACAGGCATTAAGCGATGGCGTCATGCAGAGTGAAGAATTGCATAGCCTCTTTGGCGCAGCGCCGTCCATATTGCAGACCATTGCCGATTATATGGGAGCGCCGGTGGAACAGATTGACCAATTAGCTGCTGCCGGTGCAGTTACCTCAGATGTGGTGAAAAATGCTATGCTCCAAGCCACGGAGGATATCAACAGTCGCTTTGAGGCTACTCCAATGACCTGGGCACAGGTTTGGGAGAGGGCCTGCAACGGACTATTCCAGGTAGTGGAGCCCATGCTAAGCCTCATAGGTTTTTTAGCTGATAATTGGAGTATATTAGAACCGATTATACTGGGTGTAGCAGCGGCTTTGCTGGTCTATAATGCAGCGGTAGGTGTCTCTTCAATTCTTGATATGGTGGCAGCTTCGGGAAAGACTATACAGCAGATTGCCACTACAGCCCTAACTACAGCCCAACAAGGGTTAAATGCGGCCTTCATGGCATCGCCCATTACTTGGATTATCATGGGCGTCATGATGCTAATTGCCGTATTCTATGCAGTGGTGGCTGTCATCAATAAGGTGACTGGCTCTTCCTTAAGCGCCACGGGTATGATTGTGGGCGCTTTAGCAGCAGCAGTAGCTTTTATCCAAAACTTACTTATAGGAATGGCTAATTTTTTTATAGGAATATATGTAACCATATATAATTATTATGCCAATTTGGCAAATGTGCTTGCCAACTGTTTCCGAGACCCACTGGGTGCGGCAGCGCACCTATTGGCTGGATTTTGTACGGTGGCGTTGGGCTTACTCAGTTCTCTGGCGGAGGCGATTGATGGCATCTTTGGTACAGATTTTGCCAGCGGTGTAAACGGGTGGATTGACAATGTCAATGACTGGGCAAAAAGTGTTGAAAATGGAAAGTATCAAGAAGAGGTAGAACTTCTTAATAAGGAAGATTATTATCTTCAATATAAGGATTATGGCAAGGCTTATGACAAAGGCTACAACTTTGGTTCCACCCTGTTTGGAGACGACAGCGCTGGATACAATCCTAACCTGGGGACCGGCTATGATAACATTGCTGGCTACACCGGCAGCAATTCGGACGAGCTTTTGGGCGCTGCCAAGCAGACCGCAGAAAATACAGACAAGATCAACGATAATTTAGCCGTCGCCAATGAGGATTTAAAGTATTTGAGAGACTATGCGGCAGAGAAAGCATTAAATCGGTACACGGTCACAGAAATCAAAATCGATATGACCAACAATAATACCATAAACTCCGAGATGGATATGGACGGTTTCGTTACCAGTTTAAAGGGAAAGCTGGAGGAGGAGTTGTACTCCACAGCAGAGGGGGTGCATTAAATGTATGAACTATATCTGGATTCCGTATTGATGCCAGTAACACCAGAAAAGATACAATGGAAGTATAAGGGCGGCAACAAGACCTTAAACCTCATCAATGAGGGAGAGGTCAATCAGATTAAGAAAGGTCAGCTGACGGAAGTCAGCTTTGACCTTCTGCTGCCGGCCCAGCCTTATTCCTTCGCTTGCTACAAAGACGGCAATTTCTTAGAGCCGAAATACTTCCTTCTCCACCTTGAGAAGCTCCGTGAAAAGAAGAAGCCTTTTACATTGCGACTTCTACGTCAGGATCCCAGGGGAAAGGGCCTCTTCGATAGCTCCATGCAGGCGACCTTGGAAGATTATACGGTCACAGAGGATGCCAAGGAAGGGCTGGATATCAAAGTATCTGTAGAACTGAAGCAGCATCGTGCATATGGCGTTACCAGACTTACGGTAAAAAAGGATGGAAAGAAAGCGACTAAGAGTAAAGCCGCGGGAAACGGCAGCGCCAAAAAAAAGCCAGCGCCTGCCGAATATGTGATAAAAGGCGGAGATACCTTGTGGGCCATTGCAAAAAAGTATTTGGGAAACGGCAATCAGTGGAAGACTCTTTACCAGGCAAACAAGGCGGTCATCGAAAAAGCAGCGAAAAACCACGGCTATGGCTCCAGCGCCTCGGGACATTGGATTTTCCCAGGCACAAAGATTAGGATTCCAAAGGGGTGATAGGATGGAAGGTTTGAAAAAGAAGTCAGAAAAAAAGGAACAAAAGGTACAGGAATATGAGATTTCTTCTGTCAAGGTTCCTGATACCGACCTGTCCCTGCTGGCCGTCCACAAGGATAAGATCTATAGCCTACCTGTGCTGGAAGGGCTAAAGGTCACATGGGAGAGAAAAAACGCGCCGGGAAAGCTGACCTTTACAACTTTGCAGGATAAAAATAAAAAACTCTATAATGGCGATGCAATCATGATGAAGATAAGCGGAAGAGAGTTTTTTATGGGTTTTATCTTTTCCCTGACGCCACAGAAGGAGGAAACCCTGGACGTAGTGGCCTATGACCAGCTGCGGTATTTTAAAAACAAGGATACCTATGCGTATCAGTCAAAGACCACCACCCAACTGGTGCAGATGATTGCCAAGGATTTCGGCCTGCGGACAGGGAAACTGGACAACACGAAGAAGCCTTTTAGCAGAGTGGAAGAGGATATGACATTATTTGATATTGTGGAAAACAGCCTTTCAGACACACTGTCTAGCACCGGCAAAATCTATACGCTGTACGATGAGTATGGAAGGCTGCGGTTGCGGGAGCCATGGAAAGTCAATATTCTCTTAGACGAAGAAACGGCCCAGGACTATAGCTATTCCCTGTCCATTGATGATGAGGTCTATAACCAGATTAAACTGGTGTACCAGGATGACAAGACCAAGGCACAGATGACTTACATGAAAAACGATCTAAAAACCATAGAAAAATGGGGTATCTTACAGTATTTTGAAAAGATAGACAATCCACAGGAGGCCAAGCTGAAAGCCCAGACTCTGTTGAAACTGTATAACAAGGTTTCCAGAACCTTGAAAATCAGCGGCGCTTTTGGCTCCGATAAGGTACGGGCAGGCTGCCTGCTGCCGGTACAGATGACCATTTATGATATACAGATCGCCAACTATCTGTTGGTGGATAAGGTGACCCATGAGTTTAATAATGGACAGCATACCATGGATTTGGAGCTATGCGGAGGTGATTTTGATGGCAGCTACTAATATGACACAGTTGATTAAACAGATGGCAGTAGAAGCCTACCGGGCTGAAAGACCGAGCGACGTCATCTTTGGCACGGTGGTAGGGGAGAAACCTCTGAAGATTAAGGTGTCTCAGAAATTGATTCTTTCAGAAGAGTTTTTGATTCTGTCCAATCAGGTTCGGGACTATGAAACGGCAGTGACCATTACCAGCGGTATATCCGGAATTGGTCACAGTCACACGGTGTCGCGAGAAAAAGCGGTGATTCACAACGGATTGAAAAAGGGGGAGCAGGTGGTCATGATACGGCAAGCAGGGGGACAGCGATATTTTGTAATAGATAAGGTGGTGAAGTAAATGATTCCAAAAGCCAGTGGTTATGAACCAGAGGATGAATTGGTAAGGGATTTTGAAGAGGAAGGCTTGGCGGACAGAACTTACCGGTTGAATTTTCAGGGAAACTGTATCGGCGGGAAGATTGACCAGATGGAAGCCAGAAAACAGGCGATTTTGAAAAGAATCATGACAGAGGCCGAGGCCTATCCCATCTATGACGAAACATATGGCTGTCTGATGGCTGATTTCATAGGCGCTCAGCCATCAGATGCCCGAGCCCAGGTGAAGGACAGACTGCGGGAAGGAATTTTAGAAGACGATAGGTTTGCGTCAGTAGATTTTACCAAAGAGTCGTTTCAGCAAGGAAAATTGTGGCTGTCTCTGACCGTTGTCTGTGACGATGGAATGAATATAGAACTAAAGGAGGTGGAGATCGGTGTTTGAGGAAAGAACCTATGAAGCGATTATGGAAGAAATGCTGGACACAGTAGAGGAAAATATGGATACACGTCAGGGCTCTGTCATCTATGACGCTGTGGCGCCCACCGCCATGGAAAACGCCCAAATGTACGTGGATATGGATATTTTACTGGATGAAACTTTTGCGGACACAGCCAGTTACTATTATCTGACAAAGCGAGCAGCAGAGCGGGGGATTTCACCCAGAAAAGGAACGCCGGCGGCGCTAAAGGTACGGGTGGAACCGGAAAATGTGGAGATTCCTGCAGGGGCTAAATTTAATGTGGGCGAGCTGAACTATACTTTGCAGGAAAAGCTGGATTCCAGTCACTATAGCCTGCTTTGCGATGAGGTGGGCGTCATGGGAAACAACACCGGCGACCAGGTGATTCCCATGGAGGAAGTGTATGGCTTGGAATACATAGAGGTGGCAGGCATTATCAAAAGTGGAACTGACGATGAGGATGTGGAGGAACTGCGGAAGCGGTACTTTGATTCCTTCGACGAGGCGGCTTTTGGCGGTAATCGGGCTGAATATAAGGAGAGAACCAATGAAATGGACTCCGTCTTTGGCTGCAAAGTGTATCCTGTGTGGAATGGCGGCGGTACGGTAAAATTGGTCATCTTGGGAGAAGATTATGGTCAGGCCAGCGCAGAGGTCGTTGCTAAGGTGCAGGAGGCCATAGATCCTACCAAGGATGGCAGCGGAGCAGGTATTGCACCCATTGGTCATGTGGTTACGGTGGAGACTGTGTCGGAACAGCCCATAGATATAAACTGCCAGATAGAGTACAAGGAAGGCTATACCTGGGAGGAGGTGGAGCCCCTCTTTACCCAAGCGGTTGGAGAGTATCTTTTACAACTGAGAAAGGACTGGGAGGAAGCCGACGGGTTGGTGGTTCGGATGGGCCGGCTGGAAAGCCTTTTGCTGGATATTTCCGGGGTACAGGACGTGACAAGCATATCCATATGCGGTGTTTCTCATAACTATGTTCTGTCTGAAGGGCAGGTTCCCATTGTAGGTGAGATTCATGGATAGAAAATTGATAGAATATTTGCCAGAATTTTTGCGAGCATTTCGCGAGTTCCGGTTCTTAACAGACAAAGAACAGGCCCAAGCAAAGGAGTTATGGCTGGCCCTGGAAAAGCTTTGGAACAATCAGTACATCGAAACTTTAGATGAGGATGGCTGTAAGCGATGGGAAACTATTTTGAAGCTCCGCCATCCCAAGGATTCCTCGCTGAAAGAGCGGCGCAGCGGAATTTTGAGCAAAATGGCTGAACAGAGACCTTTTACCATGAGAACTCTAAAGAATACTTTGACAACCCTTTGCGGTGAGGGGAATTTTCATGTGGAACTTTTGCCGGCTGACTATGCTCTTCGCATCAAAGTGCGGGTTCCTGCAGAGACCACTAACCGGGATGCTTTGGGGCTGCTTCGGACAGTGGATAGATATGTGGAGAGAGTTAAGCCTTGTAATCTGACGTATGAGTCTTCTCTCTACGATAGACATAGCGGCGATGCAGCCGCTTACTGTGGAGCCGCAGTTTCCCTAATGAAAACGTATTATGTGGAGGTGATGGAATAATGGCAATTTGGAGCAATACCATTAAAACAGAAAAGGGCTTGATGCTGGATCAGAAGCTGCTGACCCTATCACTGCCTTTAAAATTAAAAGGCGCCAAAAGCGGCGGGGGCTGGGTGAACCCTACCCAGTTGTTTAAGCAGACCGCTGTCACGGAGCCAAAACAGGACTTGGAGTTGAAACCGGCATTTCTGTCCGATGAAACCACAGCCACCATTCCGGTGAGTTTGTCCAACGCTGGACTGACCCAAAGCTATAATCTATATCAGGTGGGCATCTATGCGGAGGACCCAGAGGAAGGAGACATTCTGTATATCATTGCCCAGACCGATTTAGAGAATGGAGAAAGGGTGCCGGCCCAGACCGATACGGCAGGCTATTCTATTGATTGGAATTTTGCGGTCAAAACCAGCGCCGCATCGGCAATCCAAGTGGTAATAAATGAGGCAGGAAAACTGACAATCAGCCAGGCAGAGTCCTTGTTTGTAAAAAAGGAATCAGGTAAGGGGTTATCTGCCAATAATTTTTCGGATAGCCATAAGACGTTCTTAGAGGGCTTACCATCGAGATTGGAAGAACTGGGGCAAAAATCTGTGAAGGTTTCTGCAACGCTCCTGGCCAGCAGATGGAATAAGTCTGCAAAGACCTATTCCTTTGAAACGGAGTACCCGGCAGAAGCCTATGACATCAGTGTAGAACCTAACAGCACCTGCACGGTCGACCAGCTTACAGCTTGGTCAATGGCTAACATCGTAGGCAGTGCAACAACAAACACAATGAAGGCCTTTGGTGATGTACCGACGGTGAATATTCCAATAATCATAAAGGTGGTGAAGAAATGAGTGTTAGTGTAGTGAATAGAGGCAGTGGAGGGGGAAAAGGTGTTGAAATAAACACTTCTAATGGTTCTGTGACTATTTCAAACGCAGGTTTAATATCTGGTTCAGATGTAGGGGATTTTGTTACTGTTGATTTTGATATTTTTGAAACAGGAGAATATTTTAATAATATCATTCCATATGGTGTTGATACTTATGGTCAAAATTACATTGGCGTAAAAAGAAACGGAACAAGAAATGCGTCTATTGTTCTTTTTCAACTAACAAATTCAAATACATTCAAAAGTTTAGCAACTGCCAGTATAGATAAAACAATACTCGATGAACATGATACAGATAGCTCTGGTCTGATGTATTTCTATGCTACCATTCAGGAATTAACCCAAGATAGGGTGCTTGTGGTGTGTAGAAATGGTGCGCAAATGTTTGAAGTAGTAACATCAGGTTCAACTGTTACCTTGACATCCAAAGCAGTGCAAACATGGACAGCCTTCGGAAGAATGTCAATGGGGTATTGTTCTTTCCCCGCATTGATTTATAGTAGCGCAAGTACATCAACCATTAACAGATTAGCATTTATCTATTCATACTATACAAAAAGTGGTTCTTCTTATGTGCATACGTTAGCAATGGTTCCTATTATAGCTAAACCAGGTAGTAACGCAATAATTGTGCAGGATCCAGTTATATTTAAAACGGTTACTACTAATGGAACACTTTCTCCGTTTCGCTTTGTTACAGGAGACAGTGGAGAAAATCAGTACATCATCACATATGATGGGACGGAAAGTGGATTATACAAAATAGATATTACTTATCCAGCGACCAATACATTAGCATTGAGTTACTCTAAAGTTAAAAGTTTTCCAAACACATTTATTTCACCAACATATATCAGGACAAGATTCCAATTTATGTATAATATGTCAGGAAAACCAATCTACTATATACCTAGCGGAGAATATAGTACTAACAATAGAAATAACAAAGTGGGATTTATGTTTTCCGTTGATTCATCAACTGAAAATGATAAGTTAATCACGTTAGGTAATCAGAAAATGGAGATAAGTTCTTCCGTTGGTTATGACATCGCAGCTTCTTCTTGTGCATTACATGGATTAGGTTTCGTGTATTCTGATATTAAGCTTATTACAACCTATATCAAATATTCATATTATTATATTTTCGGTTATGATGGAAATACGAAAATAGTAAATGATAATTCACCATATAAGTTAAGAAACAGTATGTCTGCTTTTTCTATGACATCAAGTTACAATTCGTCTATGTTACTTGAATCAAGGACAAATACTTATAAATTAGGTGATTATTCTACTGGAAACCATTATCTTATGATACAAATTCCAAGATTTACTACTGCAAATGGAAAGCAAGTAGTGGGGATAAAAACAGCGGATAATGAAATTACTTTAGACTAGGAGGGAATATGGTTATAGTAACTTTAAAACATGATAATTCGATTTGCTATATTGGAAATGATGAACATAATGGTAAGTCAAATCTTACCTATCTTGAAAATGGTTATCCATACGTTTTGGAAAATAGAACATGCTACTATTCTGAAAATTTTGATGCATATAAAAACATAGATGTCCCTGAAAATGTACAACCTTTTGAGTATTGCTATGATGTAGAACAGGGATTTTATCTGAATGAAAACTATAATGTGGAGCAATCAAATCCATACGGCATCCCAGATGACCTAGTAGAGCAGATCAAAAACGATACCATTACAGAAATCCAACAGGAGGTGACGCGTAACGCTAACGAGTAAACAGCAGGAAATGGCCAGCCTGTTATCAGGTACTCTTCCCACCGCTCCAGCAGCCGTGGCGCAGGATAATGTAAATTGGTATAAACCTTGGAAGCAGAGTGAAAGCGTCAGTATTGGAGATAGAAGGGCCTATGACAGCATCCTCTATGAGGTTTACGCCCCAGCAGGGGATAACCTATATCCCCCCCAACCAGGTAGCAGCAGTTTGGAAGAGAGTATACCTGGAAGAATGGCCAGCCTGGGTGCAGCCAACCGGCGCACACGGATGCCTATGCGAAGGGTGCAAAGGTAACCCATAATGAGAAGCACTGGACATCTGAAATGGACGCCAATACCTATGAACCGGGCGTATACGGCTGGAAGGAGGTAGAAGATGACTAAAAAACCAATCCTATTTTACCTATCCTTTGGCCATGGTCAAGGCAGGACAAGCAGCAGACCCAAGGGAGGAGACCCAGGCGCAGTGTCCGGCTCCTTTGTGGAGCGAGACATCGCCGAAAAGATGATGAGGGCCTGCTATGAGCATCTGCTAAAACATTCTAATAGAACATATAAGGTGGCGTTTCCTGAAAGAGATGGAAACGGTAGGAATCTGTCAGAACACGCAGCAGACACGGCCACGTACCGTAAGAAAGGCTATCGGGTGGTCAGCATAGACGGCCACCTCAATGCCGGCGGCGGGGATGGAGCCGAGGTCTGGGTCAAGAAGGGTCCTAGCGAAAAGAATCGGCTGGGGAAGGTGCTGGCAGGCTACATACTGGAGGAACTGAAAGGCATCGGACAGAACAGCCGTGGCATCAAAACCACCAGTGACCTTTACTGGCTCAATGCTAACGTTGGCATCCCGGTTCTGGTAGAGTTCGGGTTTGTAGATAACAAGACCGACAGAAAAGGGTTTGACACGGATAAGGAGTGTAAAGCCTATGGACAGGCTCTGGCCAAGGCGTTCATTAGATACTGGGAAAAGTACAAATAGGGCAGGGTGAAACATGTTGTAACATGACGATTTACATGATAAAATAGAAAAGTCAAGAGGACGAAGCAAAAGCGGTTGACCTTCCGTTAATACTGCATATATGGTGAAAAATCCAAATTGCGTAATAAGAGAGGTCTAGTTATGAGAATAACCCTTACATACTCTAAAGGGGTACTTAGGATTACGATCACAATGAAAAAACCGCCTGTAGCTGGGAACTAGCGGCGGTTTTCTAAATCACCAATAGGTCAGCCGTTTTTAGCGGCTTCCTCTTGACACCATTTTAGCATAACATGAAACGTAAATCAACGATATTTTAGAACCCTGCCGTCTGCGGCGGGGTTTTATATTATGGGGCTATAAGCCCAGTCGAGGGAACGAAGTGGAGGAGACAGAAAACCACCCGCTATGCGGGTGCGCGTCGAAGGTTATACCAAAAAAGACCCCTTTCTATTACAATAGAGTTGTTCAAGCCTGATTGTAAGAAAG